>WGCU01000078.1 GCA_015493635.1 Spirochaetaceae bacterium | reverse complement strand
CTCACCCGGGTGAATATCCCGGGCTTTTTTCTGCATCAATTTTCCCGCTTTTTATCAGGCACAGAAATAGTGCGGGATTTCTTCCCGTTTTTTCCATCTCCTTAACAAAAACTTTCCGGGAACTACTCCAAAAATAATGCGGGAATCAACAACGGTAGCGTTGAAAGGTATCGATCCTTCAGCAATTGAGGCAGCAAAAGATTTAGGAGCAGGAAAATTTACTATCTTTAAGGAAATTATATTTCCTCTCAGCATTCCCGGACTATTTGCCTCCTTTGTTCTTATATACATACCAATGTTGGGAGAATTTGCTATTCCCACAATAGTTGGTAATTCATCAACATATATGCTTGGCAATGTAATAAACAATCAGTTTATGGCAGCAGGTAATTGGGGATTCGGTTCCGCAATTGGTGTTATTCTTCTTATTGCCAGTACCGTCCTTATTGGGATAGTTATAAAGGTAAGCGGTCTTGAAAAATTATTGTAGGGAGCAGGAAAATGGTTAAGAAAAATCTAATTGTTAAAACTGTCCTTGGAATATACACCACAGCTATCATAGTATTCGTCATATATCTTCCACTTCTGGTGTTAATTGTGTTCTCCTTCAATAATTCCACCATATCTGGATTACCCTGGCGTGGATTTACTTTGAAGTGGTATGCCCAAATAGGTAAAAATGATGTTCTTGTACAGTCTCTTATAAATTCTGTTGTAGTAGCTGTCATAGTTACTGTTATTAGTCTTATAATAGGTTTTCTGGCAGCCCGTGGAATGACCAAATTCCAGTATAAAATGAAAAGTCTTTTTACCGGCTTTGTCTCAATCCCTTTTGTTATGCCGTGGATGTTGATAGGAGTTGCTTTATTATTGTTTTTTAATCTTGTTAAATTACCACTGTCTCTCTTTACTGTAATTATAAGCCATATTAGTTTTGATGTACCCCTTGTGGCTGTACTTGTCAGTTCGAGACTTTCAAAATTTGACTATTCTATAGAGGAGGCATCACGTGACCTTGGATCAAATCCTTTACAGTCGTTCTTTCTTGTTACACTTCCTATTATTGCTCCATCATTAATATCTGCAGGCATATTTTCTTTCTCCTGGTCTTTTGATGCATTCTATATTACTCATTTTGTAAGTGGATCGCAGGTTTTTTCCCCTACATGGATATGGTCAGCTCTTAGATATCCAAATAAATTACCTCTTATAAACGCGGTATCGTCAATTATTCTTGTTGCAGAGCTGGTTATTATTACTATAGCAGAAATAATACGGATTAGGGATGAGGGAGCATCTGAAACTCTTTTTATGTAGCACTTCAGCTCCGGATATAACGTGTTATAAAGTATTGATTGACCATCTGTATCATTTTGAGTACTATTATGCCATGTTAGAGATAGTTACGTTAGGTAATGATATATTACGGAAAAAATGTGCAACGGTTGCTGTATTCGATGATAAACTTAATGACTTTCTGCAGGCAATGATTGTAACCATGAGGGAGGGTAACGGTATCGGTCTTGCCGGCCCTCAGGTGGGAGTGGAGAAAAGGTTTTTTGTCTGCCAGGTACCGGATCAGGAACCCTTTATTTTTATAAATCCTGAACTAATCGGGACATCGGAGGAGGTTATCCCCTATGAGGAGGGGTGTCTCAGTATCCCCGGTATCTACAGTGATGTTGTACGGCCTGCCTGGGTTAAGGTGCAGGCATGGAATGTCAAGGGAAGACCCTTTACCATTGAAGCAGACGGTATTCTTGCACGGGTTATACAGCACGAAATGGATCATTTGAAAGGGGTGCTTTTTATAGATCATGTAGGAGAAAAGAAACGTACACGGCTCATTAGAACCTATGAAAAACGGTTAAAAAAATAATTGTGAGAATACTTTTTGCGGGGACCCCGGAAATAGCAGTTCCCTCTTTGGAAAAACTGGCTGGTAATTTTACGGTTTGCGGTGTGTTGACAAATCCGGACAGGGTGAAGGGCCGGGGTAAAAAGCTGCTTCCTCCTCCTGTAAAAACAAAAGCCCTTGAGCTGGGGATTCCTGTTCTTCAATTTTCAACGTTAAAAGGAGATGCGAGGGAGGCTGTCCAGGAACTAGCTCCGGAACTCCTTGTTGTTTACGCATACGGCATAATTTTCGGTGACAAGTTCCTCTCTCTTTTTCCCTATGGAGGATTGAACGTTCATCCTTCACTTCTTCCAAAGTACAGGGGAAGCTCTCCCCTTATTTCGGCAATACTTGCAGGAGATGCAGAAACCGGTGTTACTGTTCAGAAAGTAGCACGTGAGATGGATACGGGCGATATTGTAAAACAGATTGTTTATCCCCTTTCCGGCACTGAAACAACTGCTTCGTTAAGTGAATGGGCAGCGGAACAGGGGGCATCTCTGCTTTTTGAAGCGGTAACAGATATGGAATCGGGGAAACTTGTTTCACATCCCCAGAAAAATGAGGAAGCAACCTACTGTAGTAAAATTACAAAGGAAGACGGCCGGATAAACTGGATGGAAAATGCGGGGCTGATAGAACGGAAAATCCGTGCCTTTACCCCGTGGCCGGGAAGTTTTACTTCTTTTAGAGATAAAAAGCTGAATATTATCACTGCATATCATGGTACAGCATATAAAAATTCCAGTGAAAGCCCCGGGAAGGTTATAGGTGTAGACAAAATGAAGGGAATTTTGGTACAAACAGGAAGTGGTGTTCTTGGTGTAACAAGTCTTCAGCTGCAGTCAAAGAAAGTTCTTGACTGGAAGACGTTTATAAATGGAACACCTCAAATTATTGGGTCAATACTAGGAGGCTCGCAGTGAGCGCCTTTTTTTCGAAAAAACAGAAAAAATTCCAAGATACGGATCAGGATAAAAAAATACTGCATCTTATTCTTTTTTCAGCCTTGGGTGCAGTAGCTCTTATGATTATTATTGCTGCAATAACCTTTATCCTCACGGTGAAAAGCAAAGAATTAACAATGGTTCCCGATACAAAGGGAATGGAGCTTGCAAATGCCATTATTAAACTTCAGGAAAAGGCATTGTACGCGGGGGTACAGCTCCGGTATTCAGATACAATGAGTGACAAGGGAACCGTGCTTGGACAGGATCCCCGCCCGGGAACCCTTGTAAAAGCCGGTGCAAGAGTTATGTTAAAGGTGAGTAAAGGAATAGCCGTTGAGAAGCTTAATAACTATGTTGGTATGGATATAACAGAAGTTGAAAACCATCTGAAGAGTTTAACAACTCGTTACGGGCAGCTTCTTACCTTGCAGAAACCCTACACGTACATAAACAGCGGACAGCCGGCAGGGACAATACTTGAACAGAAGCCTCTTCCCGGTACTGAAATCTCATTAAATACAAAACTTGAGTTTGTTATCAGTAAAGGACCTGTAGGACAGCTTACCACAGTCCGGGATTTTGAAAATGTATCCTGGGACAGGGCTCTTGACCTTGCTCTTGCAGATGGATATCCGTTTTCATTCTCGATAGCTGCCAGAAAAAGAGGTCAGCCGGCTGGTATGGTTGTGAATCAGAGTCCCTCCGGCGGCTCGGAAGTTCCGTTTGACACGGTACGGCAGCTTTTTATTACTCCGCCGGAGAAAATACCGGTAGATCAGGTGTTCGGTGTCCTTGAAAAAGAGATTCCCATGTATCCGGTTCCTGTACCGGTAACGGTAACTGCTGTACTTCCTGCCGGAGACAAGCAGGTTATTGCACGGTTTAAACATTCGGGAGGCCTTATTTCCATACCTTATCTCGAACCTGACGGAACATCTCTTGTTATTGCTGTAAATGGCGAGGATAAAATCAGGGAAATAGTCCGGATTCCTTCTAATCAATAGATTGACAAAAACTTTCACGGAATATAGTATTCCGTGAAAGTTTTTCATCGGTTCTGCGAGCGTCGTATAATGGTAATACCCAAGCTTCCCAAGCTTGTGCCGGGGGTTCGATTCCCCTCGCTCGCTGAAGTTTTCAGATAAGTTTTCGTTCTGTGTTTTTCTGCGACGGATGTCCTACGAGCGTTCCCGGCGGGATGTCTTCTTTTATCCAGACATTTCCGCCGATAATTGAGTTCTTTCCAATAGTGATGTTTCCCAGTATGGTTGCTTCCGCATAGATTGTTACATTATCTTCAATATTCGGATGTCTTTTTATCCCCTTGACCGGGTTCCCGGATTCATCCAGAGAAAAACTCAAAGCACCTAACGTAACTCCCTGGTATATTTTTACGTTTTTCCCAATAACCGAAGTTTCACCGATAACGATACCTGTTCCGTGATCTATAAAAAACCGTTTACCAATACGGGCTCCCGGATGGATATCAATTCCGGTTTCACTATGTGCAATCTCATTCATCATCCTCGGTATAAGAGGAACATTCCTGGTGTACAGTTCATGCGCGATCCGGTGAATCGCTATAGCTTTAAGACCTGGATAGCTGATAACAATTTCTTCGAAAGATTTAGCGGCAGGATCCCCGTCGTACGCTGCCTGTACATCGGTTTTAAGAACTTTACGGATGGAAACAAGAGAGGCAAGTAGTTCCTCCGTAATACGTACTGCATCCTCATCGCAGGCACGCGAATCTCCGCAATTCTTTATTCTGCATTCATGTTTTAACGCTTTTGTAATCTGTTTTACAAGAAGCGATCTCACTTTGCAGATAAGTGAACCGATTATGTATGAAACATTTTCCGTGGTGAAGTTTTTAATCCCCTTGTAGCCGGGAAAGAGAATTTCCAAAAGATAGTCAAGGATTTCTTTAATTGCGCTGTTTACCGGCAAGTTTATATCATCAATAAAATTTGTTCCCGAATCTCTGGTATAACTTTCAATAAGAGCCTTCAGCACTGAATCAACGTTAAATGTTTTTTTGCTTTTACACATACGTTACTTTTAATAAAATGTTTCTCCCTGTCAAGTGGTTTTGTTTGTATATAAATGTATATAAAATTATTGTTTACAGGATAGAAAATCCTCTATATACTGCACTTTTAATTTTTTTAAAGGAGATACGATGAGAAAAAAAACATTACTTGTTTTTGCCGTGTTGCTTATTCTTACCGGCTTTGCTGCAGCTGTTGAACCGGATTCTGATATCTGGTGGGGGAGTAATTATACTCAGGGGAATTTTATCTATGGCGGTACGGTCAGTTTTGAATGGAAAGATGCAGATACAGATGATATGACTGCCGGTTTTGGAGTATTCCCTCAGGTTGAAATGACTCTCTATAAGCCTGTTATTGCCGGGTTTTCGCCTCTTGACTTTGGTCTGGCTATGCGGGGTCATACAGGAATTTTCTTCAGAATATTTGATAATTCTGTTTCAGATCCAACGTTTCCTGCCGGTTTAGGGATCCTGGGTACTGTGCATTTCGGATTCAAAGGGTTCAATGTCCATTTTTCAGATTTTAACGATGCGCCGACACTATTTTTCAATTTTTTAAGCAGATTTGATTACTTTGTTGAATTGGGTGCTGCCTTTGATATTCTGAAGGCTTCCAATTCTTCCCCATTCGGATTTGCTGCAGCAACAGGAATGAACTATTTTGTGAACGATCATTTTATGCTTCGGTCTGCATATACGTACTGGAATGGTTTCAGCGGTGTTTCGATTGGAGGATCATACAAAATAGGCGCAGGGCAGAAAACAAAAGACGTGAGTATTAATCTTAATCCGCTGTATTATCAGATCTATCTTGCCCGGTTTTACTCCCTTTACTGGTACAGTTTTTATGCGGGAGGATTTTATTTTGATGATTCCGGATACAGGGAAGGGCAAGGTACCGTCTGGGAAGTAACATCTAACGGAGATACGGATGTTGTTCAGATAGAGAAAGCACTCTTAAAGAAAAACGGTGATGGTTCAAAGTGGTGGAAGATAGGGTTTACATCAGATGGAGAAAGAATTGTGTACGAATTTCTTCTTGATAAAGACTACAATCTTATGAAATTAAGATTCAAAGACGCAGAGTCCGGAGCGGTAAAAAAGTATACACTTACGGATCGTGATAGGAAAAAGTATGATAAGCAGAAAATGCGTCAGATAACAACATCAGAGTATAAAGGCTGGAGTAAAGGGATAAAACGTATTTCTGTACCGGCCGGAACCTACAATGCAGAATATCTCTATCATAAAGAGGATACAGATGTATATTCCTGGTGGATTACCGACAGTGTCCCGGGTACTCTTGTTAAGTTTTTTCAGGAAGTTTCCGGTGACAAAATTACCGGAATTCTCATAAAAATAACAGAGAAAAACCGGAGTGAACTGGATACGTTATTCTAAGCCTTTAGATTTTTCATTTCTGACAGAAGCTTCTCAGCGGCGGACGTGAAAGCACGCGCCGCAGGGCGGTGGTTAAAACTGACTATTATTCCAAGCCCGTTGTTAACTGCTTCATGAACGAAGGAATGGGTCAATTTGGCGTATACTTCCCGGCGGACTTTTTTTTGCGGTGTTGAAAAAACAAGATTATTCAGTTCAAAAGTTTTTGCTGCAACAGCTACCTGACGGCTTACAAGAGGGAGAATCCGTTTAATCATATCAAGGTATTTTGTTTTGTATGAGATATCATTTTCAACAAGTTTTTGTATCTGTACGTATCGATCCCGGTGGAGCTCACCTTTTGAATCCTTTTTTTGAGGAATAAATCCGGTTATAATGGAACGAACCCGGTCAGACTGAAAGAGTTTGTAAAGAGAAAAATAAAATAAAAGCAGGCTTCCTGTCTCTCTGTTCCCTTTCCCTTTTGCTATCCACATGAGCAATATACTAATCTCTCTATCAAGAGCTTTACCGGGATCATGAGCTGCGGAAACAGAAAAAAGGCGGGTATCAGATTCCAGGGAGGCAATTTTTTGTTTAAGAAGTCTTTGAACTTTCAAAAGCTGTTTTCGGAGCTTATTCTCTTTTATGGACTGGATGTAGGAGCGAAGGGCTGTATCCTGATCGTTTGAAAGAAGTTCTCTTTCTCTGGATGTAAGATTCGCTGTGGAGATACCTGAAATAACAGCTATATAACTCATGAGATTGGTAAGGGTTTCATTAATATCATTGATGGAGGGATTCTGTCTGAGATAGAAACGAATAAGGGAAAGCATCTTCTTTGAAAAGAGATTTCTAACAGGAAGGTTTTCAAGGATCTCTTTGTGAATCATTTCAAAAATGTCTTCCAGATTATAGAGAATTTGAACGAGAATTACCGGATCACCATGGAGGAGATCCATGGAAGGATCATCGGGAATAAAAGCAATGGATTCAAGATCAAAGTTCTCTTTGTTTAGTTTTTTATCATCCGCAACATTTTTATTATAATTTCCGAGGACATCGGTAGGATTAAAGTTATAGTCTGTGTATCCGCGGTATTTGTTATGCCAGAGTTTAAATACGGAATATCCGGAAACACGGTTTGCTTTATCTATGTAAGCTCCTGCTGCTACATGTGCAGTCGGCTCCGGGTTTGTAACAATAACAAGATGATCGGTGAGAGAGAGGAAGGAAAGGTTGTTTTCTGTTTCAATTCCGGCGGGGAGGTCATATAACAGTATGTCATATACCGTCTGCATTTCTTCTGCATACTGCTTTGAAAGGAGCTGGAAAAGGGCTGCGCTGTCATTTCCTCCGGTTTTTGACTGGGGAAATAAAAGGTTGAGATGGGAGAAAATATTTATAGTGTATCTGCCAAGGGGAAGGGAGCTCTCAAGTGTTTCCGGAATCTCTGAAAAAAGTTTATCAGGAATATCGAGAATTACCGCAATATCGGAGAGAGGATCAATATCTATAAGCCCGACGGTATACCCCTTTTTTGCATAATAAATAGCTAAATTGGCGGCTGTCGTTGTTTTTCCAACCCCCCCCTTGCCTGATGCGATCGCTATAGATTCTGCCATAAATACTCCTCCCCGTAAAATTATCATACTTTTGTATGTCTGTATAGATTTTGTGTTGTACCAACACCCGGTGTGTGATAAAATTATTGCATTGAGACGCTTATCAGGACAAAAACGTGAAAGATGAAAAAGAAGGGAAGCAATATCTGTTTCCTCCGGAAAGTATAAAAAAACACGCATTATGGGTAGAACAGTATTATAATGAGAATCCTTCCTTAGCGGCAGCATATTTGAGTGAACTTCTTAAAGTAAATATGCTTGAAAATTCTGATATCCCCGAAGCGGTGGAAATTCGTGCTATTATAAAAAGGATAAATAAACGTTCTCCCGTGTATCATGCAGAGAAAGGGAAGAACTCAGGTCTTCTCGAAAATGCGGAAGTAGAGAAGGCTTTACAGGAAGCGTCTAAAGAGATTTTTTTTCGAAAGCAGATTGAGGAATTCTACCTTCCGAAGCAGTTGGTTGATGCAATTATAGAAAATGGGGAGATACCTGATAAATCCGAAGAAAGTTTTATTGGAGTTGGATTTCTTGATATTGCTGATTATACGTATCTTTCAAAGTTTTTGACCCCTCTTGAAAATCAGATTGTTCTCAATGGGTTGTATGCGGCTTTCAGCTGGGTACTTAAGCGGCATGGCGGATACCTGAACAAGATCGAAGGAGACAGTTTGATGTTTCATTTTGGAGGCAATATTGACCCCCAAGTGAAAAATCTTTCGGATGAGGAAGCCCGGGTCTATATTACAAAGGAACTTTTTTATACCTGTGTAGAAATGCAGCGGGTTGCTTTCCAGTTCAATGATGCAAATGACAGTTTTCTCTATGGAAATAAAAACAAGGAAATAAAGGACCAGATTACCAAGGCCTTTGAAATAATTGGAACCATGCGGAACAGTGAACTTGCCCAGTCTATCAATGCTTTTTTCCAGATACGGATTCGGATAGGGGCCAATATAGGCGAGGTTACCATGGGTAATTTCGGTCCCGAGGGAAGTAAGCAGTGGGATGTTATCGGAGTCCCGGTTATAAAGGCAAAACGGATGGAAACGACAGCCCCCATCGGCGGTTTCAGGATATCCGAGGAAATGTATGATGTTATAAAGTCAACGGGTATTGTTGAGGATTATTATAACCGTTTCAAACGGGAAGCATCTGCCCTGTTCAGTGCTTTTAGAGAGATAACAATGGATGAGCTTTTTAAATTCTCTCAAGTGTCGTTAAAAGAAAAGAAGAGCGCGACTTTCGTTACCTACAGTATACAGGTTAATCCCGGACTTCCGGAAGCAATTATGAAGCAGGTTAATCTGCTGCTGAACAGGGGGGAAGCTGGAGCTGACAGAATTGTAGATCTTCTTCAGTATTATCGGGGAAACAAGTTTGTTATCAATAAAATTGAAGAAGCTTTTAAAGAGCGGGGCATTCATATCAGAAAGATTGATCTCTACCGTTTTATGTTTCCAAACAAGTATGGTGAGATGGCTGCATCTGCTGGTGACGAAGCGGAGCTGGAGCAGGAGATTTTCGATAAATACTCCCTCTTCGATATTTTTCAAATGCTGGGTGCTTTACAGGATACAATTAAAACCGATTCTAATATGGAAAAGAGGCCGGAGCTTTCTTTTAGTGATTACAAAGAGTATATGAGTGCTTTGAAGGAATGGATCATAAAAAAGAATTCCGTGAAAGAAAAGAGAGTGTATCAGCGTAATTATTTTTTCAATTATATCTTTCCCATGATATTTATAAGTATTCGTACCTCTATCATCGAATATCAGAACAAAGACGCTGAGTTAACGGAAGTTTAGCCTGGTTTATGGATTTTTAATGAGGCTTAGAAATCCACCACCTTTGGTGGTGGTCATGGACTGAAGGCTATGCCGTAAGAAAAGTATGATATAATAAACATATGGCAAAGTGGAAAAAAATAGCACACGTAGTGTATCAGTGTAGTTATCATATAGTATGGTGT
>WGCU01000077.1 GCA_015493635.1 Spirochaetaceae bacterium | reverse complement strand
AGGGCACCTTTTTTGTGGGGTAAATATTACAAATTTTTGGCTTTTAGATGCTCTAAAGCCTCTTCAGGGCATTCTCTCGGGGTAAAATATTTTTGACCCCTTTGTTATTTTCTCTCAGTATAGTAAGTTGGGGTACTTCGCAAAAAGCTCATTGACGAAGAATTTATCTCCTGCTATTATAATAATAATTACTGATAAAAGAGGTTATTATGCGGCAGACAAAACAGCGCCAGGTTATTCTTGACACTCTGCATCAACATACAGATCATCCGGGAGCAGATGTTATTTACGCGGAAGTGCGTAAGGTACTTCCCCGTATCAGTCTGGGAACGGTGTATAGAAATCTTGAGTTACTATCCGAAGCAGGTATAATCTTGAAGCTTTCTGGTAAAGACGGGCAGAAGAGATTCGATCCTGTTGTATCTCAACATCCTCATTTCCGATGTGTAAAATGCGGGGCAATTGAAGACCTCCCCTTTGATATAGATTCGGTTGTTTCCTCAGGTACCATGAACCAGTGGGCCGGAGACAGAAAGGTGGAAGGAATAACCCTGGAATATACCGGTCTTTGTGCCAAATGCAACGGGAGCGGATCCGTATAATCTCCCGTATCCTGGAAACCATATATCAAAAATATCATAAACCGGAGTTTATTCATCCGGATCCTCTTGAACTGGTTCTCCGCTACCCGGCTCCGGAGGATCAGGAGATAGCAGGGTTAGTTGCCGCATCTTTTGCTACCGGCAGAGTCGGAAGTATTTTAAAAACTGTCAGGAGCATTCTTGCACCGTTTCCTTCCCTGAAAAAGGATCTTTTAGCAACCGATAGAGCCGCGTTGAACCTCCTGTTTAAAGATTTTAAATATCGGTTTTATCCATCCGCCAGTCTTGTTGACTTTCTTGAAGGAATAAAAAAAACTGTTTTGTATTTTGGATCTCTTGAAAATTGTTTTCTAAGCGGAAGCAGTGGAAAGAATGCGGCACCGTATCCTCTTCTGTCAGGGCTTGTTTCTCTTGTACGGAGCATAGGAAAAGAAACGGGAACCACCCGCAGTGTTCTTCCTGACCCTGAAAAGGGAAGTGCTGTAAAGCGGCTCAACATGTATGCCCGGTGGATGATCCGCTGTGATGAAATAGATCCCGGAACGTGGAAAACCCTTTCTCCTGAGATTCTCATTATTCCTCTCGATACTCACATTATGCAGATAAGCCATATTCTAAGGCTTACCCGCAGGCAGCAGGCGGATATGAAAACGGCCCTTGAAATAACCGAAGCATTGCGGGCATTTGATAAAACCGATCCTGTACGTTTCGATTTCAGCCTTTCCCGGCTTGGCATCCACCCCGATTTAAGCTATGAAGAGCTGTATCGGATAAAGACGTAATTAATCTTTCCCGAAAACAGCATTTAGTGATATACTATCGCAAATTTCATATATGGAGTGTTGTATATGTTATCATTAAAAAATGAATTTATCATGCCCCCGGTGAAACTGGGATATACGAAAGGTGACGGAAGGGTCACGGAGAAACATTTTGATTTTTACCGGGAAAGAAGAACGTACCTTGGCGCCATAGCTCTGGAACCGCTGTATATGGACAAGGGGTTAAGAGAAGTGCCGACCCAGCTTGGTATTGACAATGATGATAAAATTGAAGGTCTCTCAGCTCTTGTATCCATGATTCAGGAGACAGAAACGAAGGTAATAGCACATCTGAACCATCCGGGAAGGATGGCAAATCCCAAGATATCCGGCAACTATTTTGTATCTTCATACGGTTCAGCATGTGAAGCAGGCGGGCCGGTACCAAAACAGCTGACCATTGAAGAGATCAAAGGAATAGTTAGTCTCTTTGTAACTTCTGCAATACGTGCAGAGAAGGCTGGGTTTGATATTGTAGAGCTTCAGTTCGGGCACGGATATCTTGCCGCACAGTTCCTTTCTTCCAAGGTAAACGGCCGGGATGATGTGTACGGCGGTAGTTTTGAGAATAGAGTACGGTTTCCCCTTGAGATTCTCAATGCTGTTAAGCAGGCGGTTTCCATCCCGGTTATCGTAAGAATGAGTGCTGACGAGATGATTCCCGACGGTATCAAGCTTCCGGAGATGGTCACCTTTGCCCGGCTCCTGGAAGAAAGAGGGGCCGACGCACTTCATGTCTCTGCGGGAAGTCTCTGCTCAACTCCGCCGTGGTTCTTTCAGCATATGTTTGTGCCCAAGGGAAAAACATGGGAGCTGGCAGGAAAGATAAAGAAGGAAGTAACGGTACCGGTTATCTTTGTGGGAAAGGTAAACACAGGGGAGGATATCGACAGACTAAAGCATGAGTTTCATGCTGATTATATTGCAGCCGGCAGAGCTCTTGTCGCAGATCCCGACTTTATCGGAAAGTACACCGGCAAGGTTCCAGGGGCCGTACGTCCGTGTATGGAGTGTGCCCAGGGGTGTCTTGGCGGAGTAAAAGCGGGTAAAGGATTGGGATGTCTTGTGAACCCATCTGTTGGTCAGAAGGTTCCTGAAAGAAAAGAATGCAAGGAAAAGAAAAGGTATGCTGTTGTAGGCGGCGGACCCGCGGGAATGGAAGCGGCTTTACAGCTTTCCTCAAGAGGGTGCCTGGTAGACTTGTATGAAAAGGATAGGCTTGGCGGTCAGTTCATAATGGCTTCAAAAACTCCTCATAAAAGATCAATGGAGCGGCTCATCCCTTTCTACGTGATGGAAATGGAGAGAACCGGTGTACATAGTATCTCAAAGGAAGCAACAAAAGAGGATCTGGAGGGGAAGTATGATGCTGTTGTTCTTGCAACCGGAGCTGTCCCTTCAATTCCGCCGATAGAGGGGCTAAATGATTTTAGGGGGGCTGATATCCTTCTGGACAGTGAACTTCCAAAAAATAAAAGGGTTCTTATAATCGGAGGAGGACTGACGGGCGTTGATATAGCGACAGCTCTCCTTCCGGAGAACAATGATATTATCATTGTAAAGCGTTCTACCGATTTCGGTCAGGACATGGAGATGATATCCAAGAAGCTTTCTCTGAAAGAGATGAAGGAGAAAGGTGTTATTTTCAGTGATTACACCCATATTTCAAAGATTGAGGGGAGCACTGTTTATGCAAAAAGGAATGATAAGGATATTGTCTTTCAAAATATAGATCTTATTATTGTTTCCTCAGGGATGAAGTCCAATAATCCTCTTGGGAAAGAACTGTCTGAAACAATGCCGGTGCATGTTATAGGTGATGCAAGAATAGTGGGAGATGCACAGGATGCTATTCAAGACGGTTACTATATCTAGAGTGGCAATATTCAGGGATGATCAAGATTAATCAAAAAAGTTTAACCAAATCGGGAGCAGGGTCTTTACACCCTGCCCGACATTCTTTACAATTTCTTTTCAAGATGGAGAGAGAAAAGAGGAAAAAACCAGACATCATTTTTGATGGGGATGGTATTTCCTCTTTTTTTGTGAATTGTTTACCGGCTTTTTTGCCGGTATTTTTTTTGTCCTTTTAAATTATTTATAGGAGTATATATGGGAAAAAACAGGTTTAAGGGACGGTCGCTGACGGTAATAGCCGATTTCTCTTTGGAGGAGAGACTGTACTTGTTTGAAAAGACAAGGGAGTTGAAGGCACTTCTTAAGGAGAAAAATAAGGAAAAGCTCGAAGCTTTCCGTATCAACAACGGTGATTTCGGTGTTTACGAGGTGTTCCTGGAGTCCAGTACAAGGACCAAGGAGTCTTTCAAGAATGCTTCGGAGTTTCACAGGGTTAAACTGAGTAATCTTGACGTATCCGCTTCGTCAATAAACAAAAAGGAAAGCTATGCCGATACCTTCAATACCCTTTCCGGTTATGACAATTCAGTCTTTATAGTACGGAGCCGCCTGGAAGGCGTGTGCCGGTGGCTTGAGAAAAACGGACGGGAATTTGCAGGGCGGAACGGTATGGACGTTCCGCCTTCTTTTATTAATGCCGGGGACGGCAAGCATGAACATCCCACCCAGGAGCTTCTCGATGAGTTTACCTTTCTCGAAAAACTGAACGGGGACCGGTCTTCCATCCACATAGCTTTGATAGGCGACCTCTTTCACGGCAGAACTGTACATTCAAAAGTACAGGGGCTTAATGTTTTTAATTCTGTTAGCGTTGATCTTGTTGCTCCGCCTCAGCTGGCCTTGCCTGATCACTACCAAAAAGAGATGGAGGCCAAGGGGTACAAGGTTAGGGTTTTCGGTTCCATAGAGGAGTATTTAGGGCAGAAAGAAATTGCAGGTATATGGTACTTCACCCGCCCTCAGCTGGAGAGAATGGGGGATGATATCCTGAAGATTGCCGACTCCCTGAGGGCCAGGATAACCTTTAAACGGGAATATATGGACAGGATTCCATCAGGAACGGTCTTCTACCATCCCCTCCCGCGGCACAAAGAGCATCCCACAATCCCGGCCTTTCTGGATTCCACAAGTCTTAACGGATGGGAGGAGCAGTCCATGAACGGGAAGCTTGTAAGGATTGTTCTCCTCGGTCTGGTTTCGGGAAAACTGGGAGATGACTTTAAAGCGGAGTTTGAAAAACCGGAAGAAAAAGAGGAACCGTTTATAGAGGAAATTCAGGCCGGCAGCGGCCGTACTCCCAAGCGGTACTCCGAAGGGGTCAACCCTATAACAAACGGAATAGTTATAGATCATATATGCCGGGGAGACGATGAGAAGGAGATAAGGGAGCATATGTCGCGGATTATCCGTGTAATGAAGCTCTTTGGTAAGGGGGGAGAGTGGATATCATCCTCCAAGGAGAAGCCCGGAACAATGAAGGGAATTATCTTCCGGCCGGGAGCGGAGGCTCCGGATGAATCGACCATAAAAAGGCTTGCGGCGATAGCCCCGGGTGCCACACTGAACGTAATCGGAAACGGCAAGATTGTAAAAAAACTGAGACTCAGCCTGCCGCCGAGGGTCTATAACCTTGAATCCATGAGCTGTAAAAACCCGGACTGTATAAGTCATCCTTCACACAAAGAGAACGTTCTGCCGGAGTTTACCAGGATTTCCGAAGACACCCTCAAGTGTGATTATTGTGAAAAAGTACATACCTTCAGGGAGGTTTGGAATTGATAAAGACAATACTTGATATAGAGGCTCTCAAGCTGAATACGAAGGAGCCTTTCCTTTGGGCATCGGGATACTACATGCCGGTGTACAACGACAACAGGATCTTTCTTAAAGAGAAAAGATACCGGTCGATGATTGCAGAAGCCTTTATCTCCATAATGGAGGAAAACCATATAGAAGCGGACGTCATTGCCGGGACCTCCACAGCGGGAATTCCCCATGCGACAACTCTGGCGGACAAGCTTGATCTTCCCCTTACCTACGTGCGGAGTAAGCCTAAAGCTCACGGACTCAAGAACAGGATCGAGGGGCTGCCTGCTGACAAGGGGTACGAAGGTAAAAAGGTCGTTCTTATAGAAGACCTTGTCTCGACGGGGGGAAGCTCCATAGAGGCGGTAAAAGCCATAAGAGAGGCTGACGGGGATATAGAGTACTGCCTTTCCATATTCAACTACGGGCTTGATAAGGGGTCCGAAAACTTCGCATCCCTTGACCCGGTTTGCAGAACAATTCCGATTTTTACCTACGACGAGCTGATTCAGGAGGCTGAAAGAATCGGATACATAGAGGAAAAAGATCTGGAAAGCTTGAGGGAGTGGAGAAAGGCTCCCTTTGAATGGGGGGAGAAGAATGGATTTCATAAATAAACTGAAAGTATCGGCAGAAAAAAGCGGAAGTGTTCTCTGTATGGGACTGGATCCTGTACCCGATTACCTGCCCGGTGAGGGGTTGGAGACGGAAGAGAGGATAACCTCCTTTTTTGAAACTATTCTTTCCGGACTGATCAGGAAGAACGTAATGCCCGGTGCATTCAAGCCCAATCTGGGTTTCTTCTCCTGTCTGGACAGACCCCGGCAGGGGAGGTTCCCCGGTTCCCTTGCTCTGGCAAAGATACTTTCCCTGATCGAGAAGAGCTTCCCGGATATCCCGGTAATCCTGGATTACAAAAGGGGCGACATAGCCCGGTCGTCTGAAAACTATGCCCTTGAGGGGTTTGTCTCCTGGGGATGCGACAGTGTTACTGTGTCGCCCTACATGGGCAGCGATTCGGTAGAGCCTTTCCTGAAAGAGGCTGTAAGCCGGGGGGGCGGAGCCTATGTTCTTGACAGAACATCTAATCCCGGCGGAAAGGAGTTTCAGAACCTGCGGCTTGCGAAAGGGGGAGAGAAGCTCTTTACTGCGGTTGGGGAAAAGATTATCTCCTGGGCCTGGAAGTATCCCGGAACCGGAGCCGTAACAGGTGCCACATCTCCACAGGAACTGAAGGATCTCGCCCTGCTTTTCGGAGGCAGAAACATACCTCTCCTCATCCCCGGAGTGGGAAGTCAGGGGGGGAGTTTCTCCGACGTAGCGGGGATAATGAAAGAAGTACGGTACGAGACACCCCTTATCCGGGTAAACGTTTCGAGTGCCATTACTCATCCATGGGTAAAAGAAAAGAAAGGGGTGCCCCGGAACTGGGACGAAGTATGTGTGGATGCCTTTCTCAGGTTTAACGAAGAGGCAGGAGGTCTTCTGTAGATGATGGATAAGAAGAAAGTTCTGGAACTTTTAAAGGGCAATAATCCGGTAAACAGCTCCACCTTTTTTGCCACCGTATCCGGTGTTGTAACGACAAACCCGGGAATGGTCCGGAGGGTGGATAACGATATCCCGGAGATCGGTCTTATAACCACCAAGAGTTTTCAGGTTAAGCCGAATCCGGGTAACCGCGAGCCGGTTATTGTAGAACCCGAAGAGGGAAGTTTCGGAAATGCGGTAGGTCTGCGTAACCCCGGAATGGAAGAGGGGCTGAAGGGGCTGGAGGAAATGATCTCAAAAAAGCCTCTGCGCTCAATCCTGAATGTTTCGGTATCAGGAAACAGTGTGGAGGAGTTTGTAACTCTGGTAAAGTACTTTGAAGGTCTTGCGGACATAATCGAACTGAACCTCTCCTGTCCCCATGCAACCGGGGGATACGGCATGGCCATAGGCAAGGACCCGGAGGTTGTATATACCTACCTTATAGAGATAAGAAAGTCGACTGATGCCCTAGTCTTTGCAAAGCTTACTCCCAACGTGGAATCGATAGGGGAGACAGCCCTTGCCGCGGTAGAGGGAGGAGCGGACGGTATTACTGCAATAAATACTGTGGGACCCAGGTTGTATACGGAACCGGTGTCGGGAGCACCCCTGCTGCTGAATGCCAGCGGCAACAAGGGGGGGATGTCCGGAAGGTGGATAAAGGAGACTGCCCTGGAGAAGGTAGGGGAGATACGGAAGGCCCTGGGTCCGGATATCCCGATAATAGGTATGGGTGGAATCGAAAATGGAAACGATGTAAGGAACATGATGAACGCCGGTGCAGACGTTGCGGGGATAGGCTCCCTCTTTGCCTCCGTTGAACCCTGGAACTGGCAGGATTTCTTTAAATCCCTTAAGACTGATCTTGTCGAAGGGGGAGACAGTGCTTCAAGACTGAAAAGAACGGACAGCGGTATGAAGTACGAACCCCATACCGTTACGCAGATAAAGGATCTGCCCGGCGATGTCAGGATTATTCAGCTTGACGGAAAGATTAAGTACGACGCAGGGCAGTTCGCTTTCCTCTGGATTCCCGGAACCGGAGAAAAACCCTTTTCCATAATGAGCGGCGATCCTCTTACCTTCCTTATTAAAAAGAAGGGGATTTTTACATCCAGGGTTATGGAGCTTGAGGCCGGGGACAGGATCTTTGTAAGGGGACTGTACGGTAAGAGTGCTCCGGAGACTGACAAGGAAACGGTTCTGATCGCCGCGGGAGGAACGGGACTGGCCTCGGCTTTAAAGCTGGCTGAAAAGTTTGCAGGCGAAGGTAAGAGTGTTCATACCTTTCACGGAATGAGTACTCCGGGGCAGGAAGCGATGGCTGATGATTTCCTTGGCTTCGGCAGCTACACCGCAGTTCCCGACGGGGGAAAGGCGGGAAGGGTTATAAACCGTATGATGGAAGCTCTGAGGGAGAATACTTCTCCCTTTGACGGCGGGATCTCCGCTGCAGGCTGCGCCCTTTATACGATAGGGCCCCTGCCATTTATGGAGAAGGCTGCCTATGCCTTTACCGCCGAAAGGGGAAGCGCCGATGATGTTCTCCTTTCCATAGAGACCCACACAAAGTGCGGAGTCGGCCTCTGCGGCGAGTGTGAGTGCGGAGGGCATCTTACCTGCAGAGAGGGAACCTGGTTTAAATGGAGTGAGATGAATGAGAATTGATCCCCATGTCCACCTAAGGGACTGGACTTCACAGAAACACAAGGAGACCATGGAGCACGGTTTTCTTACTGCATGGAGAAGCGGGCTTTCCGGTGTTTTCGAGATGCCCAATACCGATCCCCCTCTGACTTCAAGAGATGTTATTCTCTCCAGGCTTGAGAAGGGTGAAAAAGCCCTGAGTAAACTCGGCCTGCCTCTGTTCCATGGGATTCTTGCAGGCCTTACCCCTGATCCGGAACAGATAGCGGAGGTAGTAAAGGCATGGAAAGATCTCTTCCCCTCGGTTGCTGGCTTGAAGATGTTTGCCGGCCACTCAACAGGGAATATGGGAATTACAGAGCCCGCCGGGCAGAGAAGTGTTTTTGAAATTCTCTCATCCCTGAACTATACCGGAGTGCTTATGGTTCACTGCGAGAAGGAGAGTCTTCAAAAGCCGGATTTGTTCGATCCCGAAAGGCCTGAAACCCATCTTGCCGCCCGGCCGCCTGAAGCGGAGGTTGAATCGGTAAGGGATCAGATAAGGTGGGCACAGGAGAGAGGATTCAAAGGTACTCTCCATATATGCCACGTCTCGGTACCGGAAAGTCTGAAGGTAATAGAGGATGGCCGGAAAAAGCTGTCCTGCAGGGTTACCTGCGGAATAACTCCCCATCATGCGCTGCTCTCTGTGGATGACATGAAGGGCCCCGACGGGATCCTTCTCAAGGTAAATCCCCCTCTCAGGGAAAAGAGGATGCAGGAAGAGATGTTTGAGGCTCTCCTGGACGGCCGGATAGACTGGATAGAGACAGACCATGCTCCCCATGCGGAGGAGGAAAAGAGGGTTAAAAACTTTTCAGGGATTCCGGTACTCCAGTTCTACGGAACTTTTATGGAGATTCTTAAAAGCAGAGGGTTGGGGGATTCTGACCTGGAAGATCTTACCTTCAGCAACATAACAGAAGCCTTCGGAATTAAGAAGAATACCTTTAAGAAGAATCCGGGGGCTGTGAAGATCCCTGCCGATGAGTACGGTTTCGACCCCTTTGCGGGTATGGACGGGGAGTATTAAATTGAATGATAAACCTATTAAAATTTTACATAACTTCTTATATTGACAGTAATTACAGGAGAGTTCATAGTAATGGGCATGAATAAACCATGTTTTCTTGTGCTGGAGGACGGCACGGCTTATGCCGGGGAGGCCTTCGGGGCTATTCCCCCTTTAGTGGAAGATCTGAGCCTTAAGCATCAGATCCCGTTCGGTGAAGTTGTATTCAATACGGGAATGAGCGGGTACGTGGAGATAGCCACAGATCCCTCCTATACCGGGCAGATGGTTGTTATGACCTATCCCCATATAGGGAACTACGGGGTAGACTTAAAGTGGGCGGAGTCCATGGACGGTAAACCGGGGCTCTCTGCCATGATAGTCCGTTCTCTGTATAAAGGACCTGTTCCGGGGGGAAGAATGCCGTTGGACAAGTATTTTTCGGACAACGGAGTAAGCGGTATCACCGGTGTAGATACCCGGAGCCTTACCCTTAAGCTCAGGGACGAGGGAAGCTGCAACGGAGTTATTGTAAGACCCCGGGGGGATTCTCCGGTTCTTTCGGATGATGAAAAGCGGAAGACCCTTTCGTTCTTAAGTACCTGCCCCTCCATGGAGGGATGCAATCTGGTTTCCGAAACCGGGACAACGGAGAAGGCCGGGTATAATCCAAAGGGCTCTCCCCATATTGTTGTGGTGGACTGCGGAATAAAGGAGAACATAGTCCGCAGCCTTCTTGATAGAGGATGCAGGGTTACTGTGGTACCTTCAACATTTACCTCCCGGGAGATTACGGCAACCGGCTGTGACGGGGTTCTTGTTTCAAACGGCCCCGGAGATCCCGCGGTGCTTACCCACATAATTGATCAGGTAAAGGATCTTGCAGGAAAGATCCCTCTTTCGGGGATCTGTCTCGGACATCAGATAATAGGACTTGCCCTGGGAGCCAAAACGGTAAAGATGAAGTTCGGGCACCATGGAATAAACCACCCGGTACGGAACATGGAGAATGATAAGGTTCTGATAACATCCCAGAACCACGGGTTTATGATCGACGAAGAGACTCTGCCTGAGGATGTAGAGGTCTGGATGAGAAACTCCAACGACAATACCGTAGAGGGATTGAAGCATAAAAAGCTTTCCATAATCACTACTCAGTTACATCCGGAGGCAGCTCCGGGACCTCACGATTCCCTTTGGATTTTCGATGAGATAATTAAAAACACGGAGAACAAGTAATGCCGAAGAGAGAAGACATAAAAAAGATTCTTATTCCAGGATCAGGACCTATTGTAATTGGTCAGGCCTGCGAGTTCGACTACTCCGGAACCCAGGCGGTAAAAGCACTCAAGGCGGAAGGGTACACGGTTATTCTGGTAAATCCAAACCCCGCAACGGTAATGACAACCCCGGGGCTGGCGGACAGGATCTATACCCAGCCGCTGGAGGTTCCGTATCTCGAGGCGATAATAGAAAAGGAAAGGCCCGATGCAATCCTTCCGACCATGGGAGGGCAGACGGGGCTTAACCTTACTCTGGATCTGTACCGGCAGGATATTCTGAAAAAGTACGGGGTCGAGGTCCTCGGCGCTTCGGTAGAGTCCATAATGGCCGGAGAGGACAGAGGAAGCTTTAAAGATGTAGTGGAAAAGATAGGGGAAAAGAGCCCCGAGTCGATCCTCGTCGGGTCCTTCGAAGAGGCCTGTGCCTTCAAGGAAAAGAGGGGACTGCCGGTGGTTATCCGGCCAAGCTTTACCCTGGGCGGCAAGGGGGGAAGCATAGCGAGGAGTGAAGAGGAGTTTGAAACTCTGGTAAAAAAGGCGCTGTTTGACAGCCCCGTACACGAGGTGCTTATAGAGGAATCCCTTCTGGGATGGAAGGAGTTCGAGATGGAGGTTATGAGGGATCATGCGGATAACGCCGTTGTTGTCTGCTCCATAGAGAACGTGGATCCCATGGGAATTCATACCGGAGACAGTATTACCGTAGCCCCCATCCAGACCCTTTCGGATACCGAGTATCAGGAAATGAGGGATGCCTCCATAAAGGTGCTTAGAGCCGTGGGAATTGACTGCGGAGGGGCAAATGTTCAGTTTGCAGTTCATCCTGAAACCGGGAAGAGGGTTATAATAGAGATGAACCCCCGTGTTTCCCGCTCTTCGGCTCTGGCGAGTAAGGCTACGGGGTTTCCCATCGCTCTTTGTTCCGCCCGGCTTTCGGTGGGATACACCCTGGATGAGATTCTGAACGACATAACCGGAGTAACGGTCTCGAGTTTTGAGCCCACCCTGGATTACTGTGCAGTAAAGGTGCCGAGGTTTGAGATCGAAAAGTTTGCCGGAGGCTATACCGAGCTCAATACACAGATGAAATCTGTGGGAGAATCCCTTGCTCTGGGGCGGACCTTTAACGAGGCCCTTAACAAGGCAATCCGTTCCTGTGAAGCAGGGTTCGAGGGGCTGGGGGCGCTGGATCAGGAAGGCGATGCTCTGGAGAAGATCGTTTCCACCCGTCATCCCTTAAGAATTTTCGGTGCCTATACCATCCTCAAAAGGGAAGGGGAGAAAGCTGTAGAGGATGTGCATGGAAAAACCGGATACGATTACTGGTTTCTCTACAACCTTTTGGAACTCGTTGATCTTGAAAAAAAGCTGGAAGCCCTTTCGGGTAATGAAAAAGACTTTAGCAAAGATCTTCTTCTCGAAGCAAAGAGAGCGGGAATGTCGGACAGGCAGATCTCAGGCGTTACGGGAATCGGTGAGGCTGCAGTGCAGGGGTTAAGGGAAGAGCATGGAATAAAGGCGTCTTTCCACTTTGTGGATACCTGTGCCGGAGAGTTCGCGGCAAAAACCCCGTACTTCTACTCCACCTTCGGCGAGGCCGACGAGGCAAAGGGGATGGGTGAGAGCGCGGTTGTAATAGCGGCAAGCGGTCCCAACCGGATAGGCCAGGGACTCGAGTTCGATACCTGCTGTACCCTTGCTTCCCTTAACTACCGGGACAACGGGGTAAAGACTGTAATGGTCAACTCCAACCCCGAGACCGTTTCCACTGACTTCAACGTTTCCGACAGGCTGTACATGGAGTCTGTCACCTCCGAGAGTATCAAGGCCATAATGGAGAAAGAGGGGACTAAGAAGATTGTCGTTCAGCTCGGCGGGCAATCCTCGCTGAACGTGGCGGAGGATCTTAAAAAGTGGGGTGCAGAGATTGTCGGTACCTCCATAGAGAGTATTACAAGGGTTGAAGACAGAGAGGCTTTCTCGAATATGGTCAATGCCCTGTCCCTGCGGCAGCCTAAGGGGCTTATGGCCGGAAACAGAAAAGACATCCTTGACAGGGCCGCGGAGATAGGATATCCGGTACTCCTCCGTCCTTCCTTCGTTCTGGGCGGAAAGAGCATGTACATTGCCTACAACAGGGAGGAGCTTCTGGATTATCTTGAAAGCGGGGTCCAGCTTTCCGAAGAATCTCCTCTTCTTGTGGATCAGTTTCTGGAAGATGCCTTTGAGTACGACCTCGATGCCGTATGCGACGGAAAGAACGTCTATATAGCGGGGATCATGCAGCACATCGAAGCTGCGGGGATCCATTCCGGCGACTCGGCCTGTGTTTTCCCGCCCTTCAAATCGACACCGGAGATTCTGAAGGAGATGAAGAGTGCAACGGTCAGGATTGCACGGAAGCTGGAGGTCAAGGGGTTTCTCAACATACAGTTTGCCGTAAAGGACAACCTGTTGTACGTTCTGGAGGTGAACCCCAGGGCATCCAGGACCGTTCCTTTTCTCTCGAAGGCAAGCGGAGTTGATCTTGTAAAGGCGGCGGTAAATGTATGGCTCGGTAAGGATCTGGAAAGCCAGGAGCTTACATCCGGCGGAACAGGTTCGGGAAGCTGTAAAACCGGATGGGCAGTAAAAGAGGCCGTGTTCCCATTTGACCGTTTTAACGACATCGATCCCCTTCTGGGGCCGGAGATGAAGTCCACCGGTGAGGTAATAGGAATGGGAGAGTCTTTTGCAGAGGCTTACGCAAAAGCTCAGATAGCTGTGGGGAACAGCCTTCCCGTAAAGGGCAGAGTATTTATATCGGTTCATGACAAGGACAGGGAGACAATCCTTCCGACGGCTCAGAAACTGGCGGATATGGGATTCGAAATTGCGGCGACGAGAGGAACCGCCCAGTTCCTCTACGACAACGGGATCTTTGCCGAGGTAATTCTGAAGACCCACGAAGGAAACCCCAATGTTGTGGACCATTTGAGAAGCGGCAGGATAGATCTTTTAATAAATACCCCCCTGGGCGGATATGCCAAGAAGGGGGACCACGACATCCGTATAGAGGCTCTTAAAAGGAGTATCCCCTATACGACAACAACCACCGCAGCGTGGGCGGCGGTGGAAGGGATCGGGTTCCTGAAAAAAGGGGAGATAAACGTAAAGCCCCTGTAGGAGCTTTGATTAAAGGCCGATATCTTTTCTGAATGTCTTCCCCTTAAAGGAGATTTTTTCGACATCCCGGTAGCAGAGGGATCTGGCCTCTTCAAGGTTTGATCCAACGGCGGTAACGCTCAAAACGCGTCCGCCGGAGGTTACCGGGAGACCCTCTTTTTTCTGTACCCCCGCCATATATATGTTGGATGATATATCCGGAGTGATCCCTTTTATTTCGTATCCTGTCCGGTAGGTGCCGGGGTATCCTTCAGATGCCAGAACTACGCAGCAAGCACAACCCTCTTTCCACTTCAGTTCGGTATTTTCCAGTTTCCCCGAGAGGGTGCCGGTAACAAGGGTTGTAAAGTCGGAATCCAGCAGGGAGAGCATCCCCTGTGTTTCGGGATCTCCCATCCTCATGTTGTACTCCAGAAGATAGCACCTGCCGTTCTGAACGAGAACTCCGAAGAAGATAACCCCCTGAAAGGTCAAACCTTCGGACAGCAGCCCCTCTTTTGTCGGGGCCAGGATATTTTTGTTGAAGTCCTCCCAGAGCTCATCTGTCATCCCGGGATTAGGAGCAGCAACCCCCATCCCACCGGTATTCGGGCCCCTCTCTCCCTCTCCTATCTTCTTGTGGTCCTTTGCCGACAGAAGGGGCAGAAATGTCTTGCCGTCGAAAAAGCAGTGGATCGAGGCCTCGAAGCCTTCGAGAAACTCCTCTATAACAACCCTGTCTCCGGAACTGCCGAAGTGTTTGTCAACCATTATCAGCTTGAGAGCATCCTCCGCCTCTTCTCTTCTCCTGCAGATGATTACCCCTTTCCCCGCTGCCAGGCCGTCTGCCTTGATTACTGCAGGGAAGGGACATTCCGAAAGATAGCCGAGAGCGTCTTTGTAGGAGCTGAAGCTTCTGTATCCTGCTGTCCTGACGCCGTACTTATTCATAAAATCCTTGGCAAAGGCCTTGCTTCCCTCAAGCATGGCCGCTTTTCTGTCCGGTCCGAATGCTTTTATGCCTGCCTCAGTCAACCTGTCCACTATCCCTTTCACAAGGGCAGCCTCGGAGCCGGGCATGGCAAGATCGATCCCCTTTTCCCGGCAAAAGCGGACTATCCCGTCGATTGTCTTCAGGTTTACGTTTTCACACTTCTCCAGATCCTCAGTCCCTCCGTTTCCCGGAACGCAGTAGATCTTTTCAACATCTCTGTTCTTTAAAAAGGCGCAGGTAAGGGCATGCTCCCTCCCCCCGCTGCCGAGAACCATTATCTTCATTGTTTATCCTCCATGCTCTTTGCCATATTCTTGACTGCGGATATGAGAAGGGAGTGCTCCTCTTCAAGAATCCTCTTGGCAAGACTTTCCGGGGTGTCGCCGGGTACTACTCTTACCTTTTTTTGAGCGAGAATCTTCCCCGTATCCACTCCCTCTTCCACAAGGTGAACGGTGCAGCCGCTGTACTTATCCCCTGCGGCTATAACAGCTTCGTGTACATGAATGCCGTGCATCCCCTTACCTCCGTAGGATGGCAGCAGGGATGGGTGGATGTTTATTATCCTGCCCCTGTACGCTTTCACAAAAGAGCTGCCCAGAATAGACAGAAAACCTGCAAGAACAACAATGTCCGCTTCCCCCTTAAGCTCCTCCATAATCCTTTCGGAAAGCTCTTTTCCGTAGATCGTCCTGTCCAGCATAATGGCGGGTATTCCCGCTGATGCTGCCCTTTTAAGCCCCCCGGCGGGTCGGTCGGCGATTACTTTGGTAATCCGTGCATCCAGAATACCCCCATCTACGGCATCAATAAGCGCCTGAAGGTTGGTTCCTCCGCCGGATATGAGAACCCCTATACGAAGCAAAACTTCTCCTCCGGATTCTTTGTCTTTACCACAGAACCTATTGCGAAGGATTCAAGCCCCTCTTTTTCAAGCAGCCTGCGGGCTGTCTGAAAATCTGCAGGATCCATAACAAGAACAAATCCTATACCCATGTTAAAGGTGTTCCACATCTCCTCTTCCTCCACTCCCTGTTCCTGAATGTATTTGAAGATTGAAGGAACGGGTATGGAACTCTTGTCAACCCTTACGCCGAGACCCTCGGGGATGGTTCTTGGAAGATTCTCCGGAAGTCCGCCGCCGGTTATATGGGCCATTCCGCGGATATCAATCTGCCCTAGAAGCTTCAAAACGGGCGTAACGTATAAGGTTGTGGGGGTAAGAAGGGTCTTGTACAGGGGAGAGCCTTCAAAATCGGCCTCCATATTCTTGAAGAGCATTCTTACCAGACTGAATCCGTTGCTGTGAATGCCCGAGGACTCGATCCCGAGAAGGAGATCACCTTCTTTTACCTTTGAACCGTCGACTATTTTCTTCCGTTCCACTGCTCCGACGCAGAAACCTGCAACGTCATAGTCTCCTTTCCGGTAGAATCCGGGCATCTCGGCGGTCTCTCCGCCGACCAGGGAGCACTGTGCCTCTGTGCAGGCTTCGGAGATCCCCTTTACAATTTCCGATGCAACCTCCGCTTCCAGTTTCCCGCAGGCAAGGTAGTCCAGGAAAAACAGGGGTTTCGCCCCATGGCACAGGACGTCGTTGGCGCACATGGCGAAACAGTCCTTTCCCACTGTATCGTAAACTCTGTGTTTAAGGGCAATCTCCAGTTTCGTGCCTACCCCGTCGGTTCCGCTGACCAGAACAGGTTCTTCCATAGCCGGAAGAGCGTACAGGGAGGCAAAGCTCCCCAGCCCGCCAAGAACGTTCCTGTCTGCGGTTTTGGCCGCGTGCTCTTTCATAAGGGATACGGAGCGGTATCCCTCTTCCTTGTCCACTCCGGCCTCTTTGTAGTTTTTACTCATCTTTACCTCTTAACTGTATGACATGGGATAGATCCCGTTAAAACAGCCCATGCAGAATCCCTTCTCTTTTCCCGTGGACTTCAGCACACCTTCGGGAGAAATGTAGAAGAGAGAATCGGCACCTATAAGCTGGCATATCTCTTCGGTACTCTTTCCCGCGGCAATAAGCTCGGTTCTGTAGGGGGTGTCTATTCCGAAGTAGCAGGAGTGTGTAACCGGGGGTGAAACAATCCCCAGGTGCACTTCCTCAGCTCCCGCTTTTCGTAAAGACTTGATCAGCTTTTTACTCGTAGTTCCCCGGACAAGAGAGTCATCAATCAGAATAACCCGCTTCCCATTTACCTCTTCCTTAAGTACGTTAAGCTTGACGTTTACGGTCTGCTCCCTTAAGTGTTTGGAGGGGGCGATGAAGGACCTCCCGCTGTACTTGTTCTTTATTAGTCCGTGGGTAAAGGGAATACCGGAAGCTGCCGCATAACCCAGGGCAGCAGCAAGTCCGGAGTCTGGAACTCCTACAACTACATCAGCTTTGACCGGATGTTCGTTGTAGAGCTCCATTCCGCTCTGGTACCTGAACCTGTAGACACTTATGCCGTCTATTACGCTGTCAGGACGGGCGAAGTAGATGTACTCGAAAAGACATGTGTTCTGTTCACTTCCCTTTCCCGTTATCTCGCTGTGGATTCCGTTCTTGTCTATGAAAACCAGCTCTCCCGGTTCAATGTCCCTTACAAAGTCGGCTCCCACCGCATCCAGGGCGCAGGTCTCGGAGGATACTATGTAGATATCCCCCAGTTTGCCGATACAGAGGGGCCTTATCCCGTAGGGGTCTCTTACTGCGGCAAGGCGGTCTTCGGTAAGTATAATGGTTGAGTAGGATCCCTTTACCGCACTTGCAGCCTCCCTTATAGCCTTGTCGTAGCTCCCGGAGGAAGCTCCTCTGGATATCAGGTTCAGCAGAATTTCGGAGTCGCTGGTTGTCTGAAAAACGGTGCCTCCGTCCTCCATAAGGGACCGTATAATATCCGCGTTGACCAGGTTCCCGTTATGGGCTATTGCCAGGTCCCCAAGTTTGCAGTGTCCCACCAGAGGCTGGGCGTTGGTAAGACTTTTATCCCCTGATGTTGAATATCTTACATGGCCGACCCCGGATGTTCCCGTTAGGGTTTCCGGATTTACTGCCTTGAAAGCCTCGCTGGCCAGTCCCATGCTTTTGCGGGTTATTATCTTCTCACCGGTCTGGATGGAAATTCCGGCACTCTCCTGCCCCCGGTGCTGGAGGGCAAGGAGTCCCGAATAGATCAGGTTGGCAGTTTCATCCCCGGAGCTTCCGAATACCCCGAAAACTCCGCATTCTTCCTCCATCTTGTCGTTCATTTAAGCTTTGACTCCACACGTTTCAGAATTTCCCGGTAGGTCTCTTCCAGATCTCCCAGGTCTCTTCTGAACCGGTCCTTGTCCATCTTTTTCCCGGTTTCAAGATCCCACAGTCTGCACGTGTCCTGGCTTATCTCGTCGGCAAGAAGAATGTTCCCCTCTTCGTCCTTCCCGAACTCGAGTTTGAAGTCCACAAGTCTCAAACCCAGGGTGGCAAAGAAATCGATAAGGATCTTGTTTATTCTGCCGGCCATGGCGTAGATTTCTTTGAGTTCTTCGTAGGTGGCCGCACCCAGGGCTACCGCATAGTGATCGTTTATAAGCGGATCTCCGAGTTCGTCCTTTTTATAGCTTATCTCGAATATGGTGTTGGGTATCTCCGTTCCCTCGGGAAGCCCTACACGTTCAGCCATGTGCCCTGCAACAACGTTCCTTACAATTACCTCAAGGGGGAAGATATCGACTTTCCTGCAGAGCTGTTCCCTGTCGCTTATTCTATCGATAAAATGGGTCGGAATTCCCTCTTTCTCCAGCAGCTTGAAAAGCATGGATGTAATCTTGTTGTTTACAATTCCCTTGTCGTGAATCTGAGCCATCTTGGCTCCGTTCAATGCAGTGGCATCGTCCTTGAAATAGACCAGTACTTTGTTCCTGTCTTCAGTCTCAAAGAGCTGTTTTGCCTTTCCCTCATAGATCATCTTCCCTTTTGTCATAACGTAATCTCCCCTCCGTTTTCGGATAAAAATTTTTCTTTCATGTTTTTTCTGTATTCAGACAGTTTTTCTTTTACAGACGGATCAGCTGCGGCGGCAAACTGCAGTGCTGTCAGTGCTCCGTTTACCGAGTTGCCTATCCCGACCGTTGCCACGGGTATTCCCTTGGGCATCTGGACTATGGAGAGAAGGGCATCCATTCCTCCGAGCTTTACATCCAGGGGTACCCCCACAACAGGGATCAGCGTCTTTGATGCAATAACCCCGGGCAGATGCGCCGCTAGGCCGGCTCCTGCAATTATGCAGACGGTATCCTCTTTTTCCAGCTCCCTTAGAACCTCCTCCAGCTTCTCCGGTACCCTGTGGGCGGAGAGAATGAAGGAACGTGCCTTTACTCCAAAATCCTTTAATAGTTCAGCGGCGGGGGCCATACTCTTCGTGTCGGATTTTGATCCCATAATCAGCGCCACCTGCATAAAAATGCCTCCTTACTTAAAATATCTTACTCCAGCTGCAAATATGTTCTGATGTTTGAATCCGGGATAGTTTTTATAGAGCATATCCCTGTATCTTTCACTGTGCCCCATCTTCCCCAGGATCCTGCCGTCCGGAGAGATGATCCCTTCCACTCCTCCGTCACTTCCGTTTATGCAGTCCTCCCCTGTAAGAGGATTGCCCTTAAGGTCAGCGTACTGAAAAGCTACCTGGCCGGAGGCAAACAGTTTGTCCAGAACCTCCGGTTCAGCCTTGAATCTGCCTTCGCCGTGGGAAAAAGGAAGGTGATGGATCTCCCCTTCGGTAAATCCTTCCAGCCAGGGAGATGAAGCTCCGGTGTATCTGGTCGGTGCAATTGCAGAGATGTGTCTCCCGACGGTGTTCTCGATAAGGGTGGGAGATTTTTCATCCACGCCTCCGATCTTCCCGTAGGGGAGGAGCCCCGATTTTATAAGGGCCTGAAAGCCGTTGCAGATACCAAGGATAAGCCCCTCTTTTTCCAGAAGGGTGCTTACCGCATCCGATACCGAAGGGGTCTTGAGAACAGAGACTATAAACTTTCCCGATCCGTCAGGCTCGTCTCCGGCGGAGAACCCTCCGGGAAGAAAGAGTATCCGGCTGTTTTTTATCCTCTCCGACAGAACTCTTATGGATTCCTTTACATCCGAAGAGCTTCTGTTTCTGAATATAAAGGTTTCCACATCCGCTCCCTCTTTCCGGAAGGCCAGAGTGCTTTCATCCTCACAGTTGGTTCCGTAGAACACGGGGATAATTACTTTGGGAGGGGTGGGGATTACCGGGGATGCAAGACTCTCTTTAAACCCGGCTGCTGTCTGTTTAGTCTTCAGATTCTCTTTGATCCTGACATCTCCCTCAGGTGAATTGGAAAGGGGAAAAACTTCCGAAAGAGTTTTCCTGCTTTCTTCGAAGACTTCCTTTAAGGCTATGGTTTCCTCTCCATGTTCCCCTTTCAGTTTGAGTTTCCGGGAGGGGATAACCTCTCCTAACCTTTCAGCTTCCCGGATGTTAGACCCCTGCTCCGCTTCTATCAGGAAGCTTCCGTAGGAGAGATCGAACAGGCCGATATCAATGCCGGTCAGGTCCACCTCCGCTCCGAGTCTGTTGCCGAAGGATACCTTGGCGAGGGCTTCGGCCAGTCCCCCCTCCTTAAGGCTCCAGGCGGAAACTATCCTGCCCCCTTTTATCCCCTCCTGCAGAATCCGCATGTTTTTCTTGAAGACCCCGACCTCCGGCAGAAGGCTGCTGTCTCTGGGAGTGTAGAGAAGATACAGGGAATTACCGGCCTTTTTTAGTTCCGGGGATATAACCTTGTCACCCCTGGCGGTGGTTACCCCGAAGGCTATAAGAGCAGGGGGTACAGTAAGGTTTTCGAAGGTTCCCGACATGCTGTCCTTTCCCCCGATCGCCGGAAGGTCAAAGGCTGCCTGAGCCCATAATCCCCCTAAAAGGGCCGAAAGGGGCAGCCCCCACATCTGAGGATTGCTGCCGGGGGAGGGGAAGTACTCCTGGAAGCTGAACCTTGTTTTCTCCCAGTTCCCTCCGGCAGCTGCAATCCGTGACAGGGCTTCTGTAACCGCATAAACAGCGCCGTGAAAGGGGCTCCACTTTGAAATCTCAGGGTTGTAGCCCGCGGCAAGAACGCTGGCAGTCTTCGTTCCTGTAATGGGCAGGAGATGAACCGAGGCTTCAGCCTCCGTCTCCTGATACACCCCGCCAAGGGGCATAAGTACTGTTCCGGCGCCCACGGTGCTGTCGAACATCTCTACAAGACCCTTTCTGCCGGCAACATCGAGTCTGCCTAAGCGGTTTAAAAGTTTTTCTTTTATGCTTTCTCCATCCGCCTTCGGTGTGAAAGGGGCTGTCAGGGGATCGATCTCTTTTATCTTTGCCGTTGTTTTCCGGTCAACTCCGCTGGTGTCGAGAAAGCTGCGGCTGATATCCACAACTCTTTCGCTGCCGTACTCCATTATAAGCCGCCGGTTATCCGTTATCTCCGCGGCGCTCACGGCTTCGAGGTTCTCCTCTGCCGCCAGTTCTATCATCTTGTCCCGGTTTTCGGCGGCTACTACAACGGCCATCCTTTCCTGGGATTCGGATATTGCCAGTTCCGTTGCCGAAAGTCCCCGGTACTTAACCGGAAGTCTGTCCAGGTGTATCCTTACCCCGGGACTGAGCTCCCCTATTGCAACACATGCTCCCCCGGCCCCGAAGTCGTTGCATCTCTTTATTATGGATGCAGCTTTCTTGCTTCGGAAAAGTCTTTGGAGTTTTCTTTCCTCCGGGGCGTTCCCCTTTTGAACCTCCGCTCCCGCTGTGGTTATGGAGTCTTCCTTGTGGCTCTTCGAGGATCCTGTAGCACCCCCGCATCCGTCTCTGCCCGTTGCACCCCCTATTACAAGCACTACGTCTCCGGGAGCCGGAGCTTCACGGATAACATGTTCCGCCGGGGCACCGCCAACTACCGCTCCAACCTCCATCCGTTTTGCTGCGTAACCGCTGTCGTATATCTCCCTGACAAAGGATGTAGCGAGCCCAATCTGGTTCCCGTAGGAACTGTAGCCGGCGGCGGCTCTCGTTGTAATGTACCTCTGGGGCAGTTTCCCTTTAAGGGTTTCTTCGGGTCCCTTTCTGGGATCCGCGCTTCCGGTAATCCTTGCCGCCTGGTATACGAAGGCTCTTCCCGAAAGAGGATCCCTTATGGCCCCTCCGATACAGGTGGATGCTCCTCCGAAGGGCTCGAGTTCCGTGGGATGGTTGTGGGTTTCATTCTTGAACATCATAAGCCAGTCAATTTCTCCGGAGGGTGTATCCGCTTTTATCTTTACGCTTGCGGCATTTATCTCCTCGGATACCTCCAGGTCTTCGAGTTTACCCCGTTTGAGCATATCCTTTCCCCATATTGTTGCTATGTCCATAAGGGTAACAGGTTTCGACTCTCTACCGGTACGATTCCGGGCAGCCAGGTAGGTTTCCCATGCCTCCCTGACAGGCTCTGTAATTCCCCGGGAAGGAAATTCTATTTCCGAAAGTTCAGTTTCAAAGGTGGTGTGTCTGCAGTGGTCCGACCAGTATGTGTCCACTACCCTGATCTCGCCAAGGTAAGGATCTCTGTCTATTGACTTGAAGTACTCCTGAGTAAACATCAGATCCTTTATGTCCATTGCAAGACCGTATTTTAAGATAATCTTCTCCAGATCATCTTTTCCTGCGGCGGTGAATCCGGTAAGTATTTCCGGTTTCTCCGGCGGCGGGTAAGTTCCCAGAGCGGGCTCCGGTTCAAAACGCTTCTCCCTCATCTCAACGGGGTTTATCCAGTAGTCCTTTATCCGGCTGTACTCCTCCTGCGAAATACTGCCGGTAAGATCCAGTATCTGTCCGGACCTTACGGAAACTCCGTCACGGCCCAGAAGAAGGGCAAAACAGGATTCTGCTGAATCGGCCCGCTGGTCAAACTGACCCGGCAGGTACTCCGCGGCAATAAATCTTCCTTCTGAGGATTGAAATTCCGTAGAAAAGATATCCGCAGGGGGTTCGGAAAGGATCTCCTCTGCGTACTTCATCCCTTCTTCCGGGGAAGGCCCGAAGATTTCGTAAAATGTTATGAGTCTCACATCTTCCAGTAAAGGGAGATGAAAAAGGCTCTTTAGCTCTTTCAGAATGTTTTTTGATTTTGCCGAATAGCCGTGCCTCTTCTCTACAAAGACACGAAAGGAACTGTGCATTTTAGAAGGACCCTCCAGGCCGGAAAATAAGGGCCGGCGGAGAGAACCTTCTGCCCCCCACTCTGTAAAAACAGCATTGGTGCTGTTTTATAAAAAGAAGAGAGGTCTGATATAGAAGCTGTCTCCGCTCATAGTAGGCAATTTACGGCTGCCTGTAGAAACTTCCGGACCCTATCTCCAGAAATATATGAGCTGTTAAGCTGACCATACCAGAAAGCAATCCAATGTGCAAGGCTGCATACGTACTGCTTTTATTTTATTCAATAAGCCGGCACACTTTCTCAATGCAGGATGAAACGGTTTTTGAGAGTTCAAGTCCGTATTGCGTTGTTTCCGGCTGTATGCCGATGACCGTAAGATCGGGAAGGATGTCCAGTTCCCGGGCAAGGTTAATAAGTTCCGGAATACCGAAACCATGGGTAGAGAGTGAATCGGTGCCGCTGTGTAAAACAGCTTCATCCGGGGTGAAAATTTTAATACTTCCGGGGGGCTTTCCCATTTCAACAGCATCAACAAGGATGACTCTTTTATACTTTTTGAAGTATTCAATAAGCCCCAGGCCGTCAGTTCCTCCGTCAACAATATCTGTGTCAGGAAGGATACATGATTCCTCTTTCCGTTCTGACAGTTTCCGTATAACCGCGGGACCGATCCCGTCGTCCCGGCGTAGAGGATTCCCTACGCCGAGGACAAGGACCGGGTTATTCATTTATAAATTCAACATCCAGCAGGTGACATGAGCAGGATATACACGGATCGTACGCCCGGACAAGCATTTCAAGATCGAGGGTCAGCTCTTCTTTTGAACGGACCTTCAGCGCGGCAGGAACAATCTCGTTCATATCATCTTCAATGTTCTGCAGGTTCTGGCCGGTAGGGATAATACAGTTCGCTTTTGTAATGAACCCCTTGTCATCATAGGTATATTCATGGAACAGAATCCCCCGGGGGACCTCCACTGCCCCGACACCGGTACAGTTTTTAAGTTCCGGAACCACCGGTTTTTCATCTTTTATACCGTTTGAGAGCATGTCTTCAATGATAGCTGTGCTGTTATCGATAATATGAAACAGCTCCACCATCTGCGCGACCGTATTCATATACGGGTTGTAGCAGCCCTGTTTCAGGCCAAGTGTTTCGGCTGCTTCCTTGGCACTGTCACTGAGCCAGGAGTAGTTGTTGTTGAATCGCGCGAGGGCTCCAACCATGTATGAACTGCGGGAAAAACGGGTTCTTTTGGCAGTTGAGTGGGGAACAAGGTATTCGTTTGTTACGTTCCTGTAATCTTTGTAGGAAATTTCACCCTTATCACTGGAATAGATGTTCCCGTCTATAAAAGCGTACTCTCCCTCTTTGTAGAGGGATATATACTCAGTTTCCCGCTGAAAATCAGGGAGCTTCAGCTGGGAAATAAGTTTTGCTCCGTCTTCCAGTTCACCCTTTGCATCCTGAATCCGGTCGAGAATCTCTTCCAGTTTCTTTTCCGTCGGCATCATGGTAAATCCTCCGGGTGTCATGGAAATAGGATGAACGAGGCGTCCTGCGACCATATCCCCTATATCATGTCCCAGTTTTTTTAATTTTAATGCTGAGAGGACGACATCCTTATGGGTAGCAATAAGGGGAAAGACCGAGGGGGCGCCGACAAAATCCGGAACCGCGAGAAAGTAGGTGTGCAGCACGTGCGATTCAAAATACTGTCCCATGTCCAGGAGTGTTTTAAGCTGCCTGTTCTGCTTTGAAAGTTTTATGCCAAAGGCATCCTCCGTTGCTTTTACCGACGCAAGCTGGTGCCCGACCGAGCAGATACCGCAGATCCTTGATGTTATCAGAGATGCTTCCGTATAGTGTCTTCCCTCAAGCATCGCTTCAAAAAAACGGGGTGCTTCTACAATTTCAAGTTTGCATTCTTTTACTTCACCGTTTTGAACATCTACCTTTATATTTCCGTGACCTTCAACCCGGGTTATGTGATTTACCCCAATAGTAATTGTTTCGCCCATTATTGTACCCCCTTGGCATCTTCAGTCATGAACATATTGACGGAATCGATAATCCGCTTCATATCAAGGCCGTATTTCTCCATAATATCTTTCTGGGAATTAATATTAGGATTCGGGATAAGTCCTCTGCAGCCGATGCATACACCTCCGCTGCTCGTACAGACGGCATTGCAGCCGGCACGTACCACCGGACCGAGACAGGTTTTTCCCAGCTCATACACACAGACATTCTCGTTTAATTTACATTCAACACAGACGGGGTAGGTCGGGAGTCCCGGATCTTTACCAAGGACAAGGTTCTTGACAACCCGTACAAACTCCTTGACATCAACGGGACACCCTGGAACAAAGGCATCTACCTTGATAGCTCCCGAGATCGGAAGAGCTTTTTCGTTCGTTTCGTACAGGAACGGATTATCAGGATACACCTTTTTCATCAAATCTTCCTTGTTCTGACTGTTGCGGAGAGCGTTTATCCCTCCTATGTGGGCACAAGCTCCGAGGGCTACAACAACCGAGGCTGTTTCACGTATTTTTTTAAGCCGCTTCAAATCACTGTCCCGGGAGTAACTCCCCTCTATAACAGCAATGTCAAAAACCGGAGATTTTTCACTCATTGCTTCTCTGAACTCCACTATATCGATAATTTCCAGCAGATCCAGTAATTCTGTTTCAAGATTAAGAATGGACAGCTGGCATCCCTCACAGGATGTAAAATCAAAGAAAGCTACTTTTGGTTTACTCATTACAGTGCCTCCTCTTTATCTTCTATATCCGAGAACCTGAAAACAGGGCCATCCTGACATACATAGATATCATCAATCTGGCAGTGGCCGCACTTGCCTACGCCGCATTTCATCCTTCTCTCCAGAGAAACGTAGATGCTGCTGTTGGGAATACCGTGGTCATTCAGGGTTTTTGTTACGAATTTGTACATAACCGGCGGTCCGCAGACAACAGCAATTGTCTCTTCAGGATCGAAATCGACCTGGGGAATAAGGGTTGTTATTACCCCGGTATTTTTAAGCCAGGTATCATCACCCTTATCAACAGTTTCAAGGAGTTCCACGTTGCCTCCGAGGGTTGAAATATAGGCAAGTTCATCCTTGTACATCCTGTCTTCAGGTGTTTTACAGCCATACAGAATTGATATCTTTTTGTACAAATCTGTCTGTTTTAAGGTGAGGTTAATGAGAGAACGGAGCGGAACGTATCCTATACCTCCGGCTATAAAGAGCAGATGTTTCCCCTTCATTTTCCGTAATATGTTTTCATCAAAGCCATGGCCGAAAGGCCCCCGTATAAAAACAAAATCACCTTCAGTAAGGGTATGAAGTTTGTTGGTAACATCTCCAACCGCACGGACAACAATTTCAAACCGGTCTCCGAAACTGGGGGGTGAAGATACGGATATGGCAGCTTCCCCGATCCCGAAGATGGAAAGAAGGATAAACTGACCCGGCTGCGCCCCGAGGCTTTTACCATTTTCCATTTCCAGTTCAAAAAACTTTTCTTTGTCCGTAAATGATTCTATCTTCCGTATGTATGCTTTCTCCGGCAGGTACAGATCATTGTTTTTTTCTTCAAGTCTCATCTCTTTACTTGTTTTTGTCAGGGCATCCACGATTGTTACCGGAGAAATATCAGCAAGACAGCTCCGTACACATCTGCCGCAGCCGACACAGACAGATCTGCCGTGTTTCAGCATGAGGAAATTGAACTTTCTGTTTATACGGTGCTTTACCCTGTTTTTTACCTCTTCCCGGAAATTTTCACCGCCGGATACTTCCGCGAAACTGCGCAGCATACATGCGTCCCATCTCCTGAGGCGGTCTCCTATCTTCATACTGAGGGAAAGCTCATCAATTACATCGAAACAGTAACAGGTCGGACACACCATGATACAGGAACCGCAGCTTAAGCACCGTTCTGCTTCTGAATCCCAAATGGGATGAAACTGGTTCTCACTGAATATTGCAGGCAGGTTTTCAAGTTCTTCAAAGGGACCTCCCGCTTCTTCAAAGGCCCGTTCTTTTTGAACGCGGAACTCATGCAGCGCCTCATAATCAGGTTTGAAGGTTGAGAAATATTCTTCAGCAAACACTTCACCTTTCCGGGTCGCGATGGTCATGGCATAATCATTCCCAAGATCGCGGAGCATGATATCAAACCCTTTCTCCGGATTCTGGGAAGCCACCTTGTAGCAAAAGGCGTTTTCATCACATACGCTTTTACAGTCGATGCCGATAATTACCGAGTTTTCCCGTTTTGTAAGGTAGTTCGGATCCCCGTTACTTTCTGAGAATGCTTCATCAAGGATCTGTATTCCGGTTATATCACAGGGTCTGACACCGAACAGGACTGTCTTTTTATACTCAATTTTTGTATTCACCTTTCCTTCAAGGGTATACTCCAGAATAACTTCCTCCTGCGGGAAAAAGAACTTCTTTGGGGAAAGAACAGTAGGCGTATATTCAAGTTCTATTTTATCAACAGAATCCACATAATCGAAAAGGACTTTCCCTCCCTTTCTGGTAAGTGCGGCGATGGAGTATTCCGAGAGTGCTTTTTGCAGACCCAGCATTACATTATCTTTCGTTGACTGTATCTCCAGTACTTCAGTCATTATGTATCCTCCTTTTTTTCAGTTCTGCTATTATCCATTCAAACCAGCCCGAAAGACCGTCATTGGTTATGCACGACATCTCAAGGACAGGTATTCCGGGGTTGATATTCTGTAAATCCCGGTAAAAAGCGTCCGAATTGAAGTTTGTGTAGGGAATAAGGTCTGTTTTATTCAGGAGTGCAAGTTTTGCCTCCTGAAAAAGGAGGGGATACTTGGCCGGTTTATCATCTCCTTCTGTGGTGCTTACCATTGCTATTTTGGCATACTCCCCGATGTCGAACTCCGACGGACATACAAGGTTTCCTACGTTCTCAACGAAAAGAAGGTCCAGCGCATCAAGATCAAAACTCTCCAGGGCTTTTTCGATGCTGTTGGCGTTCAAGTGACAGGCTCCATCAGTATTGATAACTACCTGGGGTATATTGAACTGTGTAAGCCTTTCAGCGTCTCTCGCTGTGGTAATATCTCCTTCAATAACCCCTATGGAATATCTATCCTTCAATTCCGCCAGCGTTTTCTCCAGAAGAGTGGTTTTTCCTGATCCCGGAGAACTGATAAGATTAAGTACCAGAACTTCTTTTTCTGAAAACAAATTCCGTAATTTTTGGGCATTGCTGGCATTATCCTCCATCAAGGCCTTCATCACTTCTATTTTCACTGTGTTTCCCCCTCTATATTTTCAATAATTAATTCTCTGCCTGTCAGCATTTCCACGTGTACCGATTCACATACAGGACAGATATAGATACCTTCGTTTACGGTAAAGGTTCTGCCGCATCGGAGACATTTCATGGTTACCGGTACTTTTTTGATTTCCAGGGAAGCTTCAGCGGCAGCGGTATCTTTTTTAAAAAAAGAAAAAGCGTATTCCATGAGATCAGGAGCCAGATGATGCTGACTGCCTACCTTTATTCTGATTTTCGTTACTGCTGCGAGATTATTTTCTTCCGCTGTCTGGAGGGCAATCTTTATAATGTTCGATACAACGCTCATCTCATGCATCAGCATATCCTCGGCAGCTGTGTTCCGGCGGGAATATCAACGATCCGCCTGCCGCCTATGGAAGTATTAAGAACAATGCTTCCCGGATGTTTCTCTGTTACGGTTCCCATGATGCTGCTGTTCTTCCCGTCCGGATGGTTATGCAGCACTGAAAGTACTTTACCGGCCTCCTTTTCTGATACCGCCATTAAAACCTTTCCCTCATTGGCAACGTACAGAGGATCAAACCCGAGCATCTCGCACAGTCCGGCAACCTCATCCCTTATGGGAATTGCATTTTCAAAGAGTTCTATTCCGGTTTTTGTTTTTACCGCCAGTTCTGATAAAACCGCCGCAATCCCGCCGCGGGTCGCGTCTCTCATGAACCGGATATCAGCACCCGATTCCAGACATTTCTCTATGAGCCCGGACAGGGGAGTGCAGTCAGAGATAATTGAGTTTTCAAATGAGTTTCGAAATGAAAGAACAGCAAGACCGTGTTCAGCTATGGTACCGTTTATGATAATGACATCCCCGGGTTTCACCTTTTCAGCATTTGTAATATGGGTATATTCTTCCCTTATGGTACCTATGCCTGCTGTATTGATGTACAGTTTGTCGCATGAACCCTTCTCGACAACCTTCGTATCACCGGTAACAATCTTTACACCGCCTGCTTGTGCTGTTTGTGCCATGGATGCAACAATACGTTCCAGATCCTCCAGCGGAAGACCTTCCTCAAGTATGAATCCGCAGGAAAGATACCGGGGATGGGCTCCAGAAACGGCCAGATCATTTACCGTACCGCAGACGGCAAGCTTCCCGATATCTCCTCCGGGGAAAAATACCGGTTTAATGACGAATGAATCTGTGGTAAACGCTATGTGATCAGATCCGATACTAAGAATTGCTGAATCTCCCTGGTCGGACAGCCCTGTACCGGAAAAAGAGGCAAGAAAAAGGGATTCGATAAGCTCGGACGTCCGGCCGTATCCGCTTCCATGATCCATGGTAATGATCCCTTTCATGGTTTTGCCTCCCCTGAGTATCTGAACCATGCGGCACAGGCCCCTTCACTGGAAACCATGCAGGCTCCTACGGGATTTCCGGGAGTACAGACGCGGGAAAAGAGGGGACATTCCGGAGGTGAAATGGTTCCTTTCAGGACATCACCGCATCTGCATCCGGCCTCTTCTTCGGGGCCTTTTTCAAAATTGATTTCAAAAACCCTGTGGGCGTCATGTTTTATGTACTGTTTTTTTAACTGCAATCCGCTGTCAGGTATAATTCCAAGTCCCCGCCACCAGTCATCGGAACGTTCAAAAACCTTGTTCATCAGAGAGAGGGCTTTCCTGTTCCCGTTATCCTGAACAGCTCTTGTGTATTGATTTTCCAGTTCGGGAGTGTCTGTTTCACACTGTTTAACAAGAAGGAATATGGTCTGAAGGATATCAAGCGGCTCAAAACCGGAAACGACACATCCAATGCGGTATTTCTCGACGAGGGGTTTGTATATCCGAGATCCCGTTATGGTGCTGACATGTCCGGGGCATATATATCCATTGATCTTTACTCCCCCGTCTATGAGCGCTGACATGGCAGGCGGCATGACTTTATGTGCTGAGAGGATGTAGAAATTGTCAAGCTTCAGCGTTTCCGCTTCAAGAACCGCCGCAGCGCTTGAGGGTGCTGTTGTTTCAAATCCTATACCCAGAAAAATTACATTTTTATCAGGATTTTCCTTTGCAGCTGCCAGGGCATCCAGAGGGGAGTAGACCATTCGTATATCTCGACCATCCGCTTTCTCCCGGGAAAGTGAGGTGAGTGAGCCGGGAACGCGGATTAAATCACCGAAGGTTGTAATAATGGTGTTATCCATTCTTGCAAGAGCCGCAGCCTCATCAATAAAGTACTTTGATGTTACACATACCGGGCAGCCGGGGCCGGATAAGAGTTTTATGGTGGAGGGAAGCAGCGAAGGAATGCCGGATTTATGGATAGCCATGGTATGGCCGCCGCATACCTCCATGAATGTTACCTGTTTTCGGGATATATCACGTATTGCTGTAAGAATTTCGTCTACCCGGGTTTTATCCCTGTATTCACTCATGAGTGGTATCATCAGCCTTCCTCTTGATTCCTTCCATGAGATGCAGTGTTTCATACGCTCTCTCAGGATCAATTTTACCTATTGCGTATCCCGAGTGAAGAAGAATAAAATCTCCCGGTTTTACATTATCCACAAGGATTAAACTTGCCTTGTATCTGGTGCCTCCCACACTTACGAGAGCCCTTCCATTTTCTTCAATGGAAATAATTTCAGCTGGAATACTTAAACACATGATGCGGCTCCTTTTTCCCGTTTTTTTGCACCTATCGCCAACTGTCCCAATGCGATTCCACCGTCATTACACGGGATCTCGGTGTGAGATAATACACTGAACCCTTTTTGCTCCAGTATTTTCGTACATCCTTCAAGGAGATATGCATTCATAAAAACACCTCCTGAGAGAGCACAGACCGATACACCGGTACGGTTGCGTATACGTTCGGCTATGGTACCGGTCATGTGGATAATGCTGTTGTGAAATTTGGCCGATATTTCCCCGGGAGTAACGTTCCGCAGGATGTCATCAATGATTCCCGTTATGAGGTGCGAGGTATCAATTGTTTCAGTCACCGGGACAGGATAGAACGTTGTTACACCCTGTTTCAGAACAGCCTCCAGACGCATGGGTGCTTCCGCGTCAAAGGATGCCTTCGTACAGAGACCAAGAAGGGCTGAGACAGCATCAAACAGCCGTCCCATACTTGACGTTAAGGGCGTGTTGATCTTCCGTTCGATCATTTTCAGAACAATATCAATTTTGTTCCGGTCCTGAGTTTTCAGGAAGAGAACTGGCATCCGTAAAAGGTTTTTACCGTATGTCCGGTAAAGCACGGAGAGTGCCATTCTCCATGGTTCTGCCACAACTGCATCGCCTCCGGGCATGGGAAGATACGGCAGGTGGTAAGCACGCTGATACCCTTCCAGGTCGCACAGTAAAACTTCACCTCCCCAAATATTCCCGTCATCCCCACGTCCTGTCCCGTCATAACTGAAACCGATAACGGTCTCGTCTTTTCCATTCTCCGCCAGGCAGGAGGCAATATGGGCATGGTGATGCTGAACTTCCAGCACCGGTAGACCGAGAGAACGGGCAAATCTTGTAGAAGCGTAGTCAGGATGAAGATCGTGAACAATGAGAGAAGGAGAAAAGCGGAAAAGTTGTTTAAACCGCTCAACGGTGCTGCTAAAGGTTTCAACCGTTTCAGGGTTTTTAAGATCGCCTATGTGCTGGCTGAGAATAGCCCGGTGGTTTTTCCCGATACAAAAGCAGGTTTTAAGTTCCGCCCCTACGGCAAGTATCCCTTCCGCATTATTTTTCAGAGGCAGGGATTCCGGGACCCATCCCCGGGAACGCCGGATAAGACGAAACATATTAGCTGATACCCTGCCGACTGAATCATCACATCTGTTATGGATTTCCCTGTTGTACGTAACAACTCCGTCGGTACTTTCCAAAAACAGGGAAAGAGCTTCCCTGTTATCGGTAACAAGGGTCTGATGAGAGATATTACCGCTCGTAAGAACGAGAGCTTTCAGTCCGGTAATGGAGAAAAGAGCATGGTAGAAGGGGGTGTAGGGGAGGATACATCCCAGTGCCGGCAGGTTTCTGTACACAACGGAGGAGATTGAGGTTCCTCTGCGGAGTTTCAAAAGTACAATCGGGGCGGCAGAAGAGGTTAAGGCTTTTTCTTCGGTTTCGGATACCTGCACATGGTTCCTTATTTCCTCTACGGTGGGAAACATAACGGCAAAAGGCTTGCCTTCGCGTTTCTTTACTTTACGCAATCTTTCAACAGCTTCAGTGTTAAAGGGATCACAGACCAGGTGGTAACCTCCCAGCCCTTTAATGGCGCATATACCGCCGTTTGCTACTATCTCCCTGATTTTCTGTAAAATTAACCGGTCATTGGTGATTGTTTCATCTTTACTCTGAAAGGTATAAGACGGACCGCACTTAAGACAGCTGACCGGCTGCGCGTGAAACCTTCTGTCTGTTACCTCTCTGTATTCTTTTTGACAGTTACCGCACATGGTAAAGGGAACCATCGTTGTACTTTCCCTGTCATAGGGAAGGGCTTTGATGATAGTGAACCGGGGACCGCAGTTGGTACAGTTTGTAAAGAAATAGTTTAGCCGTGACCCATGGGATTTCATGTCTGAAAGGCACTCTTTACAGACTGCTATATCCGGAGGAATTTCAGAAATGGCAGCATTCGTTTTTTCTGATTCTGAAGGAAGAATAGAAAACCGGGGCAGGAATTCCTGTGCTGCCGGTGAGACGTGAACAGAATGTACCTTGGCTGCAGCCGGTGCGTCTAATGTGATCCCGTTAATAAACAAGTGCACTTTGTTTTCAGGCCCTTCGATGTATATGCGGACTCCATCGGTGCAGTTCTTCACCCAGCCCGTTAATTCATACTTTTCAGCAAGACGGTACAAAAAAGGCCTGAACCCTACTCCCTGAATTCTCCCATCCACAGATATAACTCTGGCTGAAAGAGGAGCGGTTGCTTGTAATTCGAACCCTTTCATCAACATCTCCGATATCGAGGAGAAAGTATAAGATATATCAATTACTAAAAATATATCACAATAAATATGATAAATCAAATAAAATATACTAAAATATAAAATAATGATAGCAAAAAGATAAATAATGAAGTATACTTACGGTCAACAGGGAGGTATTATGGAACCAAAACTTATTATTCCGGAAGAGAAGGAAGCGGGGTTCTCACGAATTTTACGAGGATTTCCGGAAAGTGTTGTTATGCGTTCAGGACTGGTACGGTTGCGGCCGGGAGAAACAGTGGGGATCCATAGTACAAACGACCGTGAGGAGCTCATTATCGTACTTGAAGGGAAGGGAGAGTTTCTTATCTCCGGCAGGGATCCTGCCGCCTTACACGAAGGTACTTTTTTTTACTGTCCCCCGGAAACAGAACATAATGTTAAAAATACGGGCGGTAACATTTTGAAGTATGTGTATGTCGTATCCCGGGCTCTATAATATGATAAATTTTACTTGGGAAACTCTATTTTAAAAACAGAACCTTCGCCGGAGATGCTGTCAACAGAGATATCACTGCGGTGAAGCTCTGCTATCCGTTTTGCAATTGCAAGTCCAAGACCGCTTCCATTGTAGGATTTTTGTACGCCTCTGTTTGTCCTGAAATATTCTTTAAAGATATTCTGCAAATTCTTTTTATCGATTCCTATTCCCTTATCAGAAACTGAAAAAAGTATTCTGCCTCCCTTGTCCTTCTTGATCAGGATATCAATCGGCATTCCCGGGTCTGAATAATTAACCGCGTTTTCCAGAAGGATCTGTGCGAGAGCTTCAATCTGTTTTTTATTGCATCGGATTATATGGGGCCTCTTCCCGGAATGAAACGTAACGATCATGTGCTTTCTTTTTATAAGAGGATGCAAAGAATCAACAACCTTTTGCAAAATGGTGTCAAGATTCTCCGTATCCGTCTGTAAATTCTCTTCAAGAAATGAATTTAAATTTGCCAGTTCCAGCATCTCTTTAATGGAACTGGAAAGAAGGATACAGCGGTCTTTCATCTTTCGTAGTATTGATTCCGCTTTTTCGGAAAAGGTATCCGCGTAACCGTCGAGAAGCAGCTCGGTGTAACTTTGAATAGCTGCAAAGGGCGCTTTTAGCTGATGTGTCGCATTTACAAGATATTTTGTTTTTTCTTCATTGATCTGATGTAATTTTTTATTCAGTTCCTGATAGTCATTAATCTGCCGTTGTAATTCCAGGTTGCTTTTTTCAAGTTCTTCCGTTCTCTCCATTACCTTTTCTGAGAGGATCAGCTTGCACTGCTGCAGCTCTTCGGTAATTTTTTGCTGTCCGTCGAGAAGGTAATAAATTACCCGAGCCCCGACGGCACCGATAACAGTGCAGTATGTAGCTACTTCTTCCTGTAGATATTCAAAAATATCCTTTTTGCCGGTAGCTTCAAAAATCAGATTGAGGGATCTGTCTCTTACAACATCAGAACCCTTAAGTTCTGTTAAGCAGGTAATACCAATTCTGGAACCAAGAATCATCCCTTCAGTTTTTGGATTGGTATCACAAATATACTTTACCGTGGCTCCCGTGATTTGCAGAAGCAGCTTTAAAATTGATGTACCTCCTTTCCCCATTCCTACAATAGCTATAGAGGAATGAGGAAAGGATTGCTGGATACTCATAGAAGTTTCTGTACTATCTTGATAAGTTTTGCCGGTTCAATGGGTTTTTCAGTGAATTCCTCTATGGGAAGATAGATGTCGTTCTTGTCTCTGTTGGAAAAACTTCCCGAATAATTCCCCATTTGATTGACAGCAGAAAGAATGATAATGGGGATTTTTTTTGTCTGGTTGCTATGTTTTAGCTCCCGGGCAATTTCAAACCCGGCACTGTCGTTTTCCGGAAAGATAACATCCAGAATAATAAGGTCTGCTCCAAAGGTAGCTGCGTTTTTCGGCGCATTCTGTTCATCGGTTTGGAAACCGACAGAATGGCCCTCTTTTTCAAGGACAAGGGTCAGAAAATCAATAATATCAGGATCATCGTCTATTACATAAATTTTACCCATATCTTATCCTCCTGTACTATTTTCCAACAAAAACAGCTTTTTGTCAAGAAAAAGTTATAAGTTAGCAAATATTGTTATGAAATTCATGAAATATGTTATTTGAGAACAATTAAAATGTGATTTTTACCTTTCCTCTTTTATTGTGGTACGATGTCAGATTGTCTCTTGCTCCGTATGCAACAAGTATGGTGTACTCATTCCCCTTTTCAATCTTCCGGTCAAAGGTATCCCTTGAATCAAGCGGAATGGAGAATCTGAGGGTAGTTATGCCTCCGGTGTCACTGCCTCCCAAAACGGTAACATCGTTCGTTCCTCCCAGCTCTGTATCCGGTTTGTGGGATGTCGTTCTTATTCCGAACTGGTCGTCAATAACAACTTCAGTTCCTTTAACGTAGCCGATAATTATATTTGCGTCTTTCATCATTCGTGTCGGATCAAATCCTACGGAAACCCAGCCGTCTGTCGGTGCGGAAAGAATAACGTACAGATTACCTTCACTGATGGTCCACTTAAAGGTTATCTGAGCGGTGGTTATTTCTTTGTATTGCAGTGCAGGAGATACAGGCTGTTCCTGGGAAAATATCAGGGAGGGTGCTCCCGCGAGTAAAATGAACAGGCATATAAATACTATTTTTTTTGTCATTTATTTCACTCCTTGATGACAGTATATAACAAAAAAGAATGCATATCAAAAAAAGTGAAATACTTTAAACTTCCAAAAACGATCATAAACAGTATTTGAAAAACATATTTAATAAAAACTTGATCAACAAGCCGCCTTGTTGTATAATGCTCATTAACAATTAACGGAATCCTAATATAGTTTTAACTATATAGAGGTAGTTTTTTGTTAAATTATTTTTAAGGAGAAAGCGATGAAAAAAATTGTGATCCTTCTTCTGGCTGTTGCAATGCTTGTTCCAGCATTGTTTGCTACAGGCAAGAAAGAAGAAAAAGCAGTTAAGGTGGACGCGAATGCCCCCGTAACCATCGAGTTCTGGCATGCAATGTCAGGAACCCGGATTGATCTTATACAGGGTATAGTTGACCAGTTTATGAAAGAGAACCCGAATATTACGGTAAAGGTTCAGTATACCGGTTCGTACAATGATACGCTGAACAAGGTTAAATCAGCGGTAAAAGCCGGGAACGCACCTCAGGTATTCCAATCCTACGATGTCGGAACCCTCGGTCTTATTTACAGCGATATTATTACACCGGTAGACGATGCGGCGAAAAAGTTTAATCTTCCTATCAAGTGGAGTGATTTCTTTACTCCTGTACAGAGTTATTATAAATATCAGGGTAAGCACTATTCAATGCCTTTTAATTCTTCAACACCTTTGATTTATTATAATAAAACTTTTTTTAAGAAAGCAGGATTGGACCCTGAAAATCCTCCGAAAACCTACGCTGATATACGGAAAGCTGCTGTAGCTCTCCAGAAAGCCGGTATTAAAACTCCTATTACCTGGAACCTTCATTCATGGTATTTTGAACAGATGATCTGTCTGCAGGATGCTCCTTTTGTGAATAATGACAACGGCCGTGGTAAAGAACTTCCCACAAAGGCCCTTTTTAACGGAGAAGCCGGGAAAAAGGTACTTGACTGGTGGGTTGGAATGGAAAAAGACGGTCTTTTCCTTGATGTAGGTCCCGGATGGTCAAATCACCGTGCAGCATTTGTTTCCGGTGAAGTTGCCATGGTTATGTCCTCATCTTCTGATGTAAACCTTCTTACCAAAGGTCTTAAGGAGAAGGGATGGGAAATGGGAACCGGTTATATTCCGCGTCCCGCAGGAGCCAAGGGCGGCGTTGCTATCGGCGGCGGTTCTCTGTGGATGACCAATACCGGAACTCCAGAACAGCAGCTTGCTGCTCTTAAACTGATTGAATACATATCCAGCGATGGTCCTCAAATTAAATGGCACAAGGGAACAGGATACTTTCCTGTACGTAAGACAGCTATGGACAAGTTGAAAGCACAGGGATGGTTTAAAGAAAATCCTAATTACCTTACTGCTTTTAACCAGCTGCTGGACAGCCCTGAATCGTTGAATACAGCCGGTGCACTCCTTGGGGTATTCCCACAGGCTCGGTCGATTATTCAGTCTGCTATCCAGGAATGTTATGCCGGTAAACCGGTTCAGCAGGCGCTTGACGAATCAGCAGCAAAAGTTGATGCAGCTATGGCTGAATGGAATAAAGTAATTAAACAGTAGTTTTTTAACACAGGGGCTGCCCTTATTTGAAGGGCAGCCCCTCTTTTACGTAAAGGACGATATATGAAACAATCAACTTTTAAAGGTGATGTGTTACCCTACATTCTTCTTTTGCCGACATTTCTTATTCTTGTTGTTTTTTTGTTTTATCCGGCACTTGAAACCTTTAGATTGAGCCTGTTTACCGTTCATCCGTATACCGGAGCAGAACGATTTGCAGGATTGTACAATTTTAAAAATATTTTTTCCAACAGTGACTACATACACAGTTTTGGGATTTCTTTTATTTTTACGCTGGCAGTGGTAATTCTGGGGCTTATTTTCAGCATGATGATTGCGCTTCTTCTCAATGAGCAAATTAAGGGAATGAAGTATTACCGGTCTTTTTTAATATGGCCATACGCACTTTCTCCAGCTATTGCCGGTGCACTCTTTAACTTTTTGTTCAATCCCGCTAATGGTGTTATCTGCTATTTTACCGGATACCGGACCTGGCTTACCCAGGGAACCACCGCGTTTTTTATTATTATTATGGCTGCGGTTTGGAAGAATTTGGGTTACAATATCGTTTTTTATCTTACCGCTCTGCGGAACGTTCCCCGGAGTGCTTTAGAGGCTGCCGCCATAGACGGTGCAGGACCGGTGCGCAGGTTTTTTTCCATAACCTTTGCTTACCTTTCACCAACAACATTTTTTCTTCTTGTAATGAATACAACGTACGCGTACTTCAGCAGTTTCGGTCTTATAGATGTTCTTACTGAAGGCGGACCGGCACGGTCGACAAATATACTTATATATCAGCTGTACAGGGATTTCTTTGTTAATTCAAAGACAGGGTATGCCGCAGCAGAAAGTCTGGTTTTATTTCTCCTTGTTGTCGGTATAACCGTTTTGCAGTTTCAGACCACAGAAAAAAAAGTTCATTATCAGTAGGAGAAACAGATGAAAAGAACAAAATTACAGACCCTGTCGATTCACGCGCTTTTAATTTTATCGGTTTTTGTTATTTGTCTGCCGGTGATTCTTTCCCTTACTATCAGTACACAGACTGAGACGCAGGCATTATCATATCCGCCGCGTCTTATTCCCAGCAATAATGCTGTCTCCAATTATAAAACAGCATGGAACGCAGTGCATCTTGGGAGGATGCTGTTTAATTCTGCGTTTATTGCAGTATCAGTTACCATAGGAAAAGTTATCATGAGCCTTCTGGCAGCTTTTGCTTTTACTCATTTTGAATTTAAGGGAAAGAGTATCCTTTTTATTCTTATTCTTATATCACTGCTCTTACCTGTTCCGGTAAGAATTGTCGCACTTTTTAATGTTGTTGGAAAACTGGGGTGGTTAAACCACTATGCGGGGCTTATTGTTCCTTTCTGGGCATCTGCTACAGGAACCTTTCTTTTTATTCAGCGGTTTAAAACTGTTCCGTCAGAGCTGATTGATGCATCCAAAATGGACGGATGCCGACCAATGCAGTATTTCTTTAAGGTACTCCTTCCGTTGACAAAGAGCACTATAGCTGCTTTATCGGTGATTGAGTTTATCTATATCTGGAATCAGTATTTGTGGCCGCTGATGGCAACAAATTCGGATAATATGCGAGTTGTGCAGATTGGTATTAAAATGCTCATGAACGCAGAATCCAGTAATAACTGGGGTGTTATTATGGCAGGCGTTGTAATGACCATGATTCCGCCGCTCTTGATTTTCTATATAATGCAGGACAGTTTTATGAAGGGTTTTGCGCTTCAGAGTGAGAAATGAAATACAAACTTGGGGAGAAAGATAATGGGAACAGGTAAAGGATTTGGAAAAACAATACTTATAGGAGACCAGTTTGTTCTGTGGGAGATTCCTGCAGTTCTTTCAGCGATACCCTTTGAAACATACTGTAAAGTTGAACGGTTACCCTCCGGATCGGGGTGGATAGTAGAAGATAACAGGATTGAAGTTCCTGGGTATAAAAAAGCAAAAGAGAAGGACAGTATTGCCTCTTTTAACCGTATGGTGGAAGTAATGGGGCTGGATCTTGATAAGAATCCGATAAAAATTACGGTTTCCGGTGATCTGCTGGCAGGAAGCGGTGTGGGTGCCAGCGCTGCCATCTGTGTATCGTTTGCCAGAGCTTGTAATGAAGAGTTTGATCTCGGCCTTGATATACTTGGAATTAACCATGTGGCATGGGAAGGTGAATTCGGCTATCACGGCCTTCCCAGTGGTCTGGATAACACGGTATCAACTTACGGCGGAGTCATTCAATACTGGATTAAGGATGGTGTAAAGCAGTTTAAGCGTATTGATATGAGCGGACCGGTAGAAGTGGTTCTTGGCAACAGCGGAATTACTGCAAATACTGCAGCATTGAAAGGATTTCTTGAAGAACAGGAATCCTCCGATCCTGTTCTCTTTAATAAACGTCTGGATAGTATACGGGATCAGGTAAAAGCCCTTGGAGCAGCTCTTACCGGAGGAGATCTGAAAGAAACCGGAAGAATTATGAATGCCAATCATGAAATCCTCATAGAAATGGGACTATCTCATGAAAGATTGATTCATCTTTGTAATCTTGCGAATTCTCTCGGTGCTTATGGATCAAAAGTTACAGGAGGGGGAAGAGGCGGTTATATGCTTGCCCTGACTCCCGATAAGGAGCTGCAGGACAAGGTTGCAGCTGCTTTTGAGGCAGAAGGTGTTCCTACTATACGAACAACTATCGGCGGTAAACCAACCGATAATACTGCATACCAGATTCTGAAATGAAAGGTACGGTTTTATGATACCCCGGTGTGGGTAATAAGCCAGTAGATGAAAGGGCTGCCCATCCATAAAGCAAAGAACACAACGAGGACATACGATGTTATCTCAAGCTTATCGCTGATACTTTTGACTTTATCTTCTCTGTTTTTAAACCATTTGAAAAGACTCTCTCTTCCTGTCATAGCCAGGTATCCTACGAGTGAGATAACCGTTCCCATTCCCAGGGACATGGCTACAACTCCAAGAATTCCTATGGTAAGAAGTCCTTCTGAAAGAGCAAACAGAAGAATCATGGTAGCACCCGGACAGGGGAAAAGGCTTGATACAAAAAGGAGTCCATATATATTTTTGTTTGAATGAATAACCGTTTTGCTTTGTGATGTTACTCTATGGTTTTCAAATATTTTGAAGATGATAAGGAACACGGCAAAGATTCCCAGAGCTATGAAGGTCCATCCCTCCAGGTAGAAGGCCAGGAGTTCTGAACTGGTAAAGCTTGCAACTGTTTGTTTTATGACTTTGAAAATGATAATGAGAATAAGACTTGTGCCGGCATGAAGTCCCGCGGAAAGGAAACCTGCGGCAAATGGTTCCCATGATTTTGCTGAACGGGATAAAAAAAGGGAAAAGACAACAGTTTTCCGATGTCCGGGGCCTGCCCCATGTAAAAAGCCATAGATAAAGACAATAAAAATGAACCACAATAATACAGAAACAGAGGGATTATTTTTAAGGGAGGAGAGGATATCTCCTGCCTTTTCTCTGAATACAAGCTGGGAGGTGATGAGAAATTTCGGAATATGAATTACCGAAACCCGAGATGCCGCCGGAAGAGTTTCTCCGTTACTCCCGGAGGTGAATGGATCCGCAGAAACCGAAACGGCAGTTAAAATAAAAATGAGAAAAATGAATAAAATACCGTACTTTTTACTGCTTAAAAAAGATATGGACTTCTTTAGGATAGGCTGTCTGCAGTCCGGGTTTCCATTTATTGTACGTTGAGGTATCATTTGCCGCTCCATAAGGATTGTAATACACAGGATAATTTTTGTTTGTTTCAATTGAAAATGAGGGTGTTTCCCCTTTTGACTGTTCAATTTTTACAGGATTCTTTCGATATTTTACTGCACAATAGTAGGTGGGGTCAAAAATTGAAAGATAAAACCCATTACTGAACTTAAAGGTATCGAGGGGGATAAAAAACTTATAGAAAAGCTCACCGTCTTTTTCTCTGGCGGAGAAGTTGGTTACCGAATCGGGGCTCTTCCGTGTTTTTCCCTTTCTGAAGGAAACAAAAAAACCGTAATGCTTAAGGTTGATGAATGCATGGTCATGTACCTGCTTGATTTCCTTAATACTGAAAGAACCATCATGATCAGTGTCATAGTCCTGGATAATTGAAGCACTGAAAAAACGGTCAAATGCCCATTCAACCCAGACGCCCTTGCATGTCCTGCCGGAAAAGATAAAATCAAGGTCTGATAAGAGCATTATGTGCGGATGCGCATAAAGAGGAAAAGCGGCAAGTACAGTAACAAGAAGAAGAAGTAATCGCTTGTTCATGGCGGGAGTATAAAACTATCCACATCCTTTGACAATATAATATTTATAAAAAATCTTGCAACAGATGAATTTATGTACTAGAGTTAACAAGGGGAGTTCTTAAATGGATTTAACGTCACTGCAGTCACACAGTCTCTTCGGAGGGATAACAGCTGATCAAATTGAACTGATCCGTCCTTTCTTTGAAGAGCGTTCATTTGTGACCGGTGATTTCATTGAACGGGAAGGAGAACGTGGAAGCCGCATATTTTTTATTACAAAGGGTTCTGTTGAAATTATAAAAAAACGTAAACACAGGGAAGGATTCCGTCAGCTTCTTGTACTGGATGAAGGGGAAACATTTGGTGAAATGGAACTCATTGATATACAGCCGTGTGCAGCTTCGGTCCGGGCCATAGAGGATACAACAACTTTAACACTATCAAACAGAGGATTGTATGAAATAAACAAATGCAGCTGTCAGATATTTTCAATTTTAATTATGAATCTTGCCAGGGATATCAGCAGACGGCTGCGTATAGAAGATGAACTTCTTGCAGAAATTGAGGAGTCAAGATGACAGTTTCAGAGAGGTACTTGACTTTTTTAATAAGTGGCTATTATACTAGTAATGGTTACTAAATATATTTATAAGGAGAGCGTATGGCTGGATTAAAGGGTACTGAAACAGAGAAAAATTTATTAAAAGCTTTTGCGGGTGAATCCCAGGCCCGTAATCGATATACCTACTTTGCTTCCAAGGCAAAAAAAGAAGGGTATATTCAAATTTCGGATATTTTTACTGAAACGGCTGCCCAGGAAAAAGAACACGCGGAAAGGCTTTTTAAGTTTCTTGAAGGGGGAGAACTGGAAATAACTGCAGGATTCCCGGCTGGTGTTATAGGATCTACCCTTGAAAATTTAAAAGCAGGTGCAGGCGGAGAGAATTATGAATGGACTGATATGTACCCTTCCTTCGCAAAAACAGCACGGGAAGAAGGATTTGACAAAATTGCATCTGTTTTTGAAGCGATTGCTGTAGCGGAAAAGCAGCATGAAAAGAGGTACAATGATCTTGTTGCTAATCTGGAGGCTGGAAAAGTTTTTAAACGTGACGAAAAGGTCGTATGGCGCTGCAGAAACTGCGGCTACATCTATGAGGGATATGAAGCTCCCAAGGTATGCCCTGCCTGTGCACATGCGCAGTCTTATTTTGAGTTACTGGGAGAAAATTGGTAATCGACGTATTTTAAATGTATAAGGAAGGTAATAGTATGGCTGAACGAAACGAAATGTATAGGTGTTCTATCTGCGGGAATATAGTAGCAGTAGAACACGGAGCGGGGGGGACTTTGGTTTGCTGCGGTAAACCTATGAATTTACTGCCGGAAAAGACAGCTGATTCTGCAACGGAGAAACATGTCCCTGTAATTGAAAAAATTGACGGTGGTTATAAAGTTACTGTTGGAAGTACACTGCATCCTATGGCTGAAGATCATTACATAGAGTGGATAGAACTTCTTGCCTACGGTAAATCTTACTTTCAGTATCTTAAACCTGGTGATGAACCGGTAGCAGTTTTTAAGACAGACGCTGCGGAAGTATCTGCCAGAGAATATTGTAATAAACATGGTTTGTGGAAAGGAGAATTTTAATGAAGTACGTATGTGATGTATGCGGATATGTTTACGATCCGGCAGAAGGTGATCCGGATAACGGAGTAGCAGCGGGAACCCCTTTTGATCAGATTCCTGAGGATTGGGTGTGCCCCCTCTGTGGTGCAAGTAAAGATGATTTTTCAGCAGAGGATTAAAAAATGAAAGCAATTAAGATAGTTAATGGAATATACCGTGTTGGTGCGAACATTGAAAACGGAGATATGTTTGAGGGAATGTGGCCCATTCCCCATGGGGTGTCCCTGAACTGCTACGTTGTGAAAGGGGAAAAGACAGCTCTTATAGATCTTGTACGGGATTGGAATGATGCTCCCCTGACTATTAAAGAACAGCTTGAGTCTATTCCTCTTTCTTTTAAAGAAATTGACTATCTGGTGCTTAATCATCTGGAGCCTGACCATACGGGATGGCTCCATGATTTCATTGAAGAAAACCCCCGAATTGAGATACTTGCGACAAAAAAGGGGGTTGAGCTTGCAAAAGTTTTTTCCGGAATAACGGAAAATATCCGGGCGGTAAAGAGCGGCGACATCCTTGATCTTGGTGATGGGAAAGAGCTGGTTTTTGAGGAAGTTCCTAACGTCCACTGGCCGGAAACTATGGTGACGTACGAAAAGAGTTCCCGGATTCTATTTTCCTGTGATGCCTTCGGTTCGTATGGGTCTATTGGTGCAGCTGTGTTTGATGATGAACTTTCCGAAGAAGATCATGAATTCTTTTATAAAGAGTCCCTTAGATACTATGCCAACATTGTATCAACTTTTTCAACCTTTGTTCTTAAGGCGATTGATAAGCTGAAAGATCTTGAAATAGCAATGATTGCTCCTTCACATGGAATTATCTGGAGGGAAAATCCGGCAAGGATTGTTTCACTTTACAAAGATTTTGCTACGTATATGAATGGTCCCGCACTTCCGGAAATTACTGTCATCTGGGGAAGTATGTACGGCCATACGGAGCAGGTTCTCCATTCCGTTATTAAAGGCATCAGATCGGAAAACGTTCCGGTTCATATTCACCGGGTACCAAATGAGGATGTTTCCTGGGCATTGGCAGACGCATGGAAATCTGCCGGGCTGGTATTTGGAATGCCCACGTATGAATACAAGATGTTTCCCCCTATTGTGTATGTTCTTGATGTATTTGGGATTAAGCACATCTGGAATAAAAAGGTGTTCAGATTCGGTTCATGGGGCTGGAGCGGCGGTGCCCAGAAAGATTTTGAAGCACGAACAGAAAAATTGAAGTGGGAGTTTATTGATCCGGTTGAATGGAACGGAACGGCTGATAAAGAAGTTCATGAGCGTGCATATCAGCGGGGAAAAGAACTCGCGAAACTGGTAAAGACCGAATCTTCATAAGCGGCGTTTGCCGTTAAAAACAGTTTCCTGTTATCCCTGTTCCGCTGGGGATGTTTTTTGCAGCTTTTTTAAATAAAACAATAGATAGATAATCGGGCGGGAGGCCCGGTGAGAGGGATTTCTCACTTCTCAAAAGAGCTATATTCCTTTCTGTAAAAGGGGTTCCCTTCTTTATATCTTCAACTGCCATAATAGATCTGTTCGTTGTCCTGTAATTATCCCGTTCACAGGGGGCAAGTTTTTTTTCTCCGTCTCCGAGGGTTGTAAATACTTTTTCTGTGCCGAAAGCGTATATCATTTTTTCGAGTGTTTCGTTGTATCCGTCATGTTCCGCTTCTCTAACACTCCTGCACATGAGTTTAAAGTTTTCAGGTGTAAGAGCAATGGGATCATCAAGGCCTTTATCCGTGTTTGAAAAGGTGATGTGCTTTTCCAGGGCATATACCTTCATTGATGCGGACAGAGAGGGGACGAGAACAGGGTTTAATGAATGATCTGAAATGCCGACCGGTTTATTAAAGATACGCATTAAATTCGGTATTACTTTAAGATTATACTCAGTTTCAGGTGCCGGATAGGCGGTTATGCAGTGAAGTATTGCTGTTTCCTCCGGGCAGTGGGAGATGGCTCTGTCAATATCCGTAAGAGTTGAAACTCCTGTGGAAATGATAAGGGGAAACGACTGCACCTTGTCAAGAAGAGCATAATAGTTCAGTTCCGGAGATGCTATTTTAATTGCTTCAACCTGAAGCTCCATTAAAACTTCAGCACTGCGGGGGCCGAAGGGGGTGCACAGAAACAACAATCCTGATTTTTCCGCTTCTGTTTTCAGGGATAAATAAAATTCCGGTTCTCTTTCCAGTGATTTAAAACGGTCAAACAGAGGAATCGCCCCGCCGGGAAGTAATACATCGCCGGTAAGAGGATGAATAATTTCTTCCGCTATAACATACTGAAATTTTACACAGTCAGCACCAGCATCCCGGGCGGAGTGTATAAGATCCTTTGCCCTCGATAGATCACCGTTGTGGGCAGTACCTATTTCAGCAATAATAAAGGTCCTGTGCCTCCCTTTCGGGAGTTTTTTATTTATATTCATCAATCAATTGCGCTTTTAATTTTTTCAGTGTTTCAGAGAGAGAAATTTTATATATGTGAGGGTTAAGAATCCGTTTATAAGTTTTATCAAAATTTGTGAGATTTTTTTGTACTTTCTGCTGTATTTCCTGCAGGGTGAAAGAATCACCGGTCCGGACACCATTTTCCATCTGAAGTTTGAGCAACGGTTCAATACGTGAATACTTGTTCAGGATATATTTTTTATGGAAATAGGTCGGATGATAAAACTTGTAAGGTCTTCCGGGACGAATCTTCTCTGATTGCAGAGCAATCATATCTCCTATCGCATAACCGTCTGAGTCATAGAAACGGTAAACCTGTTTAACACCCGGATTTGATGTTTTTTCCGCATTATTGGAAACCTTGATTGTCGGTACCATCCTGCCGCTGTTCTCTTTTGCACAGAGCTTATAGACTCCGCCAAAAGCGGAATCAATACCTCCTGTAACAAGCTGTGTACCAACACCCCAGAAATCTATAGGAACACCATCAGTAACCATCTGATGAATAATTTCTTCGTTCAGATCGTTTGAAACAACAATTTTTGCATCTTGAAGACCGGCATTATCAAGTTTTTCTCTTATCTTATTGCTGAGGTAGAAAAGGTCACCGCTGTCAAGGCGCACCATGATTGATTTACCCTTTTTCTTAAGATCCAAACCTATTTTAATTGCGTTTTCAATACCGCTGCCAAGAGTGTCAAAGGTATCAATGAGCAGTATGGCCGCATCAGGATACAACTCGGCAAATTTTGCGAAAGACTGCAGTTCATTGTCGTGGGCCATAACCCAGGAGTGTGCCATGGAACCGGTTACCGGTATGTTATACAACTTTCCCGCAAGGGTATTTGATGTCGCAATAACCCCGCCTATATATGCCGCCCGAGACGCGGAAAGTGCCCCATCAACACCCTGTGCCCTGCGGAGTCCGAATTCGAGAACGCCGCTTCCACCTGCTGCATGAACAACTCTTGCAGCTTTTGTTGCTATAAGTGTTTGAAAATTAATGGTATTGAGTATGATACTTTCAATGAGCTGGGCTTCCATGATTGTGCTGTGAATACGAAGAAGCGGTTCCTGAGGGAATATTACATCCCCTTCATCCATGGTATAGACATCACCGGTAAACTTAAAGTTACGTAAATAATCAAGAAACCGGTCTTCAAATCTGTTAAGGCTCCGCAGATATGCAATATCATCTTCTGAGAAAGAGAGACGGGGGAGCAGATTCAATACATCTTCTATTCCCGTTAGAATGGAGTATCCGCCGGAAAAGGGGTGTTTCCTAAAAAATACATCAAAGACAACATTCTCATTTCGGTTTTGAAGCAGGTACCCCTGCATCATGGTAAGTTCATACAGATCAGTCAGCAATCCGGAGTAGTTCATGTAAGACCTCCAAGACCACTATAACAATTTGTCTACCAAGTGTAAATAATACTTTCAATATGTCTCTATTTAGCTTAAAATGAGAAATAAACTCTCATGGAGCATATATGAAAATAAAAGATTACCTGGTTCGAAAATTTAAGGATGAGACTGCAGCTATTTATACGATAGAAAGAGAATCAGACGCTTCTTCTCTGCACCGGTACATAGTCTCAACCCGTGATACAAGGAACATGATGAATTTCCCCGAAATAATTAACTGTGATTTTACGGAATTGATGCGTAACGGTATAACAAACGCACTAAAAAGTTTGAATCACCTTGAGAAACTCAGTATGATTAACTCCAGAAATGTGAATGTGTATCATATCCTCCGGGGAGGTTTAAATTTTCAAATACGCGATGTTCTGCGGAAGGCTTTCGGATATAAATGGCACTCAAGCTCATACATTTCCAGTCAGCGGGTGAAGGAGGGTGTTCAGTTCGTCATCTCCGAAGACGCGTATCGCAAGTTTGAGGTTCCCAATAATGCAACAGTGTACAGTGCTGATATAGTCGCTTCCGGGGCATCCCTCGACAACAGTCTGGTGTATCTTGAGAAATATCTTGAACAGAAGCAGCTTGAGTTGAAGAACTTTATTTTTATAACCATCGGCGGTGTGAGAGCTGAAGAAGTTCTTGAAAAATGGGACAAACGGTTTAAGCAGACGCATCCTCATTATGAAAGAACAGTTTTAATCTATCTGGAAGGGCGGTTTGCTCTCGGCAGTACCGCAACCCCTCTTGCAAATGTGCTTCCGGATACAGATCTTCTCCGTAATTACAAGCTTGGAGCTCTTCTCAGTCCTGAATTTGAACATTCCCAGTTTGAAAAGATTATTATTGCTCTTGAAGGATGTGCCATCTATGACGGAGGGAAAAAGGCCTTTGAACCGGTTAATCATATCATAGATGTTCTGGAGTTCTGGGAAAAACAACGGGATTTTGCAAAAAAGGAAACGGTGAGTCTCTGGCAGGAGTACAATGCCCGGTTTCCTCTTGATATGTATCTGAGAGACAAGAAAGAAACAGGGATTGGTACTCCGGAGCTTCTTAAAGAAAGAAAGGCTCCCTACTGGAAAGGTGTTTCAGATGATGAATATGTAAGGTTGTTTAAACGTTTTACCTGGCTTTGGACCAAAGAGCGCATTGCTTCCTCAAAACGGCCGGGAAGCTTACGTGCTGTATGTGAGAAAAAGATTTCTTATCTTAACAGTCTTTTCAAGGCTTCTGTATAGTACGATGGGAGACGAAGAGAGACGGGGAGGACCAAGGCTCCCGGCAAAAAGATTACCTCCCTTATTGAAAGAATTTGCGGCATATCTGGGAGATCCAGAATCAGCGCAGCGGATGAAAGCACAAACGATAGATGCCGATGATAACGGGATAAGTGTTATTCTTCCGGTTAATGTTTTTAAGGTTAAAGATTACCAGATTACGCTGCGTGCGGTAGATGGATCATTCTCCATTACCGATGATATCGTGTACATAAAAGCCCTTTCACCGGAAACATCCCGGGTGAGTGTCATGTTTTCTTCCCACACGGATGTGTCCCGGTATAGAGAGCTGTTAATGAAACAACATTACCACTTGTAGGTAAGAACAGGAGGGTATGCTTTCCGTACTGCCAGGGCCAGCGGATATCCGATAAGAACACCTGCAACATTCTGAAGGATGTTTCCCGGTATCTCTGTAGCTGCTGCTCCGAATCCGTACATGAAGCCGCCGGTGACGAAGTATGTTCCCGCCATGATAATGGTGGCTCCCAAAAATGCAAGAACGAGTCTGACAATTCCAATCCGCAGATTATCCGCGTTTTTCCGGTGGGCAAATATTATAAGCCCAACAATAAAACCCTGAATACCATGGGCAAAAAACGTAATAGGAGCCCATTGGGCGTATCCGGATATAATATCTGCCAGAGCTGTTCCCAGGCCTCCGGCTATAAGCGCAGAAAAAGGGCCGAAGGTAATTGCTGTAAAAAAAACGGCAACGTCACCCAGATTAAGATAGCCCCGGGTTGGAGCAGTCGGTATACGGATTAAATAGGTGAAAATGGTGGTCACTGCTATAAGAATAGCAAGAGATGCAATTCTGAAAGCTGAGAATCTGGTGAAAGTGTTTTTTTGTTCCTGATCAGACATGGATACCTCCTAAAGTATCGCTGATAAAATTACGGTGAGCACAATAGCAGAGAGAAGAAACAATTGCAAGGGAAAAGAGTAATACTGATGAATAGTCATGTACCGGCTTCTCGGCCGCTTTGATCCAAAGCCCTTTAATTCCAGGGACATGGCAAGGGTGGGGATGGCTTTTATTGATTGTATGAGAACAGAAACAAGTACCGGGAAAAGGTTTTTTATTCGTGTTTTGAAGCTGATCTTTTCTTCTTTGCTGTTCCAGTTTTTTCTGAGTTTATGCGCATCGGTAACACTGGTGTACAGGTAGATCATATGGGGTATGTATCTGATTGCAATAGTGAGAATGAGGGTAATGGTAAAGGGAACGTGGAACCACCGTAGGGAAAGAATAAGATCATCAATACTTGTGGTACGGAAAAAGAGAAAAAAGATACCGGTGATTCCCGTAAACCGTATAATGAGACGTAACGTTTCCATTATGCCATTGTTTGAAACAAGGATATGTGAACCTATCCGGAGATAGACCGTTCCTCCCGGGTGAAACGGCGGAGTCAGCAGTGCTACAAAGATCAGGAGCGGGTAAATTGTTTTAACGGGAGCAGCCATCCCTTTTATGCCGATGCTTGAACCGATAAGGAACATGATAAAAAGAAAATATAATGATGTTACTGAAATGCTGTCTGTAATAAAAAAAGAAACAGTAAAAAATACAAGGAGAAACAGTTTCATTCTGGGATCTGTTTTGTGAATGTATGAATTGCCGTTCTGGTAGGTGCTGGTAATCATCTTTTACTGGTTCCCTTTTATCGTATCAAAATAGGTCTGCACTCGGGAAAACTGATTTTTTTCAATAGTTTTGATGATGGCCCCTCGTTCCATGATGTACGTACGGTCCGAAAAGAACCGGCTTAATTCCATGTTATGGGTAATAATAATAAGTGCGGCATTTTTTTTCTTGAGAAGAGAGATAATATTTGAGTAATCATTAATGGATAATCCCGAGTCAGCTTCATCAATAATGTACAGTCTTTTTGCAAGGAGATAGTATACCGCTCCCTGGAGACGTTTCCGGGCTCCGTAGCTCATCAGGGCGGGAGGGACATCTTTTCCCGGAAGGGAAAAGAGCTGTATCGTGTCCGAGAGTACGTGTTCATCAAGATCAAGATTGAAAGATAGTTCTTCTTTTACCGTTGGAAGGAATATCTGTGAGTCGGGGTTCTGAAACAGAAAACCGGTAAAAGCGTTGAGTGCTTGGGCAGTAGCACTTTGCATATACTCACCATTCCTTATACTGATATCACCGGAAGAAGGCTGTATGAGTCCGCTTAAAATTTTCCCAAGGGTAGATTTCCCGCTGCCGTTTTCCCCAACGATGGATAGTATTTCTCCTTTATGCAGAGACAAATTATCTATTGTCAAGGAAAACTCCCTGTTTCCTTCATAGGAATACCGTACATTCCGTATCTGAAGGAGCAGTTCTCCGTTCTTGTTTTCTTTTTTTAAGGTAACCGGTAGTGAAAAAGAGGTACTGTTTCCCGGAATGACAAGACCTTCCTGCTCAAGCAGTTCCTGATAGCTGTGTTCCGGAAGGTTCTCTCTGTGAAAAAGTTCTCCCTCTGAAAAGACAGAATAGAGAGCCTGAATATTTTCCGGGATTTTGGGATTCTTGGATGCCAAAAGAAGAACTGTTTTTTCTTTCTGCAGAATTTGTGTTAAAATCATTTGTACGGATGCCGGGTCAAGCTCTTCAAGGGTTTCGTCAAGTATCCATACATCCGGATCAAGAGCAAAGAGAGATGCTATAAGAAGTTTTTTTTTCTCTCCGCCGGAAAGGGTTGCCGGATTTCTTGTTTTCAGGCGGGAGATATCGGTATCATGTAATGCAGCGTCAATACGCTTTGTCATTATCGTTCGCTCCCATCCCAGTGATTCCATAGGGAAAGCAATCTCGGTATCGCAGCGGGTTGTAATAATTTGTTCATCAGGGTTCTGGAAAACGGTACCTGCCTGTTCTATCAATTCGTAGGGTTTCAGCTCTGCCGTAGTCTTTCCATTGAGAAGTATTGACCCTGTTAATACTCCCCCGGTATAGCGGGGAATAAGACCTGTTATAATCCGAGAAAGGGTGGTTTTTCCGCTTTCCGGCTTTCCCAGAACAATCCTGAAATCACCTTTATTGAGTGTAAGGTTGATGTTGGAAAAGAGCTGAGGAAATTCAAGTCCCGGATAGTCAGGGTATTTAAATGAGAGTTGTTTCAGTTCCAGTAATTCCTTCATACCGCCCGCAGTATAGGAGAATATGGGTTCTCTGTGAACCTCCCCGGTCACACAGTTTATGAAAAAAGTTTCATTCCTCCCTGAATTGCCATATAGTACAGGGTAAGACGGGGAATCCGTGTTAAAGAAGCGAGAAGGTACTGTCCTGGTTTTATTTTAAACATTCCCGCGAGCCAGGATATGGTTGAATAAGGAAGGGGGGTAAACCCTGCAAGAGCAACTGCCCAGGGACCGTATCTGTGTATCAATGCTTCTCCCTTTGCACGGTAGTAAGCAGTTACTTTACGCACAATGGAAAGGTGATTCAGATATCTTCCAATAAGGTATCCCGTAAACCCTCCCGAGATGGATGCTGTGGATACAACCGTGATAAGAAGCAGCGGAGAAGCTGTTGACAGGGTAAAAACAATATCGGGGGTAGCAGGGACGATAAAGGTATCTACCAGATACACATAGAGGAAAATACCGGTAAGTCCCCGTTTCCCGGCAAAGTGTCTTCCCATTTCCCGGATAGTGCTGCCAGCCGCAAAAAACAGTACCCCGTAAGCAGCAGCGGCTATTATGAAAAAAAGAACGGTTTTCAGAACAAGGGATTTTATTTCTTCCCCGTTATTCATGCCGGTTTATACGGGAAAAGCCTGTATAGGGAACAAGTTTTTCCGGGATCACGATGGAACCGTCTTCCTGTTGAAAGTTTTCCATAATAGCAATGATGGCACGGGAAACGGCTATTGCTGTACCGTTGATCATGTGCAGGTACGTCGTTCTTCCGCCGTCTTTTACCCGTATTCCCAGTCTTCTGGACTGGTAGTCGGTACAGTTTGAAGTACTTGTTACTTCTCCCCACTCACCATCTTTTCCTCTTCCGGGCATCCATGCCTCTATATCGTATTTTCTGTAGGCAGGAGCTCCAAGGTCACCGGTACAGGTATCGACAATTCTATAAGGTATTCCCATTCCCTTCCATATTTCTTCTTCAATGTCCAGAAGTTCCCGGTGCATGTTTTCTGAATCTTCAGGCATACAGTACACAAACATCTCTACCTTCGTAAATTGATGGACCCGGTACAATCCCTTGGAATACTTACCTGCGGCGCCTGCCTCTCTTCGGAAACAGTGGGAAAGTCCCGCCATCTTTAGCGGCAGGGAATCTTTTTCTATTATCTGATTACTGAAGTAGCCTCCCAAAGTAATTTCCGCTGTACCGATAAGGCATGTTCCCGTTTCTTCCAGATTATAGATGTTGCTTTCAGTACCTCTCGGATTAAAGCCGATCCCTTCGAGGATCTCCTCCCGGGCTATATCAGGAGTTATAACCGGTGTAAACCCCTTTTTCTGAAGAATCTCCATGGCATACCGTATGAGGGCAAGTTCAAGAAATACCGCTTCGTTTTTAAGGTAATAAAATTTAGGTCCGGTAACCCGGGTGGCTGTTTCAAAATCAATAAGATCAAGATCCTGCCCGAGCTGTACATGATCTTTCCGTTGAAAGGGGAAGCGGACCGGTTCCAGAAATCTTTTTATTTCAAGGTTGTCTTTTTCCTCTTTGCCTACAGGAGCATCGGGGTGAGCCATGTTTGGAATTTTCCCTGCTTCACTGAAAAGAACCTTTTCCACTGTTTCCAATTCTTTTTCATATTCAGCTATAGAGGTCTTTAACTCTTTTCCTTCTTTAATAAGAAGCTGTCTTTCTTCCTGTGACATCTTCCCCTTCATGGCCTGGGCGTTGGCGTTTCTCTTCCTGCGCAAATCTTCTATCGTCCGGATAAGATCACTTCTTTTATCGAAATAGGCAACAACGGTATCTACATCCACCTGCATGTTCCGATTTTTAATATTTTCCTTTACTTCCTGCGCGTGTTCTTTTACAAATTTTAAATCCAGCATGTCATCCTCGTTAATTTTTAAGATTTATTGTTCAAATTTCTGTGCTTTATCTGCGGCCTTCTTAACTGCATCCATAACCGAAGCGGTAAAACCCCCGTCTTCAAGTGCTTTAATACCTTCAATAGTTGTTCCTCCTGCGGAAATAACCTTTGTCAGATGTGTTATCGGGTTTTCCTTTTCTTCTTTGAGAAGAGCCAGTGCTCCTTCAAGAGTCTGAGCAGCGATATCCATTGAGGTCTCATAGGGAATCCCGCTATGAGTTCCGCCGAGGGCAAGAGCGTGTACAAAGGCAAAGACGTAGGCTATACCGCTCCCGGAAAGTCCTGTTACAGCAGGCATGAGTGTTTCCGGAATAATAACTGTTTTCCCGAAAGCTTCTGCAATAGTTACTGCTTCCTCCTTGAATACCGGAGAAACATCTCTGCCAAAAGTGATGGCCGTTAATGAACGGGACATTTTAGCTGCAATATTCGGCATAAACCGTATAACCTGACCGGTGGAGAGATGTTCGGAAAAGAATGAAATCTTTTTTCCCGCCGCAATGGTGATAATTTTCATTCCGTTGGTGTAGGGGGAAATTTCCGAGAAAAGAGATTCAAGATGCTGCGGTTTAACAGCTATAATGCAAATTTCCGTGTTCTTGAAAAAATCAGCATAGTTACTGAACGCCTGTGCTTCCAGATCCAGGGCGCATTTCTCTGCTCTTTCTGTGTCTTTATCAATAACAGATAACGTAGTACCAGGCATTGCCCTTTTAAGGCTCCGGGCTATTGCGTAACCCATGTTGCCCATTCCGATGATTCCTGTTTGTGTCATGCTATTCCCTCCATTCAAGACGGTGCAGCTTTCCCTTGTGCTGCATCCCGCAAAAATTAAGTTGTCTGTATGCTTCATATACCACAATTGCTGCTGAATTTGAAAGGTTCAGGGAACGGGCTTCTTCAACCATGGGAATTCTCACACAGGTTTCATGATGTGCAACAAGAAGTTCTTCCGGGAGTCCTTTCGTTTCTTTGCCGAAAACCAGATAACAGTTATCTTCATATCTGAAATCCGTATATAGTCTGTCAGCCTTGGTAGTAACAAAGACTATCCTGGAATGACCGGCTGCGGATAAAAACGCTTCAAAATTTTCATAATAGTAAACATCCAGTAAATTCCAGTAATCAAGCCCGGCGCGTTTCAGATGTTTGTCATCCACGGAAAAACCCAGGGGTTTAACAAGATGAAGACTGCTTCCTGTTGCGGCACAGGTACGGGCAATATTCCCTGTATTTTGAGGAATCTCAGGTTCAACAAGTACAATTCCAACTGCCATGAAAAGGATACTACCTTGAAATTGAAATAATTTAAAGTGGGGACAAGAGGGGTTGTACTTTTTCATAACTCAGTTTACACTTTTTTTCTAATGGAACCAGTCATTAAAAAAAAGGAAGATAAAAGGGAAGTCTTTTTTCAGGTGTATTGGTCTCTCCTGAAAAAGGCGGACAAGTACGAAATTTCATCTTCAGTCCCTTCCCTCGGCGGGATCTATGAACTTTACTATATGGATGAGAAAAAGAAACTGAATCTTATGTTCCTGGATTGGGTGTGGTACGGCGGACTCCGCTCAAGGCTCCGCCGCCAGACAGATTCTGTACTGATTTATACGCCGGAACATAAAAAAATACTTGAGAATTATGACTGTTATTATCGTTACTCTTTAAGCAATAGCAGTAATGACATGATGGATATTATTTATTTTTTCGGGAAGAGCCACTTTCCTGATCAGGACTTTGAGCACTCCGGGCGGTATGATACCATCTATCTTACTGAGCATTCACCCCAGAAAATTATCACTGTATGAGACTGTATCAGGTTTTTCAGCTGCTTTTATTCTTAACCGCTGTTCAGAATCTTCTGTCTTTTGATATAAAATCCTTTCCTTTCTCTTCGGTTCTTGTTGTGAACGGCGGCATTATTAAACCTCAAAGTATCAGCGGAGGAGTGCATCATTACCTCCTTCCGGTAGGCTGGACGTATGCTTTGTTAAGGGCCCCTTCATACAGAGACAAATACATCCCCTATCATAAACAGTCAGGAGGTGCTGAGGAATACAAACTGGAGAGAATGCATACTCATCTTGTATTCGATTCATACAACAGGACGGGAAGTCAGCCTAAGAGTGTCCGATTCTCTCCTGACGGTAAATATTACGTTACCGCCCTCCTTAATGGAGGTGGAATAGAAGTTTTTTATTCCGGAAGCAACAGAAAATATTCTGAAATTTCTATCCCGCAGAAATATGCCGAAAAGAAAGGGTTTGTGGAAACCCTTTTTATTCCGCATATACATGAGCTTTGGGTCAGCCAGATGACAACAGGATTGATCCATATTTTTGACAGCAGGAACTTTACGTATCTTTCAAGTTTTCCGGCTGGTGGGCGGTGGCCGAAAGTTATTGCCGCTGACGGAGAGGGCAGGAGAGCATTTGTTTCGAACTGGGAATCAAAGACAGTTTCTGTTATAGATACCAGGAGTCACCGGATATTAAAAATTATTCATACTCCCGGTATTCCCCGGGGACTTGGAATCTCTCCTGATAACAGATATCTCTATGCAGCACTTTATTCTGCAGGTATGGTGGTAAAAATTGACCTTTCTTCGTTTAAAATAATAAAAAATATTATACTTGGGAACGGGGCTCCCCGGCATATTGCAGTAGCACGGAAATCAGATAAGCTGTATGTTTCGGATATGTACAGAGGAACCGTATCTGAAATAAGTATTTCTACTGACAGGGTACTGAAAACATTTTATGTAGGAAGCAATCTTAATACCATTGCTCTCAGCCCTGATGAACGGTATCTGTTTATATCCTCCCGGGGAAAAAACTCTGCAGAGGGGTACCTGCATAAAGGTCCTGTTTTCGGTAAAATATTTGTGTATGATACCCGGAAACAGCAGCTTGTTGACTGGACATGGGGCGGGAATCAGCCGACGGGGCTTGCAGCATCTCCCGATGGGAAGACGGTTGCTTTCTCAGATTTTCTGGATGGAAAAATAGAAATTTACCGGTGGGAAATGTAGCAGGGGTATGCTACACTGTATAAAAACATAAAGGAGCTTTTATGAAGAAGATACTGTTGGGATTTGTGTTTACTTTTCTCGTTGCCGGACTGTGGGCTGATCAAGCACTCTACAAGAAAGCTGATGCAATGCATGATGCAGGGCTGTACAAACAGGAGTATGCACTGTTGGAGAACGCACTCTCTTCGGCAAAGAGTAACCGGGAAAAGGGTGAGATAACCTGGAGATTATCCCGGGCAAATCTGGAAATTGTTGATCAGGAAGAACGTGACGGTTATTCAAAAGATGACCTTCTTGCCGGATTTGATAAAGGGGTTGCGTTTGCAAATAAATCCCTTACTTATGAACCGGGGAATTACAATGCCTACTACTGGCGGTCTTCAAATACCGGAAGATGGGGAGAAACAAAGGGTATTCTGAATTCACTCTTTAAAGCACCGTCGATGCGGGATGATCTAGAGAAGGCTATCAACAATAATCCCCGGCACGGTGATTCATACTATGTCCTGGGACGGCTCTACTATGCGGTACCCGGTTTTATTTCATTTGGTAATATGGATTATGCTGTGTCCTTTGCCCGGAAGGCTATTGATAATCAGGAGAAGAAAACCCGGCCGTACCATTATTCGTACTATCTTGCTCTTGGCAAAGACCTTCTGGGGAGAAAATGGAGTGCATCCAAACGTCTGCGGGAGCAGAAGAAAAAAAAGGTTAAGTACAGCAGTGAAAATTCTCTGCTCAAGAAAAACTGGTATTACGAGGGAGTCGTTGATTTTTCCCGTATACCTCCGTACAGTTCAAAGGCTCTCGCAAAACTTTCAGACAAGGAAGAAGGAAAAGCCATCATGGTATGGCTAGAAAAGAAGCTGAGTACCCTCCCCGATGCGAAACCGGGGGATAAGGACGATTTAAAGGAAGTAAAAGATATTCTTGCAAAAATGTAACACTGTTACCGATTGAAGCGGGCCTCTTTGTTCAGGAGGCTTGCTTTGGTTACCCTGCTTCCCTTTGCCCGTAATGAGAAAACAGCTTTTTCAACTTTAGATTTTTGATCTTCAGTGTCCATAAACAGTTGAATCTGATCCGGGAGTTTTTTTACTTCAACAGAAGATACGCCGAGACCTACCAGACGCAGGGAAGAAACACCGTCCCACTTTTTTTCGAAAAGACCGAGAGCAGTAGTGAATATCTCGTCCGTTGTTCTAACCGGATGCGGCAGCGTGGTCTGAGCTGTCATCGTTGTAAAATCGGTGTATCGGATTTTAATAAAGATCGTTTTGCTTTTGTATCCATGTTCTGTCAATCTGAACATAATTTGATCTGAAAGATCAAGCAATATGTGTTTGATACTTTCTTTGTCTTTTGTATCTGTACTGAATGTGGTCTCACTGCTGATAGACTTTGTCTTCCGTTCACCTGAATACATACCGGGATCAATTCCTCTGGAGGCATTGTACAGGAATGCCCCTCCGGATTTTCCTGTTAACTGCTGAAGAGTGGGAAGATCAAGAGTTCTTAACTGCTTTACTGTTGTTATATTATAATCCTGCAGGGTTTTCAGGGTCTTTTTCCCAAGGCCCCATATATCTTTTAACCGTATTGTATCGAGAAAGTCTATCTCTGTACCCTTCTTGATTTCTACCAGTCCGTCAGGTTTATTATGGTCCGATGCAATTTTTGCAAGAAGCCTGTTTGGTGCAATACCGACAGAAGCGGTCAATCCAGTTTCTTCTCTTATACTGGCCTTTAACTTCTCTGCTGTTTTTTTAGGCGTCCCAAAGAGTTTATCCGTACCGGTCATATCAAGAAATGCTTCATCTATGGAGATCTGAAACTTCAAGGGGGTGAAATCATCAAAGATACGCATAATCAACCGGCTCACTTCCTGATATCGATGCATGCGGACAGGAACAAAGATACCTGATCTGCATAAACTGAAAGCCTCGGAAATGGGCATGGCTGAGTGTACCCCGAATGAACGGGCTTCATAGGAACATGCTGATACAACCCCTCTGCTTCCCGGCTGTGCGCCTACTATTACCGGTCTCCCCCGGTATTCGGGGTTGTCAACCTGCTCAATGGAGGCATAGAAAGCGTCCATGTCCACATGGAAAATGATTTTACCGTTAGAATGAATCGGCAAAACCGTTACTCAGCTTCTTGAAAGCTGCAAGCCGTACAGGATCTGTTTCTGTTTTGATCCTTCTTGCAAGAAGATTCCCGAGAGTTGTCTTATCGGCGTCTTCCAGTACTCCGGTCAGGAATGCCGCAACAGTAGTATCAGAGGTTTCATCAAGGAGAACGGAAAGGGATTTATCATCTCCAACCCGGGCCAGAGCATAGATTACCCTGAATTTAACATCTATAGTCTGCTCTTTGGTTAGAAGGTCGGGGGCAAAGGTAGAAATTTCAGGAGAATCCATATCACTGAGAACTTCAAGTATTGAAAGGCGCAGCATTGTGTCCTTGCTCCGTTTAAAAATCCCGGTAAGAACCTTTTCAACAGAACTATTCAGGTTATTCATTGATCGCAGCGCGTCAACTGCAGCGATTTTTATGGTTTCACTTTTTTCACGTGTTAACGTTTCGGTAAGACGTGAGATAATCTGATTGTTTACCGTGCCCAGATTCCCTAAAGCTTCAACAGCATAGAGTTTCAGCATGAAATACTTTGTATCCTGCAGTTTTAAGGGAGCAAGTAAGGTTTTCCAGGTATCAGAACGGGGCGGATCATATCCCATGGCACCTATGGTACGTACGGCATTGATGCGGACCTCTGTAGATTCTGTTTCACTTGTAACCAGTTTTTGAAGTTCTGTAACTACTTTTAGATTTTTTTCCGGACGTATTCTGTAAAGTGCCCAGGTGGCATTCTTCTTGACAGAAGGATACTGTGACTGGAGCAGATTTGTAACTGTAACGATAGTTCCGGGATCTGCGAGTTTTGCAAGAAGCGCGGATGCTTCTGTTAAGAAGAGTTCATCCTTACGGGTGGCAAGTTTCCTGCTTAACATTCCTGTAACAACAGTACTGTTCTGCTTGTAAAGTTTTTCAAGGGTTTTGGCGGTTGCTGTCCGGAGGGTATTGTTTTTATCCCCCAGATAATCGACTATGTTCAATACCGATTTCGAACCGTTACTGTTGTCACCAAGTGATGTAATAACAGCTTCTTTGAGATCATCTGATGAATTTGGGTCTTTCAGAAGCGCGGTAATTGCCGGTACTGCAGTAGAGCTGTCCGTTGCACTAAGACTTTTTACCAGTCCAATTTTAACATCTTCTGCTTTTTCAGTTTTCAGAAGAGGAAGGAGAAGCGATACGGCTGAGGCAGATTTATAACGGGCAATGCCCTTAATGGCAAGGATCCGTAATGATTTATCAGGATTGGTGAGGTATGAAGAAAGAATCGAATAAACCTTTCTGTTCCGGGGATTCTTTTTTGTAATAGCAGAGAGTGCTTCAATAACCGGTTTTTCAATAGCGGGGTCTATTTTTTTCCCTTTTCCCGGTGTAAGAAAAGAAAGGAGGACGTTAATACTGTCATCTCCTCCCACATTCCCAAGAGCCTGTATAATTCCCGTCTGAAGCTTTCCTGAAACACCTCCCTTTATTTTGGAAATAAGCACTTCCCTTGAGTCTGAATTTCCAATATTTCCCAGGGCAAGAGCACTATCGTACCCGTAATCAGAAGAGTCCAGAAGTTTCTTAAGATAGGGGATCGCCTGTCTTGCCTTGAGTATACCAAGGGTTCTGATTGCGGCAGTAACTCTTTTCTTGTTGGTATCCTTATTTTTCTCAATGGTGAATATTGTTAAACTTACAAGGAGATCACGGTCATCGGTATTAAGATCCGGAAGCGGATAACCGGCTTCAATCATTCTAAACAGCTGATCACTTGCGGATGTAAAATCCGCTTCATATTTTTTCTGTTCTTTTCTGTAGGCGTTAAGCATCGTTGCAATGTATCCCAGCATCTTTTCCTGTGCTTTTTTCAGTGCAGACGGTGTCAAGTAAAGAGAATCTCCTCCCAACTGCTCCTTCTTTTTTAAAACTTCATCAATTTTGCCCATATAATTAAGAGCTATTATCTGAGGAATATCTCCCGAAGCGTTTAAAAGAGCTGTCTTAACTGATTTCAGTGTTTCTATGGGAATAAAACGGTAATTAACTTCGATAAAATTCAGAATTTCCTGCACCTGGATAATACCGTCTTTAACACTGGAATCAGGAATTTTCTCATCCATATCATCGAGCCTGTCCATCTGGCCATTTGCATTTAAATCAATATATCCTTTGGAAAGTTCCGGGAATATCTTGAGAAAGGATTTCCCGAGCGAAGTATTAACTACGGTACCACTTACACTGCTCAGTGCAAAAACCCCAAAAAATAAAAGAGAGATTGAGTATATTTTTAACATCTTCATATCTCTATCCTAATTGAAGGAGGTGGTGGTGTCAATCTGAGTTTGTAATAAGTAATTTTTTTTTGATGTATTGTATACTCTTGACAGAAAAAAAGTGATCTTTTATGGAAATTCCATCTGCAGGATCAGTGTATACCCCTTTTACGAAGAGTTCTCCGTTAAAAGAACGGGGAAGTGTAAAGGTGAGATAAAAATTCAAAGGGGGAAAGGAACCTGTGGTGAAGTTAACCTCTGTAGCATCATTGTTTTCGGAATAAGAAAAATTGGAATCAAAAAGAATGATTCGTTTGTCGGAAACCAATTTTACTTTAATGGTATCCGCGCAAATTGTCCCGTAATATGACAATGCATATTTTGTCCGGTTTAGAAAGCCGGTTCTCGTAAGTACAATTACAGGAGGTTGGGCCGGAAAAGCTGAAGGAATGGTAATTTCCCTTTCTTTTGTCGTGTACCTGGTGGAATGAGAGCCTTCTGTCAGAGTGAATGTACCGAGTGGAGCAGGACTTGTCATCGTTATAAACCGGGAGCGGGTATCAAGAGAAACAGTATCATGAATAGCAAGCGGTTGAGGATTTGTCCGGGAAAAAGGGTTAAAAATGGATAGGTATACAAAAAGTGAAAGTGACAATACTCCCAGGGAAAAATCAAAGTATCGTATCCCTTTTTTTACACGTTCGGTATCCCTGGAGTGGAACAATAATCTCAATCTGTAAATCATAAGAAGTACGGGAAGCAGATTTGCTGAAATAATTAAATTCCCATACAGTGAAGAAAGCAGGAAAATATGGATAACCCGAAAAGAGTTACTGTAAAACATGTTAACCGTTCCTGCTATAAGGATACCTGTTGAGAGAAGAAGGAAAAAAAGTTTTCCCCATTTACTTCTGAATATGGTAAAGAGGAAAATACTAAAGAGTACCGGGACAAGATAAAAAGTAAAGGAAATATCAACAGCTGATAACAGAAGCATATCAAGAATGATAAAAAGCATTGAGGCTGCGCTGTAGAAGCTGCCCTTGTAGGAAAAGTTTAGAAATTTAAAAAGACGTACGGAAAGAAGAAAAAGAAAGCTTGTGAAGGTAAGCTTAAAAAATAGAAATAGCCAGGGAGACTCTTTCCAGAGTGTATTGAACGATCGGATACGGAGAATTGACTGAAGCGCAAAGGTTGCAACGGCGAGGAAAAGAAATGTCATCAGGAACAATACAGGAATTGTCCAGAGATGTCGTGAGAGAGATTTCAGGTATCGGCTGAATTGTGGTCCTTTGATAAAGGGATACAGTAAAAAAATGCTTAAGAGGATAATGAGGAAGAGCACGTAGGATTGTTCATTGATAAAAAACGGGGTTCTGCCATGGTTGATGAAAAGATAGTGCTTGTCCCAGTTGAGACTGGAAGGGATATCCCAGCCTTTATCTGTTGCAATATGCAAAAGGAACGAATAGTAATGAGCTGTAACTGTTGAAAGAGTATTATTACCGGTAAATAGTATTGTAGGATATCCATTTTCCAAATACCGGTCAATTATTGAAGGATGGTCATTTAGTTTAAGCCGGTATATCAGGTTTTGTCCTTGACGGAAACGGTAGGAAACATGTGCTTCCTGTAGGGACTGTATACTCTTTTCAAGGAGCCACAGGGGAGAAATATTTCCTGTTCCGGCGGTAGATACATTAATTTTTTCAGGTATGCCGGTTATATTACAGTAAAAAAAAGCACTGCTGTGCTCCGGATAGTAAGCGTTTAAAAACTCTGCTGTTCCAAGAGGGTATGAATCATCATCGCCGAATTCTGCTCCCATAAAAATTAAGTGTACTCTATTACGCAGCTTTTTGGCCTGAAGTGTTTGAGCAAGCATGAGAGCTGATGCAATATTGAAGGAATATGTTTCTTTTGATGACCCTGCTGTGGAATTAAGCGGTATGATAAAAAATATTTCATCACTTTTTTCACCGGGGAAAAAAGCGTCAATGATAACTGATTCCGAATGAATGGTTTCTGCATTATTCATGGCGTACTGAGTATAGGTAATTCCCAATGAATCAAACCGTTTTTTTATAAAACGAACAGCTTCTTTCTCGTGTTCTGATCCCTCTTTGAGTGGAAAAAATGTGGAGAAACTGTTCATATCCTGTGTAATGTGATATACTGTTTTTGAGAGAGTTGTTCCGGCATTTATAAAGACAGGGGATAGTAAAATAATACTGATGAACAAAAAAGATTTCTTCATTATTGAAACAATACGTGATTATCCGGAACAACGTCAAGCTAATTATAAAATTCCCGGAGTTTCAAATGCATGTTATTGATGAAATAAGAGAGTGGGTGAGTATAAAAAACTTTAAAAAAGATTCCATTGATAAAGATGTTCTCGGTAGAGTTCTCGAAGCGGGAATCCGGGCTCCTTCTGCTAAAAACCGCCAGCCCTGGCGGTTTGTGGTTTGCAGGGACCCCGGAACGAGGAACCGGATCAAAGAAGCAGCTTTTGGTCAGGAACATGTTGGCAGTGCTCCTGTTGTTATAGCTGCCTGTACAACAAACATTGAATATAAAATGCCCAACGGACAGCTTTCTTATCCTGTTGATCTAAGTATGGCCGTTTCTTTTATGATGATTCAGAGTCGGGCGGAAGAACTCGGTGCGTGTGTTGTAACAACATTTGATGAAGCTGAGGTAAAGGATATCCTGAGTATACCGTATTCCATGCGGGTTGTAATGCTCCTTCTGTTGGGATATCCGGCTGAAGTACCTATGAAGAGCCCCCGAAAGCCGGTATCCCGGGTTGTCGGGTGGGATCACTGGTAATTAAAAAATATCTTCTGGAATTCTTTTTAGTGCTTTTCTCCTTAAAAAGGCTTTTTCTCCCAGTGAAATAACCCTGTCCAGCATAACAGAATAGTGAACACCTCCTGCTTCGCATAGTTGGGAAAACATACTGATTGAGGTAAAGCCGGGGAGCGTATTTATTTCATTGATAAGAATTCTGCCTGTTTCTCTTTCAATAAAAAAATCCACCCGGGCGAAACCCGAAGCCTCAACAGCTGCAAAAGCCTCAACGGCATATTCCCTGATACGTGAGCTTACGTTGCCCGGAAGATCGGCAGGAACAGCGGTACGTGCATTTCCTGTATTACCGTACTTGCTGGTATAATCGTAAAATCCTTCATGTAGAAGTATTTCTCCCGGAGGAAAAGCTTCCGGAGGGTTATCACCCAATACAGAACACTCTATTTCTCTGCCGTTTACAGCAGGTTCAATAAGCAGTTTGGTATCAAACTGAAACGCATAACTGATTCCTGCTTCAAGCTCATCCATGGTTCTTACTTTCTTTATTCCGACTGAAGAACCTGCCCTGGATGGTTTGACAAAGAGGGGGAATCCGAACGTCTCTGCTGCTTCAGCAATATGAGGACTTCGGGAAGTTTTAATCTCTCTGAAGGGTACTACCGGAAGTTTCTGCTGCTGCCAGAGATGTTTTGAGATGCACTTATCCATTCCGGCAGCACTTCCCAGAACACCTGAACCTGCATAGGGAACCCCCGCTGTTTCCAGTACTCCCTGAATGGTTCCGTCTTCACCAAAAAGACCATGGAGCACCGGGAATACAAAATCTATATGCAGGTTTTTTCCCCTGGAAAAAAAACCTTTACCGGGAAAAATTGAAACAGGATTCTGTTTGATAATGGACAGGGATTCACCATCATCTTTATATACGGCTTTATTCTGCAGAAACCATTCTCCCTGAATAGTGATCCCGATAAGAAGAATAATATAGCTGTTTTTATCAATGTGCGTGAATACAGATCCCGCGGACCGCAGGGACACTTCATGCTCCCCTGATTTTCCTCCGTAAAGGAGGGCAACTGTTTTCATGTATTTCTGTCCTCTTTCCACCCAAGCTCGTGTAAAAGAGAAACAGCGGTTTCTTTTTCGTCCCACGGAATGGATGTATCTTTATAGAGTATTGAATTCTCATGTCCCTTTCCAAGAAGGATAACGAGGTCATCTTTTTGAGCATATTTTAACGCAAACCGTATTGCTTCTGTTCTGTCAGGAATAAGGAAAAGACCGTTATCTTTCCCTGTTGACCTGCATCCCTCTGCTATGTCAGAGAGGATCTTCCCCGAGTCTTCCCCCCGGGGATCTTCATCGGTAAGGACAATAATATCTGCGTACGTTCCGGCAATTTCCCCCTGTGTTTTCCTTTTCTCAAGATCCCGTTCCCCAGCGGATCCGAATACCGCAATCAGTCTGTTCTTTTTTCTTTTATTCAGGAGCGGGAACAGCTTTCTAAAAGCTCCGGGAGTATGAGCGTAATCCACGAGAACAAAAAAATCCTGACCGCAGTTGATATAGTTCATTCTGCCGTTAACAGGCCGTAAACGGGGCAGGAAAGGAACAAGGTGCCCGATGTCTGTACCAAGTACACGGGAAACAACAAGAAGGGCGGCAAGGGTATTTTCAATGTTAAAAACACCGGGCAGACGGATTTGTCCTTTCCATTTATTCTCACCGGAGATCAGGGTGAACTTCTCTCCGTCCTGTGACTCTTCGATACCTTCCACTGAAAGATCAGCGTTTCTGTTTATAATACTGTAAGAAAAAACTTCAGCACTTGAAGCTTTCTCAAAAAAGGGAGCAAAGGGGTCATCCCTGTTTACGATACAGGCTCCTGTATCCTGATGTACTGCTCTAAAAAGATTTGCTTTGTCATCCGCGTAGCGTTCGATGGTTTTATGAAATTCAAGATGTTCATGACTTATGTTAGTCAAAACTGCGGCATCAAAAGTGATTGAACCGAGACGGTTGTTTATCGGTGACAACCCATGAGAGGTGGCCTCTATAACCGCGTAGGTACAGCCGTTATCCACCATCTGCTGTAATATTTTATGTATCTCTGTTGCCTCGGGGGTTGATTGACGGTAATGGTTTTTTACTGCTCCGGATCCGTTGTCATACTGTACTGTAGAAATAAAACCTGCTTTTATACCGGAGAAGGTAAGCAGTTGATGGATCAGGGAAACCGTTGTACTTTTCCCGTCCGTTCCTGTTACCCCTGTCATGGTAAGCTTTTTTGCCGGGTACGAATAAAAAAAAGCAGAAATAGGCGCCATAATGGTGCGGGTATTCCTGACTTTGATATAGGTAATACCCTTAATGTATGATGGAAGATCATCCGAGTGGAATATGGCTTTTGCTCCTCTCTTAACAGCATGGGGAATGAAATGGTGTCCGTCGGTATGAATCCCTTTAAGCGCAAAAAACAGGTAACCTTCTTTTACGTTGCGGGAATCATATGCTAGTCCTTTTATTTCTACAGAGAGGCTGCCTGATGTTGTAATAATGAGACGCTCTTTTTTAAGTGCTGATACCATCACGTTCAAATTCATAAATTGATGGTATCAGATAAGAGAACCTTTGAGCAAGAGAATTACAGATTCTTTTGCACATCCCAGAGATGCATAAGAACTTCCTTCAGCCTTCTGCCGAGTTTTTCACCTCCCGCGGTTGTTACATCATCGCTATTTTCAAATACCGCGTAAGGCACTTTAACAGAATTAACTTCCAGGAATTCCCTGCTTTTGGAACTGAAGGTTTCCCAGTCGCTGTCCTTATACATTTTTATAAGTTTATCATCCGGAAGACTATGTTCCAGAATACTGTGGGGTCTGTCAGGATTGAACCGTTTTCTGTTTTTCCGCAGAGACTCTTCAAAGGAAACATCGAGGTACAGTACTGCGCTTTTTTTAAGAATCTCAGGAGTAAAATTCTGGAAGGCTTTTTTAAATCCTCCGTGTTCAGCTCCTCTGGCAAACTCCATTATTACGGTATGATTTTTTTCATATTCCGGTACATCATGAAGTTTTTTAATATATTCAAGTTCCATCCGCCGGATAAGAAGATCCCAGAGCCATACTTCCTTGAAGTATCCTTCTTTATCAGTATGAAGCCGTTTTTTTCCCATTTCTTCAAGTATCTCATCTTCTTCAAACCATGCCCAAAGCATGGGGAAATCATCAATCTCTTCGAAGTCGGCAATATGGAAATCCTTTAATCGTTCCGGTCTGGGGGTTTCCTTTAAATAGCGGATAATTTCACTTTTACCAGCTGCCGGCCGGCCTATAAGAAAAAGTATTGTAAACTGATTATTCATAGTTAAACTCCTGTAGTAAATTATTTTAATCCTGAATGGAGAAATCCCTGTATAAATTTCCGTTGAAATAACAGGAACGCAATTAAAAGAGGAAAAATAACAAGCATGGTCGCAGCGGAAAGCAATGACCATTGTGCTCCAATCTCTCCAAGTTGAGTAAACCGTACAAGTCCTGCGGTTAGAGGCCGGGCTGTATCAGATTTTGTTATGATGAGAGGCCATAAGAATTCATTCCAGTGCCAGCTGATGGAAGATATGGCAAAAGCCGTGAACGTAGGAATTGCAGAAGGGACGTAGATGTGCCGGACAAGCTGCCACCAGGAACACCCGTCCATAACACCAGCGTCAACAAGAGCCCGGGGGATACTTAAAAAAGCCTGACGCAGAAGAAATACTCCAAAGGCAGAACCAAAGTAAGGGATCCCGATAGCAAGGATTGTATCATAAATTCCCAATATCCTGATAGTGCTGAAATTAGGTACAAGCAGTGCTGTTGTCGGTATCATCATCTGGAGTAGTATATAGGTAAATATCAGCCGTTGCCCTTTGAATTTATAGTGAGCAAACGCAAAGGCTGCAAGGGTAACAGTGACCAATTGAACACTGAGAACCATGGTAACCAGTATCAGGGTATTAAGGTAATATCTACCGAAGGGTGCGAGCGAAAAAGCTTTTATATAGCTCCCTAATGACAAACGATGACCGAACCATACATCTCCCCGGCCCATGGGTTCTGAAAGAGGTCTGAGTGAAGCTACGAACGACCAGATCACCGGAGTAATCCATAACAGTGCTACAATGAGAATAATGAGAAATAAGAAAATATGTTTGATGTTCTTTCTACTCATTGTTCGGCTCCTTTTTTTCGGAGAGCATAATGTTGGACAGGGTAAAAGCCAGCAGCGTAACAATAAGAATAACAGTAATTGTTGATGCTTTACCGATATTAAGATTTTCGAACCGTGTCTGCCACAGGTAGTAGAGAAGTACGGTACTTCTTCCACTGGGGCCGCCCTTTGTGAGAACAAATATATGGTCAATAGTTTGAAACGCGCTTATAAAAGCTATCGTTGAAATAAAAAGTGTTGATCGTTTTAAAAGAGGGAGGGTAATGGCAAACGTTGTTCTTAAGTAGCCAGCTCCGTCAAGCCGCGCAGCTTCATAAATATTCGTCGGTAAATTCTGAAGCCCTGCGAGATAAAAAATCATGTAGTATCCGGCATTTTTCCAGAAAGCGATAATCATGACGGCAAAGAGCGCGAGATTGGGATTAGCAGTCCAGTTTTGAGGACCTGAATATCCGAGAAAAGTAAGTGCAGAATTAAAAAGTCCATAATCAGGAGTGAGAAAAAACATCCAGATTGTTGCGGCACTGACCATGGGAATGATACTTGGATGGAAAAAGGCAAGCCGGAAGTATCCTATTCCCTTAAACTTGTTGTTAAGCATCTGGGCAAAGATAAAAGCGGCAAGAACAGTGAGCGGTACGGTACCCAGTACGTAAATAAGGGTGTTTTTTAGAACGTTGATAAACTCAGGATTTTGGAATAGCTGGGTATAATTTTTTATACCGTAGAAAACAGGTTCTCTGAATCTTGCAATATTAAGACGCTGTTTAAAAAAGCTTTTGTACAGTGATAAAAAAGTCGGCCAAACGGTAAATACCGTGACAAAGATAAAAGTCGGTAAAATAAGTACGTAAGGCAGGTATTTTTTTTGTTTCATAATTGTTTTCTTTTAATAGAACCGGAAGCAGCTTTTCTGCTTCCGGTTATTTTTGCTCTTCTATTTAAAATCTTTCAGAGAAGCATCTGCTTCTTTCTGAGCCTGTGCCATAGCGGCTTCCGGAGTCATGGTGCCGTTGTAGGCAGCCTGAAGATATTTATGGAAAATATTTCTAACCTGTCCCAGATTCTGAAGGGACAGCTCTTTCCCCGCATATTTGAGTACATCCCGGGTATCAGCTGCCTGGGGTACCTTAGCAAGATATGCTTTCATTTCAGGTTCATTATAAGCGCTTTTTCGTACAGCTATGTAACCTGTTTTTGTGCTGAAATCAGCTGCGTATTTGGGCTGCGTAACAAAGTAAGCAAACTTGAGTGCGGCTTCCTGCTCTGCTTTTGGTGTACCTTTCAGTATATAAAAATTACCGCCGCCGGGAACACTTGCATAGGTTCCCTTTACTTTTCCGGGTATCGGCATAACACCGACATCAAAATTAGCCTGCTTGATTATACCGGTCAAACTTCCCGTTGAATGAACGATCATGGCAGTGCTGCCCTTTGCAAAGTTTGTGGGAGCGGCTCCCCAGCTGCCCTGAACCCCTGCCGGTGTTGCATGATACTTTTTGGAAAGGGATATATAGAACTTGACGGCATCAATTACTTTCGGGTTGTTGAAATAAACTGTTGTGTCACTGTCACCAATGATATTCTGACCTGCACCGATTGCAAGAGGCTGGAAAAGCCAGTACGGCCACCCTGAAGGCCATTCAATTCCCCACCGCTTTCCTTTGATAGTCAGCTTTTGAGCATCTGCGGCAAGAGAATCCCAGCTGTCTGGAGCAGTTAATCCGGCTGCTTTAAAGAGATCTTTATTGTAGTACATGACCACAGCACTTCGCTGGAAGGGGAGACTCCAGATTTTTCCATCATACTTCGAGTTTTGCAGGAAAGAGGGGAAAATATCGTTCAGGTATGCTGTCTTGTCCGGAATTGTTGAAAGAAGTGAGTCGAGGGGAACAATATAATCCGAATTTATGAGATCATACAGATCCGTCGCAAGCATAACAGCCATGGCAGGCGCTTTCCCGCCGCCTTCGAATGTCGTCTGAACTGCAGTTTTAACATCACCGTAGCCGCCTGAAAATACAGGTTTAACTGTAATGTTTGGATACTGAGCCTGGAAATCTTTAATGTAGCCGTTCAGAATTTTTGCAATTGGGGCATCAACGGCAACAGGATAGTAGATTTCAAACGAAACCGGTTCAGCTTTTTTTACAGCAGCCGGAGCAGCGGATGCCGCTGGAGCTGTTTCTTTTTTCCCATTTGCGAATAGCCCGCCTGTGACTACCAAAGTGAGAAGTAAAAACATAATTAATGTTTTTTTCATTTCTTTTCCTCCATAAAATATTAATAAAAGGAGAGATCATACGTCTCTCTTCTTTTTTCAAGATCTTTTAAATACCTTTCGACAGTATCTTTCCCTTTTAATTCAACAGCCAGTAATATCAAATTGGTAAAAGTCATGGGAAGCGCCATGGAGTTTTTGAATTCTAAATCTCCACGGTCAATGTACACAACATGATCTGCCAGATTAACAAGATGCGGGAAAACCTGCTCGGTAATCATAACAATTTTACAGCCTGTATCTTTTGCCCAGGACATAACGCTGCTGAAAATATTCTCCTGAGCAGAGTACTTGAAAACAATGAGTAAATCGTTTTCACTGAGAGGATACATTTCCTCTGCAATATGCTGCAGATCACTTGCTATAAGATGAATATCAATTTTATAACGCCTGAGACGCTGACTGAGATAATGAGCCGGATAAAATCCGGTACCAAGTCCGAAAATAAAAACCTTGCCGGCATGCAGTATGCTATCTGCAATTTTCGAAAGATCCTCCTCGCTTATGTTTTCTTTCATGCGGAGAAGTGATTTGGTTTCAATTTCAACAGCTGATTCAATAAGTTCGGAGATTGTTTTTATTTTTTTGAAAGTGATAGTTGACGCTCTGTAAGAATCGATGTGCTGTTTATAGAAATTCTGAATGCTTGTTCTGAATTCCTGAAAACTGTTAAATCCCAGTTTTCTGAAAAACTCAATAATCTTCGGTCTACTGACACCGGATTTTTCAGCTACTTCCCGTAGTGACATAAATGCCGTTTCATGGGGGTAACTGTTAACAAAATCAGAAAATTCACGTTCAGTACGGGTAAGGTGAGGTAATACTTCTGAAAGCTTATGAGCCCATTCAGTATCTACAGCCATATTGGTATTATAAACCTTAAATTTATAGCTGTCAAGAAAAAGGTAAAAAAATGTATAATTATATTACCAAAAAAAAGAATATAATACAATATTGGTAAAATATGGTAATAATATACATAAAAATATTACTTATTTTTATTCTCAAATGAGTGAGTGGAGCGGGGCTACGTGGTGGTCCCGTTTCTTGAAGCGAGAACAGAGAACGAAAGGTTAAAATATCCTGCGGCTTGCCGCGGAACAGGCCGCGATAGCGGACTGGGTCCAGGGTTTATCCTGGGGTATTGATATCTTTCATTGAAGATATCCTGTAAAGATATTTTCCAAAAAAACTTGCTTTTGCAATTAAATATGAGTAATATGGTAATATGAATATTAAACAAAAGTTTACGAAATTTCAGTTAGTATTGGTTGTTTTTCTTCTTACCGCCATTACACAGGCCCAGCTGTTTGCGGAAGATACCAAAGAAAAACAGTTTGTCAACATTACCGCAGTGGAAGCATCCGCTCTCATACAAAAAAATCTGGAAAACACAGATTTTAAAATTATTGACGTCAGAACTCCGGATGAATTCAATGCGGGGCATATCAGTAATTCTCAAATGATAGATTACTATGCGGATGATTTTTTAACACGCTTGAACGAGCTGGATAAGAATAAAACCTATCTTATCTACTGCCGAAGCGGTAATAGAAGCGGTAAAACGATTCCCATGATGAAAAAATTGGGTTTTAAGAAGGTCTATAATATGCTCGGCGGTGTAAAGTCATGGGTTAGTTACCCACTGCCGCTTGTACAGGATTAAATATCTATGAAAGGGGAAATGAGTAGTAAAATATTTATTTCCCCTTTTGCTTGTTGTTTTATGAGCATAACGTATGAGAGTTCTCATTGATATGAAGAATATCAGAGGTGTTGCAGTACTCAGAATTTTATTGGTTTCTTTTTTTGCCGGTATTTTCGGTTTAGTATCTGTTAGGGGCATCAACGCAGATTCGACTGTAGTAAAAGCTTCCCTGTATAATCCGGTCATGATTAATCAACTCGGTTATACGGTAACGGGCAGAAAGGTGTTCTATTCTTCCAAGCCCGCCCGGAAATTTATTATCCGGAACGAAGAAAATGGAGAAATAGTTTTTTCAGGACCCATGGTATATGAAGGTTTTGATACTGATACAGGAATGGATATCCGGTTAGGTGACTTTTCCGTTTTTCACACACCGGGAAAGTATTTCGTTGAGGTTATCGGAGCAGGAAAGAGCAGTCCCTTTGAAATTAAAGATGATGTCTATAATAAAGCACTGATTCTTACATCAAGGTTCTTTTATCACCAGCGTTCAGGAATTGATACTCTGTGTGATGACGGACAGACCGTAATAAAAAAGGGCCACATCGCAGAGGCGTTCCTCTGGGGAGATAATCGGGAAAGAAAAAATGTTTCCGGGGGGTGGTATGATGCCGGTGATTACGGCCGTTACATGCCTACAGCCTCATTTTCAGTAAGTATGCTTCTCTATGCCTATGAGTTTAATCCGGATTTTTTTAAAGACGGAGCTCTTGGCCTGCCTGAAAGCGGAAATGGTATTCCGGATCTGCTGGATGAAATAGAGTGGGAACTTTCCTGGATGCTAAAAATGCAGACTAAAACAGGATCTGTCTACCACAAGGTAACAACGATGGAGTACCCTGAAATGGGTACTCTCCCTGCTGAGGATACAGCCCCGCTCTATCTGTTTGGTCCGACAAGTGTAGATACTGCATACTTTTCAGCAGTCATGGCCCGGAGCGCCCGGGTACTGGAGCGCAACGATTCTGAATTTGCCCGTAAATGCAGGGTTGCAGCATTAAAAAGCTGCAACTGGCTTTTAGCTAACCCGAACCAGATCCCTTCGGGAGGATTCCATAATCCTCCGCCATCGGTGTACCCCATGCAGGGCGGATATGATTTCTCAGGTTCTGAAAATGATGCCCGGATGTGGGCAGCCGCTGAATTATACCGCCTTACCGGTAAAGAGAATATGTTCGATACCTTTAAGGCTTTATATAAAAGCGGCGGACACAAAACGATTTTTAAAAAAATGGACTGGTCGGATCCGTATGCTTTTGCCCTGTATACGTTTTTGTCTGGTTCAGATAAGTCACTGCCTTTGTATAAGCAGGTTTATGATGACTTTATTAACCAGACGGATAAAATCATGGCCGTTTCAAAAAAGTCACTGCTGTACACATCCCTGGCAGGGAGGGAAGGTCCTTTCGCGTATGTATGGGGGTCTAATGAGGTCGTCAGTGCAAATGGTGTTGAGCTGATTATGGCTTACAAACTTACCGGTGATGAACGCTATCTTATGACAGCAGAGAATCAGCTGCACTACCTTCTAGGTTGTAATGGTCTATCAAAAATATTTTTGTCAGGAATTGGAAGTAATCCGGTTAAGCATCCGCATCATAATCTAAGTATATATTGCGGACGGGCTGTTTCCGGTATAGTCGGTGAAGGTCCTGATGGAGCAGTGGACGAGGGATCCGGAGGAGACATGATTCTTAACAGGCTATGGGAGAATAAAATACCGGCTGCTCTCTGTTATGCGGACAATGAGGAATCATGGGCTACCAATGAACCTACCATAGACGCTAACGCGGCTTTTACCGCGCTCCTTTCCTGGTTTACAAGATAGCGTTTTACAGGATAGAAAAGCAAGCTAAAAGAGGCTGTCCGTTTGTTACGGACAGCCTCTTATGATTAGTATGAAAGAGATTAAACGCTACTTCCCGTTCGGGTTATACAGATATTTAAAATAATCCATTTTTGTGCTGAGTGTTTTGTTAAAATTCGGGAACGTTTTCTTGTATGACTCGATGGAACGCCAGAACTCAAAGAAGTTTTCATCTTTACTGTACGCGTCAGCGTAAATCTTTGTTGCTATTGCATCGGCGTTACCTTTCAGCGTTTCAGACTTTTCGTAAGCTGCAGAAAGAATGGAGCGTTTTTCATTATCAAGTTTACCTAACCATTCTGCTTTTTTACCTTCACCGAATGACCGGTAGAACTCAGCAATCTGTTCCCGTTCTTTAATCATCCTGTTGTACACACTCTGTGTTAAATCATCTGAATACCTGATCTGGCGTATGACAATATCTATCAGCTGGATTCCATATTCCGGTGTTACTTTCTGAGCTGCTGTCAGCATTTCCTTTGACAGTCCCTCTCTTCCAAGTTTTATCTCATCAAAAAGGGCTGTACTGGAAGTCTTTTTTAACAGCTCTTCCATACTTTTTGAGGCAGAATCATCAGCTTTAATCTGAATGGCCTCTTTGTGTTCACTTTGCTTGATAAGATTTGTACTCCGTACAGCCTCAGCTAAAGGACTGTCAGAGATAACTGTCCGTACGGATGAGTCTATAACATCGTCCAACCGGGAATAAGCCTGCTGAAGGGTTGTTACTGACGCATAGAATTTAGCCGGATCAGTAATTTTCCAGCGCGCGGTCGTATCTACCCAGATAAACTGGTTTTCTTTCGTTGGGATTCTCTGGGCATCTCCGTCCCAGGAAAGTATTCTTTTGGAAAACTTGACAACGTGATCCACCATGGGAGTTTTTATCTTTAAACCTGCGGCTGTCTCTACTTTAATAATTTTTCCAAACCGGGTTACAACTGCCTGCTCACCCTCATTAAGAACATAGAACGGTCCGAGCATGACAAATATAATGAAGACAACAAAAATAACGACAAGTGTTGTTACGAATTTTTTCATTTCACTGCCCCCTTCTGTAATGTCTTAAGGGGAATAAAGTTTGTGAGATTTTTTCCAATGAGATCCGTTCCCCTGTTTGTAGCAAAAACCTTTTCCATCGTTTCAATATAAAGCCGGTCTTTTGTTACCTTCTTGTTCTTTTCATATTCTTTTAATACAGAAAGGAAGCGCGAAACGTTACCTTTAGCTTCATTAACCCGCTCTGTTGCGTATCCCTGTGCTACGAGAATCATCTTTTCAGCATCTCCCTGAGCTTTTGGTATCTCCTTGTTGTACTGCTCTTTTCCCTCATTGATAAGACGGTTCATATCCTGAATAGCCTTGTTAACGTCTTCAAAAGCGTTCTGTACCTCTCCCTTGGGAGGAACAATATTCCTTAATTTTACCGTCGTTACGGTTATTCCAAGACCGTAGGAGGAAAACTTCTTGTTCATCATCTCTTGTGCTTTTGTTTCGATACTTGCCCGGTCACGGCCGATAACATCAAGAATTGCTCTATCACCGACAAGGGCGTTGATAATTGACTGGGATATATCCCTAATTGTTTTTTCTCTGTACTGAACGTTGAAAAGCCAGGCCCGCGCATCGGTAATCCGGTACTGAATGATCCATTGAACATCAATGATATTAAGATCACCGGTTAACATGAGCGATTCATTCTGATAATTTCCGCTGGAAAAGACGGTATTTATTCCCGCTTTCTCTGTTCTGAATCCGAATGACATGTTCTGAATTCTTTGAGTCGGTACATTGTAGCTTTTCTCAATACCCAAGGGTAATTTAAAATGAAGCCCCGGGCCGACGATCCTGTTATACTTTCCAAATGTCAAAACGACTGATTGCTCTGTCTGGTCAACGACAAAAAAACTCGAAAGAACAAGCACCAGTAATGCAATGACCACTATCACTATAACCATCAGTTTCGGTTTAAAATTAAACTGCTTCTGTGGTGTTATGTCTCTTTCAGACATAAACCCTCCTTTTTTAATAAAATATACTCTAAAAGTACCCTCTGTACTGAAACAAGTCAAGGTAATAAGCGGTTAAATGCTGATTCCCAATTTTCACGTTTCCTGGTAATAGAGTATGAGGCGTTTGCGGGACTGGTGGAGAGCAGGATTTCGTACTGTATGAAGGGATTCCTTTCGAAATATCTGTTGTAAAGCTTTGCTGCTGTCTTTCCATTAAAAAAAACAGCCTTGATTGTCGGATGGGAGATAATGAATGTGTCAAGCGGATTTGGTACTTCATTTTTAATGTCTGAATCAAGGCTCGTCTTTCTCATGGCTCTGCCGCAAACGTCCCACAATGCTAAATTTGCCAATTTAATAAGAGCTGTTTTTGAGGAATAATTATTTTTATCATAGGCTATCCCGGTAATGAAAGAAAGAATCTCCCAAAAGCTGTTGCGGGGGTGCCCATAGTACTCCCGTTTTCTCAAGGATTCTTTCCCGGGAATGGTCCCGAGGATGAGTATTTTCGGCTGTTCTCCTGTAACAGGTGGAAAAGAAAAAATATTCATTATAGATACGTAGCATAAATCCTTATTTATTTAAAGCAGATAGTATTACCTGAATGGGAGAAGCAGCTGGTGTGCCTTTTGTCTTGTCTTTTTTTAAAAACTGCAGTATATTGATTATGTTGCGCACGCAACAAAAGATCGTATCGGAATCGGGAGGGAAAGGGCCGTGAAATTGGGAGAAAAGAAACTGCTTGGTAAAAGTATTTCCATTCTTGGCAGATATTCACAGATTATTCTTGATAAGAAGCTGGATCCTCTGGGGGTGAATGAAAGGCAGATGGTGTTACTGATCCATCTCTATGACAGAGAAGGGATACATCTTGAGGAGCTTGCACGTTTCTACAAGATCAACAGAGCTACCGTAACGAGGGCTGTAAAGAGGCTGGCGGATGAAGGGTACATTATCAAGGTGGTGGATACCAATGACGCTAAGGCTTACAAGCTTTTCATTACAGAGAAAGGACTGCGTATCAGACCACAGTTAATGGAAGTATTTGACGACTGGATCAACCTGTTGACTGAAGGTTTTTCACAGGAAGAAGTGAATACTGCATTAGATTTAATTCGCAGGATGGCCATACATGCCAGTACCTATGAAGGGGATAAAATATTTTAAACAGCTTGGAGGATATATGCTGATACTTATTTCTATTATTTCGATGATTATGGCTTTGATTTGCTATTCTATTGGTGTCTGGGGAGAAAAACTGTCAGGCAAGCTAAAACCCTGGAATCTTGTTTTTTTCTGGGTGGGATTGACCTTTGATACTACCGGGACTACCATAATGGGAATATTGAGCAAACATTTTGTTTTGAATATTCATGGTGTAACCGGAATGGCAGCGATTTTGCTCATGATTTTTCATGCTCTGTGGGCTACGTACATACTCATAAAAAAGAATGAGAAACTGGCAAAGGATTTTCACCGGTTCTCACTGGTTGTCTGGAGTATATGGCTTATTCCATTTTTTACGGGCATGATACTGAATATGTAGGAGCGTTTAACGTATGTCTGGTTATATACTTCGTATCATTACTTTCAGTTTACTTATCTAACGGAGATTTCAGCATTATCTTGAAAAGATTGCCGCAGCACACTTATCGTGAAAATCAACAAAACATGGTGTGCCTTTTTGTACAGTTATACGGATTCTTATCATGGTGACATAATTCTACAGCATGCTTCTGATTTTCATAGGGGAGATGAGGAATTTTCCCTCTTGTCAACGCTCTTTTAAATGGCTATAGTGGCACCTATGAAAAAGAAACGGCTGGTAACCTCGGCGTTACCCTATGTAAACAATATTCCTCATTTGGGAAATCTTATCCAGGTACTTTCGGCAGATGTATTTGCAAGGTACTGCCGTCTGGCTGACTATGAAACACTCTACGTCTGCGGGACAGATGAGTATGGTACCGCAACTGAAACGAGGGCTCTTCAGGAAGGAGTTTCTCCCAAAGAACTCTGTGACCATTATCATAAAATTCATACGGACATTTACCAGTGGTTTAATATTGACTTTGATAAATGGGGAAGGACATCTACTCCTGAGCAAACCGAGATCGTTCAGCATATATTCAACAAGTGTGATGAAGCGGGATTGATCCGCGAGGATACCATAAGCCAGCTCTACTGTGAAAGTTGTGAACGGTTTTTAGCTGACCGCTATGTTCTTGGAACCTGCCCCTATTGCGGGTACACCGATGCGCGGGGTGACCAGTGTGAGAACTGCGGAAAACTTCTCGATCCGACGGATCTGATCGATCCACGGTGCAATACCTGCGGCCATACTCCTGTAGAGCGGGAAACGAAACATCTGTACCTGGATCTCCCAAAGGTACTGCCTAAACTTCAGGCATGGATGGATGAAGCTTCTGTTAAAGGATTCTGGGCCAAAAATGCGCTTCAGATGACAAAGAGCTGGATTCGGGACGGATTAAAAGAGCGGTGTATAACCCGGGACCTGAAATGGGGTATCCCTGTTCCAAAAGAGGGGTTTGAAGGGAAGGTTTTCTATGTCTGGTTTGATGCTCCTATTGGATATATTTCCATTACCATGACCTACACAAAGGAGTGGGAAAAGTGGTGGAGAAATCCTGAAAAAGTAGAGCTGTTTCAGTTTATCGGGAAGGACAATATCCCCTTCCATACGGTAATTTTCCCCTCATCACTTCTCGGAACCGGAGAGAAATGGACGCTGCTGCATCATATGTCTTCGAGTGAGTATCTGAATTATGAAGACGGAAAATTCTCCAAAAGCAAGGGGATCGGTGTTTTCGGTACCGATGCAAAAGATACGGGAATACCGGCTGATGTCTGGCGCTTTTATATATTTTACAACAGACCGGAAAAATCTGATACACTTTTTACGTGGAAAGATTTTCAAGAGAAAGTGAACAGTGAACTGCTTGGTAATCTGGGTAATTTTGTAAATAGAACGGTAACATTTATTCACAAGTTTTATGAAGGAAAACTTCCCGAAGGAGGCAGAGAAGATGATGCCTTTATCAATGAAGTAAGAGAAAGAGAGGAGAAGATTACCGATTATCTGGAACACGCTGCTTTGAAGGATGCACTTCATGAGATTTTTACCCTTTCTTCTTTCGGAAATAAGACATTTCAGGATGGAGAACCATGGAAGTTGAGAAACGAAGAACCGGACAGGGCTGCTTCTCTTATCCGTCATCTGACCTATCTTGTAAAAGATCTCGCAATTCTTGTTCAGCCATATCTGCCGGATACCTCTTCCCGTATAGCACAGTTTCTGGGAATGGAGCAGGTGAGCTGGGATCAGCTTGGGACTTTCAGGGGGATAAACACCATAGGTAAGCCGGAAATATTGTTCAAAAGACTTGAAGATGATTTCATAATGGAATTAAAAGAAAAGTTTGCCGGGAGCCAGGAAGAACGGGCAAAAAAAGAAGCAGAGGATAAGAAGATGGACGAAGAGAAAAAGGAAACGCTTCCGTTGGAAGAACAGTTCGCAGAAAAAATAGATTTAAGAGTAGCCAGGATTACCGCAATTGAACGGCATCCTGAGGCGGATAAATTGTATATTGAGACAATAGATGCAGGTGAAGAGGAACCGAGAACGATTGTATCCGGCCTTGTGCCCTACTATAAAGAGGAAGAACTTTTAAACCGCAATATTATCCTTGTGTATAACTTGAAACCGGCAAAATTACGCGGTGTTAAAAGCCAGGGCATGCTTCTTGCCGCTGATAATACTCCGGAGGGGTCCGAAGAACGGGGTACTGTGGAGGTGCTTTTTGCTGATTGGGCTCAACCGGGGGACAGGGTTTTTCTGTCTGGGAAAGACATACCGGAAGGAAATAAACCGAGTAAAATAAAAGCGAATCATTTTTTTGAAATTCCGTTAAAGGTTCAGGGAAATGTTGTCAAGGTAGGAGATACTGCTCTTGAAGTTTCGGGAAAGGTTCTTACTACCGTAGAAGTATCAGATGGAGAAGTAGGGTAACCTCACTTAACGCATATGATATCACTAAAAGTGCAATCTGTTGCTCTGCAGGAACTTCGTGATGGGGACAGTTTTCTTCAAAGCGGGTTTTGGGGGTTGTTAAAATCTTTTTTCGGCTGGAAACCCTATGCTTTTTGCGTGCAGGGGAAACCACTTCTCGTTCTGACAAGAAAAATAGGTCATCTGTTGACTGTTGCTTATATCCCGCATGGCCCGGATGTACCTCATGGGAGTCAGAATGCACGGTTTTTAAAAGATGTAAGCAGTGCAATAGAAAAATACTTTGCTCCAAAACCTGTATTTATCCGGTTTGATCTACCCTGGATTATAAAATCAGAAGATTTTTATTCTCTTGCTCCGGAATTAATGAAAGCTGTTTCCGATATTCAGCCTCCTGTTACCGTTCTTGTATCCCTGAAAGAAACTGAAGAAGAGATTCTCCGGAGAATGAAAACAAAGACGAGGTATAATATACGGCTGGCAGGGAAAAAGGGAGTACAAATTTTACGGGGAGGTAAAGATCTTCTTTCTGAATGGTATGAACTCTATAAACAGACTGCCCGGCGGGATAACATAACCATCCACTCAAAAGAATATTATATGCGTATATTTAATATTGCGTCTTCCGGAAAGGTCAGTGCACCAAAAGTTCAGCTGTTTACAGCAGAATGGGAAGGGGAGCTGTTAGCTGGAATAATTGTTCTTATCTATGGTATGCGGGCAACATACCTGTACGGAGCATCCTCCAACAGCAAGAGAAACCTTATGCCCAACTACGCACTCCAATGGGAAGCCATGAAGTACGCAAAATCGCAGGGATGTGAAGAGTATGATTTGTTCGGGATTCCTCCGGCGGATGATCCCAGCCATCCCATGTACGGTCTCTACCGTTTTAAAACCGGTTTCGGCGGACAGATAGTGCGGCGCCCCGGCTGCTGGGACCTGCCGTTGAACAGGCCCGTCTATGCTCTGTACCGTTCCATGGAAAAATTCCGGAAATGGTATTACAAGAAGTTTAGGAAATAATAGAATCTGTACGAAAAATAACACGGTTTTGTTTTAAAATATTAATAAAGGGAACAGTCTTAAAAAACTGTTCCCCTGATGAATTCAAGATGGATGGAAGCTGTTAAAAATAAACGGAGAAGCCGGTTCTTACATTAAATCCGGATAATCGATTGATGCTGGTTCCGAGGGTTCCCAATTCAATAAAATAGGATAACGGATTGTGTATCCCCGTAAAGAATTCAAAGCCGAACAAACCGTATCCTCCGTACACAACTTTCCGGGCTCCTTCCGCATTATATAGCAAGCTGATACCTCCCTCTCCGTACAGCCTTATAACATCGTTTGCCATTCCACTGCTACCGATAAGACCTGCTCTGAAAAATCCATACGTAGACCAGTCTGTTTTATTCCATGCGACATCACCTGCAATACGGGCAGCCGCGTATCCCCCGAAGAGAAAGGGGGACGTAAGCCTTCCTCCTATGGTTAAATCGTTTCCGATTTCACCAATTTCGTAACCAATTGAAACTGATTTCTCTGCAAAAGAAATACCCGTAATAAATAAAATCAATCCAATGAAACCAATACATCTTTTCATATGCTGCTCCCTGTATTTTGATTTGGCTGAATTAATAGTTCCAGCCTCTTTATATATTTTTCAAAAGCCTTTCGACCTTTATCTGTTAGCCTATACTCTGTATGGGGTTTTTTACCCATAAATGATTTTACCACTTTAATATAATGTGCCTCTTCCATTTTTCTGAGATGTGTTGTCAAATTTCCATCAGTAGCACCCGTCTGTGTTTTCAACCAGTTAAAGTCGGCACTGCCGTCATGATACAGGAGAGACGTTGCGGCCAGACGTATTCGTGAATGAAAAAGAGAATCTATTTTCCTGTAGTCATAATCGTTCATAGTATTTCAGTCTTCTGTTCTGTATTGATACGGTAATCCCTATCAAGAATTAAGCCGGGTATAAAACTTAGAAAGAATGTGGCAGCAGCAAGAAAAATCGGTGCCAGGGAGATGGGGACTACAATAATTACTATACTGAGAGCCCACCATCCTGCCGCTGTTATTTTAAGCATCCGTTTTCCGCTCAAGGTTCCGGAAATAAAAAATCCTCCTGCCAGGATAAGCGCAATCATCATCATGATACCGTTCATTGTAAGAGCAGGAGAAATAATACCTGCTGCCATGAGTACTGCTATGGATATCCAGCTGCTTCCCCATGTTGCTGTGAGAAGCTTTGAGCCCATACTCCTTGTGTTCGCTTTTCTTCTTTTTACTGCAAAATAAATACTCAGAGAAATCCCGAAAATCATAACCGCAATCCAGAGAATCCAGATTAGTTTGTTGCTGACAAGATCAAAGTACGTCAGAATATAATTCAGGAACGTAGCTCCCGGAATGAGCAGCCCCCAGATCTTGAAGTGAATTCCATCGTATTCCTGTTTCTGTGCGCAGCTTGACATAACTTTTTTAATTATGTCCAGATCATTAAACGCTTTTTCCTGATCAATCATCCTTTTACTCCTTAAACTTTAAAAAACAAAGTACTTTGTAAATAATATTGGTATTCTACAAGATTGTCAAGCTGAACAAGTTATTTTTATTACACTATTTTATCCATTAATTTCACTAATGTCAGTTTTAAATAGAATTTACTATTTTATTTATACAGATATTATGATATGATAAAGCGAGGAGGCAGAATGAACCCACAGTTACCATTGTACCATAGAATTGAAAATGATTTGAAGAATAAAATATTTCTGGGTAATTTTAAACCGGGAGATATGCTACCCTCTGAAAGAGAAATTATGGAGATTTACAAAGTTTCTCGGCTGACTGCCCGTGAAGCAGTTAATCGGCTGGCAATACAGGGATTGGTAGAGAAAGTTCAGGGGAAAGGCACTTTTGTTAAGAATGCTAACCCGGTTCACCGGATGGGACATTTGTACAGCGGAGGAGAAGAGATCCTTATGCGTTTTTATGAAATTAAAACGAAGGTACTGGATCTTGAAATTATTCCTCCTGAAGAAGAGGTGTGCAAGAATCTGGAGCTGGATAGTTGCGAGGAAGTAGTTTATCTGGAAAGACTTCGTTTTGCAAATAAAACTCCTGTCGCGTTAATTAAGAGTTACCTGCCTAAACATCTTGTCCCCGGTATTGAATCTATAGATTTTACAGATAAATCATTATACAGCACTCTTGAAGAGACCTATAGATTACAACTTCATGAGGCTCAGGAAATTATAGAAGCAGTTCTAGCTGATGAAAGAACTGCTGCCCTGTTGGAAATTTCAAAGGGATTCCCTCTCTTGTTTAACCAGAGGATTACTCATCTCCTTGATGGAACTGTTATAGAGTATGAAACAGTTGCGTCACGGTCCGATATCTACAAGTATCACAATAAATTATCAGGATTGACTTAGCATTAAAATAGGCTATACCCTTAATTCGGATATAGCCTTTTAAATTAACACTTGCTTATGGTTTTATGGTTGTCAGGTTTTTTCTCTTCCTGGAAGAAGTGAAGATATCCCCAGAATACCGGTAACAATTATCAATAAAACGCTTACTGCATTAATTTGAGGTGTAATACCAAAACGGAGCCGGGAGTAAAGTAATACCGGCAAGGTTGGTTTTGTACCTATGAGAAAATAGGTCGTGTTGAAATTATTGAATGAATAGATGAAAGATATAACTGCCGCGCTGAAAATAGCAGGCGCAAGAAATCTGAATGTCACAAGGAGTACAGCTCCAATCCTGCTTGCACCAAGATCCATGGCTGCTTCTTCAAGTGCCCTGTCAAATCTCTTTAATCGTGCTGTAATAACCAGGGTTGCCAGCGTTGTAATAAAACTCAACTGACCAAAAACAACGAGCCAGTATCCCGGATTTAAAAATCTCCCTGATCCTTTTCCAAAGAGAGTGTCAAGTAGATTGGATATCCTATGGGCAAATGCGAGAATCGAAATTCCAAGTACAACACCTGGTATGACCAGCGGAACGAGCATCAATAAATAGAGGAACCGTTTCCCAACAAAGTTCTCTCTCTCGAAAAGAAAAGCATTGGAAATACCCAACAGTGTTGACAGTATGGTTACACTGAGAGCAATGCTTAAACTCATGGAAATTGCGTCCAGCATCCTCTTCTCTCCAAATACACCCAGTTGATCCGGGTTTGTAGAAAAAAACCATTTAAGGGTAAATCCCTGCCAGGGAAAGGAAACTGAGCTGTTATTGTTAAAAGCAAGAATCCCGGTTATAAGCAGAGGTGTAAGTAAATAAGCCAGGAAAATAAAAACATAACCATAGTAAATACCGCGAGTAATCTTTCCACCTTGTATTGCGTGTGTCATTTTAATACCTCTGTCATTTCTTGTCTTGTTATTTTAAGACCTGCCCATACAAGCAGGGAGGACAATATCAGCAGCAGGATTCCAAAGGCTGCTCCCTGATTCCAATTAAATCTTAAGACAAATTGATTGTAAATCTGTTCGGTAAACCATAAACTGTTTTTTCCACCGAGGAGTGTTACCGAAATATAATTTCCGAGGGTAAGCATAAAAACCATTATTGAGCCCGTAGCTATACCAGGTGCTGCATAGGGAATAATAACTTCAAAAAGAAGGTTCCAGAATGAGCTGCCAAGATCATAAGCGGCTTCAATAACTGTCATCCATGGTGCTGAGTGTTGATACAATAGGAACAACCATGAAAAGAACAGAGGTATACACAAGCCCCACACCAATAGCAGCATCGTTATAGAGAAACTCAATATTGTGGTGTGTTATACCAATGAATTGTAAGAAATAACTGATAATTCCTGTTTCACGCAGCATGACCATCCATGAAAAAGCCTGAATCAATTCAGAGATCCAGAAAGGGAGTATGACCAGCAGCATTAAAACTGCACTTGATTTTTTACCCGCAACCTTTGTAATAAAAAAAGCAAGTGGAAATCCAAATGCAAACGTTATAATAGTAATAATAATGGAAAATATTGCTGATCTGATATACGTGTTTATGTATAACCTATCTCTAAAAAAATGTGTATAATTTGAAAAGGTAAACGTTCCTGTACGATGTTTCAAAAAGGAATACCGTATCAATTCAATATGAGGAAGAACAACAAGAAGACCAATCCAGAGGACAAAAGGTATCAGCAGACTCAGTAACCCTATACGTATTATGCTGATATGGGATTTCATTCTTCCACTCCTTCAAGAACCGTATTATCACTAATACCATGAAAGGCAACACCGGCACCATTATTCCAGTTTACGGATATTGCATCACCGATCTTTACATCAGAGGGTGTTTCACTTTGAGATATTTTTACAAGTATCTCCAATGGAAAATTACCCAGATCCGCATCTAACAAAATACGTGTGTACGTACCATCAAATACCGCTTCTTTTACTATTCCACGAATTCCGTTACTATCACTTTCCGGAACCAGATGTATTATTTCAGGCCGTATAAAGATACTCACCTTATCACCCTGAGCAATTTTTTCTCCTGCTGTAACAGAGAAGGTACGGTTTCCAACTTTTACGCTGCATGTGTCTTTATCAACAGAAATCACTTCACCACCCCAGCAGTTGTTGTCACCAATAAATTTGGCTACGAAATAGGTCTGAGGATGGTAAAAAAGCTCTAGTGGGGAACTTGTCTGTTCAATTTTACCCTTATTAATAACAGCAATCATATTTGACATGGTTAGTGCTTCACTTTGATCATGGGTAACATAAATAAATGTTGTACCAACCCGTGCTTGAAGACGTTTAAGTACAAGCTTCATATTTTCACGAAGTTTCAGGTCCAAAGCTCCAAGAGGTTCATCAAGCAACAAAACGGTAGGATCAAGAACAAGACTTCGAGCCAGGGCAACACGCTGTCGCTGACCGCCTGAAAGCATACTTACTTTACGGGACCCTAATCCGGGCAAATCAACGAGACCAAGGACATGTTCTACTTTTTTGGCTATTTCATTTTTGTTTATATGGCGCCTTTTCAGTCCAAATGCAATATTTTGGGCAACATTCATTGTAGGGAACAATGCAAGGTTTTGGAAAACAAGATTTGTCCGTCTTTTATTCGGCGGAACATCATTTGAAAGTTCCCCGCCAATAAAAACATTTCCGCTATCAGGTTTCTCAAACCCTGAAATCATACGCAACAGTGTACTTTTTCCACCACCGGAAGGTCCGAGAATTGAGAAAAAAGATCCTCTCGGGACTTCCATATCTACATCATCAACAGCAACCAAACTGCCGAATTCTTTTCTTACTTTAACGAGCTGTACATCTAAATTTTCCACTTTTCCTCCTTGGTATCTTACAAAAGATGTAACCGGATAATAATCAATTCAGAATATCATATTATCCGGTATTAAAAATTATTAGTTTGAGGCAGCGGCTTTTAAGCGTTCCTGGACATCAGCTTCTATATCTACAGCATAAGCTGGTAATGGGAAATACCATTTAATGTTTTTCAGCTGAGCAGGTGGAAAACTTTCTTTAAATAATTTCATTTTTTCAGGAGAACTCAAAGCCAAAGATCCATTGGAAGCCATTAAATAACCTGTTTTGTTCGTAATGACAGACGCGTTTTTAGGATCCATGATAAAATTAATCCATTTGTACGCTGCGTCAACATTTTCTGCACTGGCAGAAACAGCAAGAGTATCTATCCAGCCGACAGCGCCTTCTTCAGGAACCATGTATTTGATGTTGGGATTTTTCTCGTTTAAAGACCAACCAATGGCATCCCAAGCGGAAGAAACCCATACTTCTCCTCTGGAGAGTAATTCTTCCAGTTCCTGTCGTGAACCCCAGTAGGTTTTTACGTATTTTTTTGTTTCGATAAGTTTTTTTAGAACTTTTTCCATGAGAGCTCTGTATGCTTCTTTACTGGCAACAGCTTTACGGGGATCCAGCCCCATGGCATACGCGGCCATGTAAAAAGTGTCATATTTAGACCGGTAGCTTATGCGTCCTGCATATTCAGGATTCCACAGATCCTTGTAGGTATGCCCTGCATTCGGTGCGTATTTAGTATTTACAGCGAGAGCTGTTGTCCCCCAGCAAAAAGGAATTGCATAGGATTTACCATCAACCTTTGTCCCTTCAGTAACAGTTTTCAAGAGCTCGGGAGTTATATTCTCCGTTTTAATGAGGCTTAGAAATCCACCACCTTTGGTGGTGGTCATGGACTGAAGGCTATGCCGTAAGAAAAGTATGATATAATAAACATATGGCAAAGTGGAAAAAAATAGCACACGTAGTGTATCAGTGTAGTTATCATATAGTATGGTGT
>WGCU01000076.1 GCA_015493635.1 Spirochaetaceae bacterium | reverse complement strand
CAGGAGCCTAAAATCACAAAAAAAGTACTGATTTTACCTTTGAGAAGAGGAAATTCAATAAAATAGAGGTCATCTTGATACAACGGACATTCTATTATAAATATTGTCATGTATTATTTCGCTAAAATGGGGTACTTCGCAAAAAGCTCTTGTATGATGTTTTATAAAGATTTATACTAAAAGCATATAAAATCTAATTATAATCGAGGGATTATTATGTCTAAAAAAAAGATGGTTACGATTGACGGTAACACGGCCGCGGCTCATGTTGCGTATGCATTCAGTGAAGTTGCGGCCATTTTCCCTATTACACCTTCATCTCCAATGGGGGAGTATGCTGATTCCTGGGCAAGTACAGGATTAAAAAACCTTTTCGGGAAAAAGGTTGATGTTGTTGAGATGCAGTCAGAAGCAGGAGCGTCAGGAGCAGTACATGGTTCGCTAAGCGGAGGAGCTCTTACTACTACGTTCACCGCTTCACAGGGGCTTCTCCTCATGATTCCGAACATGCACAAGATAGCGGGGGAAATGCTTCCCACGGTCTTTCATGTTTCAGCCCGTTCTCTCGCGGCCCAGTCACTTTCAATTTTCGGAGATCACTCCGATGTTATGTCAACCCGGAATACCGGATTTGCCATGACTGTTGCATCCTCCATACAGGAGACGATGGATATGGCATTGGTTGCCCACTTGGCGACTCTAAAAGCACAGGTACCTTTTTTAAGTTTCTTTGATGGATTCAGAACATCCCATGAAATCCAGAAAGTCGAAGAAATCCCCTTTTCCGATATGAAAAAACTTCTTGAGCCTGAATATGTTGAACAGTTCAGGAAACGGGCCATGCGGCCGGAAGATCCCATTATTAAGGTAGCAGCCCAGAATCCGGATGTTTATTTTCAGGGCAGAGAAACGGTAAACAAATACTATGATGCTACCCCTGCAATAGTTCAGGAGTACATGGATAAAGTAGCTGCTGTTATTGGACGACAGTACCACCTTTTCGATTACGTCGGGGCTCCTGACGCGGAGAAGGTTATTATTGCCATGGGAAGCGCCTGTGATACTATTGAACAGACGGTCGATTATCTCAATAAACAGGGAGAAAAGGTTGGAGCTATCAAGGTCCGCCTGTACCGTCCCTTCTCTGTAGAAGCATTTATCGGAGCAATCCCTGAAACCTGTAAAAAAATTGCTGTTCTTGACCGGACAAAAGAACCGGGATCCATCGGTGAACCGCTCTTTCTTGATGTTGCAGCTGCTCTCGCGGATAAAGATATCAAGGTAATCGGCGGACGCTACGGTCTTTCCAGTAAAGAGTTTACTCCAAGTCAGGTAAAAGCTGTTTTTGATCATCTTGACGGAGCATGTTTCCATAACTTTACCGTTGGTATAAATGACGATGTAACAAACAGGTCACTTAAAATCAAGGAACGTATTGATGTTACTCCGGATGATGTTGTCAGCTGCATGTTCTGGGGGCTTGGTGCCGACGGTACCGTTGGGGCAGCCAAGAACTCGATAAAAATTATTGGAAGCAGCACAGAAAAGAATGCTCAGGCATACTTTGTGTACGATTCAAAAAAATCCGGAGGAATAACCATTTCCCACCTGCGGTTCGGTGATAGTTCAGTAAACATGCCGTGGCTTATCGATGCCGCAGATTTTGTTGCCTGCCATAATCAGGCGTATATCGGACGCTTTGACATGCTCGGTCCCTTAAAAGAAGGGGGCACATTCCTGCTCAACTCGATTATACCCACTTCTGAGGTTTTTAACCATCTGACGAAAGAGATGCAGGATACCATCAGAACAAAAAAAATTAAATTCTATAATATCAATGCCCTCAAGATAGCAGAAAAAGCTGGTCTTGGAATGAAGATTAATACTGTCATGCAGGCAGCATTTTTCAAGATTTCCGGTATTATCCCCGAGGATGAGGCCATAAAACTCATAAAAGACTACATACACAAATCCTTTATTAAAAAGGGTGAAGATATTGTCAATATGAACTGGGCCGCAGTGGACGGAGCATCAGCTGCTCTTGAAGAAGTTACCATTCCGCCTGCAGGCACCGATTCTTATGAACCTCCTCAGCTTATTGCCGATGATGCTTCAGATTTTGCAAAAGATGTTGTCTTACCGATTATGCATATGAAGGGTGATGACATTCCGGTTTCAAAGATGTCCTTCGACGGAACCCTGCCGCTTGGAACTGCGGCACTTGAAAAACGCGGTGTTGCAGCGTACGTACCGAACTGGATAGCAGAAAATTGTATACAGTGCAACCAGTGTTCCATGGCGTGTCCCCACGCGGCAATACGTGCAAAACAGATAGCTCCGGAAGATCTGAAAGATGCACCTTCCACCTTTCATACCCTAAAATCAAATACCAAGAATGACCGTAATCTTACATTCAAGATTCAGGTATACACCGAAGACTGTCAGGCATGCGGTGTTTGTGTGGATGTCTGTCCCGCCAAAGAGAAAGCGCTCGTTATGAGTCCCATTCAGACGGAGAGGGACAAAGGTGAAATTGAAAATGCTGAGTTTTTCGAAGCCCTTCCGGATAATGTTCTTGACGGTATCAAGGAGTCAACGTACAAAGGAGCCCAGTTTAAAAAACCGCTCTTTGAATTCTCCGGCGCCTGTGCAGGCTGCGGGGAAACACCGTACGTTAAGCTTGTTTCCCAGCTGTACGGAGATAACATGATTGCTGCAAACGCTACAGGATGTTCTTCCATCTATGGAGGTACTTTTCCTACCATTCCGTACTGTAAAACGAAAGAAGGACGCGGACCCGCATGGGGGAATTCCCTTTTCGAAGATAACGCGGAATACGGAATGGGAATGCGGCTTGCAGTTGACAGCAACAGGGAGCAGCTTAAGATATCATTGGACAAACTGTTATCCATGGGAGTCTCACCGGAGCTCGAAAGCGCACTTAAAAAGAGCATAGAGCTGTGGGACAGCAAAGATAAAGAGGCCATTAGCGCCCAGACTGCCAGCGGGACACTCCTTGAAAAGGAACTGAAATCCGCTTCTGGGGAAAAGAAAGAAGTACTCGCAAAACTTGTGGAACTTAAAGACTACTTTGTTGACAAGAGTGTCTGGATTATCGGCGGTGACGGATGGGCCTATGATATCGGCTATGGAGGTCTTGATCACGTTGTTGCCTCAGGAAAGAACGTTAACATCCTTGTTCTTGATACCGAAGTATACTCAAATACCGGCGGTCAGGCATCCAAGTCAACACCTATTTCAGCTGTTGCAAAGTTTGCCAATGCCGGGATGCGGCTTCCAAAGAAAAACCTTGGACTCATGTGTATGAGTTACGGATATGTTTATGTTGCTTCCATTGCAATGGGTGCAAACAGGGCACAGACACAGAAAGCTCTCATGGAAGCGGAAAGTTATCCTGGCCCATCCATCGTTATCGCTTACTCCCCTTGTATCGCTCATGGATTTGACATGAGTCAGTCTCAGTCCGAAGAAAAACGTGCTGTTGAAGCAGGTTACTGGCCTCTGTACCGGTACAATCCCCTTGCAGAAGAAGGGAAGAAGTTTACCTGGGAATCGAGAGAGCCTAAGCTGGACTACAAGGAATATATCAAGGGAGAACGGCGGTATACAGCACTGCAGAAAACAGCACCTGCTGAAGCTGAATCCCTCTATGATGAAGCTGCTGAAGATGCAAAACGAAGAATGGATTTTATGAAAAAGTTTGGTGAAATGCTTTAGCAAAGCTCTCACCGCATAAAAAGAGCCGCCTTGTTAAAAGGCGGCCTTTTTTTCTGAACGTTTATGAACGGAAATACTAATTACTGAGAGGCTTATCAATCATTCCGATAATACGTTTTACAGCCTGTAGATAATTGATATTCTCAATGCCCTCAAGTCCGACATCCTTCAGTGTTTTCAGGATATCCGCAATAACAGTAGATTCAGAGTTTATGGTAACAACCTTTGCTCCATTGATCCATACATTGGCAACTTCACAGATGGTTCCGTTGACAGAGTAACCATAGCGCTGTTTTTCTACACTGACCGCCTGCAGATCCTTGTTAGCCTTGACCATGGCTATGAACTCTTCGAGAGTATAGCTGTCTTTATCCAGAGAAGGCATATCCACCATAAAAGCAGGAAACACTTCTTTCTCAAGAACCTTTTTGGAAATGGGGAATTCGCCTTTCATCAGGGGATTCCACTGCTCAAGGCCCTCTTTTTCCTGAACGAAGGTTTTAATGTCCATTTTTCCATCCCGGATCTTGGTATTGTTTTTATCGTTTGTTGCAGAAACAATGTATGTTTCCTTTGAGTGCCTCTCCCATACCTTTTCAGGAACAGGAACCGAAAGACGTGCCATTCTGAATGCTGCTTCGCTGAAGTCTCTTCCGAATGTTCTGAATTCAAAGCGCGGATCAGATTGAACACCGATCTCTAAATTTGGTTTTCCCATTTTTTTCTCCTCATCTTTAAAAATATATTCTATTTAATAGACTACCTGTCCAAAAACATTCTGTACGATAAACAATGAGACAAATGCTACAACTGCACCGATAAGAGGTGTTGCTATCCACCCAAGGCTTATTTTTCCAAGAATCCTGAGATTAAGATTGTGGCCTCCCTTTGCAAGACCGATACCAATAACACCCCCGACTATTGACTGGGAACTAGAAACGGGAACCAGAGGAAACGAAGGAAGATTATGCCCCACCAGAAAGTTTTTAAGCCCCTGTGAAGCAAAAAGAAACAGTACGATGGAACTGGAAAGAACTACTATAAATGCAGTTACCGGAGAAAGTTTAAAAATATCTGCTCCCACGGTCATCATTACCCGTTTGGAATAGGTATACACACCTACTGCAATGGCAAGCCCGCCCAGAAGAAACAGCTGCTGCACACCGCCAAAGGTAAAAAAAGATCCTAAATTAAAGGTCGGAAAAGCGGAAGCGGCACTCTTTATAAAAACACCCATAACATTTCCAATATTGTTAGCACCAAGACTGTAAGATCCGAAAGCTCCCGCGAGAAGAAGCAGCAGCCTTGTATATCCATCCAGTCTGATAAGATGGACTTTCACATGCTTCAGTATAAAAACAACGAGGAAGTAGAGAACAAATGCAAAAAACGCTGTAAGAACCGGAGAAAAAACCCAGGTACCCATAACCTTTGCAAGTGCTGCCCCGTTTATTCCAGTTCCCGAAAACAGATTCCAGCCTACTATCGCGCCGACTATTGCCTGGGTTGTGGATACAGGCAGAGCAAGACGTGTCATTAAATAGACAGAAAGAGCAGCGGAAAAGGCTACCGTAAAGGCGCCTGCAAGAGCACCGATAGCTCCCAGTTTCCCCAGAGTATGGGAAGCTCCCGCTCCGCTGACAACAGCTCCGAGAATAATAAAAATACTGCAGATAAGGGCGGCTTGTTTAAACTTGACCATCCGTGTTCCGACAGCGGTACCCCATACATTCGCCGCATCATTCGAACCGAGAGACCAGCCGAGAAAAAGGCCGCTTGTTAAAAATAATAATGTTACTCCCATTCAGCGACTCCTAAATACTTCGTTTGATGGTATAAACATCAAGTCTTTCAGCAACATCTTCCGCCGTATCAGCCAACAGTGAAATTCTTTCGGCAAAGTACCGCACCTGGACTTTCTCGCTCAGTTTTTCCCTTCCATCAGGACCGAAAGCATTTCTTTTAATTCTTTCTTCTACCTTGTCTGCTTCATGTTCCCAGTAGTGTACCTGGGTAATGAAATCATGTACGTTCGTAATATCTCTAAAAAATGCCCTCGAAGCGGAGACCAGTTCCTGAGCGCTTTTAACAGACTTCTCTGAAAGCGAAAGGAAATCTTCCTTATAATCTCCAAGAGTAGCCGGCTTCTCAATTGAAAACTCTCTCAAAACCTCTTCTATTATATCAATAACATCATCCAGTGTTTCCAGCAGGCCGAGAACGTCTCCCCGGGCGTCAGGTATAAGGAGATCACGGTAGAGGGTATATTTAATATCCCGTCTTAGTTCATCGCTGTCACTTTCAAGTTTACTCGCTTCTTTATACTTCTCTTCAAAAAGATCTATATTACCGTTAAAGAATTCTTTAATACCCTGATCAAAAGTAAGAATAGCTTTTGTAATATTATCAAGATACTTGTCAATATTGCCCTCAATTTTACGGGCACGCTGAAAAAAAAGATTCATGGTCAACTCCCTGTTATATAGTATTAAAGAGGATTATATCATAGTTTTATTTATTCTTTTAGTCTAATTAAATAAAATTATTGCTTCCATAAATAATCATTATGCCAGTATACTATTTAGCAAGGAGCTGATAATGGATCTATACAAGTTAAAGTCATTCTACACTGTTGCCCGCTTAAAGAGCTTCAGTAAAGCGGCTGAAGTACTCTACCTGACACAACCTGCGGTAAGCACACAGATAAAAGATCTTGAAACCGAATATGCTGCTAAACTTTTTGACCGCATCGGACGGTCAATAGAGCTAACTGAAGCAGGAAAAATACTCATCCCTTTTGTCGGTAAAATGCTTGATCTTTTTGACGATTCCCTTCTGGCGGTGAACATGCTTAAAGAACCGGGAGAAGGCTCTATTAAACTTGGCGTAAGCGAACTCCCGGGTGCCCGGCTTATTCCATCATGCCTTTCATCCTTTCTCGATGAATATCCCAATGTCCACTTTGCCATTACAACAAGAAAATCTTCCATGATAGTAAAACTGATAAAAACGAACAAACTTGATATAGGAATTATCGGAAGCAGTACCCCGGAAATACTCCATCATGAAATTACCGGGACGGTTATCTACCGGGATAAAATTGTAGCCGCCATGAGTATGGATCATCCCTTTGCAGCAATGGAATCGATCACCTTAGCAGACCTTGCGAATCAGCCTATTATTGTCTCTCTCCGCAACACGGTTTCACGCCAGGCGATAGACAAATTATTTAAGCGTTCCGGTATACCGTACACTATTGCTTACGAACTGGGAAACAAGGCAATGATAAAAACCATGGTGGAAAAAAATATGGGGATTGCTTTTTTCAGTTATCTAGAAATTAAAAAAGAAGCGGAATCCGGTTGGATTAAAACACTTCCCATTTCAGATTACCCTTTTTACCGTTATATCCAGATGGTCTACCACAAAAATAAGGAACTGTCACCTTCCCAAAAAAGGTTCTACGATTATCTTGTAGAAAACAGGGATGCAATGAGTCACCCGCTTTAAACCCGAAACCGCCTTACAAACGCAAACGGTTCCGGGTTTTATCAGGAATTATTTAGAAAAGAATTCTTTCAAAAGGGGCTGAAGCTTCTTTCTGGATATACCAAGATTCTTCTGATTATAGATATCAAGCGCCTCTTTCTTGCTGATATCTCCTCCGTCAATCTTTTCAAGTTCAAGACCGGCTCCTTCCAGAAATTCTATTAACCGGCTCCGCAACGCCTGGTCCGGAACATACACAACGAGATTCCGGGTAAATTCCGGTTGTGTAAAAGCATTCATCGCCAGAAGAACATCAAGCTTGCGCTCTTTCAGGAATTTTTCAAAAGAATCAATGACGTCCCTGTCTTTTTTCAGCCAATCGGTAGCAGACATCAGGACAGAACCTATACCGCACATCGTACCGTTAAGATCCCATTCCTTGTAATCTTTCCGCAGGAGGTCATAACTGCCGAGAGAGGATACGTTGAATTTCTCAAACTGCAGGGTATCAAAAAGTTTCTTTCCGTCAAGTCCGGTTTTTTCAATAAGTGCAGCAGCAACTTTCTTATCCTCATCCTTTACCCGTCCAGCATCAGGGTCCAGATTCACCGTATCAAGCAGAATAGTCCCCAAAAGCAGCGTACCAATGGAAGTGTCTATACTTCCGGGAGCTTCTGAAAGATATTTTTCAGCAACAAGGGTACATGCGGAACCTACCGGGCGGATATCCGTTTCAGCATTCCGGGGATACTCTCCATCATCCGCGTGGTGGTCAAGAATAGCTACCACAGCATCTTTGAATGTTTCCTGATGAGCACCGATTTTATTGTGATCAGTCAGTACTAACCGCATGTTTCCTTTTGAATAAAGGGAATCAAGATCAATATCAGTTACCGATATCAGGTTTCCAGCATCCACCCCCGCTTCTTTAAACAGAAAAACCGCTTCAGTTCTCAGCTTGAAATCAGCAAGCGGTATGTTTATCAACGGAACAACATTCTTTGCATTACCCGTATTTTTCAGAAAGTACGCATATGTAACAGCAGAAGCCATGGAGTCAAGGTCAGCTGCTTCATTTCCAATGACAACTGTTGTTTCTTCATCAGAAGTAAAACCTGCTTTTGCGGATTTCAGGAAATCGTTCAGTACGTTACTCATTATCTTCTCTCCTTTAAAAAATCAAAATCTCACACAGATCCTCTCTCATTATGTTCTTCCTGTCAAGAAAAGCAGTATCTCCAATTTATCAAAGTTTTTAATAGGGACTATAACAATTTTTAATTTTACTTTGCAGGAAATTTAAGTCAATATATCGTTGGAATATTGATCTTTTAACACACGGCAGTATACTTTAAGAGTACAAGCCGTAAAATTCTACATTTTCAAGGAGTTTATTATGAAGAAAACATTACTATTTGTATTGCTGGTTGCAGCACTCTCTGTTTCTCTTTTTGCAAACGGGAAAGGAGAAAGCCAGGCTGCCAACTTCCCTACAAAACCGATTCATGTCATTGTGTATACCGGACCGGGAGGTGCTGGTGATATTTTAACACGGAAAGCAATGGATATTGCTGCAAAGTACACGAAGGCTACCTTCGTTGTAGAAAATAAACCCGGTGCGGGTGGTATTGTAACCATGGAATACGTTAAGAGTGTACCTGCAGACGGTTATACTCTTATGTACGTTACAAAATCGAACATCTCCAAGCTTGTTTCCACAAGTTCCGCTATCAACCCTACAAAAGAGTTTGACTGGATTTCCATGATGCAGATCGATCCGGAGTGTGTTATTACGAACAATAAAACCAATGTTGTAACATGGGCACAGGTTGTTGCGGACGCGAAAGCAAAAAACGGCAAACAGCTCTGGCTCGGACCGGCAGCAGGAGGACTGGACAATGTTACCGCCATGAGGATATGGAAAGCAGCGGGAATAAAGGCTACCTGGGTTCCCTTTGCCAGCGGAGGAAAAGCTAAGGCTGCTCTTCTTGGAAAACAGGGTGCTACGTACACAGGTAATCCGGGAGAAATAATTGGTAAACCCGATTTCAGCATTGCCGCAGTCTGTCTCGATAAACGTCTCCCTCAGTTTCCCGATGTTCCGACATTCAAGGAACTTGGAGTAAAAGGTGTTTCCGGAGAGATAATCTGGAGAGGTTTTGCAGTTAAGAAAGGAACCCCTGATTCTGTTATAGCATGGTACAATGACCTTTTTGAAAAGATTTCAAAGGATCCCGACTGGATAAAGGCATACGCTCCGAAAGGAAATCAGCTTGTACACTATACTAAAGACAAGTTTAACAAGATGGTAGCAGATGATTACGCCGGTTATAAAATGACCCTCGGCAAATAATTCCCTGCGGACTGCTTTATCTTTTAAGGAGTAATGTGCGGTATTATGGCAGATTACTCCTTTCTTTTAACTTAATTAATATAGAGACAAAAATATGGAATTAATTAGATATCTAGGAAAGGGCACCGGATTCACTCTCTTGTTAAGTGCCATGATTATTATTTTCGGGATAGCTGCATATGCCGTTATTCGATCTTCAAAAAAAGAATATGCCGGGCGGATTTTGTTCCCTCTTTTTTTTATTGAACTTGCTTTTGTATTTCTTGTAATTCTGCTGGGTTTCCCTGCAAAAAAAGAGGCGGGTGTAGGCCCCGGTGTTGTTCCGCTTCTATGGATAATCGGAATTTTCAGTTTCAGCATCCTTCTCCTTATCAAGGCTCTTCTTCGATTTGAAGAAAAAGATCCCAAGTGGGGACATATCGGCGTTGTTTTCGTCTATCTGGGATTTACCATACTGTACCTTATTCTCATGCAGTACATCGGATATTTCATTTCCACCATTCTCTTTCTTGTGGGGGGAATGTACTACCTTGCATACAGGAAATGGAAGGTTATAATTTATCTTACTGCCGGATGGCTGCTCTTCTCTTACTTTGCATTTTATAAACTGTTGTATGTCCCTCTACCAACAGGGAAACTGATAACCTTGATTTTCGGTTAAGGAGTTACTATGGATTTACTTTCTAATCTTGTTACCGGGTTCGGTTACCTAGCCGGATTCCAGCCGGTTGTTGCCATTGTTGTAGGTGTTATTCTCGGTATACTTGCCGGTGCCATGCCCGGTCTTTCCCCCTCAATGGGGGTTGCTCTGCTCGTACCGTTCACCTATAAACTATCACCGCAGATTTCGTTGATTCTTCTTGGATCAATCTACATAGCCGCCAACTACGGAGGTTCAATTACCGCTGTAACAATTAACACACCGGGAACCCCTTCTGCTGTTGTTACTTCTTTTGACGGATATCCGTTGACCCGTAAGGGTAAAGCAGGGGTAGGACTGGGAACATCTCTTGTTGCTTCTACAGTAGGTGGTATCATTGGAACAATCATTCTCATTTTTTTCTCTGTTCCCTTAGCCAGACTTGCAGTAAAGCTTCATCCCGCTGAATACTTTGCTCTCGCTATTTTCGGCCTTGCTACGGTTGCCTCCCTTGGAGGAAAAAACTGGGCAAAAGCCTTTCTTGCCGCAATGCTCGGTCTCCTTATCAATACGATAGGTATCGATCCTATATCAGGTGTGCAGCGGTTTACCTTCGGAAACTACAAACTCTTTGACGGGTTTGCTCTTGTACCGGCACTAATAGGGCTCTTTGCGCTGAGTGAAGTGTTTACCCGTCTTGAAGAATACAAACTTGAAAAAGGTGTTGAATCGACGTTCGAAAAGACCCAGTGGCCGAAGTTTATCGACTACTGGAAATTAAAATTAACCATCCTGCGCTCTTCGGTTATCGGTACTCTAATCGGTATTTTCCCCGGTGCGGGAGCTACCATTGCCGCATTTCTATCCTATGATGTCGCTAAAAAGAGCAGTAAACATCCGGAAACCTTTGGAACCGGAAATCCGGAAGGAGTCGCCGCCGCGGAAGCTGCAAACTCAAGTTCCGTCGGAGGAGCGCTTGTCCCTCTCCTGGCTCTGGGGATTCCCGGAAGCGCCACAACAGCGGTCCTTATCGGTGCCCTCATGATTCATGACGTTAATCCGGGCCCTCTCCTTTTCGTAGAACGGCCTGATATTGTCTACTCGCTTTTCGCTGCTCTTCTTGTTGCCAACTTTGTCATGCTTGGACTTGGACTTTTCGGAAGCAGATTATGGATCAAGGTTACCGTTATTCCCAAGAAGGTTCTCCTTCCGTCCATTCTTGCCATATCCATCGTTGGAAGTTTTGCGGTACACTACTCTTTCTTTGATGTCGCGTCCTGTATCGGTTTTGGATTTGCAGGGTGGCTGTTAAAGAAATACGGATTTCCCGTTGCCCCTATTGTTCTTGGTATGGTTCTTGGAAAACTTGCTGAAACAAACTTCAGACGGGCAGTAATAATGGGAGGCTACAAAGTATTTTTCACCCGTCCGGCCAGTGTTATTTTACTGTTACTCGCCGTGGCATCCTTTGCTGTCCCATTAATTCAGACCCACAATGCAAATAAAAAGGAAAAGGAAGCCGGGGGGACACCGGAGAAATAGTCACCTAAAAAAAGCCGCAGGCACTGTAAACACCTGCGGCTTTCTTTTTTCCCGGGAATCCCGGAGTTTCATCACTATTAAAGGGAATGCGCCTTATCAAGAACCTTTATGTTAATATCATTAAACTTCTGATTACGTTTTGAAACAGCTATTTTTAAGGCTTCCTTTACAGAATCCATGGAAGCAATATCAGGCTTTGCAGCAAGAAGCCGCCCGATAGCCGCCATATTAGCAGCCCGGGTTGAACCTACTTCTTCCGCTATACCGGTCGCCTCAACGGCAATAACCTCAATATCATCCCGTTCAGGTTTTGCATCAATCAGGGAACTGTTGTAGAGAAGCAGCCCTCCCTTCTTAAGCCGGGGCTCAAATTTTCTCATGGAAGGCAGATTCATGGCAATAACAACCGTAGGCTCAGGTACTACGGGAGAACCTATCGGGTCATCCGATATAACGACCGAGCAGTTTGCTGTTCCGCCCCTCATCTCAGCTCCGTAACTGGGAATGTGGGAAACATGCTTTCCCTCATTCATGGCGGCAATACACATCAGTTTTCCGGCCATTATAACTCCCTGGCCACCAAATCCCGCAACAATTATCTCTTCATGCATAGTATTGTCCCCCTCTTCTAAATATCTCTAAAATTGCCAAGTTTGTAGTACGGTTCCATAACATCATGTACCCACTCGGCAGATTTAACCGGATTGATTCCCCAATTAGTCGGGCACATGGAAAGTACCTCTATAAACGAGTAGCCCTTCCCTTCAATCTGATTTTGCAGACCTTTCTTGATAGCCCGCTTCGTTTTGAGTACATGCTTTACATCATATACCGCACACCGTTCAATAAATACAGGCGCTTCGAGGGTATTGAGAAGTTCACACGCCCGTATGGGAAATCCCACATCCGCGGGATCACGGCCGTAGGGAGTTGTCTTTGTAATCTGATTCTCCATGGTTGTCGGAGCCATCTGTCCCCCGGTCATACCGTAGATGGCATTGTTTATGAAAATTGTCGTAAAATGCTCACCCCTGTTTGCCGCATGTACTGCTTCCGCGGTACCAATAGCAAGAAGATCTCCATCCCCCTGATACGAAATAACAACTTTATCTTTATGAACCCTCTTTATACCTGTTGCTACAGCAGGTGCTCTTCCATGAGCAGCCTCGGATCCATCAACATCTATATAATTGTACAGAAGGACTGAACACCCGACAGGAGCCACAATAATGGTATCATCCCGTATTCCAAGTTCGTCAATAACTTCTGCCAATATTTTATGTACAATCCCATGCCCGCATCCCGGACAGTAGTGGGTAGGAACATCTACAAGAGATTTTGGTCTGTCATACACATATTTAAAATCAGCTGTTTTAGCTTCCATAATGTCTGACCCTCCTTATTATTTCACCCGATTCAGGAAGCATTCCTCCTGTCCGGCCGTAAAAATCAACCTTTTCATCATCCATGACAGCAAGACGGACATCCTCAACCATCTGGCCGAGACTCATCTCAACCGTCAGCACCTTCTTTGCATGTGAAGCAGCTTTTTTCAGCTCCTTATACGGATACGGCCATAACGATATGGGGCGGAACAGTCCCGCTTTGATACCTTCTTTTCTGAGTTCTATAATAGCTGAACGGCTTATCCGCGCGCTTGTCCCGTAGGCAACAATGATATAATCAGCATCATCAAGGAGGTAGGATTCATACCGCACTTCTTTTTCAGTTATCTTGTCATAGGTTTTTTTCAGCTTTAAATTGTGTTCTTCAAGAAGATTCTCGGGTGTAAGCCGCATTGAAGCGATAATATTCGGTTTTCTTCCCTTTGCACCTGTTAACGCCCATGGTTTTTCAAATGTTTTACCGGAAGGTTCGGGCAAAGAAAAGGGTTCTGACATCTGTCCAAGGTATCCCTCTCCAAGAATCATCACCGGAATTCGATATTCATCGGCAAGATCAAATGCTTCTATGGTAATATCAGCCAGCTCCTGCACACTTGCGGGAGCAAGGACTATAATCCGGTAATCTCCGTTCCCACCACCGCGGGTAGCCTGAAAGTAATCGGCCTGGGATCCCGCTATGTTTCCAAGTCCCGGTCCTCCGCGCATCATGTCAACAATGACACAGGGGAGCTCTGCACCGGCTATATATGATATTCCTTCCTGCTTGAGACTTATCCCCGGAGAAGAGGATGAAGTCATGACCCTCGCTCCTGCGGCTGAAGCTCCAAACACCATATTAATAGCCGCCAGCTCACTTTCCGCCTGTAGGAACGTTCCTCCTACTTCTGGAAGCCTTTTTGCCATGTAAGCCGGTATCTCATTCTGGGGAGTAATGGGATACGCAAAATAGTGTCTGCATCCCGCAATAATGGCAGCCTCCCCGACTGCTTCGTTTCCTTTCATAAGAATCCGATCACTCATAACAATCATCCTTATACATATTTAATAATTTTAATAGCTGCTTCAGGACATATGATTGCACATGACCTGCACGTTGTACATGCCTCTTCATTAACACAGATAGCATACGCCAGTCCCTGCTTATTGAAAGATTCACCTACACCCATAATGTTTTCAGGACATACTGCATTACACAGCATACATCCCTTACATCGTTCGGTATCAATTACTGGTTTTCCCCGCATGAAAGCTCTCCTTTCTTACAGAATTCATTATATGATACACCGTTTTATTATATAAAACAAGTTTTTTTTCATACGTAATTCCTGCTGTACTATTTTAATAACATATCAGTGTTCATAAAACAAGTTATTGTACTTCAGGCAGGTTAAGATGTATACTGAAAAACAACTATGGAGACTACTTTTCACTACTTTGCTGCATGCCCCCGTAATACGGGAGATCTTTCCAGTGCAGAAATTGCAGCTCTCGGCGGAGAAAACATAAAGGAAACTCCCGGAGGTGTTTCTTTTACCGGAACAATGGAAACAGGATACCGCCATATTCTCTGGTCACGGGTATCAAGCCGTCTGCTCCTTAACCTCCATTCCTTTCCTGTAACATCTCCGGAGGACATATATACCGGTACCAGCCAGGTTTCATGGACCGATGAGTTTGAAAACAGATGTTCCTTTACCATTCATACAGATGTTATCCGATCGGCTGCCGAATTTCACCCAAACTTTGCAGCACAAAAAATGAAAGATTCCATCGTGGATCAGTTCAGGGCAAAAACGGGTTCAAGACCTTCCATAGATAACAAAACTCCGGATATTACCCTCCACCTTCTTGTTAAGAATGATACTGCAACCATAAGTATGGACCTCTCGGGAGTAAGCATGCACCGCAGGGGTTACCGGATAAGAACAGGCCCTGCACCTCTGAAAGAAAATACAGGAGCAGCTCTATTACTCCGGAGTGGATATGATAAGATAGCACAGAAAGGCGGGCCTCTCGTTGACGGGTTCTGCGGAACGGGGACACTTCTTATCGAAGCTGCCATGATAGCAGGAGACTATGCTCCCGGACTCATGCGGGGGAAAACAGGACTTGGATCATGGAAAAAGTTTAACCGCCGGCTCTGGACAACCCTGGAAGATGAAGCCCGGCAACGGAAGGAAGAAGGAAGAAAAAAGATCCCCCGGATTTTTGGATACGACAAAGACAGAGGAACAGTTGCAGCCGCACTTGAAAACTGCAGAGCGGCCGGGTTTGACGACAAAATTCATGTTGAGCGAAGAGATTTCAGCGATCTTTCCCTTCCTTTTCTCTCTCCCGGACTTTTCATTTCTAACCCTCCCTACGGAGAACGTCTGGAAGAGGTAGAATCACTGCTTCCCCTGTACAGAACTATTGGAGATGTCCTGCGCCGTGAGTTCCCGGGCTGGAAAGTTTCCATTCTTACCGGAAATATAGAACTTTCCAAAGCAACAGGATTAAAGCCGGAAAAGGTAAATGTTTTCTTTAACGGCCCCATTGAATGCTCCCTTGCCCAGTCCCGGATTTTTTCACAGAAAGAAAGAGACGATCTGTCCCGTAAAGTTGAAAAAAAAATTGCAGCAAGAGTTCCATCATCACCGGGAGCTGTAATGTTTTCCAACCGCCTGAAAAAGAATCTCAAGAGTCTCAAGAGATGGGCTGCAAAAAACAACATTTCAAGCTACCGGATATACGATGCTGACATGCCGGAGTATTCCGCTGCTATTGATTACTATGAAGGTTCGTGGATTCACTTTCAGGAATACGCTCCCCCGAAGGAGATTGAACCGAAGAAGGCAGAACAACACCGCAGAGAGATGATTAACGGCCTTATGGCTACCCTGCCGCTGCACAAGAAAGATATTTTCATCAAAATGCGCAAACAGCAGCGGGGAAAAGCCCAGTACGAAAAATCAGGGCGGTCCGGCAGTAAAAAATTGATGCAGGAAAACGGGCACCGTTTTTTGATTAATCTTTCAGATTATCTTGATACTGGGATTTTTCTTGATCATAGAATAACACGTCAGATGATCGCTTCCATGGCGGAAGGAATGGATTTTTTAAATCTCTTTGCTTATACAGGAACCGCCAGCGTATATGCTGCCGCAGGAGGGGCAAGAACAACAACAACCATCGATAAATCGAACACGTACCTCCAGTGGGCAAAAGAAAACATGGAGCTGAACGGCTTTACGGAAGGTAAGCACCACTACATAAAAGCAGACTGCCTGCAGTGGCTGGAAAAGACGGGAGATTCTTTCGATCTCATATTCCTGGATCCCCCGACATTCTCAAATTCAAAAACAATGAATAAAACACTTGCCCTTGGGCGGGATTATAAGGATCTTATAGAGAGAACTTCACGTTTATTACGGAAAAACGGAACGATGCTCTTTTCCACAAACTTTAGGAAATTCAAACTGAAAAAAGATGCCTTTCCCTCCCTGTCGATTAAGGATATATCCTCAGAAACAATACCCAGAGATTTCGAACGACATAAAAAAATACATTACTGCTGGGAAATAAGGAGAACATGAATATGGAAGAAAATGATGTACAGACCCAGAAAAAACTTGCTGTACTTATAGATGCAGATAACACTCAACCTTCAATTGTGGAGGGGCTTCTTGCTGAAGTAGCAAAATACGGCATTGCGAGTGTCAAAAGAATCTACGGCGACTGGACAGGCCCCCAGTTGAAGGGGTGGAAAGAAACACTCCTTGAGTACTCAATTGTACCTATCCAGCAGTTCGGTTATACCGTCAGGAAAAATTCAACCGACAGCTCCATGATCATAGATGCCATGGACCTTCTCTATACTGAAAAACTTGACGGTTTTTGTCTTGTTTCAAGTGACAGTGATTTTACCCGTCTTGCATCAAGAATCAGGGAAGAGGGGCTTCTTGTTATCGGTTTCGGAGAATTAAAAACTCCACGGCCTTTCGTTGTTGCCTGTGACAAGTTCATCTACACCGAGATACTCCGTGAAGACTCATCGGAAACCGTACAGAAAAAATATGATTCCAGGGAACTAAAAAAGGATACAAAGCTTGTTTCACTCTTAAGAACCGCAGTTGAAGACTCTGCTGATGACAGCGGATGGGCATATCTGGGAAATGTCGGACAGAACATAGCAAAGAAATCTCCTGAATTTGATTCCCGTAACTACGGATACAAAAAACTGGGAGAACTGATGGATGCGACAACCCTCTTTGAGAAGGATGAAAGAGTTCAGAATAATTCACCGGGGAAACTCTTATACTTCAGGGATAAACGAAAAAAAAAGTAGACCGCACTGGATCTACTTTTTGACCTTATGATGTCTGTTCATCTTTTGTTTTAACACCTGAGGATGTTTCCTGTTTATTCCAGTGAAAAAGGACATAGACAATACATCCGATGGTCGAAAAAAATATAACTGCGTGAGCAATTGAAATTGCTGTATCTGAAGGATTCAACATTTGCTGCTACTCCCTGCTCTTTTTTTAAGAAATAGTATATCATATTAATTGTCGGACGGGAAGCCGAAATATATAAATTTTTTTCAAAAGCAGGGAACACGTATGAGGCAGGAAAATATCACAGGGAAAACAGTACTTATTACGGGAGCCGGAAGCAGGTTGGGAAGAGCAATGGCTCTCGATCTTGCTGCTGCGGGAATGAATATAATTCTTCACTATCACTCATCACATGCAACTGCTGTATCCGCTCTTGAGACTGTGAAATCCCGGGGAGTAAAAGGGTGGATACTCAAACAGGACCTTACCAAAACGGAACACACTACAGAGCTTATTCCACGGGCTCTCGGCCTTTCAAAACATATAGACTTTCTTATCAATTCGGCATCTGCCTATACGGAAAGCACCCTGGATTCGCTTCAGCCGGAAGATATTATTGCGGCGGTAAACATGAATGCGGTTGCACCATTCCTCCTGGCACGAAGTTTCAGGGATACCTGCGGAAAGGGAGCTGTTGTCAATATTCTTGATGCACGGATGGTTGACTATGACAGAAACCATGTAGCTTATTCGTTAAGCAAGCAGATGCTTTTTTCCCTTACAAGAATGATGAGTGTGGAGTTTGCCCCCCGCATACGGGTAAATGCTGTTGCACCGGGAATTATTACTCCGCCGGCAGGAACCGGAAAGAAAGTTCTTGACAAAATGAAAGAGGCCACATTCCTTAAAAGAACCGGTACTCCCGGAGAAATTTCAGCAGCTGTTCTCTCCCTCATGTCAAACAGCTTTATCACCGGCGAAACAATCTTTGTCGATGGAGGAAGAAATATCCGGGGCAAAATGTTCGGACTGTAATAAACCATAAAAACAGTAACAACTTTTTTAAATGAACGATAAAATGCGGATATAACCTACAGTTTTATTCCGTATTCCTGTACAAGTATCCCGATATTTTCACGGGCATGCTCATATTTTTCTTTTCCGTACGTATAAAAATCAAATTTTATGGTTGAGACATTCAGCTGTATCAAACTCCAGAGAAACCAGTAAATATCAGGGAAAGGCTTGAACATATCACAGTAGTAGAGAGATTTATCAAAATCTTTCCCTTCACAGTAATGCTCCACAATGCTCTTTTCCACTTCCCGGGGGACAAGGATTTCCTGAAACATGTCAGCTATATCATAGTACCGCGGTCCCATTGCCCCGTATTCCCAGTCAATAATATAAAGAGGTTTTTCAAATTTATCCTTGTATTCATCAGTTACCATGATAAAATTATCCGCGAGAAGATCGTTATGGGTAATAACATAGTCCTTCCGGGGGATATCAATCTTTTCATCAAGTTTTTTCAGATCATTCAACGTGCCTTTTATATCAAACTCGGGATAATCAACATGCAGATTATCCAGAATGCCTCCCAGTTTCATGCACTGTTCATAGGGATTAAAAATATAATCAAGTACCGCACCGCTTGTGTGAATTCTCCGGACAGGATCAAGAATCATTTCACGCATATCATCACGCAGAAAATCCTTATTCTTCAGCGTATACGCACCTGTCAGGTATTCAACAATGGTCACATGCTTTTCGGGCAGATACGCAACCGGCTTTGTTGTAATACCGGCATCTGCCATCTGGGTCAGAGCACGGTACTCCCTATCCCTGTCAATAAACATTTCAGTTTTATCACCGTATATCCGTATGGCAACATCACCTTTACTGCACCATGCACGATACAGCTTGTTGGTAATGCCGCCGGACAGTATGGAAATTTCTATTTTTTCTCCCCGCCAATCGGGAAGTAAGTCTGTTACTATATCTTCAGTAAACTCAGCTGTAAGAAGATTAATCTGCTCTGTTGCCATAGTTTTAAAAGCCCTCCTCAATAGTAGTATGGGAAAACGGGAACCCGGAAACAGTGCTCCGGATTCCCGTCTTTTACCTCATTCGTCTCTGGTTCTACTCCCAGTCTGACGGAATAGATTCATATTTTTCCGCTTCCGCAACAATATCAATACCCTTTTTCTTGTTATGACCCTTCCACCAGACGTACCACAACCAGGTAGCAACAAAGAACGCTACGGCAATAAGTCCGCCGATAACAACATCGTCCGTTGCAAGGAAGGTAACGATGGTTAATATAACCGAAAGAATTATGGTTAGGGTTGCCCATAACCGTCCACCCGGAACATAAAAGGGAATTGCTTCCTTGTAGCTTCGGCCGCTCTTCTTAATCTGAGAGAGGTTCATGTAAGAAGCAATTGCAATAACGAGCCAGAGGGGAAAGAATACAAAGTTTGCAATAACAGAAACAATTCTTATAGCCCCTGAAACAACTGCTATCAGGATAAAAAGACCCGTCACAACGATAGGTACAGTCGGTGTCTTATGACCGGGATTAATTTTTCTGAATGATTCAGGAAGCTGCCTCTCCCGGGACATACCATAGAGCATTCGCGCGCCTCCGTAGATACAGGCATTGGCCGTTGTAAGGGAAGTAGTCATTGCCGCAAAGTTCATAAATACAGCACCTTTCCCATGCCAGAGGACTTCCATTGCCTTTACCCATACACTTGCGAAAGGTCCTGAAGGAGCAAGAGCAAGTAATTGGTTTTCCGGACGAAGGGAAATAATTGCCAGTCCGCCGGTAATATAGAGAAATCCGGTTATAAGGGTACCGGTAAGCATGGCTGCCGGTATTCTTCTTTCCGGTTTAATAGTTTCTTCTGCAGCAGGCAGAATGGTAACAAACCCTACATAACAGTATACACCAAAGAAAATAGCGGTCATCCAGTCAGACATATGTATTGTTTCTTTCATAACATGCCAGTAGGATATATTTACTTTCCCTGAAGTAAAAACAACGATAGGTACTGCCAGGAGTGCCGACCACATAATCAAACCTAAAATAGATTGTGTTCTCGAGGTCATTATTACACCGAAGAGGTTGATAATAATAAAGACAACAGTAATAATTATTCCCCACCAGTAGTAGTTAATCTGCGGCAGAAAATAATAGATGTACCGTCCGAAAGCCATAAGCTCAGCTCCATCAATGGCAATCATTCCCAGCCATAACGCTACCGCGGTAAGAAATCCCAGGGTATCACTCCCTATAATTTTACGGGCGTAGGTAGTTACACTTCCTGCTGACGGATAACTTGAAGCTACCGTTGCAGTAGCAAGCATAGCGATAATTTCAGCGGCCATACCGACTATGTAAGCCGTTATAAGATTAAAACTACCTACTGCGGCTACTATATCACCGCTCATCATGAGAAATCCGACACCCGTTACCGTTCCGCTGGCAAGAGCAACCAGTCCTATAAAACTGATTCCTTTAACCATTTGATGTCCTTCTCTTTCTGTGGCATCTGCCATAAGCTCCTCCTGAAAAAAAATTATATCCCGCAATGCGGGTTATTGCCAAAGAAAACTGATCCAATAATTCAGTACCTCTATATACTAAACCAAGAATATTGGTTGTCAAGTTTTTTTCTGTCTTATTTTATTCTAAAATTGGAGATAATAACTATATTTGGGACATTTGCAGTATTTTTTATCTTGCGTTAATACTCTTTTTCCCGCATAATCAGAAGAAATTAATTAATAAGGGGACCAAAAAAACCATGTATCAAAAAAAAGCATTGATTATCGGTATCATCGGCGGTAGTATCGGCGGCTTAGCTGCAGGGTACCTCGGAACACTTTATGGTCACAAGTTTGGTTTTAATCCTTATGTTATAGCCTTATTCACCGGAGTCTTCTCCATTGGTATTGCTGTCTTTCTTGCAAAACTTTTCAAATAAGGAATCCGCGATGAAACAACACACCGCCTTATACTGCCGGGCAGCACTTCTTGCAACCGTACTCATAATCCTTTCCGGCTGCTTCAGTAACCGTTTTAAAGATATTACCAAAAGTCCTCAGTCCTACACACACCTTATTGTACGAAATTTAAACAAGGGTGTTGAACTTAAAAATGTCTATATGACACCGTCAAAACGTTACCCGAACAACTTTTATATTGCAGGGGAGCTCTTTGGCAAACATATGAGCGGAACTGTTGCCGGGGTCTGGATTATCGAGGGGACATCACCTCCGTCCCGCCCTTTGAGTGTAAACCAGGCTGCCATAGCATTTTCAGGCTGCACTCCCATTGACAAAATACTGCGTGCGGCGCGCTTATCTTCCAATACCGAAGCACGGCATCTGCTGACCTTTATCGAAGGAAGGCACTACCGGTAATTTTTTCTTGACAAACATCTATACTGCTTCTATACTTCTATTGTACTAATACTTTAATACACTAGGACAAGAAAGATTATGAAACCAACGGTAATGTCTTTAAAGTTCACCCTTGACCTTAAAAGCGGCGTCCCCTTCTATAAACAGATTATCCTTCAGGTTGAAATGGCAATCGCGGACGGCAGACTCGCAACGGGAGAGCAGCTCCCGACCGTAAGGGGTCTGGCAGTATACTTAAAAATAAATCCTAACACTGTCGCCCGGGCATACAACGAACTTGAAATTAGGGGAATTGTAACAACACAGCAGGGAACAGGAACCTTTATAAGCACTAAAGAGATAACCGTTTCTGATATTGAAAGAGAAAAAATACTTATCGAGATTACCCGTCCTTTTATTGCCAATGCCAGGGCTTACGGGTTTTCCCTTAAGGAAGTTGCCGCATATCTACAAAGTTTAACAGATGTAAAGGAGACAAATCATGCATAGAAAGCAAAGTTTCACCCGGATTAAAAATATGCCGGAATTTACCTTAAAGAAGGATTTTTCATTCAGTGTTCTTTCATTTCTGTTCCTCGGCCTGTTTTTTCTGGCCGGAGTTCTTATTCAGAATTTCCTGACAGGCTCTCTATCTGCCCTTATCATTGCGAAAACTGCCGGAGAAACAATACTCACGGGTATTCTTCTTACACTTCTTCCCCTGTGGCCGGTTACCATAATAATGATTGTTGGTGTATGGGTTTCCATGTTCTTCTTTTCACCCGTACCGCTCTATCCGCTTTTTTTCTTTCTATCCCTGGGTATACTGCTTTCACCCTGTCTGCAGATTATCCTTGAATGGGAACGAGGTGTTCTTCTCCGCCGGGGAAAGTTTAACAAGGTCAAGGGCTCGGGTATTACCTTTATACTGCCCCTGATAGACCGTATATCAGCCAGGATTGACACCCGTATACGGGCTACAGATTTCAGTGCGGAAAAATCACTAACCAAAGATACGGTACCTGTCCATGTGGACGCTCTTGCCTTCTGGATGATCTGGGACGCGCAGAAGGCTGTTCTGGAAGTAGAGAACTTTCTGGAAGCTGTTACCCTCTCGGCACAGACAGCCCTGCGGGCGTCCATCGGTAAAAACAACCTCTCTACACTTCTCTCCGACCGGGCCTTTATCTGTAATGAAATTCAGCATATTCTTGACGAAAAAACAAATCCCTGGGGAATCTCCATCCTTTCTGTAGAGTTTACCGACATTATTATCCCGGAGAATCTTGAAGATGCGATGAGCCGTGTTGCGCAGGCTGAACGGGAAAAGGAAGCGAGAGTCATTCTCGGATCTGCAGAAGTGGAAATAGCAAAGAAGTTTGAGCTGGCTTCAGAATCATACAAATCAAATCCAACGGCCCTTCACCTGCGGGCAATGAATATGGCATATGAGGGGATTCGGAAAAACAGCTCCATGATGGTACTTCCCTCTTCCGCTCTGGACAGCATGAATATAGGAACAATAGCAGGCCTTTCCGCCTTGAAGGAGACAGATTCCATTAAAAAGGCAGAAAAAACGAAAGGAGAAACGATATGATACAGGTTAAAAATGTAAAAAAATCCTATCACACAGGCGAGACGGAGGTACATGCGTTAAGGGGAGTAACCTTTGTTATAGAGAAGGGAGAGTTCATGTCAATTGCAGGTCCTTCAGGTTCAGGGAAAACGACTCTTCTCAATCTTGTTGGATGCCTTGACAAAGCAGACGAAGGAACAATCCTGATTGATAACGAAATTATCCATGACCAGTCAAAGAAGGAACTGGCTCTTTTAAGAAGGAAGAAAATAGGTTTTGTTTTTCAATCCTTCAACCTGATCCCCGTTTTAACTGCTTTCGAAAATATCTCTTTTGCTCTGTCTCTGCTGAATGTCCCTGAGAAAAAAATTGAAGAGCGGACCCTGAATCTGCTCGAAGAAGTCGGCTTGAAAGGGATGGAGTACCGGCTGCCTCATCAGCTCTCAGGCGGACAGCAGCAGAGAATTGCCATAGCACGGGCGCTTATAAAGGATCCTTTAATCGTTCTTGCAGATGAACCGACGGCCAATCTGGATTCGAAAACCGGGGAAGATATCCTGAAGCTGATGAAGACAATGAACAGAAAGCACAAAACAACCTTTGTTTTCTCTACCCATGACCAGATGGTGATGGACTATGCAAACCGCCTTATACGCCTCCACGATGGAACTATTCAGGACGATAAAACAAACCCTTCGGCAAAGGGTTAGGGGGAAACTGATGAAGTTTTTAATTCAGTTTGCATGGAAAAACCTGTCACGTTACCGGAAAAGAACAGTAATTACCTCCCTGGCTCTTGCCTTCGGAATCGGGTTGTATATATTTACCGATTCCATACTTGTGGGAATTTCTGAGGAATCGGAGAGAAATTTAATCTGGTATGAAACCAGTTCCGCCAGAATAATGGATAAAGGATACTGGAAAGAAAAGGATACCCTTCCACTGAAGTACACGATAGATAACAAGGATCAGATTCTCGGCATCCTGAAGAGCATCGGAATTAAAGCTGTGCCCCGGACAGTTTTCAGCGGAGAAGTTATTGTTTACAAAGACCCTTACCCGGAGGACGGATCAATATTCACAAAAATATTTGCCATTGATCCCGCCAGGGATAATACGGTGTTCCGGTTTAAAAATACCGTTATTAAAGGACGCTGGCTAACCCCCGGAGAGAACGGAGTTTTAATCGGGTCCTGGTTTGCCGAAGATATAGGAGCTGACGTAGGGTTTCCTTTAAGCATAACAACCCGAACGAAAGACGGTTACAGACAAGTCATCGATACAACAATTGTCGGTATTGTAAACTGCCCGAATCCGTATATCAACAGAGCATCCCTCTTTATCCCCCTGAATACCTCGGATACGTACCTTGACATGAACGGCGGGGTAACCGAGATAGACATGAAGTACCCCAATTACAGAAATACCGGGAAACCAGGTGCTGAGGTCCTGGACAAACTTGGACCTCTTGCAAAAAAGGTTAATATAAAGACCTGGCGTGAGCTGGCTTCCGATTTCATTGCTCTGGCGGAAATGAAGTCAAAATCTTCAGGCATTATCCTTCTGCTCATTTTTGTTATTGCCATTGTCGGAGTATCCAACACCATGCTGATGGCTGTTTTTGAACGGGAAAGGGAACTGGGAATGATGAGAGCAATGGGAATGGAGGACAAACAGGTACGCAGAGCTTTTCTGCTCGAAGCTGCAGGGATCGGTGTTATCGGTTCCCTGGCCGGGATACTTTTCGGTATCCTTCTTGATTTTCTCATCATTCACTGGGGAATTGACTATTCCTCCATCCTGCGGAAAGCTGACATGGGCTACAGGGTTTCCGGAGTTCTCTACGGTGCCTGGAATCCCGCAACCATGATCAAGGCGTTTTTCATAGGGATTATCCTGGCAGTTGCCGCTGCATGGATCCCGGTAAAGAGAGGGTTGAAGATGGAGATCACCGACGCTCTGAGAAACGTATAAGAGGGGATAAAGATGAATTTAAGTAAAATAGCACTGCGGAATATCCGGAGAAATACAAAAAGGAGTATTTTATCGGCGACAGCAATTACCGTCGCTGCCTTGACAATTGTATTCATGTTTGCCCTTATCCATGGAATGATCCTCAATATGGAATGGAACATTACCTCCTACATAACAGGAGAAATCCGTCTGAGGAACAGGGAATACGACAAAAACGAGATGATGAGTCCAGTATTTCTAAATATCAGGGACGCTGAAATAAAAATAAAGAAAATCGAAGAGCTTCCGGATGCGGCCATTGCCGTTCCCCGGATCCCCTTTTATGCGGTTGTGTATAAAAACGGTGAATCCTTTAATATTAACGGGGTGGGACTTGATTTTGAAAAAGAGAAAAAGTTTCAGGATCTTGGAGGATACATAAAAAAGGGGCATATTCCTGTAAAAGGCAGTAACGGCGTTGTAATCGGTTATAAGCTGGCTGAAAAAATGGGACTTACTCTCGGCAGTAAATTTACTGTTTTGACTACCACTGCCTACCGGAGCTCCAACGCCATGACCTTCAGGGTGGAGGGAATTGCTTCCTTCGGCATCGGCGGGTTAAACGGTTCAACCTTCTACGCATCCCTTCCCCGGATACAGAGGCTGCTGAAAGAAAAAGATGCAGTTACCGCAATTCTTGTAAAGGTTTCAGACAGAAAAAAACTGAAGAGTACCGTTCAACAGATCCGCCGGCTTCTCATGGAAGCGGGAGATAATTCAACCGGGGTAAAGGTGTACACATCCCTGGATACAACCCTTTCCCTTATGGGCATTGCCCAGTTTTCCTACGATATTATTGCACTGATATTTTTTATCCTTGCCAGTACTGTTATTGTAAACACCACAATGATGGTTATCTTCGAACGGATGAAGGAAATAGGGACAATAAGTGCCATGGGGATGACGGGAGGACAGATCCAGCGGCTTTTCTTTCTTGAGGCATTCTATATCGGTATTTTAGGTGCACTTGCAGGGGTTATTATCGGTATAGGGATTACACTTCCTCTTTCCAGAACTGGTATTAATTTCGGTGCTGCCATGCAGGGAGTTGACTTTGAGGTCTCTGACATAATAAAGCCGGTCCTCACCATTAAATCCACGATTGGGGTGTTTATCTACTCTGTTGCAGTATCTTCCCTGGCGACAATCTTTCCCACCAGAAAAACAGCTCACGTGGAACCGGTTGAAGCTTTAAAAAGCATATAAGGAGGAGTTTACTATGTACAGTATAAGAAAGGCACCTGTTATTTCAGTTATGTTTATATTTCTTCTGACATCCATGGCTGCTGCACTAACACCGGAGCAGATTGTCCGTAAGCTTGAGGCCAATCTACTTTATCCGGCATCAAGGAGTAAGGGAACCATTATTATTACAGACCGTTTCGGAGAACGGCGCAGCAGCTATATATCCTACACTTCAGGTTCAGACAAATCGATGGTTGAGTTCACGGGAAAGGAGGAATCAGGGCAGAAGATTCTGCGGCTGAAGGATGAACTATACCTCTACTACCCCGACGCAGAGGAGGTCATCCGGCTTCAAGGCGCTGCGCTCAAGCAGAGTGTTTTAGGCTCTGACATGTCTTATGATGATATGGCCGGAGACAAGAGTATCCTTGACTCCTACAGCGTTTACTCCGAAGGAGAAGAAACTATTGACGGAACAAACTGCTACAAGATAGCTTTAAAAGCCAAGACCAGGGATGTTGCCTACCAGAAACAGATAATGTGGATAAACAAAGAGACATTCCTCTACGTAAAGATTCTCCAGCTCGCCAAATCGGATAAGATACTGAAAGAAATTACGGTAAATAAAACCAGGAAGATCAACAGCCACACCATACCGGTAGACATGATAATCCGGGATACGCTGAAAAAGAAGTCTTCTACAGAATTCATAATTGACACTTTCGAGATAAATCCGGTAATTCCTGAAGGGACTTTCGACCTCCAGGGGCTTTGTTGGTAAGATGAAACGAATACTACCAGTAATAATCCTGATTGCTTCCATGTTCTATCCCCTTTATGGGAAGAACAGCATTACCACCAAAATGGAGCTGTACAACACCGTTTTACGAACCGGTTCTGATTCCTGGACCGGTTCCGGCCTCGGAAAGCTCTCCGTAAGTTTCAAGCAGAAAAACAACCGGAATGTAAGATCAGAACTGGTGCTGAACGGGACAAGTGATCCGGCAACCGGGGATCTGTCACTTTTTATATCAAAAGCATATATAAAATTCAAATTTCCCGGTTTCAGGGCCGTAATAGGCAAGGCTCCGTTTTCCTGGGGAGAGGGCCTTGTTTTTAACGCCGGAGATATTCTATTCGGATCGGATGCGGTAACAACAAATTTAATGCAAAGCGAATTCCAGGATTCCACTACATGGATGACTTCCCTGAACGTTCCTCTCGGACCTTTCAGTTTTGCAGAGGGCATCTACCTGCCTCCGAATATTCTTTCAGCAGGGCTTGATGCATCAAAAGAAGGAGGAAGGCTGGTAACAAAACTTGCCGGAATCAAGCTGGAAACCGGCTTCCTGTACGACGGCACAGATACTACTCAAAAAGTCTATGTTACCCTCCAGGGCAATCTTGTTATAAACTGGCATTTTTCTGCAGCTGCATTCTTCCCGAAGGGAGATCCATTTCCCAATGCTGTAAAAAACAGCTTTGTCATTACCGGTGGAATATATTCAATCAATAGAATCGGCTACGCCGGAACCCTGAACTGGCGGCTGGAAACCATGGTAAAACCCTGGCAGGAGTGGAAGCAGCACATACTGGCTTCAGCAGGGGAGAACTACGGAATCTACGTGTATCCGGAGATTAAATATGCATTTAATTCGGGCATGGTACTGCTTCTCAGGAGCATGATATCTCCGATTGATAGTTCAGCTGTTATTATACCTGGATTTTCATGGAATGTGTTTCAGGGATTTACGGTTATTACGCTTATATCTTTTGGAACCGGGTCCCCCGGATCAACCTTTGCATGGAAACCGGAATTCACCGGAAAAAGCGGATTATCACTCATGGCGGGAGTTTCGGTCGTCTATTAAGCAGACAGTTTATTCTCAAATGAGTGAGTGGAGCGGGACAACTTGTTAGCCCCTGCCCTAAGCGAGTGCAGAGAACGAAAGGTATCAATACCCCGCGGCGGGGTATTGATACCTTTCATTTTTTCTTTTTGATAAAAAACTGCATAAGCTGGACAAAATAGTAGATTTTTTTATAGATACTTGAGATTTCAGTTTTAAGATCAACATCAGTAGAGGACTGGAGCTCTTTCCAGTTAATAATCATTTCAGCATCTTTTTTACCATAATCTTCCAGAATATTTTTTAAACTGCGGCCCATGATAACAAAATTCTGAGCCGTTTCCGTAAGCATGTGCAACATCGAATCATTCACCTCTCCGAGAAGACGCCTTAATATGGTAACACTGTTTTTGTCCTTGTCCGGACGGGAGAGCAGATTTTTGAATTTCAACCCCATTTCCCCATCTTCAGACAGCTGATCATCAAACGTTACAAGGTTGGAAGCTACATCCATAATAGCATGAAAAGACTCGGACAGCTGCTGGCTTGCAACCTGGGTTGCCCATTTCCCCCGGATAAGGAGAATATCCACTAGGTTTTTTATATCCCGTTTAAAGTAATCAAGAAGGAACGCTTTAAGATAATTTGCCGGATCAACGTAGATAAACCCGCCAAGCATTTTTTTTGAAAAAGCTATATTTGCTCTCCCTGTGTAATTTTTCATACGGGATATTGCAGTCGTACCGAAGGTTTTCATTAATAGAGCATCTATTTTTTTTGCCCTTTTTCCTTTCATTATCTTCTGCAGTGTTAATTCGGCCTGAGATTTCATCTTGTTTAAATGATCCTCAACAATTCTTTCCGATGGCATGTACCGTTTCGGAAGATATTTCGGATCCTTGTCAATATGGCGGACCATAAGGAGAAGTGTTTGAGCTTTTACAACCGCTGCAATATTTTTCTGAATCTTTTTCCATGCGCCTCTGTCTATTATTTCCGTATTTTTATAACTTCTGAGGATATCAAACAATTTATCCCAGGGAGAATCTTCCACAATGGGAGGAACAATATCAAGGAAATCTTTCAGATCGTCAACAATATACTCTCCGTTTATGGATTCAAACCGGGGATTGTAAACAAAATCGCGCTCGGGAAATCCGGAATCAAACTTCTTCAGGAGAAAGTAGTAATCAAACCCGGTAAAATCAGTAAAAGAAAGAAGAAGATTGTACATTCTATCTATAGATGATACCACATCACTTGAGAATGCGGCATAATATGAAACGAGGGTATCTTTCAGTTCTGTCGAAAGACTCTTGGGATCAAGCTCATCAGAACGCTTCCTGATATACTCTTCATCAAGCTTCTCACGGCGGTTCAACTGTTCATCAGAAAGAAAGGAGTCAATAACTATCATCTTTAACGCTGATGAGTTCTGGGCATTTTCAAGAAAGACCTGAGAAGGAGTAATATTTTTGTAAATATCATAAAAGAATTTGGCAAAGAGCGGAAGAACCTGTTCATTTTTAACACGGTAAAACTTGAATCTCTGCTTCTTTAAAGCTTTGGCAATCTCTTTTAACTGCCGCTTTTTTTCCAGAGCGGGGTCGTTACCACCGAACAGGCTGAGGAGCTTCTGCAGAAAACCGCCAGACTTTTTTTCTTCCATAATGCAAATGTATGGCAAAAAAAGACTCATGTCAATGAGAATAATGCATCCGGTCTTTTACAAGAGCAAGGAACGTCCCTTTCTTGAAAAAGGTCCTCGGAGCTCCAAGCCGGTGGGGGGGAGTGTCACAGGTCAGCCTGTGGATAATAACCTCCGGCGGCAGCATCTTTAATGCTTCACAGACATAGGAAAGATGCCGGTATCCGGACGGTACGGTCAGTTCTCCCATGGAGTACTCTGTAAAGAGGGCTGTCCCCACTGGTATATGAAGATTATGGATTTTTACACCTTCAGGTTTCAGCAATGCGATATACCGCACTGTTTCCATTATCTCTTTCCTGCCTTCCCCCGGCAGCCCGAATATAAGATGAACCGTTATCTTTAAACCCCGGTCCCTCAGCAGCATAAAAGCTTTTTCAAAATCCTCTTTGCTGTGTCCTCTGTTAATCCGAGACAGAGTGCTGTTATGAGAACTCTGTAGACCAAGTTCAACCCATACATCCAAATCCGGCTTTCTGTATGATAAAAGCAGATCCGCAACAGCCGGACTGACACAGTCGGGTCTTGTTGAAACGATCAGTTCCTTAAAAGAAGCCCTGGACAGGGCAAAATCATACAGTTCCCGCAGCTGTTTTACCGGAGCAAAAGTCCCCGTGAACGCCTGAAAATAGAGCAGAAAATAAACTGCTCCGTACCGGCGTTTTAAGAATTCCATTCCTTCATCAATCTGCCTTGCAATCCTCTCCTTCCGGGCTGCCATGGAAAATCCTCTTCCGGAGAAAGGAGAAGGATGATAGAGATTTTCAGGCAGTGAATGAGCAATGGAAGCCTCCTGTCCCCGATGGTATACAGCAAGAGACCCAAGTTCATCACAGTACGTACATCCCCCGCTTCCATCATTATTCCGGTTTGGACATGAAAATCCGCCGTCGACAGAGACCCTGAATGCCGGTTTACCATATTTGTTTTTTAGATACGTGCTGTAAGAGAAAAACATTTCTTTATTATTCATACCGCGCCCGGGATTGACAATACACTTTCTCCATCTTAGAGTAACGGAACATGAAGAAATACATTTTTTTAATCACAGGCATACTGCTTCTTGGCGTTTCCTGCAGTCAGTACGAAAGACATACCGTTGTTCTGTGGACTAACAGACCGGAGATTGCCGCGTATGTTGAAGAATTCAACGCTATTCACAGCAAGACAAAAGTCGAAATTGAGTACAAGAAAAATCCGGGAGATGCACTTGGAACAGCCACCACTCCCCCCGATCTCGTATTTGACGAGTATTTAAACGCTGCAGAGACCTTTCCGCTCTTTATCCAGCTGGATTCTCTTTTTAAAAAAGAAAAAATTGATAAAACATTATTTTACGTCAATCTGCTAAAAGAGGGCAGCATGGACGGACATCAGATACTGCTTCCTGTTTCATTTAATCTGCCCCTGATTTTCTTTAAAAAGAATTCTGCCTCACCCTTTATCGTTCCCTTCTTTATGAATCTGGATACACTGAAAGAAGCCTCACAGGCAGCAAACAAAAAAAGTAAAAGAACACATGCTGTTGAAGGCTTTTCTCCCTTATGGAACACAGAAATGCTGTTTCAGATAACAAAACTGTACAACACTGATTTCAAACAAACCCATTCATTTATCACATGGAATAATGAAAATCTTGAAAAATCGATACAGTTTATTCAAAACTGGATTCTTTCGGTTAATGGAGGGCTGATACAGGAGCGTGAATTCAGTGAAAAATATCTTTATGACCCGAAACCAAATCTAATTGAAGAGGGGAGAATCTCATTTGCATACGCTAATCTTACTTCCTTTTTCGCGCTTCCGCCTGAAAAGAGAAAAGACCTTGATTTCAGATGGCTCTCTCACAACAATCATGTCCATGCCCTCCAAAATATTCTCTATACAGGGATTCCCAAGGGTGCCGGCAACAAAAGAGATGCTGAAATTTTTCTTTCATGGTTTTTCAAGAGAGAAACTCAAAAGAAATTTCTGGAAGCCACTATTCATAAACGCATAAGAATTTTCGGCATCGGCCAGGGACTTTCTTCTCTTCGTGAAATAAACAACAACGAACTTCCCAAATTGCATCCCGCATTAATGGGGCATATCCCGCCTGAAACAGCTCTGCTGTTTCCTCCGGCAGTACCGGAAAACTGGATAACTATTAAAGAACACATTATAAAACCATGGCTTTTCCAGCAAGCCAACACAGATAATCCTCCACCAGACACATTGAAAGATACCATGATAAAGTGGGAAAAACAAAATCCATCCCAAAAATCACTATTAGATTGACAAGAGGATAAATCCATATTACTCTGTTTGTTATAAGATAATTTCTGGAGGATAGTATGGCTAAAGTTGAATTGAAAGGCATTGGAAAGGTGTATGACGGTAATGTTCGTGCAGTTGATAATGCAAATATCGTTGTAGAGGACAAAGAGTTTCTTGTTCTTGTTGGACCCTCAGGCTGCGGAAAATCCACGACACTGAGAATGATCGCAGGGCTGGAAGACATCTCGGAAGGTGAGCTGCTTATAGACGGTAAGGTTGTTAATAATGTACCCCCGAAAGACAGGGATATTGCGATGGTTTTTCAGAATTACGCGCTGTATCCGCATATGACTGTGTACGACAATATGGCCTTCGGTCTAAAAATAAGAAAGTTCTCCAAAGAAGAAATAGTTAAGCGGGTTAATGAGGCAGCTAAAATTCTTGACATAGAAGAACTCCTTGACCGGAAACCAAAAGCGCTTTCCGGTGGACAGAGACAGCGGGTTGCAGTAGGACGTGCTATTGTCCGGCAGCCGAAAGTTTTCCTTTTTGATGAACCTCTTTCAAACCTTGATGCAAAACTTAGGGTGCAGATGAGAGCGGAAATTTCAAGTCTGCATAACAGACTCAAGGCAACAATGATCTATGTTACCCATGATCAGGTGGAAGCAATGACCATGGCAGATAAGATTGTTGTACTAAAGGACGGTGTTATTCAGCAGATAGGATCGCCCCTTGACCTGTACAATAAACCGGCAAACAAGTTTGTCGCGGGTTTTATAGGTTCACCTCCCATGAACTTTATGCAGGTTACCGCTACAGAAGAAAACGGTAAAGTGTTTATTGATGAGGGTACGTTCAAGATGGAAGTACCTGGCGGGGAATATTTAAAAAGTTATGTAGGTAAAAATCTTATCTTCGGTATCCGTCCGGAAGACATCAGCTATGTTCCGGAAGCAATTCCGCACAAGACCATGAATGCCCATGTAACCGTTGTGGAGCCGTTGGGAGCTGAAATTCACGTGTATCTTTATACAGGCAAACATCAGTTTATAGCTCGTGTAGCACCTGATATTAACATAGCTGTGGATCAGAAACTGAATTTTACTGTTGATTTCTCCAAGGCTGTTTTCTTTGACGGTGAAACAGAGCTTGTTATTAATAAGTAGAAATCTTTTCGTTTAGTGTTATAAAGCTCCCGCAGGACGGGAGCTTTTTTACTTTTATATACGTAATGGTTACGGTTTCATTCAGCAGCTTTTCGAAGAGGAACAGAGAAAGAATAGACGGCTCCGTTTTCACCGTTAAATGCAATGGAACTATGAAGCTGCATAACAAGAGCTTCTACCAGGCGCAGACATAACAGATTGGATTCTAAAAAAGAAAAATACTCCGGCGGAGCAATCCCGTCAGATTGAAAAACAATAGACAGGGTATTTGGATCCGATAATACTCCGGTAACAGATATATTCCCGACTGCATTACCGGTAAAAGCATATCGTAATGCATTTGAAGTTAGTTCAGTAATTATAAGCCCTAAGGGAACAGCATAATCCGCATCCAGTTGAACATCCGGTACGGAAACGGTATACGCAACTGATACAGTACTATCCATTTCTGAGTAAATAAGTGTTGAAAGCAACTCTTCTACATACTCTTTAAGCGGGAGAAGATCAGGATCCTCACTTTTAAATATCTTGCTATGTATAAGAGCAATTGAATCTATCCTGTTTTTCAAATCATGGAGGACGTCACGTTCCTCTTCGTCATTACACTCTCCTATCTGAAGATTGATTATACTTGAAATGAGAACCAGATTATTTTTTACCCTGTGATACACCTCTTTCAGCACTGTCTCTTTTTCCTTGAGCTTCTGCTTAAAATGCGTAATATCTTTTAAAATAATAATAAAGGTTTCATCATTTTCAGTTTTAAGAAACTGGGCATGGATCTCATAGGACAAAGCATCTTTCTGTACGGTTACCGGAATTCCAGCTTCTTGTTTTAATACTTCATCCAGATACGTTTGAATTGCCGCCGCATTTTCCTTGCACCAGAAAGATTCAAAAGGAGAGAAAATTATTTCCGTTGCGTTTCCGCCAAGAAATTTCATGGCGGCTGTATTTGCATAAACAATACGGTGGCTGCGGTTGCATTCAACAATACCATCAGAAATATTATTCAGGATAACATCGGTATGTCTCCGCCCCGCAATAAGCTCTGTGGTAACGGCCCGCTTGTATACATCATCAACACCGATAACATCAGGAATGGGAGCATGGGTTTCCCCTTTTTTAAATAACGCAAGAAGATCAAGAATATACGTTCCCATTTTATTAAAGGGAGCTTTTGCTATACAGGCATCAGCCCCGAACTTTAGATGATCACTCTCAATTTCCGCCGCAATTCCGGATAAAACAACAATCTTTGAATCACGCACCTCATCGATATTTCTTAAAATCGGAATAAGTTTCTCTCCCCGTATATACGGCATAACGAGATCAACAAAAAAAACATCCGGCTTAAAATTTTTGATGATGTCAAGAGCCTCAATACCGTCCTTTGCGGTACGGACATCGTAGCCTTCCTTCCCCAGGAGCATTTCGAGATATTTCAGGGTTACAACATGATTATCAATGACCAGAATTTTTTTCACTTTTCTTCCTTATAACAATCTTTTTAGAATATCGACCTCTTTGGAGCAGGAATTAAGCAGTTCCGTCAACACAGCAGTATTACCGCTTCTGTTTGCAGAGCTCATTTCTTCAATAATCCGGGATATTCCGGTTAGGCCGAGATTCAACGAGGCACCTTTGATACTGTGAACTCTTTCAGAGACACGGGCACTGTCATAATCTGCAGTATTTTTCTGAATTTCCCCAAGATCATGCTCGGTCTGCTCAATAAACGCCTGTAAAAGCGGTTTAAAATCCTCTACGCTTAACTCTATCTCGTCTGCCAGGGACTGTAATGAATACACTATTTTAACTCCTTTCTCTTACTTTCTCACAAAAATCTCCATTTATCAATAAAATATCTATCTGAGCTTTTTGCGAAGTACCCCATTTTAGCGAAATAATACATGACAATATTTATAATAGAATGTCCGTTGTATCAAGATGACCTCTATTTTATTGAATTTCCTCTTCTCAAAGGTAAAATCAGTACTTTTTTTGTGATTTTAGGCTCCTG
>WGCU01000075.1 GCA_015493635.1 Spirochaetaceae bacterium | reverse complement strand
TTCATATTTTTTTCTACCAGGCCCATGGCTCTTGGTTACCTTCTTGATGTACATAAGGGGATTATATCATGGCATTGGGAACAGGTCAAGCATAAAAACACTTTATAGGTCACTACACAGACGGGATTAAGCTTCTACTCGAAAATAGAGGCACTAGAAGTCTGAAAAACACTGATTTCAACCCTATTTTTTTATTTCTACGACAATTTTGGTGAACTTGGGTTAGGGGTTTGACGGGAGTTACAGCTGGAAGCTGCTGCCGGTCAGGTTTCTGATCATGGCTGTCAGAGCATCCAGCGGTTCTTTCTGACGGTTAAGAACCTGGTAGACAACACCGCAAACCGGCAGTTTCAGGTTCATGGTACCGGCAAGCTGATGGACGAAACGGGCAGCGATGATTCCTTCAGGCAGGTAGCCTATCTCATCAATTCTGTCTATAAGATCTACAATACTTTTATATCTGGATATTCTCCGGGCGGTAATAATCTCTCTGCCGAAACGGCGGTTTCTTCCGTACTTGCTGCGGCAGGTTACATCAAGGTCTCCTACTCCGGCAATGGAGGTAAAAGTTTCAGGATGTTTTGATCCCAGGGCTGTCCCAATCGTCTGGATCTCATTCAGTCCTGCCGCAAGAAGAAGAGATTCAGAGTTGTCACCGAAAAGGTCACTGAATTCCATAAGCGCGTCGAGCATGCCGAAAGCGATGGCTATGACATTTTTTACCGCTGCCGCTGTCTGTACTCCGGTTACATCGAGAGAGGGGAAAACCATAAGAGAAGAAGAACCGATAAGCTCCCGGAATCTAATGGCATTTTTCCCGTTAGCGGAAGCGGCAATAAGCCCTGTGAGTTTCCCCCGGGCAACTTCTTCCGCGTGACTGGGGCCTGAAATGTAAACCAGATTGTCCTTGTAAAATCCGGGGAGGTAAGCTTCCAGTGCCGGGACAATAAGAGAAGGGCCTGTTTTCGTTTCAATAAAACCCTTGGTAAGAATCCCAATGGTTGTTTCTCCGTTCATTATTTCCTTAATGTGAATAAGCTTTTTTACCATGTCCAAAATATAGAGGGACGGAGATGCAATAATGAGAAAATCTTTACCGCCGGCAGCTGTATTAAAATCCGCTTCGGATGAAAGATTTTTTGGAAGTTTTACCCCTGGCAGATATCTGGTATTTACCTGTCTTGAGTTGATTTCGGTTACGACATCTGGAATAAAGTCCCACAGGGTAACATTGTTTCCGTTTTCACTAAGGGCTTTTGCAAGTGCGGTTCCCCATGCTCCCGCGCTGATAACACCGACATCTTTTGGTAAGTGCTGTTCTAGTACCATCTGGCGTTTCCGTCCAGAAAGGGATGTATTTCATCGTCTGAAAAGAAAAGTTTCATTTCCCGCCGGGCACTTTCCGGAGAGTCAGAAGCGTGAATGAGATTTCTCCGGGTAATGACGCCAAAGTCTCCGCGTATGGTTCCCGGGTCAGCATCGTCAACGGCAGTTGGTCCTGCGAGTTTACGCAGTGCCTTAATTGCATTTTCCCGTTCGAGTATCATGAGAATAACCGGCGATGACATCATGTACTTGAGAAGCGGTTCATAAAAGTCCTTCCCCTTGTGCTCCGCGTAATGTTCCTCAACAATTTCTCTGCTTAAAGATGCCAGTTTAAGTGCTATAATGTTAAATCCCTTTTTTTCAAGACGCGTGAGTATCTCTCCCGCAAGTCTTCTTTGAAGAACCCCCGGTTTAAGTATTGCAAATGTCTGTTCAGTTCCCATATACACTCCCTTATGATGATGTTCTCTAGTTTATAAGTTATTGAACTGTTTATTGCAATAAAAAGAATACAATTTGAAAGTAATTTTCCTTATTGTATTTTATTCCCTTTTGTTTTGTGGTATCATATCTTTCAATACTAACAATTGGGGAAATATCCGTGAAATTAATTATCAAGATAACAGCCATCATTTTTATATCTCTTTTCCTTCCTGGGGCACTTTTTTCTCTCGAAAAGAAGGGCGGCATAAAAGAAGAATTACTACCGGGAAAACAGGTAGAGGCTTCGGTAGATTTAACCGTAAAGAGTTATAAAACATTTAAGTTCAAGGTATCGCCAGAAACCTATACTGCTACCCTGACTATTTCAGGCGCACCGGCTGATCTTGATCTCTTTGTCAAGTACGGAAAGAAAATAGATACCTATGATAATGTGGATTATGTAAAGGCAACTGACAGCTATAACGAAAAACTTCTCATTACGAGAATGTCTGATCCTTCGCTTTCCGAAGGATACTATTATGTGGATGTTGCCTATCAGCGGGATGTCCTGCCGGCTGTAAAGGGTCACCGGATTAATGTTATTCCTTTTACAATATTATTAAAAGAGACAAAAGCAACGGTAACGTCTACGCTTCTTCCCGGAGAAGCGTACACTGCTTCATTGTATCCTGAAACGGGAATGGCTGCTACTTTTTCCTTTAACGTTCCTGAGCAGACACAGGTTTTCCGGGTTGATATTTCCAGGACAAATTCGGATCTTGATCTGATGTGCGCGTATGAAAACAACGTCATTACAAAAAAGAACTATGATTACATCAGTGAAACACTTCTTGGAAAGGAATCTCTCGTTGTAAGAAACAACGACGGCTCTCCTCTTAAAGCGGGAACATACTATATTACAGCGTTTGATCAGGCTTCCGGTGATTACCCGGAACCCTTTTCGATAACAGCGAGTATGAACACCCTTCCTCCTCCGGATCTTTTAAAAATCCCCGGATTAATTCCTCCGGGGAATGAGCAGGAAAATGCTCTTTTTTCCACTGTTGAAATTATAGGAGGAGCGGGGAAAGGTTCCGGATGTCTTGTCAGCCCTTCAGGGTATATTATTACAAATTATCATGTCATTAGAGATAACAGAAACACTCTTTCCAAAAATATTTATGTAGCGGTAAACCGTTCCCTCCGTAATCCACCTGATGAACTTTTCAGGGCCAGGGTTGTTGATTACCGGGAGAAAAGTGATCTTGCACTGCTTAAAATTGATTCAGGTCTGTATGGTCAGCCTCTTCCCCGGGGAGAACTTTTCCCTTATTTTTCATTGGGAACTTCCACAAATCTTAAAATAGGACAGCCCCTTTCAATAGTGGGTTATCCCGGTGTCGGGGGGACAGGTTCCCGGGCATCTGTATCTCTTACCACAGGGATTGTAAGCGGTTTTGAAGATACAGGTCTTACCTCCTTTATAAAAACAGATGCCGAAATAAACAGCGGAAACTCCGGAGGCGCTGTCATCGATGTCTACTACAACCTCGTTGGATTTCCCACGGTTACAATTGGAGAAGACTCCGGTCAGATCGGGTATATTACTCCTGTATCAGCTATTCCTTCTGAATGGTTCAGATATTTCAGGTAAGGTACCCCTCAAGTTCCTTCTTTACCTGAGCGAGAGATTGGGAAAACTGTTCGTCAAGTTTTGCCATATTCTGACGTAGAAAATCCATAAACTCCGGATCCTGTTCCGGTGAAATATGAATTTCCTGCCCGGTTCTTTGGGCAAGCTCCTGTTCTTTCTGCCTGAGTCGGGGAGCAAACTGCTGTTTGACCGCTTCGGCGAGCTGTGTTTTATTATCGATATATTGGTTAAAGAAACTCTTAAGCTGTTCCATAAACATACTTGTTTTCTTCTTATCACTGGAAAAAACTTTTAGACCATCAGATAGATGGTCAACAGACTTTCCAAAATCTTTTGATTTTGGGAGGGTAATATTTAAAAGGAATGCTTTCTTCATCCCTTCCTTGAAATGCTCCCTGTCAGTTTTTGGAACAGCTTCCATCGCTGTTTCAAGATCTTCCGTTGTTACGTTATCTGAGAACAGAAAGTCGGAAGCTGTCTTTCTCCCTTTATTCTGAAGTTCTTTTATTTTTAAACCTTCGGGATCACCTTTCAGCCCTTCTGTTTTTTCCATGGCCAATTCAAGTGCTGATTTTATAAACGCCATATAATGCCTCCTAGAAACTATATATGTAATAGATACTTGAAAATCATTGCTTAGTCTACTATCCTGATAAAAATAACAGGAAAGAGGGTAATATCATGGCGGAAGTTACAAAGCAGTATCTTACCTACAATACTATTCACAAGACAGTGAAAAAGATGGCACAGACAATTATTTCATCAGGATTTGATCCTGATGTTATTGTTGCTATCGGAACAGGAGGGTTTATCCCTGCCAGGATTCTGAAAACCTTTATTACAAGGCCTATCCTTACTGTCGGATTATCTTATTATGATGAGAACAATCAGCCGAAAGAAGCTCCCGAGAAAATCCAGTGGATTGACGAAGTTGAAACGAAGCTGAAGGGGAAACGGATTCTTCTTGTTGATGAGGTTGATGATTCGAGGGTTACTCTTGAGTATTGTCTGCGGGAGCTGCTCCGCCATAAGCCGAAAGAGATGGCTGTCGCTGTTCTTCATAACAAGAATAAGGTAAAACGCGGTGTGATTCCCGATGAAATAACACACTATTTTGCAGGTGAGGTTCTAGAAGATAACTGGATCTGTTATCCTTGGGATGCTGACAATATTGATGAACAGGACCGTCAGGCATTGGGACATAATTAGATGGAAAACGTTATTGCCGGTATTCTTTCCGGCGGCGGAAGCCGGCGTTTCGGCAGTGATAAGGCTTTTGCTCTCTGGAAGGGAAGAACACTGCTTGAATGGACAATTGAAAATGCGTCTCATTTAACAGAGAATATCAATATCCTTGCTAAAGATGCCCGTAAATTCTCCTCGTTTTCCTGTCCGGTTATTGAAGATATCTTTGATCAAAATACACCCCTTAATGGAATACTGAGTATTATCCCGCGGGTTGAAGAGTGGCTTCTGCTTCTGGCATGTGATATACCCTTCTTTGATTCCGGTGTTCTCGATCTTCTCTGGGCAAACCGTGACAGAGATAAAGCTTCGGTTATCCGTGTTTTTGGTAAGTATCAGCCTTTTTTGGCACTGTACCCGGTTTCAGTTCTCCATTTCTGGGAAGAGGCTTTTGCAGCGGGGGATTATCATCTTCAGCGGATTGTGGAAAAGATGCCGAGGCGTGTCATTGGGGAAGAGGAGCTTTTAATTCACAATCTAAGCCTTCTGTCTTTCAGTAATATCAATACTCCTGAGGATCTGGAACGGGTGCCCTGTTGATTGTACGGAAATTGCCCATAACCCGGTTTAACCGGGGACGTGTGAAGCATCTTGATGATTCTGTTATTGCTGAACAGTGGCTTGATCTCTATCTTAACGGCAAACACGCCATGGGAACACCGGTTATTGACCGGGAGATTGAGGAGCTGATATACGGCTACCTTTTTATGGAAGGCTATGTATCTGCCGGAGAAAGAATTTCCATTAAGAAAAAACCCTCCGGATACTTTGTTGATCTTGGGGAAGAAATAGATGTCCAGAGTGTCAAAGAACTTGTAGACTGCGCGTATTCAAAAATTATCTTTAAAGAAGAGATAGAACCCCTGCCTGTAGATGGCTCCTGCACTGCTGATTTTGTACTTGATACAATCCGCGATTTTCAGAAACTTCCATCGGTGTTTCATGATACCGGCGGGGTTCATATGGCTGCTCTCGCGGGGAATGAGGGAATTATTTTCTGGGCGGATGATATAAGCAGGAGGAACGCTCTGGACAAAGTACTGGGGAAGATGTTTCTTTCAGATAAAGAATACCGCGGCGGATTTGTCTTAACGTCAGGACGAGTATCCTCCGATGTTGTCGTACGCCTTATCAGGGCAAAGATTCCCATGGTAGTTTCCATCTCGGCTCCGACGGTAAAGGCCGTTGAACTGGCATCGTCTTACGGTATAACCCTGTGCGGCTTTGCCCGGGGTCGGAGGATGAACGTATATACCCATCAGGAAAGAATTATCTTCGGGAGTACGGTATGAAAACTCGGTTACTCTACTACAAAGACCAGTATAAAAAGGAATTCTCTGCTGAGGTTGTCCGCGTTGACAAGGAAAAAGAGGGATGGAGTATTGTCCTGGATCAGACCTGTTTTTATCCTGAAGGAGGCGGCCAGCCGGCAGACAGAGGGCAAATTGACGGTATTGACGTGTATGATGTCAGAAAGAAAGACGGTATTGTCTATCATTTTACTGCCTCGAAACCTGAACGGGATTCCGGTTCTGTCAGTTGTTCGATTGACTGGCAGCATCGTTTTGACTACATGCAGCAGCATACGGGGCAGCATATTATCTCCGGGGTCCTTCATGAAGAGGGGATCGGAACGGTATCTGTTCATCAGGGAGAACAGTACACCTCTATTGAAACCGATCAGCCTGCTATTTCCGATGAAGATCTTGACCGGATTGAAGAAGAGGTTAATCTGGTTATATCAAAAAATGCTGCTGTCCGTGATTATCAGGTTACTGATAAAGAGATTCCCTCATTGCATCTGAGGAGACCTCCAAAAGTAACCGGTTCTATCAGGATTGTTGAACTGGAAGGATACGACAGGGCGGCCTGCGGAGGCGTGCATACAGCTGCAACGGGAGAGGTTGTTTTTGCCAAGATTCTGTTTACCGAGAAAATCAGGGGACATATTCGGATTGCCTGGATACTGGGCAGCAGGGTTTTCAGGGACTACCGGCAAAAACAACGTATTACTCAGAGGCTTTCCGACCTTTTTTCCGCACCGGCTGAGGGTATTGTTCCCTCTGCTGAAAAACTGCTGGAAGAAAACAGACAGTTAAAGAAACGTATAGAAGAGCTGTTAACCGGTTCCGCGGAGAAGGAGGTTTCCATACTCTTTTCGGGTGCGGACAAAATCGGTGGGATTTCTGTTATAACAAAAGAGTACATGGTTGATGATAAAACATACTTAAAAAAACTTTTGTCTGTTTTACCCCGGGATGGATTGTATGCTGTCTGTCTTGTTAATAAATACCGCGACAGTCTTCAGTGGGCTCTTGCCGTTACGGCGGATGGGTTTAATGAGGCTTAGAAATCCACCACCTTTGGTGGTGGTCATGGACTGAAGGCTATGCCGTAAGAAAAGTATGATATAATAAACATATGGCAAAGTGGAAAAAAATAGCACACGTAGTGTATCAGTGTAGTTATCATATAGTATGGTGT
>WGCU01000074.1 GCA_015493635.1 Spirochaetaceae bacterium | reverse complement strand
TCTTCTAAAAGAAGTACATCACCGTGTAAAAAACAATATGAGTACTCTTAACAGTTTACTTATGCTGCAGGGAGAAGAGGTAAAGGATCCTCTCGCTGTAGCAGCTTTGAAAGATTCTTCAATGCGTATACGAACTATCATCGAGCTCTATGATGAACTTTTCAAGTCTAAAGACTTTACCAACATTTCAGTTCAAGAATATTTATCGTCTTTGGTTAATGAGATACTTGCAAGTCATCCCGGAGGCAATACTGTACGTGTATCCATTGAAATATGCGAATTATTTCTTGATGTAAAAATACTTCATCCCCTTGGTATTATCGTGAATGAAATAATAACAAATATTATGAAGTATGCTTTTACCAATACAGACAATCCTGCCTTGGATATTTCCCTTGACAAAAATGCAAAAAACATAATTTTAACAATTCAGGATAATGGGTGTGGACTTCCTGAGAATTTTAGTCTTGAGAACCAAACAGGATTTGGACTTAAACTTATTTCCATGCTGACTTATCAGCTCCAGGGTGAATTTAAAATGGAAAATAATAAGGGAACAAGAGTGGTCCTTACCTTCCCGTTATAGTCTAAATTCTTATATATGACTTGCTGAAAAGAAATGAAGATTTTACAAAACAAGGTTAAAAATAAGATTGTTATTTTTGCCGTACCCCCTGCCAAAGAGCAAGTTGAAGTAAGTTTCTCCTTGAGTGCAGCACTATTTTGGATACTTGCCTTTCTTCTGTGCCGAATCATGTTCGCTTCCACTCTGTAATATCCAACTTCCTATTACTTTCTTCAGGCCATGGCGCTATCAACCTCCTTGTAATTTGGATTATCTTCCCTCCCTGATCTGGGTTTCATCTTTTAAGAGAACGGGTTCCGGTTCGCTGACCAGATAAAAGGGAGCCTCTTTATAGAGGCTCCAATGGTTTAAGAGGAAACAAACGAAAGGGTCATTTTGACGGAATGGTTCCGGTATAGGTGTTTCCCAAAATTGAGAGTTTCGTAACAAGAAAGTAATACAAAGACTGTCCTGTATTAAGTTTGTACTTTACGAAGCGTCCTTCAAGTGAGATCTTCTGAGGATACGTGTAATATTTACTAACCAAGTTCATACAGTATCTTTTACCTTCGGTTGTGTCCGGATGAAAGCAAAATTTAAAATAATAGCTGTACATTTGATTAGATTGATTAAAAAAGAAAGTCATAGTGTCATCGAACCATGGATTCCCATCTAGGAATCCAGAATTACCCGACCCAGTTCCAAATTTCTCATAGGTAAAATTATCAATACGAATTGTTTTACCTAGGAGGTTGTCGGCGTTAATCAAGAGATCGGTTACAATATCATCTTGATTTTTATCTTTTCCATCAATTACAGTTACATCCTGGGCGAAAAGCACAGATTGACTGATAAAAACAAGCGATAAGGCAAATAAGAGATTTTTTACTACTTTGTTCATGGCAGCTCCTTTTGGTTATTTATTTTCTTCTCTATTAATAAGTAGTGAGCTGACATGAAAAAGTGCACATTATTTTTAAAAAACTTTAATTAATCCAATAAAGATCCGTATACCACTTCACCCAATCCTGAATTTCTTTGTTCTGAACAGAGGTAGCAGCCTGTATCAGGTTTTTTGAAGTAAAGGTTTTAGAGACGGTTGGACTCGTTAACAGGTTGTTAAACCGGGTTATGGTATCAGATAGATAGTGGTTTTTATGATGATAAACTACCGAGAAATGGACTTTTTTGTAAATGCCCTTGGATTGAATAGCGTATGCCATCAATTGATTACGCCATAGCTGGTTTTTACCATCCATAAAGGGGCATTCTTCCTTTTCTCTCATGGCTGTATCATCAAATAATCCCGATTCTTCAGTGAGTTCCCAATATTTATATCCCTTTTCGTATTCATAGTAGCATTTGTTGTGGTCTGAAAGAACAATATTTGATTTACACCAATTTTTGTTCTTGTTCCCTAAGGATCGATAACCTCCACAGGTTGTAAATTCCTTCTCTGTTAGTTTATGCTCAATAAGCCAAAGGCAAAGCTCATTATTATCATTGTAGTAGGCAATAGCTACATCTGAATCAGTACCTGCTGCCGGTGAATGGTCATTTAGAGGATTTGACTTGTCCCAATATTCAAACTGAAAACCTGATTCAAGCTGATCTATAGCCAGTCGTTTGAATGAAGGATTAACGCTGCGAAGTACTTTCGAAGCTATATCAGGATTTATAAGGATCGGGGTAAAGAGATTTATACATGCTGCCTGACTACTGGCCATATGCCCGAAATGTTTATGCCATTTGAAATCGTGATTATTAAGGACTTCATCCACGATAGGCCGGTAAAGAGGGTAGTGCTGGGATATAAATGATTCCGGCAGGATTGCATCATATTCTCTTCCCTGAAAGATTCCCGGGTCCTTGGTAAGATGCTCCCATTTCCACTCAATTAAGTGAATATAGAAAGATTCCTGAAATGAATTTAATGATGACGGTAGTTTGTACTTATTGTTTGACATATAATCGACCTCCACTTATTGTGGAATCATTATAACACAATAAGTGGTAGATGCAAATAATTTTTATGAAATATATGAGTTTCTAAATCCTGATTCCTTAGTGAGGATAATATTTATTTGAGAATAAAGTCGTTAAACCGCGTATCAATAACCTCTTCAAGATCTTGTTTTATCTGATCCCTGAGTGATCCGATTTCTGATAGTTCCTTAATATATCCCGTTTCTTCCGGGATAAATAACTCATACACTTCAATATTGAGTGCCTGGCTAATTCTGTAGAGAGATTTTGAAGACGGGAATTTGTCCATGGTTTCAATAGCAGCAAGCATACTATGACCCATGCCAAGCTTTTCAGCGAATTTCTCCTGTGAAAGACCGAGAGCATACCTGTATTTCTTTAAGTTCGTTGCCAATAAATCTTTTACCGGATCTTTTTTATTTGTACCCATAAGCATCACCATTATCCCCTAGAAATTGTGATATTTCTAATGTCTTAAAGAGGTAATAGTGTTCCACTAATGGTGATATGTGCGAGGTGGAGGATAGGTGATCTAACTTTGAAGAAGGGTTCTGCCTTTGTAGAGATATCAGAGTATCATCAGAACATGATGGATAAAATCATTAAAATGCTTTTGATTCAAGAAAGGAATAGTATGAGGCGTCTTTTCCTATAATAATGTGATCTAATACACTGATGCCCAGGATTTCTCCTGCATTTCTCATGCGGCTTGTAATTTCTCTGTCCTCACTACTTGGCTCAGTGTTGCCGCTTGGGTGATTGTGGCAAATAATGATGGCCGCGGCTCGATCTTCAATAGCTCCTACAAAGACTTCCCTTGGATGTACCAAGGTACGATTCAGGAGTCCGATAGAAACCATTCTAACCTTGATTACCTGATGAGCGTTATCCAAAGTAATAACGATGAATGCTTCTTGCTTAAGTTTTCGGTACCTTTTTAATACAGGAACCACATCTCCGGGAGTGGTAACCTTTATTACATATTTAATGCTTCGTTCTGAAATATACTGGTATTTGATCATTTTTCCTTCCTTATAAGATTTGCTTCAAGATTATTCAAGATGTTTAGGATATCTCGGGAAATCCAAATCAAAAGATCCCCCGTAAAAGAAAGGGTTTCCTCCCTCAGTGCTGTATCATGCAAAGCAGATAGAAGGTCACCAATTGCCATAATGTAGTTTACTCGTGATTGAATAGCATCTATTGCTTTAATAACAACTTCTTTTTCCATAACTTTCCTCCGGTTAATAATTAAGTAGGAATATGGTATTGGAGGGTGAAGGTCAATTTTTGAATATGATTCATCCGGGATGGAATTGCCCGGGAATCCATCCGAATGAATCTGATTGTGAGGCAGAAATATGTCTGTAGGTTACTTGAAATCTTGTGACAGATGTATACAACAGTTAAGTAACCACTAACCAAGTTTTTAAAGAACATGTATAATCAATACCGGTTTTCCTCTTTATTACCTTTCCTCTCATCTGCCTACCGGTAAAGTTTCCAGCAACTATGTTTTATTTTAGGTAAAATATATAAAACATAATTTTTGGCTGAAGTTGTTTCTTGCTAATAATTATTTTTCTTAATAATAGACGCTTCTGTATGATAGACGCTTCTATTAGTAAAAACAGGTTGCCTGTAATTATAGACAACCTGTATTGAAGTGACTAGTTTCAATCAAGTAGTGGCTTCTTTCTGATTATTGTGGCTGAAGCATATGGAGTATTAGGTTCATAGAAAGAAAGTTCATATCCCTCTCTAATTAAGGCTGAAGTTATTTGATCCCAAGTTTTATTAGAATCTGTTCCAACAGTCAGAATGGTTTTATCATTCTCTATAGAATCCAGAAGGATAGCCTGATATCGAGAATAGTCAATGAATATGGAAGTTCTATTGGATATTTGGCGTTCCTTGGGTAAAGGAGATCTTAATTCTGGGGGATGAGCATAAAGAGGTCTACGTTTTGAAAAACGTTCAAATTCCCTTACTGTCATAGTTGTTAGAGCTTTCATAACTTTCTCTTCCGGATGATTTTCTAACGCTCTTTTAAAATGATCAAGCATATGGACACTTTTAACCTTTTCAATATCAATCTTTTCGAACAGGTATTTATAATCAATTAAGATTTTACCAAAGTGAATATTCTTCCTAAAACTTGAATCAGAAATATTTAACTTGTGTTGTAAGTACTCAGAAGGGCTTTTACAGAAAGTATGTTCTTTAACAAAATCCCATTTCCTAACCAGAAAATAAATATTAATAGCTTTCTCAAAACCATTAAACTTGTTATTTTTATTGCGGATTTGTTCTTCAATTCTATTTAATACAACTGAAGGTTTTTCAAATGATTCTCCACCGTTGATTAAATCCTGAAAACAGTAGGGTTCTTTGTAGTTAGAATTACTAGTTAACATTATATGTCTCCTTTAATCGAGTTGATTAGTTTGATTAACTCTTCTCGGTTGATTTTGTGGTTTGAAGGAAAAGAAAGAATATGAACCTGCTCAAATTTCTCGGCCTCTTCTTTGATGTTTTTCCTGTATTTCTTAAGTAATTGTTTATACTTCTCCTTTATAGCGCTTGAAGGATCAATAAAAGCTTTGAAATCACGAAGAGAATCATTCAAAAAGTGCTTAAAAGTTTCGTTATATGGGTATAGCAAATCATGAGAATTAATCTTAATTTCCATAGCTTTATCAAGGATCAGGAGTTTCGAAAAGAGTCTCTTTTCTGCCAAGGCTTCTGCATTAAAGTGAATATCGCAATCGTAAGTTCGAAAATACGATTCATAGTTAAGGTAGGTTCTATAAGCTTTCAAATATTTACTTGTTAGATCACTGCTCATTCCGAGACGGGAAGTAGCGTTCCTGATATATTCAATTTCAGATGCACAACCCGTCGCATGAAATAATATATCGTGTTTTACTATAAATTGTAATCGTTTTCCAATGTAAGCCCAATCTCTATTTTCGTGATAAAGAAAATTGATTTGGCTTTCCAGGAACTGTAATAGTTTCTTTGCTTCCGAAATAGGAATTGCTAGTTGGCCTCCATTGCTTTTAAAAAGTTCTTCGTTGATGAAAGAAATCGCTTCTTCAGAAGCTGGATTTTTAAATTTAATTAATCCATTCATATATTACTCCTTTAATAATTTTATAGCATCATATCTTACAGGAGGATGCGTTACAAATAATGTTTGTTAAGGGTTAATTCAGGCTGTCCGGCAACCTCAATAATTATTGACTCTTACGTTCCAACAAGATAAAATTCCATTGACTGGATGTATGTGGAGGGGAGAATGTCAAAAACACAAGAAGAACGTAGAAGTGCTATCGAGCATGAACTTTTTGAGATAACAGATGAGATGAAAGAAGCAATGAAGAGGGCACGTATAGATGATAAAAATAGATATCCGGAGATAGACAAGAAAGAACCAACTGAGAAGAAAAATAATTTCAGGGAGTATAATTAAAAACAATCATTTTTTATAACAGTTAGCAAAGATAAATTTCTTGAAGCTGGTCATCCAGCGGCCATTATAGATACAATCATAGAGCACATGGATCTTGAAAAGCTGTACGAATATTATTCAAGTGAAGGCAACCAGCCATATCATCCTAAAATGATGCTGAAGATATTATTCTACGGCTACTATACAGGGATAATGAGTTGCAGAACGATATGGGATTCAGTTATAAACCGATCGGATTTCATGTATTTAGCAGTAGGTCAGGTACCTAGTTTCAGAACAATTAACGATTTCAGATTAAGGCATTTAAAAGATCTGCCTGGATTATTCACACAGATTGTACTTTTATGCAAAGAACTTGATATGCTTGATTTTAAGTATATGGCAATAGACGGGCAAAAGATAAAGGCAAACGCAAGTTATAAAAAGAGTAAGAATCTGAAAGGAATAAAAAAGAATATGAGAAAATACAAGCAGGGCTGAAAGAGCTTCTGGGAAAAGAAGTAGATGAATACTTTCCTGAAGATATCAAGAATAAAAGAGTCACAACACTGACAAAGAAACTGGAGAAGCTTGCATCATTCCAGAAGGTACTGGAAGAATTGAATGACGATGAGAAAAGGATCAATATGGTTGATTCTGATGCACCGGTCATGACCCACAAAGATGGTCAAAAGTTGCCGAGTTATTCACATCAAAGTGGGAGAGATGGTAAATACGGAGTTGTGACGACAGTACAGACAACCCAAAACAACGATTTGCCGGAAGACCTTTTTCCAATAGTAGATCAATCTATAGAGAATACCGGGAAAAGACACGGCAAGGTTATGGCTGACTGCGGGTTCTGTAATTATGAAATTCTTCAGAAAGTAGAAGATGAAAGAGAAGAAGATTTTTATATACCGGACAGACGGTTTTCTGCATTACAGAAAGAGGGGAAGGGCAAATTTTCGATCGAAAAGTTTAAGAAAGGTGAAGAAGGAAAATATATCTGTCCTGCAGGGAAGCCAATGGAATATCAGCGGACACTCACATTTGATGATGGTCATAGTGTTGATATGTATCAAGGTACAGCGTGTAGCGGATGTTCCTTGAAAAACCTGTGTACAAAAGGGGAAAGACGGAAGATCAATATAGATAGCAGAATACCCTATCGTGATATTATGAGAGATAAACTTAAATCCGAAGAAGGGCGGGAAGTTTACATGAAGAGGCAGGGACTCATAGAGCCGGTTCATGGGGACGATCAGAAGAATAAAGGATGGATACAGCACCATTTACGGGGATTTGAAAAAGCTTCTGCTGAGTTTGTGCTCATGAGAATTGCTACAAATCTGGCTTTGATGATAAAGCATAGAGAAAAAGAGATTCTTGCATGAGCTGGAGCATAAGGATGAAAGGTGAACAGGTTATTATTTCAGCAATAAGCAATGATCGATCACATAGGAAAAGTTTATTTCCTATGGCAATAAGGAAACATATATTTCAAATACCTTCATAATATTGAGTATTTAGGATGTGCTTTTTAAGAGGTTGTCGGACAGCCTGAATTAAGGTTAAATTTTTTTTAATTCAGCAATTTCATTCATAATTTTGCGAAGTCGCTTATACTTTTTGATTCCTTTATCATCGTTATTATGCTCAGCATCAGCATAATCGCTTTCTTCATTAAAGAAATTATTGATTTCTGATCGTTCAGAAGTCAAACTTGCAATATTAAAATCTTCCCCATTTTTATCTTTTTTGTCTGGTTTAGCGAAATGGTTATTGATAAACTTATTTGGTTCCTTGAAGTTAGAAAGGAATCCCTCAGAACTTAGCAGTTCAAGATATGCAACTAACTCATATTGTGCGCAATGCCAGTAAATCACTTTACCTGGTGAATTATCAGTTTCATCGGTTGTAAATCTTTCTAAATAATAAGTCCTAGCCTCAGTATCGAAATAAATACATTCGTTATCTTCCCAATATTGGATAAGTTTATCTAGTGATACATTTGAGTCGTTTATTATCCAGTAAATCTTTTTAGGTATTTCTTTTGTACCTTTAGAATCTGAAGTACGAATAATCAAATAAGGATAGTCATGGTACGGGGAAATTAAGTTCATTTCGTGTAATACCTCGTCCAGCCTTTCGGGATAAAATCTGTATGGTTTTTTAGACATATCAGCACCATACTTTTCAGGATTTTTTTTAATTGTGCTTTTTGGTAGTCCTGTGTACAAAGCTGCGCCATCAAAATTTAAAGGAACATACAGTTTCTTGAGACTTGTAGTCTTCCCAAAATTGGATAATTTCGACTTAATATATTCTAATTTCTTTTTAAAGTACTCCAATTCAGCTCGCCTTTGAGTAAGAAATGCATCAATCTGGTCAATCCTTTCAATCATATACCCTTGTTCAAGGGGATCATCCATGTGTTCTGCCATATATTTAGCGTTACTCTGATCAACATCAATAAAATAAAGCTCATATTTGGCAATAAGTTTAGTAAGTATAGGAAAGAGTTCTGCATAATCATTGAGGCCTTCAATATATTCTCTTAACGCTTCAAAGGACGGAAGAACTGAATCATCATATTTGTCATTAAAGAAATCACTTAAACTTATTTTATCTGAATTATTTTTAGAATCTTCGCTCATGGTTCATTTTATCCTATGGGAATGAATTTGTCATGTATTTTTTACCAAAATTCCAAAAATTCCAATTTGAGATGGTATTATTTGTGTAGTTTTGGGGCATTACAATGAGCCCAGGAGGTAAGACAAATAAAGATTAAGATGTAAAAGATACCGATAAGGAGAAGGCACACTACAGGAATAAGCCGTAAAAAGTATGAGGAACCTCCGAACCAGACCGCACAATGGAGGTCTTATGAACAAAAATAATTAGGCTTAACTGTCTTAAATCATGGTGTATGGCTTTTCTTTTCAAAATAGAGCCTCCTTTTCATAATTTGCTAACCATTCATCAATTTTTTGCCGGTTGAAGATCAGGATACCGCCGGGTTTTGTAAATGGAATCTTACGGCGGTGAGTCATTTTGTATATGGTTGATTTTGCAATTCCGGTATATTGAAACAATTCACCAATATTTAGATAAGGTTTTGGATTAAGATTTCTATATTACTCCATCATGCCTCCTTGACTTTAAACTCCAGGATTCTCCCAAAAACTTTACTTGTAGCATCAGCTGCCTTCTTGAAGTCTTCTTTATTAGCATGGTTTGCATAGTGTTCAAGCATTTCGGGGGTTAAGTGCCCAGTTAATTTTGCTGTTCTCTCTGAGAGTACATCCGCCATCTTTCGGGCATAGTAATGTCTCCATGAATGGAATACAATATTCCGAGCTTTCTGTTCCTCAATCAAAATATCAATAGATTCAAGAGCAAAACGTAATCGGGACAAAAGAGTTTCCTGTCTCATAGGGCGTTCATCTGTATCCATTTGAAAGAAAACAAAACTATCAGGGGTGAATCCATGCGGATTCTTTCTGGCATAATCAAGTAAAGCTGATCTTGTATCGGGTAAAATAGGGATTTCTCTTTCCATATTTGTTTTGGTAGACTTAAGACCGTCTGCATTACTCCATGAATGACGGATAAATAATCGATCTGTCCCAATATCCCTGATACGTAAAGCAATAATTTCACCTGCTCTCATACCGGTTTGACATGCAAGTAGATTTCCAAGTTTGGCACCTTCATTTTTCCTCCAGTCACCAGACGTAAAGAGCTTTTTAACTTCATCATCAGTAAGAATACCACGTTTACGTTGTTGTCCGGAGAAATTCATCAGACCAATAGTAGGATCATTTAAAATCAAATCATTCTTATAGGCCCATTTAAAGGCTATCGTCCCATAGCCAATAATTCTATTTATAGTTAACGCTGATAGTGTTTCGTCTAACTCACTACCATCTCTACTAACTTTCTTCTTTTTTGATAAGAAGAGGCTAAAGTTCTTTAAAATCTGTTTATCAATACTAGTGAGAAGTGTATTTTTGAAATATGGCTTCCAGTGTAGATTTACAGATTCACCGGCCTCCTTACATCTCCGGAGTCCAATGGAGTGGCCATATGCTTTCTTCTCAAGAACATAGGGGGATTTTTTATAGTCCCAGAAGTTAAGTAAGTAATCAATTACCGTAATTTCGTTATCACTACTTAAGGTATAATCTGCAAGAAAGCCCTTGCTTTTGAAATAATGTAGAAAACGCTTCACATCCTGTTTGGAAAGGTTCTTTGTCTCTTTAAGTATACTCAAGGCCTCATCAACGGCATGGATATTGTCCTGGGTTTGGAGTTGGTCCGTACTTTCCGGTAGTCCTTCAAAAACCCATTTGCGGGCTATGTATTCGGCTTTTTCTTTATTAGATTGTCCTGTGCTTCTTGCTGGAAGAGGTTTTCCTGTTCTTGGGTTTTTAAGCTGAACATAGTAAATATTCTTTCGTTTATACAGATAAAAAAGTTTCTTACCTGCCACGGGGCAGCCTCCATTTTTACAAAATTTACTACACTTTTTACTACACTGTCAATGTTTGATTGGAGGTTTAGAAATTAAAAAATTATAAATACATGCTATATAAAGATTTACAAGAGCCAGAGGTGGGAGTCGAACCCACGACCTACGCTTTACGAGAGCGTTGCTCTACCCCTGAGCTACTCTGGCTTGTCTGCACTATTATGCAGGAAATAAACATAAAATCAAGATCTTGTATCAAGAAAATGTCTGCCCCACCGATATTAAAGATGAGAATACGGAGGGTTTGCATGATACGAGGTTTATATACCGGAGCCAGCGGCATGATTGCCCAGCAGCACAGAATGGATGCTCTTGCAAACAACATTGCAAATGTGGATGTTACCGGCTACAAGAAGGATACCTCTGTCAGTAAGGCATTTCCTGAGATGCTTATACGGCGGATGAGTGATGACGGATTATATAAATTCCCTTTTGGGAGTATTGATACTGCACCGGTTGTAGGGACACTGGGAACGGGAGTTGAATACAACGAGACCTATACAATTTTTGGACAGGGTCCTTTAAAACAGACTGAGAATCCTTTTGATCTGGCTCTTCAGGGGAAGGGATTTTTTACGGTTGATGTAGACGGAACGGATAAGTATACCAGAAATGGAACCTTCCTCATCAACAATGAGGGTGTTCTTGTAACAAAGGACGGGTATCCTGTACTCGGTCAGAAAGGTGCCATTCATTTAAAAAAGAACAATTTTGTTATTGATGAAAAAGGGAATGTGTACCAGAACAGTACCTTTGCAAAAGACCCTAACAGGCTTGTCTCAATACAGGAAAATGAATGGGATAAACTTGAAAAAATTGATACGCTGAAAATTGTAAATTTCAAACGCCCCCGTTATTTAAAAAAAGAGGGCGAGAGTTTCTGGAGATCAACTGAAGAATCCGGACAGGCTCAGCAGGAGCAGCTGGGTTCAAAAACAAAAGTTATACAGGGATTCCTTGAAGGAAGTAATGTTAATCCTGTAAAAGAAATGGTGGCAATGATTCAGGTAAACAGAGCGTATGAGGCTAATCAGAAAGTAATACAAACACAGGATTCTCTCACGGGAAGAATCCTTAACGATGTCCTGCGGGTATAAAAAGGAGTAACGTACAATGATGAGATCATTATGGACAGCAGCTTCCGGGATGACCGGTCAGCAGTTTAATATAGATACCATTTCAAATAATCTTGCGAATGTGAATACGACCGGTTTTAAACAGAACAGAGCTGATTTTGAGGATCTTCTCTACCAAACAACAAGGATTGCCGGAACACCTGCTACCGAGTTGACCACTGTTCCTACCGGTATCCAGGTAGGACACGGTGTCAAGGTTGCCGCAACACAGAAAGTTTTTACCCAGGGTGCACTGAAAAGTACCGGTAATGTAGCTGATATGGCAATTCAGGGAGAGGGATTTTTTAGAGTACTTCTTCTTGACGGCAGTTACGGTTATACGAGAGACGGTTCTTTTAAAATAGATTCAAACGGACAGATTGTTAATTCGAATGGATACCGGCTCATGCCGGAAGTAACGCTGCCCCAGAACTTCATCCCTGAAAGTCTTTCCATCTCACAGGACGGACGGGTTTCTGTCAAGGTTGCAGGGAATAATAATCCTGTCCAGGTTGCACAGCTTGAATTGTACCGTTTTGTTAATCCAGCTGGTCTGCAGGCAATCGGCCAGAATAATTTAAAGGTAACAAACGGTTCAGGTCCTGCAATCGGAGGAAGACCAGGTTTTGATGGGATGGGTCTTGTAAATCAGAAATTTCTGGAAATGTCAAATGTTTCTGTCGTATCAGAAATGGTGAACATGATTGTAGCTCAGCGGGCCTATGAACTCAATTCAAAAGCGATACAAACATCGGATACAATGCTTGGTATTGCAAATAATCTAAAGCGCTAAAGGGCAGGTAGTTTAAGATGATCGATATGGTGAGTAGTCTAAACAGTATGTATAACAGCAGAAAAGGTGAAGATGTACATATGCTTCAGCGTGAAACAAAAAGCAGAGATACTGCGAAATTAAAAAAGGCATGCAGCGATTTTGAGGCTATCTTTATAAAACAGATGCTGGATTCCATGCGGAAAACAGTACCGAAGAACAGTCTTCTTGATGGAGGAATGGCAGAAGGAATATTTGAAGATATGCTCTATGATAAATATGCGAATAAGATGAGCGAAACTGCTCATTTTGGTATTAAAGAGATACTTTATAAGCAGTTGAGTGGTGTATAAAAAAATATACACAAATTTTTTGAATCATTCACTAGAAAATGTAATTACTTATAGCATAAGTAATAAATAAATATTTATTGAAAAAATACAAGTTGGCATGAATCCTGCATATTATTAGCAGGAGCTGCTATGAAGAATAAAAAAGAAACAGAAGAAAGTGCATTAAAAGCTTATTTCAAGCAGATTAAAAGTACGGCGCTTTTAAGTTTCGATGAAGAGCTCGATTTATCTAGACGCATTGAGAAAGGTGATGAAAAAGCACGGCAGAAGCTTATTCAGGCTAATTTAAGGCTGGTGGTAAAAATTGCACGTTCGTACAGTACCGGTGAGTATAGTTTTCTGGATATCATTCAGGAAGGAAATATGGGCCTTATAAAGGCAGCTTCCCGTTACGATTATAAAAAGAATGTCCGTTTTTCAACATACGCTGCATGGTGGATAAAACAATCCATAGTACGTGCTTTATCTAAAAAGAAACGATCAATACGGCTTCCTCACCGAAAAGAGGAACTTCTCAAGAAAATTCAGAAAACGTACTATAATCTTAATCAGGAATATTCCCGGAAACCGTCTGTTGAGGAAATCTCCGCTGAATTAAACGTTAAACCTGAAGATGTAGCGTCTCTTCTTAACTCGTCAGGACCGGTGTATTCTCTTGACAGCAGTATCAATGATGACAATACGACGCTTATGGATATGTTTGAAGATTCTTCATACGATCCAGATGAGGTTCTTATGCGTAAAAGCTTCCGGGAAGAAACAATGAAGTTTCTTGAGCATCTTCTTGAGAAGGAAAAGCAAATTCTTATGTATCGTTTTTCTTTTTATGGCGGGAAAAAATATACCCTCAAATATATTGGAGAAGAAATGGGCATTTCTCCGGAAACAGTACGTCAGATAGAAATACGTGCCATACGGAAACTTAAAGACCATGCTCATGAACTGAAAGATTATATTTATAATTGAGCTTTTTGCGAAGTACCCCAACTTACTATACTGAGAGAAAATAACAAAGGGGTCAAAAATATTTTACCCCGAGAGAATGCCCTGAAGAGGCTTTAGAGCATCTAAAAGCCAAAAATTTGTAATATTTACCCCACAAAAAAGGTGCC
>WGCU01000073.1 GCA_015493635.1 Spirochaetaceae bacterium | reverse complement strand
GGCACCTTTTTTTGTGGGGTAAATATTACAAATTTTTGGCTTTTAGATGCTCTAAAGCCTCTTCAGGGCATTCTCTCGGGGTAAAATATTTTTGACCCCTCTGCTATTTCCTTTCATTACAGTAAGTTGGGGTACTTCGCAAAAAGCTCAAAATGAAAGGTGTCAATACCCCAGGGTAAACCCTTCCCCTGAGCCGCTATCGCGGCTTATTCCGCGGCAAGCCGCAGGGTATTTCAACCTTTCGTTCTCTGCACTCGCTTAGGGCAGGGACCACCAAGTTATCCCGCTCCACTCACTCGTTTGAGAATAAGTGAAAAAAAGTATCTGCTTCCTGAATTCTCAGTAAAAATGTAATATATTATTCAGTATACCAACAGGAGGTAGTATATGAAAAAAATATTAATAGTGATCTTCCTTTTATCGTTTCTTGTTACCGGTATTTTTGCCCAGGTAACCTATACCGATATGGAGAGTTCTTTTTCCAAGTTCTCAACGGATGTTTCTAAAGCCCTGCCTTTCGCATCTACCACAGGATTGCAATGGTCCGATGCTTACATCGGAGGCTTCCCCCATTTCGGCGTCGGACTTTCCGTCGGCGCGGTAACCATCCCGGAAGCTGCAATAACTACTCTTGCAGATCAACTTGGAGTCCCCTTCCCGTCTGAAATTACCAGTCTGGGAATTGGCGTCCCCCTTCCCGGATATACCATCGATGCCCGCTTGGGCCTTCCCTTTCTTCCCCTTGATATCGGAGTGAAGCTAGGAATGATCCCTCCGGGAATTCTGGACAGCAGCGGTTTCGGTGTTGATTACACCCTAGCGGGAGTGGATGTACGGTTTCCGGTTATCAAACAGAATATTGTTCTTCCTGCCGTTTCTCTGGGTGTGGGATTCAACTATCTCTCAAGCACATTAAGTATGACAACTAGCGGATTGTCTAATACAATAGATCTTTCAGCATATAGTCTCTCAAATATTACATTTTCCGATCCTGACGTAGCTTTCAAGATGGAGACCAAGACAATAGACGCAAAGCTGCAGGTAAGCAAGAGCCTGCTTATCTTTACCCCCTACGTGGGGCTTGGTTACTCCTACGGATGGTCAAATGCGGGAGTTGATCTGAAGACTGATATTTTATATGGTGGGAGTCAGATTACCCAAAGTGATATAGACACAATTAACCAGGCATTAAAAGATAATGACCAATCACCCCTTGATCTTTCACAAAAAGGATTTCTTATCAATTCCGCCAATACTGGAGGCGCCTTTCGGGCCTTCGGCGGAGTTTCAATCAACATCCTGGTTCTCAAACTTGATATCAGCGGAATGTACAATGTAAATACAAAATCTTTCGGAGCAAACTTCAACACAAGAATTTCCTTCTAATCTCTTATCTTTCCGGGGCTTTATCAAACAGAAAAAGTCCCGGATTTTTTACAAATTTTCTTTGCAATTTTTAAAATATGACGATACTATAAGGTGAAATGGTAAAGTTATTTATTAACAGCGAAAATATCTGCTCTCTCGATGCTACCGATAAATTTGAGGCAATAAAAGAACTTACCTGTAAAGCTTCCGCCTTCAGTTCCATGAAAAATATTCATCAGTTTCAGGAAGGTGTTTTCCGGCGTGAGCGGGAAATGAGTACCGGCATAGGTAAAGGAATCGCTGTCGCCCATGGAGAATGCAGTGATCAGGAGGGAATTATAATTGCTCTCGGTATTTCCAAAGAGGGAATAAACTTTAACGCGGTGGATAATGAACCTGTTCATATTATGTTTCTCGTTGCGAACCCTCCCGGAACATGGACTGAGTATCTTAATATCCTCGCATCAATTGTACGTCTCGTACGCAATGAAATACTCAGTAAAAACCTCCTCAACCTGTACAACCCCGTCATGCTCCACAATTTTTTAAGAGAAACATTCAGCCACGGGTAGATGTAACCCTTATGACAGAGTTAAACCCTTATTTTTTCCTTCTTGAGCAGCTTTATAAAAAGGCACCTGTTATTAATAAAACCAGTTCAGACCGGATTGTCATATTCAGCGATCTTCATATGGGAGACGGCCGTTCCTATGACGATTTTATACAAAACGCTGATCTTTTCTATACTGCTCTAAAACAGTACTACCTTCCCCAGGGGTATACCCTCATACTAAACGGAGATGTTGAAGAAGCACTCAAATTCAATGTGGCAAAAATTGAAGAACACTGGGAAAAAATATACACACTTTTCTCCCTATTTAATGAAAAAGGAAGACTCTACAAAATAACAGGGAACCATGATCCAAAGATATTTTTTTTAAAGCATAAAAAATATAATTTTACCCTTCATGATGCACTCCGTCTTACCATAGACGGAAAAGAATTTTTCATTTATCACGGACACCAATCTTCGTATTACTATGACGCCTTCAGTGATATTATGATATTCTTTCTCAGGTATATTGCTAACCCCTTAAGAATACGCAACTATTCGCTTTCCTACCACAGCAAAAAAAAGTCTCATATTGAAAAAATGGCCTACCTTTTCGCAAAACGAAAAAAGATTATTGCAATCATCGGCCATACACACCGTCCGCTGTTTGAATCACTATCAAAGATGGATACCATGAAATTCTCTCTGGAATACTACCTGAGAAAATATCAAAACGCGGAATCCTCTGAAAAAGAAATAATCGGAGAAAAGATAAAAGACTGCAGTATAAAAATAAAGGATCATATTAAATATGGCAGAAAAGACCATACGATCAGTTCCCTGTACAGTGATACAATCATTCTCCCCTGTGTTTTTAACTCCGGAACGGTTGTGGGAAAAAGAGGAATGACCTCAATCGAAATTTTAGATGGAACAATTTCTCTTGTACACTGGTTTGACAAGAGTATTAAAAAAAAGTATCTTGACAAAAGCAGCATATACTATTCCCAAATTGCAGGGACCGGCATATCACGCTATATTCTCAAACATGATACCCTTGATTATCTCTTCTCCAAAATACAGCTTCTTGGTTAGGATAAAACTGAAAAATTGCATTATCCCGTATAATTATTGATTCAAAATTATTTTTACCTAATTTTTTTATATTTTTACTTTCCTTTTTATGAAAAGAGTGGTAGACTGAATTTCATCAAAAATTATGATAAGGAGATATGGTATGAAAAGAATTCTTTCTATCGTAGTGCTTCTTTGTTTCGCTAGTGCAATAATATTTGCCGGCGGCCAAAAGGAACAGAAAAAAGAGCAGAAACTAAAAGTTGCTTTTATCTACGTAGGTCCTCACAATGACGGCGGATGGTCTCAGTCACATGATAACGGCAGACTCTATCTGCAAAAACAGATCCCGGGAATAGAGACAACCTATTCAGAGAATGTACCAGAGGGTGCACCTGCTGAAAAGGTTATGCGGGATTATGCCAATCAAGGATACAACATTATTTTTGCGACAAGCTTCGGTTTTATGGATCCAATGCTGAAAGTCGCAAAAGATTATCCGAATATTGTTTTCGAGCATTGTTCAGGATACAAAACCGCAAAAAATATGGGCACCTATTTCGGCAGAATGTATCAGCCGGACTATCTTGCCGGACTTGCTGCCGGTTTTATGACAAAGACAAATTATATTGGATTTGTAGCTCCCTTTTCCACACCTGAAGTTGTACGGGAAATTAATGCCTTTACTATAGGCGCCCGGGAAACAAATCCCAAAGCTGAAGTTCATGTTATATGGACAAACTCCTGGTTCGATCCAGTAAAAGAAGCAAATGCTGCTAATACATTACTCGCAAACAATGCTGATATCATCGCCAGCGGTGTAGACTCTCCTGCGGCACTCCAGGCAGCTGAAAAACAAGGAAAGTACGGTATCGGATACGATAGTGATATGTCAAGTTTTGCACCAAAAGCAGTTCTGACTTCCAGAATCTGGCACTGGGGTGTCTACTACACCAAAGCGGTAAAAGAAGTTCAGGCCGGAACATGGAAATCTTCCCAGTACTGGGGCAGCATGAAAGATGGTATTGTTTCGCTTGCGCCTTTCGGCCCTATGGTTCCGGATAACGTTAAGCAGTATGTTGAAAAGAAACAGAAACAGATTCTTGATGGTACATTTGACCCCTTTATGGGTCCTGTTTATGATCAAAGCGGAGCCTTGAAAGTTAAGAAAGGTGAACAGTTGTCTGATACTGATAAACTGAACATCCAGTGGTTCGTACAGGGAGTCGTTGGTTCTATACCCAAGAGCGGCTCATAAGCAAACTCATTCCGGCTGGATACCGTGTTCTCATACATGTTCAGCCGGAATATTATTAAAGATTAAAATATGACAGATATAGTTGTTGCTTTAAGAAAGATTACAAAAACTTTCCCCGGTATCAAGGCAAATGACGGCGTAGATTTTGAACTGCGAAAGGGGGAAATACACACTCTCTTAGGTGAAAACGGTGCCGGTAAATCAACATTGATGAATATTATTGACGGTATCTATCAGCCTGACAGCGGTGAAATTGAGATTAACGGTAAAAAAGTGCATATCAAGAGTCCTTCCGATGCCATGAAAAACGGTATAGGGATGATTCACCAGCATTTTATGCTCGTTGACAGCCTCACCGTTCTCGAAAATGTTCTTCTTGGACTAACTTCAGCCGGGTTTTATGTTGATAAAAAAAAGGTTGCTGCAAAAATAACGGCAATATCCGACAGATACAATCTCGGCATAGACCCTTTTACCAAGATCTGGCAGCTTTCAGTGGGAGAACAGCAGCGGGTAGAAGTTATCAAAACCCTTTTTCGGGGAGCACAGATACTTATCCTTGATGAACCGACAGCAGTACTTGCCCCCCAGGAAGTCGAAGAAACGTTCAAGATCTATCGGCAGATGGTTCAGGAAGGGAAATCCATAATTTTTATAAGCCACAAACTTAATGAAATCATGGATATTTCTGATAGAATAACCGTTCTGCGGAAGGGGAAAGCTATTGGAACCGTTGATAAAGACAAAACATCCGAAAAGGATCTTGCAAAAATGATGGTTGGAAGAGAAATTCTTTTCCGCCTTGAACGGGGCCCCCTTAACAGAGGCGAAAAAATACTTCAGGTAGAAAACGTAAAAGCCCTCAATGATAAAGGTCTTACAGCACTTAACGGTATTACCTTTGATATATACGGAGGAGAAATCTTCGGTCTTGCTGGAATAGCGGGTAACGGGCAGAAAATATTATCGGATGTAATTGCAGGGCTGAGGAAATCTATAAGCGGTTCAGTTTACATCGACGGTAAAGATCTAACGAACGCCAACCCGAAAGAGATCTTTGAACAGGGTTTAAGTTATGTTCCTCCGGACAGACTTAAAGTAGGACTTGTTCCAAACCTGTCATCCAGTGATAATGCCGTTCTCCGCCATTATAACAGGGAACCGATTTCCAGGAATACCTTTATCAACTACACCGAAGTAGAAAACTACACAGACCATCTTATTAAAAACTATGATATAAAGGTACCACGGAAAGATGCTCCGGTAAAATTCCTGTCCGGAGGGAATATGCAGAAACTGCTGCTTGCCCGTGAAATATCTGAAAAACCAAAATTACTCGTCGTCGTTCATCCTACCCGGGGGCTCGATATAGGAGCAATGGAATTTATACGTACCGTACTGCTGCGGGAACGCGATAACGGCGTGGCTATACTCCTCATTTCTGAGGATCTGGATGAAATTTTTATGATATCAGATAGAATCGGTGTTATTCATGACGGTAGAATTCTTGATATTGTAGATATTGAACAAGCAAAAGTAGAAAGAATCGGCCTTCTTATGGCTGGCCTTGATGAAAAATCTACTCAATAGAGATAAGGAGGTAACACCCTGCGGCTTATAAAAAGAGAAGACATCAAAACACAAGTTAAATTTACAATTCCTCTCATTTCAATAGTGATAGGTCTCATTATCGGTGCCCTTGTTATCGCTTCAAAAGGAACAAATCCTTTTACCGCTTACAAGGCTCTCATTATGGGCGCCTTTGGAAGTAGTTATGCGCTTTCTGAAACACTTGTAACGGCAACGCCCCTTATCATCATTTCAGCTGGTCTTATTATGGTATTCAACATGAAATTCTGGAATATCGGGGCTTACGGTCAGTATATTATGGGCGCAATTTTCAGTTCATTTTTCGCTCTAAACTCCGCTCCGACAACATCTCCGTTTCTTCTGTTAACCATGATGAGTATTGCCGGTATCATAGGTGGAGCTCTCTGGGCTCTCATTCCGGCACTATTAAAACTGGTATGGGAAGTGAATGAGGTTGTTACAACACTACTCCTCAATTACGTGGCACTCTTTGTCCTCAAGTACTTCATGTACGGACCATGGAGAGACCCTGCAAGCCATGGATTTCCCCTGTCAAAAATGTTTTCACCGAATGCACAGCTTCCCATTATTCTCAATCATACCCGAATACATTTTGGTATAGTATTTGGAATAATAATTGTTCTTGTTATCTATGTTATTATAAAAAAGACCCGGTTCGGTTATGAAAACAGGGTTATCGGAGAAAACAATATTGCTGCAAACTACGCAGGGATCAATATCTTCAAAAATACTTTAATAGCCATGGCAGTCAGCGGAGGAATAGCAGGTCTTGCTGGTATGACACAGATATCCGGAGTTATCCACATGCTTCAGCTTGAGATAAACCCGAACTATGGATATACCGCAATAATTGTTGCATGGCTGGCGGCTCTCAATCCGATTGCGGTCCTGGTGATCGCTATACTCATTGGAGGGATCGAAGCGGGAGGATATCATATCCAAATGATAATGCATGTACCCTTCGGTATTGTCGGCGTTATTGAAAGTTCAATTTTGTTCGCACTACTCGGCGGAGAAATATTCAAAACATATCGAATAGATTTCAGGAGGAGACGATGACGGAGCAGTCATCAATATTAGTAACACTATCAGCTTCCGCGGTCCGGTCCGGGACAATACTGCTTTTCCCAACACTTGGTGAAATAATTACCGAAAGATCCGGAGTCATTAATCTCGGTATCGAAGGGATGATGATTATTGGCGCTCTTTTCGGATTTATTACGGGGAATCTTACCCACAGCCCCTACATAGGATTTCTTGTTGGAATGCTTGCAGGGGGGCTCACTTCCCTTATCCATGCGTTTATTTCAATTACACTCCGCGGGAACCAGATCGTAAGCGGTCTTGCTCTTACCATCTTCGGGCTTGGGCTGACAAATTTTTTCGGACAGGACTGGATAAACAAGAAATTTACCATTCCTGTTTCCAGTATTGCAATTCCGGGACTTTCAAAAATTCCTGTCATTGGACCTGTTCTCTTTAATCAGGATATTTTTGTATACTTCTCATACATACTTGTTGTGTTTATGTGGTTTGTCCTTTTTAAAACAAGGACGGGAATTCACCTGCGGGCTCTTGGTGAAAATGCCCAGGCAGCCGGTGCCATGGGTGTTGAAGTCAATAAATCCCGATATTGGTGGACTTTCTTCGGCGGGTTGATGGCTGGTGCCGGAGGGGCATACCTGACCCTCGTTTACGCTCCGTTCTGGCTTGACGGCATCACCGCCGGAAGAGGCTGGATTGCCGTTGCCCTCGTTATCTTTGCCATGTGGAACCCCCTCTACGCTGTTATCGGAGCTTACCTTTTCGGCGGTATTGATTCAGTGCAGTTCCAGCTTCAGGCATCAGGGACAACAATCCCGTCATCACTGCTGAACATGCAGCCGTATCTCATGACCTTTATTGTGGTCATTGCAGCTACCATTGTTCTCCGCAAAAGGCATATAGGCACCCCCCGGGAGCTGGGGATTCCCTACTCACGGGAAGAAAAATAATTCTCTATCCTTCGCCTCCGGCAGACTTCTCCGGAGGCTTTTTATTCAGCGGGAATCTTCTGCTCTCAGCTTTTCAAAAAACCGGTATCAACCTTTGTAAATACCCTCTTCCCGGAAAAGGAAGTAATCTCAACACCGTCATCCTTTTTCTCCATGTTCTTTACCCTGTCAAACCCCCGGGGTATTTTTACCACCCGTGAATATAATTTACTTTAAAAGGTTCCCCCTCTGTAAGCTGGTGAACCGTCTTTATGCCGTCCCGGTTCAGAACGTTCTCTTCGGCCGAAACGGACAGCCCGTCGGCAAGATGGCTGCAGACATCCTCGATCCTTATGCAGCAGTTTCTGCCGTCCCAGGGGCTCATGTGGCAGCCTCTGTTTTCCATCCACAGAACTGTTGACGGGAGAATATCCACAAACTCCTCTCGGGCCGGGAAAACGGTACAATCGGTGTAGGGCTCATTCTTCCATACAGTCGGTACCTTCTCCAGGGTAGTAAACTTCTGAAATGAAGCCAGACTGTAGTATTCCCCTCCGTTGTATCCCGGACCGCCGTACTTGTTCGTGTATCCGTAGTTTACGGGACTGGTGCTTATATACTTAGGGGTATCCCTCATAAATACCACGGGAGCCATGTGCCCCTCGTCTTTGTCAAACAAAGCTTTATGTTTTTGTTCTCCAGAACCCGGCTGTCCTGTCCTTTTATCGTTTCCGATTTAATCATGATCTATCCCCTTCTCGTAAACCCTGTACTTTTTTATGTACGTCATCCCCATACCCTGATACTCCTCCAGCACCGCGAGAGCTCAGAGACGGTAGTCGGTAATCTTTTTCAGGTACGTACTAAACATTATAAACCCGAAGGGATGCATCCGGCTCCGTCCCTTCCGAAGGAATATATTCCGAGTATTAGACATTTATTACTTATGGAAATACAATGTAGCAAGGTTACATTACCGGATCAAATAGTCATCTGCTATCCATTGAGTTCGGTACGGTAATCGGAGGCAGGGTACTGGAGTACAAACTTCAACCCTTTACTTCCCAGGATTTTCTTGATTTTCACGGGTATAATAAACTGGACCAATTTCCCATTATTGAGAAGATTATCCTGAAGGATATTATAAACCGCTGCCGGATAAAACTTTTTCTTGTTTCATTCCTCCTTTTAGTTCTACCTCTCTCCTGTACTTGAGGGAACGATTGCTTCTTGGTATACTCCATCCATGAAAATTATTCCCGCCATTGATCTGCTCAATGCATCGTGTGTACGGTTGTATAAAGGAAACTACAGTACATCTACCATATACAGTACCGATCCGGTACAATCAGCCCTTACAATCTGTGCTTCCGGGTGTACCCGCCTTCATGTTGTTGATCTTGATGCTGCCCGGAACAAAGGTAAAACAAACAGAGAAACAATACAAAACATAAGAAATGCTGTTCCCCGGGCAATAATTGAGGTTGGAGGCGGCATCCGAACAGAGAAGGATGTTGAGGAACTGCTCGCTATAGGGGTAGACAAACTTATTCTTGGTACTGTTTTCGCCCGGAACCCTTTAATAGCAAAGGACTGGACAAAAAAATATGGGAACGTGTTTATTGCAGGAATAGATGCGTTAGATGGAGAAGTAAAAGTATCCGGATGGGAAGAAAATACCCGGTTAAACGACAGTGATCTTGCCAGAAGTGCGGCTGATAACGGCATTATCAGTATTATCTATACCAACATAAACCGGGACGGAACACTTTCCGGACCTGATATAGAAAATACTCTCCGAATAGCTGAAACTTCCGGACTTCCGGTTATTATTTCCGGAGGGATAAGCAGTAATAACGATTTTGAGCGGATTAATAAATATAAAACTACACAAATTGCCGGAGTAATAACAGGAAAAGCTCTCTATGAAGAAAAAATAGATCTTGCAAAGGCAGTACAGTTATATGATACAGAAACATCAGGAGTAGTATGGTGACTAAAACACAGAAAATATATCCCCTTGTTATAAAAGATGAAAGTGATACCATCATTGACATGAGCCTGTCAAACGAAAAGGGATTTAACAAAAGTCTGGAACGGGGAATACTTTGGCATCTCCATGCGGATACAGGAAGGCTCCTCCCCTACGATGAGTCCCTGCCGCTTATACAAATCAAGCAGTATCATTCATGGTATGAAGCTATTCTTAAAAAGGAAAAAACAGAGCAGGTTCAAAAATCCCCGAATAATGCACAGCCGTTTCCTGCGGAAACAGAGATCCTGAAGAAACTTGAACAGATTATCAGGGACAGACAGCAGGTACTTCCCGAAGGTTCATATACAACCCATCTCTTTACATCCGGCGCTGAAAAAATCCGGAAAAAAACAGGAGAAGAAGCTGTCGAGCTCATTCTCGCACAGGATAGGGATTCAATTATCTATGAAGCGGCAGATTTAATCTATCACATGATGGTGCTCCTCGCTTCAGAAAATATCCAAGTAAATATGGTTCTGCAGGAACTTGATAGAAGATTCAGTTAAAGGACATACCATGAAAAAACCGTATCTTGAACGTATAAAAGATGGAATAGTCCTTTTCGACGGGGCTATGGGAACAATGCTCTATGACAAGGGTATCTTTATCAATCAGTGTTTTGAGAATATAAACCTCACTGATCCTGATAAGGTACTGGAAATCCATCAGGCGATGGCGGATGCCGGGGCCCAGGTACTCACCACTAATACCTTCGGCGCGAATCCGATAAAATTAAAATCCTACAATCTTGAAGATAAAACGGCTGAAATAAATCTTAAGGGAGTCCTCCTGGCTAAAAAAGTTGCCCGATCAAGCCTCTATGTTGCAGGGTCTATCGGCCCTACCGGAGTACGTCCGGCTCCTGTGGGAGACACTCCTGTTGAAGAGATAACAGAAGCTTTTACGATTCAAATTTCCGCTCTTATAAAGGGGGGAGTGGACCTTCTTCTTTTTGAAACCTTCACAAATGTTGATGAACTCCTTCTTGCAGTCCGGACAGCCCGGAAAATTTCCAAAGAGATTCCCATACAGGCACAGGTGAGTCTGCGGCCGAATGAGTCGGAAGATGCTGAAGACCGCTATGTTCGACTTTTCAGACAGCTTGATAATGAAGAAGCTATCGATGTACTCGGTATGAACTGTTCCACCGGACCTGCGTCCATGCTTGATATCCTTCAGATTGTGCAGAACCATGTAACAAAACCTGTTTCCATTATGCCGAACGCGGGTTTCCCCCGGGATGTTGAAGGAAGGCAGCTCTATCTTGCTTCACCGGATTATTTTGCAGAATATTCTCTTAAATTCCTTGATGCGGGAGTGTGTGTCCTCGGCGGCTGCTGCGGTACGACGCCCGAACATATACGGAAGATGGGGAAATCAGTTCTGTCCCTTGATAGAAGCAGACGAAAGGGGCTTACCGTTCATGCTGCTGAAACAGAGAAAACCCTGCCAAGTGTTCCTCTTGAGATGAGGTCAGGGCTGGGAAAAGCATTGAAAAACGGAACCTGGATTACCGCTGTTGAACTTGTCCCCCCTGTGGGAACAAGCCTTGAAAAGATAGTGAAGAAAGCTGCTGATCTTGTGAATCATTCGATAACTGCAATAAACATACCTGACGGACCCCGGGCTTCATCACGGATTTCTGCCCTGGTAACAGCTATGGAAATTACACGAAAGACCGGTATGGCAACGATCCCCCATATCTGCTGCAGGGACAAGAACCTTATTGGACTACAGTCTGAACTGCTCAGTGCCCAGGCGGCCGGCCTGCACAATGTGCTTATTATTACGGGCGATCCGCCTAAAACTGGTAACTTCCCCGATGTTACCGGCGTCTTCGATGTCGATTCAATCGGCCTTATTTCCCTCGCCTCCCGTTTAAACAGAGGCATGGATCTTGCAGGGAAAATGCTTACCAGCCCGACAACTTTTGTTATCGGTGCCGGTGCAAATCCAGCAGCACAGAATATTGAACAGGAAATTGAACGGGCTTATTTAAAGGTGGAGGCCGGAGCTGACTATTTTATCACACAACCTGTTTTTGATGTAGAACAGCTGCTTTCGTTTCTTGACAAAATAAAACCAGCCGGAAAACCGGTTATCGCGGGAGTATGGCCCCTGGCAAGTTACCGTAATGCATTGTTTCTTAACAATGAAGTACCGGGGATAACAATTCCCGATGAAATCATGAAACGGATGAGTACTGTAGAAGACAAAGAACAGGCCAGAGAGGAAGGTATTCTCATAGCCCGTTCCATCGTGGATACCATAAGGGGAGAAATTGCGGGAATTCAGGTCAGCCCGCCCTTCGGAAGGCTTCAGACAGCTCTCGATGTTATGCAGGCCTAATTTCCCTTGGTAATAATAATTATTTGTTCCTTGTTTTTCCGCTGATTGAGCTTCATATAGAGTGTACTATCCTTCTCATTGTAGACCCACCCGCTCGTATAATACTGAAACCGTTTGTCACTGTTCCAGCGGATTCCATGCATCTCCAGCTTTTCAAATGGCTTAATCCCCTTTATAACAAGATGGTGAGAAATTCCGCGGGGAAAAGATATATCAAAAATCAGTGAATTACCATCTCTCGTAAGTGTAATATCTTTTGCCGATGTCCAGATACGTACCTCCCGGGAAGTACCTTCATTAAAGATTACAAGATGAGGATAAAATTCATTATCAGATAAATCTGAATAAAAAATTTCTGTACCGTAAAATCCTTTGGTTCCTCTGCTGCTTCCATCTCTGTTAAGGTATAATGGCAGCCACCCGTCTTTTTTCTGCATATTCAGACTGCTCACAACGAGTGTCCTCCCAATTGCTGCCATAAGGGTATCATTGTTTATCTGCCCGATATCGTAGAGAGCCTTTCCCGCTTTAATAGACAGCGCTATATCGATAACCCCATCTTTATTCTGAAGGAAAAGCCCTTCTCCCGTCCGGATAAAATCTGGATATAATACAGATTCTATAACAGAATAGAGTTTTGACACATCATGAAACTGATCACTGTTGCTGCTAATAACATCCCGGTATATTTCCACCATACCGGTTACCGTTTCGGGAGTAAAATGCTTCGTAAGATCAAGGGAAGCAACAAGTGTATTAAACGTTCTAAAAAGCGCTGATGATGATATCCAATTCAGTTCACTCACAAGATGGGGATACGTAAAAACAGATTCTTTATCTCCTCCGTCAGAAGAAATTTCCTTTTTTAACTGATCATCATGTTTTGACCGTTTTTCATCAGTAACCACAATGTCTCCAAGATAGGGAGCACTGAGATATGAAAAATCATCACTGTATTTTTTAATAAAAGAAATGACCCGGGATATATCCGAATAGCGGCCCCTTTTTAAGCTTTCAGCAATATATGCAGTAACAACTGCATTACTGAAGGATTTGGTACCATCAGCATTACTCCACTCGCCTTTTTGTGTATCAAATCTCCCCTTTTTCCATCCGGTATAACCATTAGAAATGAATTTCTCCACAGCCGCTTCATAGGCACTTCTGTTTACCGGTCCGCCGGAGCCGAAAAAATAGAAAGACAATGCATCGGTAGTTCCTGTCTTGTACAGCGAAAAATAAGCTTTCCCCCTTCTCATCGAAAGGTTCACTACTCCCGCGGTTATATCAAAGGAAGATCCATTATTAAAAACATACAGTTTTTCAACTCCCCGTTCATTAAACGTATAGGAAGGAAGAAAAGAAAGCTGTTTCATGGTATATCCCGCACGGGCTGGTACATATACGGATAAATACTTTCTGGTTTTCGCCGGTACGGAAATGAAAGCGTCAATTATTTTGGAACTTTTTTTCTGAATATCAAAGCTTATCGTCAACTGTACAGACTCTGTAAAAGAGATAAGCAACTTACTGTTTTCAAAGGAAAATCCGGTTACGTTAACATAGGTACGATTTCCGGAAGAATCTACCAGATAAAGAGGATTTTTAGTAAGATCTAATCGTAATCCGGGAATATCAAGAGTGAAACTCTTTATCGAATTTTTGTCGAGCCCTTCCTGCCCAATACCGCTTACGGCAACAGGGCCCTTCTTTATTGAAAAGGTTCTGCTTGAATGATTAAAACCTGCATAAAACAGAAGCAGAAAAAGTACTACATAGAGAACAGGAATTGCATAGTACCGTTTTTTCATTGAAGTATTCATATTTTCGTATCATAACAATGAAAGATTATAATATCAACCTTGTGTATTTTTTATTCTATCAGTATAGTAGTTTTCTATGAAAAGAGGATTTTTACTATTACTGGCTGTACTGATTTTTGCCGGATGCGCAACCCAGAAAGCCGTTAAAACCAATAATTTACCACAATCAAAACTCCCCGCTTATGAAAGTATAGGATTTTACATCAATGCCGGCGACCCTGTCAAAGCTCTTGATGCTTTTAAAAAAGCGTATTCAACAGATCCGGACAGCATAAAAACAAAAAATTTATATGCTTCGCTTCTCCTGACAGCAGGAAAAATAAAGGAAGCTGAATCTGTCATCCGTGAAACGTTGAAAAAGACCCCCGATAATCCCGATGCACTGTATAATCTTGCAATGCTTGCAAGTTTAAAAAACAACCCGGTAGAAGAGGAAAAAGCTCTCAACAGACTTCTTGCTGTCAAACCGGATGATGCCCGTGCCCTATCTTCTCTTGGAGAACTTTATCTTACAGAAAAGAACTATAAAAAGGCGGAACAAAATTTTGATAAATCACTCCAGATTGATCAGAATAATCTTGTAGCCAGATCAGGATACGGGAACCTTCTTTTAAGAGAAAAAAAATATAGAAAAGCATCTGCTCAATTTGACAAACTTATTGAAAAAAATCCGGATTATTCTTTTGCCTATGCGGATAGAAGCAAGGCAAGATCTGGACTGAACGATGCCGAAGGAGCTCTGAAAGATCTTGACAAAGCGGTTGAACTTGCTCCGGATTACTATTGGAATTATATAGACCGCGGAAAACTTCTCGCTTTTTTAGGGAAACGGGATGAAGCAATCAAGGATTTTACAAAAGCAATTAAAATTAATCCTCAATACTTTTACGCGTACGTGTACCGTGCCGGTCTCTATAAAGATGAGGGGCAAAACAGTAAAGCCCTTACTGACTATGAAATGGTATACAAAGAAAGACCCGACTACTATTTTGTATACGAACCTCTTGCAGTACTGGAGTACATGAACAATAACTTTGATAAAGCAGCAGTTCTGTTCAAAAAAGCAATGGAACGGTGGCCCGAAGAACCCTCATATTTCCTTATGACAGGGATCTCACTGGAAGCTGCCGGTAAAAAAAAGGAAGCTGCCGAATTTTTTAAGGATAAACTTGCTCATATGCCGGAAAAAAGCTATTTTTATGATGTAGCACGAATGTTTGTAGAACCTGGTTTTGACGCTTACCTCATCGCTCAACTTAATCATGAAAAAAAGATCCCCTTAAAAACACGCGTCCTTTTCTATGTAGCTACCTACTACAAACTACATGGGGCGGTCCCTCTTGCTAAAAAATATTTTCTCGAAGTAGCTGATGCTGGGATCTACGGTATTTTTGAAACAGATATAGCGGAAAATGAAATAAAAGAGATACAGGCACAGTAACGGAGGAACTTTTTGAAAGTAACATCAATAAGCGATACAATAACTAAAATTGAGCTGAAACATAAACAAATCATTCTTGTGGGAACAGCTCACATCTCCCGGGGGAGTGTGGATGAGGTCCGGAAAATCATAGAAGAAGAGTCTCCGGATCATGTCTGTGTAGAAATAGATCAGACCCGGTATCAGACAATGACCCAGGGGCAGAACTGGGAAAACATGAAAATCGACAAAGTTCTAAAGGAACGGAAGGGGTTTCTTCTCCTCGCAAATCTGGTTCTGTCTTCCTTTCAGAAGAAAATGGGGAAAAATTTGGGGGTTACTCCCGGTGAGGATATGAAAGAAGCTGTGGAAGCGGCTAAAGAAGCGGGGATCCCTTTTTCTTTCAGTGATAGAGAGGTACAGATTACCTTACGGAGAGCATGGTCAAAATCATCTTTCTGGAACAAGAACAAGATGCTTGCCGCAATGATCTCCTCAATCTTTACTAAAGAGGAACTTTCTGAAGAAGATATTGAAAATCTGAAAGAAAAAAGTGCTCTGCAGGATATGATGGAAGAGCTGGCAAAGTATCTTCCTTCAGTTAAAGAGGTTCTCATTGATGAACGGGACCGTTTCCTTGCAACAAATATCTTTAAAGCACCGGGAGAAAAAACTGCAGCGGTTATCGGCGCCGGACACGCAAAAGGGATTCTTTCGTGGCTCGAAGGGCTTGATGAAGGGAACGTTTCTGACAACCTTGACGAGATAAATATCCTACCGGAACCGCCGAAATACAAGAAATTCCTTCCGTGGATTATTCCCATACTCATTGTTATCCTTATTGGAGCCGGTTTTTATCAATCCGGCTGGCATAAGGGATTCAAGATGTTCTTCTACTGGTTCATGGTAAACGGAGTCCTTTCTTCCATAGGAGCCCTTGCCGCCCTTGCCCATCCCCTGACCATAATTCTTTCATTTCTTGCGGCACCCTTCACCTCCCTGAATCCCACCATCGGAGTCGGAATAGTAACAGGTCTGTTTGAGGGATACATACGCCGACCAACCGTAAAAGATTTTGAGAATCTGCCTGAGGATATTCTCTCTATTAAAGGATTCTACCGTAATAAATTTACTCACGCGCTTTTAGTATTTTTTCTGTCCAGCATTGGAAGTGCGGTAGGTACATTTATAGCTTTTCCCTTTTTACTGAATTTGATGCGTTGAAATTAAGGATTATTTGTTTATCGGGGAGTAATAAGGGCCTAACCCTTAAAACTGGTTTTACATACTCTTTAATATGTGATACCTCTTTATGATCCGGGGTTACCTTACCTCTATTTTAAAACGATGGTGACTTTATTGTATTTTCTGCGGGTAAAATGACAAATTATGTCCAGTTGATTATTCCACTGAATATCCCAATGCTGCATATTCCTTCGTCCATCAGATTTATATCAGAAAAATTTTTTCTTTACCTGCTTCTTCCCCAACCCTCCTTTTAGCAGGAATAAGTTGTAATTCATGGGTTCAAGTAACTTATTCCGGTGCACTTTCAAAAAGTGTCCGCTTTGGACCGGTATATGCTATACGCTTCTGCATAGTCAAAGTATAGAGTACTGTAACCTTAAAATGCCCGGTTCCATAATCTTGAAAGAAATTCTTTATACGGAAGAATGAAATCTACTTCATTCCCATACCTGTCACGCCAGAAGCTTAAAGGTTTCAGCATTGATCCAATTAATGTGTCCTCTAATATTGAAAAATATTCCCGTAAAGAATTGGACGGAATCCCTGTATCACTCGATAATGATTCCATATTCACTAATTCACCATTTACAAGGGATGCTGTTTCCAGGAATCTTGAGAAATTCTCAATTTTTCTAACCAATCCTTCAGCCTGGATTTCTTCCTGAAGATAGTTACCACAATAGGATTTTAGATCCTCAACTGGTTCATCAGACTGGTAAATACTGGGAATCATTCCGAAATTGCATGCACGAAGGATATCAAAGTCCGGGATCTCATGAGATACAAGGGGAAATGAAAGGTGTCAATACCCCAGGGTAAACCTTGGACCCAGTCCGTTATCGCGGCCTGTTCCGCAACAAGCTGCGGGGTATTTTAACCTTTCGTTCTCTGCACTCCCTCGGAAACGGGACCAACAAGTTGTCCCGCTCCACTCACTCGTTTGAGAATAAATGACGTGTTCTTGCCCTTCCTCCGAGTAAATTCGCCGAACCACGTTTTAATTTTCCGGGGCTGCTGCCAAATGTTTCTCTCTTAGCCAGAAGTTCCTCTCTAATAATTTGAGGTCTTTGACTAATTCGAAGGAATTGAAACAATATCGTGGAATTTACCGCAATTACCACGACAGCGTCATAGATTATGCTGATCAGCAAACTATAACTTTCTTGGCATTTCGGGATGTTTATTGAATATCAGTTCAATTCCATCCTTCCAATGCATATATATTATAGTTCCATTTTTCCTTGTAATTGGATCCTGTGAAAAACAAAACTGATCCTGACAATTCAAGTCTTTTGCCAAATTCATAAGATTTCTGGTGTTGGCAGTTGTTGAATCATCTGTAGATTTGATCTCAATACAAATTAATGAACTATCAGGTTTTTTAATGATAAGATCAATCTCTGCACCATCTTTTGTTTTTAAATAATATAGTTTATAATCTGATTCAAAATAATGATTTAAATAAAATATCTGAGTAATAACAAAATGTTCAAAAGCCTTTCCATATGCAAAAGTCCCAGGGATCAATGGTACTTTTAGAGTATTGTCCAGGGCCCGTTTAATACCAGTATCAATGAAAAAAAACTTTGGAGATGAGATTAGTTGTTTACGGATAGATGTATTATAGGCATTTAATGTAAACCCCAGAAGTGTATCGGCTAATATTTCGTAATAACTCTGTACAGTTTTTGCATCAACTTTTATCTGACTGCTGATTTTTTTGTAATTAATTATTTCTCCATTTGCCAGGGCCGCAAGCTCAAGAAAAGAGCGGAATGGGTTAAGTTTTCGAATGAGATGTTCATTCCAAACCTCTTCTTTCAAATACATTAACCCGTAGGATTTCAAGTATCTTTCCTTGTCACTATTATCGGGAAGGTTATAAATTCCGGGTAGTCCTCCATAGTGAAGATAGGTTGAAATATCAAAAGATTCTCCCAATTCCAGGTATGTTAACGGGAACATATTGTATAAAAATGCCCGTCCGGCGAGCAAATCCGATCCACCGGCTTTCAGCTTTTTTGCGCTGGAACCTGTTAAAATAAAAAAAAAGCGGTTTTCGTTTTTTTGTATGTACTGGTGGATCACATCCAGAAGGCGAGGGACTTTCTGAATCTCGTCAATAATTACATGAGTATACCTACTATCAAGCTGATCCAGAATATTTTTAAGCAGCGATGGCTGCCGAGAAAGTCTGTCCTCTGTTTCGATATCCAGTAAATCTATGATATACGTAGTTTCGGGTGAAAAGTATTTCTGTAAATAGGTAGTCTTCCCTGTGCTGCGGGCACCGAATAAAAAAGAGCTATAATTTTTACTGAGCATTAAAAGCCGATCAAACATATTATACAATATACGATAAATCACGAACATAGTCCATATATATCGTATAAATATGGAATTAATTCCTTAAATATCGGGTTATGACAATGTGATTGCTTTTATAGTGTGAAACATATTTCCGGACCTGGAACTTTCAAGATAAGCCGGAATATTTTCACTTTTACAAGTGTCCAGAAAAGCACTGACATCAAGTTTCCATTGCTCTTTATCGAAATCCAGTGCTAAAAACCAGCAGGTCTCATCAGGCATCAAGGGATATATTCCCATTACGTATGGTTTTGAAGATTTCTCACCCATTCATTCCTGCATGCAGGCTGATATCCTGATTTACCGGTTCTTTTGCTTTCAAAACGAAGAGCAAATACATCTTCCCTTCCACGAAATAGTGACCGGAACAGCTTAATTTTTTCATCAGAATGAGAATTATTTGAAACGGTTACATGATTTGCATTTTTATTTATATTTTTCAGAGAGGCCAATTCCAGTTCAAGTTGTAAAATTTCAGATTCCAGCCTGGCTATTTGATCAGAAGAAGCTTCCATGATATGAATACTATCCTTTTCTAAAAGGACTGTGAAGAGAGCACTTACAATTTTGGGATCTATGCATATACGTTCAAATAGAGAATAAGGTTTATAACCTAACTCTGTTTTTATGAAATTCATTTTTTATTCTTGATTCAAAAAATATTGTTTGGTATAATGTACATATGTATACATCATACCAATCATCAGCTCAACAACGGTTTCAGCAAATAGCACAACTTAATGAAAAAGTTTTTCATATTGATGATTTGGCCAGAATATGGCAGATATCATCTAAAAATACTTTACGAGTTACAATTCACCGATATATCAAAAAGGGCTGGCTGTTTAAAATTTACCGTGGATTTTACTCAATAGTCCCATTTGAAAAACTTGATCCTCTTTTTTTGGGTGTAAAAGCGTTACATCAGTTTGCTTATGTAAGTACAGAGTCAGTTCTTGCCGAAGCTGGCATAATTATGCAGCTGCCATCTAAGATTACACTCATATCAGCTGAATCCCGGCAGTACACAATAGGAAATTATGAGTATCAAAGCAGAAAACTACAAGACAGGTTCTTATTCAACAGCGTTGGCATAAACAACACCGGGGAGTATAAAAAAGCCAGTATAGAACGGGCAGTAGCTGATCTACTCTATTATAACAGTAAATTTTATTTTGATAATTATTCCCTCATAGACTGGCAGAAAGTAAATGAGCTGCAGGAAATAATTGGATATCCTGGAGGATAATAATGATCATACCCAATCCCAAAGAAGCTATACATAAAGCATGGCTGTATCGTGTTCTTACGGCTATTTGTAACCATAAGTGGATTTCAGAGCAATTAGTGTAACACATTGAAAATAGATATTACCTACCCGGTTCCAAAGGCCAATGTTTACGAAGTAATCAGATTGAAAGAGATCTTTACGATATCCATTATTACTTCCTACATGGGTTTAGATACAATGAACAAATTATTATGGAACGCCGGGAAACAGATGATGTAAAACTCTTTTTCAAACAGCTTATCAATTTTATTGAAAACTATATAACTCAGACCATAATCAATCAGGATCTGAATACACTTCTTGATAGAAAGAAATTCCAGGTAATACGCAAGACAATAAAAAAAGAAGTTATTGTATTTTAAAGTGATGAAATAATGCGATTATGATTTAAAGTTGACCATACACTACCTTGAAAAAAGGGAGCACTGAACTGATTAGGGAATCGATCAAACGAATCAAGACCTATTTCTGGCTTCCTGTCCATTTATCCAGAGTTCCGATTCTGCCAAATCTATATCATCATTCCATATTATACCATAACCCCCTGTATCAACATGGACTTGATTAAATAAAAATTTATTACTTAGTTTGGCAAAGGCCTCTTGTTTAAGCAATGGTTTACAATTGTATATTTTTGAAACACCATTACTAAAAACAACAAATAATTGATAATTTGCCTGGGCTTTAATGTCTTTGATTTTTGGGTAGTTCATACTATTCAAGGCCTGGAAGTTTTATAATAGACTTGGTATCCCACATTTTTTGAATTTCATTCTGGTATTCGTTAGCCCACTCTTTCACCAATTTTTGTGCTTTGGTTGGTAAATCTCCCTCAATCATATCAAGGGATTTTATATCAAAAACGCCATTGAATTCATTATATATAGCATGGAAATGTGGCATGCCATGTTCATTAAAATACCATAAAATCTTGCAATAACAGGCATTCCTTCCTCCTTTTAAAGACCATAAAACGCTACAGCCTTATTTATGGATCTTTATGATAATAATATAGTAAAATTAAAATTAACAGGCAATATACTTTAGTGATATTTATTTTATCGAATGAAAGATATCAATACCCCAAGCCGCGGGGTATTTTAACCTTTCGTTCTCTGCACTCGTTCGGGAACGGGACCAACAAGTTGCCCCGCTCCACTCACTTGTTTGAGAATAATGTCTATATGTAATTGTTTTCTGGATTTTTACAGTGGTGTCATATATTGAAAGGTCAGTAATAATCGTTACTCTTTCAATTAGTGTTTTTGCTGTTCTTTTCCCTCGAAAGAAAGAGGCCTATAAATACGGGGAACCCCATTTCCCGCAGCAGCGGTGCCTGGGCAATTAATAAAGGAAGCCAAAGAGCCACAGCGGAATTTTATTTCCATAACCATATTCCAGATCATCTGCAGCTATATAAGACATATTCAAGTCTTTAATTTGTCTGTTTGTTTTGTTATTCCCTCCAACCTCAATTACGTACTCTCCGTTCACCAGGAAATCACCTTGTTCAGCATATTGTAACTTATGCTGATATTTTAGCTGATTGCAGAGAAAAGTCTCACGTAAATTCCCTTTATCCGAAAGAGAGATTCGGAAATTATACTAAGCAGTTGTTTCAATTTAATAACGTACGAAATATCAATATGACGCAAAAGCGGCAATTCTACTTCAAGAAGCATAAGTATCGTCTCTTCAAGACGCAGATCATAAGTGTCCTCTCCCTCAAGAAAAAATGGGTAGTATCCCGACCTCAGATAATTGGAGAAGTACTTTAGGGGTTTGATTAACCGATTGATATCTACAGCCAGTGATTCATGATCTTCTAAAATATTCTGCAAAGCAATTACAGGAAACCCTTCAAAACCCGGATCGGAAACTATTTTCTGCATATTCAGGGCAACAGACCACTGGGGATATTTGTGGACTTCATCCAAATATAGATGTTTTCCCCCAATTTTTACAAAACTATCACCTAATTCAAGTAAACTGTGTTCTGAAAACCAGAGATCATCCAGGCTGTCATAAAGAACAGACTCGAGTTCATTCTGATAATTCAACTTGATGTTGATTCCCGCACCTAAATTAAATAATAGGAGAAAATTTCCCGAAAAGAATTCTTGTTAAAGGATTTGAAAAGGGAGGATAAACCGGGAAAAAGGTACGAGTTAGAGCTCTGCTTATTCCCGGCTTACCCAAAATAATACTACTCAAT
>WGCU01000072.1 GCA_015493635.1 Spirochaetaceae bacterium | reverse complement strand
TGAATTAAGAAAGATAAAGAAAATTCAATTTGGTAGAAAAAAAACAATCATCACCGAAACATCCAAACGCCAGAAGGAAATATTTAAGGCTTTCAAGATTAAGCCTGTTTCATAACAACCTAGTTATAACTTTTTCGGGATTTTAGGATATAACATAAACCAAGGCCATGTAAAGTCCGCAGATAAGGTCTGTTATCCACATATTCCCAGGGGAGCTGTCCTTCAAAATCGGGTCCAAGTAAATATTCACCAATTTTCACGCCTGCTTCATAGTATGGCATTGCAAAATCTACAAATGTACTTGTATCATCATCAGGAAAATGGATATTTCCAAGATGAGAGTAAGCATCTATACAGCGAAAATCTTTTTCAAGCAGATTTAGTAAAATATCAGTTGCTTCCTCTATCATCCCTGAGTTTTTCATCTCAACCGACTCAAAAATCGGATCATCTTCCATATCACTGTACTCGACACCTGGAATAATATTCTCCATTTCATATAATGAGTATTCTTTTTTAGTAAAAATCTTTTTATAAATATCCCGGATTCTTTCAGGATGTTCATCGTCAAGAAGGCACTCTGATCTGGAGATAGTATTGCATTTTGTTATTTTAACAGGCTTCAGGTTTAAATTGGAAACAATAAATTCCCGTTTTATCCTTTCACCGGAAATATAACGGGTATTCCTGTTTTTCCAGTGTTTTGAAACTTTAATAGTTATCGTATCTCCTGGAACTTCAAAGCTGTTTTTCCTAAAAGTTACAGCTTCACCAGTACTTATAACTTTACACCTTAAAGCCCTGTTTAAAGGACGAATTACCAGTAGATCGACTATATCCCCTTCCTTGAAAAAAGGGCCGGACTCAGGCCGTTTTGCTTCAATTATTGTTTGTATCTTCTTATCTCCGATTTTGTGGAGCACTAACAGTTTCTCAAGAAGTTCAGCCTTTGTATGTTCTTTTAATTTCTGTATCAGATTATTATTTTCCATGACACAATTATAAATTATAATACTATTGATGGATAGAGTCGTGTGGTTTTTGCTCCCTGGAATGTCATAGTTAGTATTCGGTATTCCTGGTTTACAACCAGGAAATTAAATTTTATAATTTTTGTATGGAAGAGATTAATCAATTTCAGATAAAACAATTGCTGGAGAATTACTGCTCCGAATATCTGAATCCGGAGTTAAGAACTTTTGTTATCAGGTTGTTCGAGACTATTTCCCAAAATCCTGTAATGGATATTAATAGAGGAAGGACGGAGATATGGGCAGCTTCCATAGTTTACGTCATAGCACGCTTGAACTTTCTGATGGATAAAGAGAGTGCTAATTACATCTCTTTCGATGAACTTTGCAGTTTTTTCAATACTAAAAAGTCTACTATTGGTAATAAAGCTACCCAAATTGAAATAAACTACGGTATAGAGTTTGCCGACGAGAACTACACTCTCCCGGCGATTTCCAACTCTTTCAGAATGTCTGTTACACCAGAAGGATTCATTGTTCCTGCCGATTTTACGGTTATGATTGATACACTCAGCAAGGAAGAAGAGGAAGAGTTAAAACGCTTTAAGAAAGAAAGAGAGCTGGCCAGAGTTCAGGAGCTGGAAAGGAAGAAGGCCTTAAGGGAAAAGAAAAAAAGAGAAGCTATGGATGCCGGGCAGTTTAAGCTTTTTGAATGATCTACTGTAAATTCATTTGTAAGCTCTTATATGAACAAGGATAACCCAAGTTCACCAAAAATATTTCTTAAATTTTGAATAGCTCCCAAATATGGTTTTTTTGAGCTCTCGTAGCAAAATCTCAAATAATCTGACAAAGCCAGCAAAAAGTAGTAAACTTTATTCGGGGGTATTCTATGATAGTAAAAACGTTAGTTATAGCTGGGGTGGTACTTGCCGTAATCGTTTTAGCCGGTTGTGCCGGATTGAACCACGAAGATCAGCCTGTCGGCGGTGACTACGACGAAAATACTATGGAGAGTCTGGTTAAACCGCCTGAGAAAAAACCATGGTACATACGCTGGATGATAGGGATAGCTGACAGAAAAGCAGGGAAAAAAATGCTTACCGGTAGAGTTCTAGCTTGGTCACCCAAGATCTCCATAAGTTCAGGACTCTTGGAACTCTACGTGGAAAAGGGAGCTGCCTCCGTTTTAGATAAAAGACTCATAGCTCTTATCAGAATAATCATTTCATATACGGCTCCAAGCCCGTTTACCATTGATATAAACTCTGCAAAGTATAAAAAATACGGTATAACAGCTGAAGAGATAGAGGGACTCCGGGGGAAAAAGGATCTTGAGACGATTCCCAGCTTTTCTACCAGAGAGAAAGCTGCTCTTGAGTATGCCCGGACCCTTTCGAAGACCCCTATTGTCCTTAAGAAAAAAACGCTGAATAATTTAAGGTATAATTTTTCCGAGAAAGAGATTGTTGCTCTTGCAGCACTTTCTGCAAAGGTTAATTACTGGGCAAGACTGCTGGAAGGTTTAAGAATTAAACCTGCAGGATACACCGACGATCCTGTTCTCCATCTTGATGAGTACAATACCCTTGCTGAATAATATTGATTTTGTCATATTCTAGCCCCGTACCGGGACGAAAGGAGATTGCGAAGATGCAGTTCGTAAAAATCTTTACCCGATTCTTTCAATACTTTATAATCGTTTTCCAGACCAATAATTTTTCCATCATCGGAAACACCTATTAAAAATTTACCTCCGTCAGAATTATTATTACTTCTTCAGTTTTGCAATTTCCTAAAGTATTTATTGATAGATACACCGAGTTCTTCCTCCGGAATCACAGAATGTAATCCGGTATTTTGCTCAAATACTCGGAATACATCCCGAAGATTTGATATTTAGTACTTATGAAAATATAATATAACAATGCTACGTAAGCGTCAAATCTACCCCGTCTTGACATCAGCTTGAATCATTTCTCTCTACTAATTTAAGAGGGGGAACACCTTCCATATTCCAGGGTAAAAGCCTTTCAAGATCTTCTTTTCTTTCAGCTTCCGGTATTTTCTCAAAGAGCTTTTC
>WGCU01000071.1 GCA_015493635.1 Spirochaetaceae bacterium | reverse complement strand
TTGAATTAAGAAAGATAAAGAAAATTCAATTTGGTAGAAAAAAAACAATCATCACCGAAACATCCAAACGCCAGAAGGAAATATTTAAGGCTTTCAAGATTAAGCCTGTTTCATAACAACCTAGTTATAACTTTTTCGGGATTTTAGGGTATATATAATGGAATAAAGTTAGATTGATGAAAAAGTATGATTTGGTACTAACAGGTTTACTTATTACGGTTATTTCCCTTTCGTCGATAATTCTCGTTCGTACGAAAGCATCAGAAAGAGTCATTTTGAAGAATATTGATACTTTTAGAAGTGAACTTGCAGCTGTTACCCGTAAAATGTCATCGCAGGAAGCTGCACTTTCTTCCCTTGTTAAGGGAAATGGGGAAATGACAAAAGAGCTTATAGAAAAGTTTAATATGCAGCTTGGAGAAGAAATTTCCATGCTTGCCAAAAGTTCGGAAGGAAAAAACCGGCAGCTTTCTTCTTCCATAAATACCATTCAAAGCCTGAACGAAGCGGAAGCAGAAAAACTAAGAAAATTATTGATCTTATACATCGATGAAGCAAAAAACAACAATGCCCGGAATAATCTTGCACTGACAGATAAATATTTTAACAATATTAACAAGAAGATTGATCAGAACAAGATTGATACTGATTTGAAAATCGAAGAAATGACAAAGCTTTTACTGAGGAATGAAAAAAACAATAAGGACTTGTTTTCTACGTTTAGAATGCAGTTAAAAGCGGCTGTCTCAGAACTTTCGAAGAACGGGAAGGCTGATACCGGAATGTCCGGTAATGAACTGAATGCCATTGACAGGACTGCTGAAAACGATGCGGTGAATCAACAGCTCAATACAGAAGGGAAAGTAGATTTTAATAAAAAGAATTTTACCGAAGCAAGGAACCTGTTCCAAAAAGTTCTTAATACTGATCCAAAAAATACAGAAGCTTTGCTCTATTACCATGCAGCTCTGTATTATCAAAATCCTGGCGATGAAAGCAGTTTTTTTGCAATTAAAAAATCTCTTGGTTCCATCCTGGAGGGAAATGAGTGTACAAAAGACCAGAAACGAATTATTTTGCCGGTTTTACTGGGAATAAGCATCGAGGAAGGGAATAAGATCATGGAAGATAAATACAGGACGGCAATAAAGCTTCTGAAGGAGGAGAATTGATGCGTAATATAAAGACACTTCTCCTTGCCGTCTTGGGGTGTTTTCTTATAATTCCAGCTTGGGGGCTTGATGTTTCAATGGCGGATCTCTTTCAGTACAGTTCGGATGGAAGTACCTACAGGAAAGTGAATATTACTGAAGATCTTTTCAAAGGCTTGAGGAAACAGGATAAGACGGGGATACTGTCTTTATCTCGGGTACGAAGTACGCATAGTCCCAAGTCCATTCTGGACGCGGCGCGGCTGAGTGAAAAGGAGAATAAAGCGTACCTTCTGTACGGGTTTGTAAAAGTAACCTCAGGGTACTATGACTTTGAAGTAAAACTCTATGACCGGAAAGCCGGCAGAATACAGAAAGTTTTCTATGCCAAGGACAGTATTGACGGGTATGAAACCCTCATAGATACCATGTCGGACCGGATTATCGGTTATTTCAACAAAATACTCGGCGTTACGAGGCGAAAGAGGGAAGCAGAGAAAGAACATGAAGTTTTTGATGTTGAGACAACAGTAGGTTACTGGATCCCCTTTAATCCCTGGGCTCAGTCCTTAATGGGGCTTGTTTCGGTTTCCGTAAGCGGAGGGTTTACTCCGGTGGAACCGCTTTTTACCTGGGATATTTTAGCATTTTCCCTGCGGTACGGAATCAGTTTGAATTATTCACCGGGAATGAACAGGGAGGGGTATGAGAGCTTTTTCCTTCACACCATGAGATTCGGATTTCCGGTGAGAATATCCGCGATGTGGCATGAAAAAAACAAGGTGATGCTGCAGGTATCTCCTGAATTGCAGGTAGACATTCTCGTGCAGGACCGTCTGTACGCGGATACTGTTGTTGAAAAAAGCGCGGCTTTCAGTCTGTCCGGAGCCCTAGGATACGAGTATCTCTTCTCAGGGAAAAGGGTGTCTTTGGGCGCTGCCCTGGAGTTTCACACGGCTTTTTATACTGCCGTCCTTTTTTCACTGGAACCGTCCCTGTATGTGAGATACCGGTTTAAGGGAAAAGGAAAATAATGATAAGGAGCCGGGGATGAAAATACATAAGGTACAATTGGGTTTAATACCGCTGGTTTTTGGTAGTGTGATGTTTTCCTGTTCCGGCGGATTGCTGGAAGACATGAGCAGGGTTCTGCATGATCCGGTAATAGAGGCTCCCGCAGCGGTATCCTTCGAAAACGAGGATTCCATAGAGCTTGTCTGGGAGAAGGATGAAGGCGCGGATGAATATCTTCTGTACCGGGCACCTGATACGGCGGTTCCGGTATACGAGCGCATCTACCGGGGAAAGGAATGCACCTATAAAGATACAAATGTAACATCAGGAAACAGGTATCTGTACACCCTGACAAAGGTACGGGGAACAAAACTGTTCGGTCCGTCGGATGCGGTGCTGGGTGTTGACAGCGGAGTGGTCCTGGACAATCTTGAAAACAACAACACGAAAGAGAAAGCTTCGCTTCTTGAATGGGACCTGCAGGCGAACCTGTACTACTACCAGTCGTACGGGGATGAGAAACTTGTTGATTACGACTGGTACCGTGTAACAGTTCCTCCGAGAAGGAAGGCTCTTGTGGTTATAACCCAGGACAACCTTGCTGCCGGAGCTTCCTCCTGGATAACCTATGCCCTGGAAAGTATGCCGCCATTTACCGTGATAAACGGATCTGGAATAGAAATTTCCAATACCACCTATAACGAGAAACCCTTCTTCTTCCGGTTATCACCGAAGCAGGCGGATTTTGTGAATGATCTAACGAAGGGTGGCGGAAGCTTTATTAGTTACACCCTGTCTTTGAGTCAGATTACCGGGCTTTAAGCACATGCGTTACAGGAGGAGAAAATGAGAAAAAGTATTTTTACTGTTTGTGTATGGAGCCTTTTTGCAGGCATTGTATTCATGTTTTCCGGCTGTCCCGTTTCTCCTGTCAAGCCGGAACCGGTGCTGCCGGACGGAGAATCAATAGAGATGAATTCTTCACTGTTTGTTACTGACAGCGGCAGCGGTACTGTCTCCTTCAGTACCAATGACAATGCCTACACGGGAGAGTACGGATACACCCTGTGGACGGAGGAGCCTGAAGTATTCACTCCCTTCGTCAGGCTGAATGTAACTCTTTCAAAGTTAAGCGGAGATGATACCGCAGGATACGGCGTTGTTTTCTGCAGCCATGACGGTACCATGCTTCTTGTCTTAATCAATACAAAGAAAGAATACCTTATCGGGGAGCTTACAGGTAATGTATTTAATGAGCTGCAGAGCTGGAAGGAATCTTCTGACCTTTTCGGCGGATACAATCAGACCAACATACTGGATATAACGCTTGATTCAGGGACAGGTGTGTTCTCCCTGAGTTTTAACGGCGGGACCTCTGTTACCTTCAGGGACGATGAAGAGCCGTACCACACCGGGGGGAAAAACGGCTACCTGGTTGTTGTTTCTCCCCGGGATGACTTCCCGGATGTTCCGGTAAGTGTAACCTTCAAAGAGAATTAGAGGAGAAAAAAATGAAAAACAGAAAATATATACCCTTGGCCGTACTGGTACTATTTGCTTTTTCACTTTTTCCCTCTCCCCTTGCTGCCGGGGAAGGTGATTTCTCCCGAAAGATATATCCCGATAAAAAAAGTATTCTTGAATATGAGGGGATAACCCTGGAGATTCCCGCCGGCGCGGTGGATAAAGAGACAGAGATAACCATTAAAAAACAATCTCAAGTTTATCCGGTAAATGATACAATGAAGAATGTAACAACAGGTGCCGATTCCTACCGCTTTGAACCCTCGGGAATACATTTCCGCAAAAACTTGAGAATCTCCATCCCCTTTGATACGGCGTTGCTATCATCAGAAACTGCTTTGAGCAACCTTTTTACTTATTTCTATAATGAACAACTAAAAAAATGGGAACGTCTGCCCCGGGTCAGGATAGACAAAAGAAAAGGGGTGGTTGTCAGTCTGACGGATCATTTTACGGACATGATAAACGCGACGCTTAAGATGCCGGAAAGCCCCGACAAAATAGATTTTAACATAAACAGCATAAAGAGTCTTGAAGCGGCAGATCCCTCTTCGGGAGTGATGGATCTTAAAGGATTGAATCCCGGCAGCACAGGGGGTGCATCGTTTCAGATTCCCCTTGATATCCCCCGGGGCAGAGGAGATGCAACGCCCCGACTATCGCTCGGGTACAACAGCGGCAGTCCGAACAGCTGGATGGGAAGAGGTTTTGATATTTCCGTTTCGGCCATTACCACTGATACCCGCTTCGGCCTGCCGGAATATGACGGAAATGACACGTACATACTGGATGGTGAGGAACTTGTGCCTGTTTCGTCTTCCACGGAGAACACTATATACCGGCCGCGGGTTGAAAAAGCGTTCAAACGGATCGTAAGACACCATGGAAACGGGAGAGACTACTGGGAAGTAACGGACAAGGGCGGAAAGGTACAGCTTTTCGGCCGGTATAACAGCGCCGGCAACGGATGGATCGGTCCGGACAGAAGCAATTTCGGAAAAGTATATACCTGGTATCTGACAAAGGAAAAGGATGCCAACGGAAACACAGTTGACTATGTCTACGACTATGATGCGGCAAACAAGTACACCTATTTAAGGGAGATTAACTATGGAGGAAAGTACAGTATTACTTTTGTAACATCCGGCGGGAGGCCGGACCGGAGAATGGACGGGCGTGGAAAGTTCCTGTCCAAACTGGTACGCCGGCTGGATGAAGTGAATATAGCCTACAACGGGGAAGTATTCAGAAAATATCTTTTTACATACCGGCAGAACGAGTTCGGTCAGACGGAGTTGGAAACATTTTCCCAGCAGGACGGCAGCGGCGGAGAGTTCTATTCCTATCGGTTTGCGTACAACAAGCTCCCTGAAGTTACTGACGGGAATGGAACAGTTACCGGCTATCGCGGGTACGGCAGCGAAGCTGTAAACTGGAGTACTCAGCTTTCTGCATCAACATACCCCGGGTTAAACAGTACGGCTTCCTACGGAGTGGGTGCAAGTTTGTATGCTGGTCTTAAATTTGAAGCTTACACATTGAAGAACTGGAAGTTTGACTGGAGTACAGTTTTTGATATCGGTGTTTCCGGAGGGCTGTCAGTGTCGAATTCCCTTACAAAATCAACATTACTGGACATAAACGGTGACGGGCTGCCTGACGCGGTATGGAAAGACGGTAATTCACTGAGAGGGTACAAAAATACGGGAAATGGTTTTGATACAGCGGATGAGCTTGTCTACTCGGGGCTTCCGGGGCTTTTAAACGAGAGTACCCAGAAAGGATACAGCCTCGGAGCGTCTGCAAGTTTATTTGGAGCGAGCGGATCAGTTACCCTTCAGCGCAGCTGGATGGAGGGGAAAAGCACGTTTTCTGATATAAACGGCGACGGTTTTGTGGATTATGTCGCATCGAAAGACGGATCATTCTATAAAAACACCGGGACAGGATTTTCTGCTGTTTCGTACGGAAGCAGTGGTGCTTCTCTTAGCCGGAAAGAGGCGGTCAATGAGGATGCCTACAAGCGCGTCTACGCTCTTCAGGAACCTCTTAGAAAATGGAAAGCTTTTCTAAGCGGTGTCATAGAGGTCCGGCAGAACGCGGCTTTCGCTGATCCTTCTGCTTCTTCTGCGGACGGGGTTAGCGCGGTAACCTATCCGGAAAACGGACAGCCCTATTCCATGGACTTGCTTGCAGGGCATACCTCGGATACTGACACCAGGGAGTTCACTGTCCATGACGGCTCTGAAATTTACTTCCTGATGGATGAAGGCGTGGACAGCGGAGCTGCAAAGGGCAAACAGATTACAGGTGATGACATAAACTGGGATATTTCCATCAGATATAAAAACATAAACTATTTCGAAGGGATTAAAAACGCTTCACTGATAACACCCGCAGGAGCACAGGAGGATTTCTCCGCTGTTATTACTTCCGGTCATTTTATTCCTGCTGTTGTTCCTGAACCTGTATTTAAAAAACTTGTGGATGGAGCTTCTGCAGCAACAGATTCCGGCGGTACAATAATACCCGGAGGTAAGGCAAAACTGCTGGACGGATACCGTTACCGCCCGGAGTTCGGTGACTTTATCCGGATAAATAATACAGCTGACAGTACCGTGGAAGGGCTGCTGACAAGTGTTACAACCCGGCAGGAAAGAGAAGATCTCTTCTATTATATCAATTTTTCAGGAGCAAAAGTACATCCTGAGGAAAAGGAGGGGAGAACCTCTTTTACCGTGAATGCTCCCTCATCCGAACTCACTCACCGTCTTTATCTTGATAGTAATTTTACTAATGTACCGGGGGGATCGCAGTCCTTTTCAGGGACAGTTTTTCTTGACAGTGTAAAGGGACTTGACGGAACGGAAGGATTCGAGGAACTGTATCTTGTTCCCGGCGGAGGTTCGTGGACACTTGAAAGCCGGAAAGCGGGCACTGTTTCTACAGTGGACGCGCAGATAGCGGAAAATGACGAGAGCCTTTCTGTTTCCTTCGTGCGGGACGGAATGATACACCGGTACCTGCTTGAAAATCCGACCACTTTACTGACTGCCGTACCTGCTGAAAAGTATGATAGTGAACTTCTCGAAGATGTAACAACAGGGTACACGTTTACCTTCCCCGATTACACTAAACTGCAGGTGGGAGAGTATTCCGATCTCCTTGACAGTGTGAATGAAGAAGATGCATCCTTTATAAAAACGGTCTATCACCGGTATCCTCCCGTACCGGATATAGAACGGTACGACATGGCTGAAAACGCTCCGGAGAGTGACAAGAGCGATGCGGCGGCAATATATCTTTCCCATGGATACAGTACCCTTGACCAGGATACGTACGATACTCTCATTGCTCCCCTTTCGGATGCAGACAAAACCTTCTTTAAAGGATCCTACACCCCTGTGCCCCCTTTACCTGAGGGAACTGACCACTATACACTTAAAAGTGATGTAACAGATGCGGATAAAATCCGTCTTGCCGGCATTATCCTGAGGCATTCCATCGTTTCCCTTGAGAAGGAAGAATACGATTCCCTGTATGGAGTATCAACGGATGATGAAAAAACGGTGCTTGAAAGGATCTATGACCGTTATCCGCCGATACCGGATATTGAATACTATGAACTTTCCGTATCTCCGGGAAGTGACGGGTGGAACCGCCTTGCTCTTATCTTCGATTCCCTCAGTGATGATCCCGATTCTGCTCTTGACAAGCCCTTGTTCCGGACGGACAGTGAGAGTTTTGGTATCGTAGCATTGAGTGAAGCGGAGTATGAGAGTTTTCCCGATAAAGATCTTGTCAGCGGTTTTTTTACCAGGGCGGATGACGGAGCAGGTAATCTTTTTTACCTGCTGAAGTGGAATTTGACGGATACTGAAAAAGCGGTTCTTGAGAAAGCAGAAAAAAAACAGATCAGGGATACCGTTACCTTTCCGTATTACAGCCATGCAGATTCTGCGGATGAATATGTACCCAAGAATGATCTGAGCACAGAAGATAAAGAGTCGGTTAAGGCTGAATTCGGATCTCTCGGGTGGAGTGTATACACCCGGCTCAACCGGAGTATTACGTACTTCGAGGATTCACTGCTGCCGGTTTACTACGACGGAGATGCCTCCGCCGCTGAAGTGGGTAACCCTGTTCCGGCAGGAACGGCTCCTCTAACCCACCAGGATCCGGGGTATGTTGTTCTTCCCTCATTTGACAGTGACGGGAAAAGCATCCTTGTAAAAAAGTTTATTCACCGTTACAACACTTCCAACGATTACAGCCCTGAAAATTTGATAGTTTATCCTGCTGCCATCTTTAATCAAGAAAATACAAAAGGCACCGATCTGGCTGCGTCGGATGAAACCCATATCCCTGAAAGTCTTGAGGTGTTCAGCGGCGGTGTTGCCGGATGGTACTACGGAAGCTGGACAGGATACTATTCCTTCGATAAAGCTTTGATTCACCGGAAGCCTCCATCGAATACTGATGAAGATACTGTTGCGCTTCCCGATTATTTTGCTGCCATGAAACGGAATATAAGAGAATCCGGAGGCAGCAGCACTGCGGAAGTGGAAACTGTCGGTAAAGATACGCTGTTAACCCCGGACATGGATACCATGATAGGAGGGGTTAATTCATACACTGATTCAAGGTTTGATGATAACGGGAATCCTGTCAACACTACCTATTCATTTACCCCGTTAATAAACGGATCATTTCTCCACGCCGACCGGAAAGGGGGCGATACCTATGATACCATACCACGGGGAAGCACACCGGTTTCCGGAGGAAAGATCGGACAGGTAAGCGCGGGAAGATCGGAAACAACAGATGTAAACGGAAGTGTGAATCTTGTTTTTGCGGGACTCTCATTCAGCAAGAACAGCGGCACTTCCTGGCAGAATCAGGGGATTATGGATATCAACGGAGACCGGTATCCCGATCTTGTATCGTATACTTCTGAAAAGGACGGGTCAGCTTCCTTTTCCGTGGTAAAGGGCTCGGGCGCAGGTTTCGGCGGAGTAGAAAGCTGGAGCGGCCCTGTTAAACATCTATCACTCAGTAATAATGTTACCTCCGGGTTCGGAGCTGCTCCCGGGGGAGGTCTCGGTGCAATTATTCAGCGCTACGATGATGACGGTAAAACAGCGGACAGTTCTGTCAGCGCTCCTGATAATGACTCCGGTGGGTCTATGGGATTCTCCGGATTTAACGGTACCGTGGGTTCTTCCTACAGGAGTGAAGGATTCCTCGATATTAACGGTGACGGTCTTCCCGACCAGGTAAGCCGGTCCGGTACAGGTTCCTATAACGTATACGTAAATGAAGGCGGCGGGTTCTCCTCTGATATCTCTTTTGGCTCCGGTATTGATACTGACTTTTACTCACCCCCTGCGAATGCCGGCGATATGGGAAACAAAGCTCTTGGTATTGAGTTCAGTAATTCAGGGAGTCTGGGAACCGGTGCGTCTATAATCTGGCTGGGAGCCGGAATATTCAAGAAAGTCTCGGTAAGCATGGGCTTTAACGCCTCTGCAAACAGGACGCTTTCCCGGCTTATGGATATAAACGGAGATGGTCTGGCAGACCAGGTGGTCAAGAATCCCTCTGAAGGATTTTTCAGGGTGAAGTTCAATCTCGGCGACAGATTTGCACCTGACGAGACCTTGATATACAAGCCGGACTGGAATACAATCTTTACCGATACCGCGAGATTACTGGCGACAGTTGCAGGTCAGAACAGCGGAGTACTCGACTCCATACACATCCCCTTTGTGGACCAGAGTACTATAAGCCGTCCGTCATTTATCAGTAACGGATCACAAAATCCATTTAATTCCATACTGAACCCTCTAAGCGTGGATGATGCGATAAGCTATTCCAGCGGAATTTCCATAAATCTCGGAGCGAATGTTACCATGCAGTGGGGACTTAGTCTTGGCATTGCCCGATTCGGTTTTACCCTTGTCCCCGGAATAAACGGATTCTATGCGGTCAGCACCACAAGCATAACCATGCAGGATATGAACGGAGACGGACTTCCTGACCATGTCCTTAAAAAGACGGGAGATAATCCTGTTAAGGTTGAACTGAATACCATGGGCAAAGCCGGCCTGTTACACAGGATAACTCTGCCCTCCGGAGGAAGTATCGAACTTGAGTATGGAAGACGCGGCAATACCATTGCCATGCCTCAAAGCCGCTACGTCCTTGAAAAAGTAACCCGCCTCGACGGCTATGAAGAGAACTCAGCCATGAGCGGAGAGCACAGCTACAGCGAAAGCATTGAATACAGCGAAGGCTACTACGACAGGGCAGAGCGGAAGTTCTACGGCTTTGGCGAAGTAAAGACAACAAAAG
>WGCU01000070.1 GCA_015493635.1 Spirochaetaceae bacterium | reverse complement strand
CACCATACTATATGATAACTACACTGATACACTATGTGTGCTATTTTTTTCCACTTTGCCATATGTTTATTATATCATACTTTTCTTACGGCATAGCCTTCAGTCCATGACCACCACCAAAGGTGGTGGATTTCTAAGCCTCATTAAACCTGATTTCGTTCATATACTCTATCAGGGCAGAATTGTTGAATCAGGAGGAAGAGATCTCGTTGACCGCCTGGAAGAAACCGGGTACGGATGGGTCAAGGATATGCACGAAAGTGTGGAGGAAGCAGATGAATATCAGTACGCAGCTGCCGCTGGAGGAATATAAACACGGTTACTATTTCCCCGATCACTCAGTTTTTAAAACGGGGAAAGGATTAAATCCCGATGTTATCAGAGCAATTTCTTCCCATAAGCAGGAACCTGAGTGGATGCTCAATTACAGATTGAAAGCCTATGAAACCTTTTTAAAAAAAGAGATGCCTTCATGGGGGGCAGCTATCGGTGATATAGATTTTAATGAAATTTACTATTACGCAAAACCGGTGGATAAACAGCAGCGCTCATGGGATGATGTCCCTGATGATATCAAGGAAACCTTTGACCGGATCGGTATTCCCGAAGCGGAAAAAAAGTTCCTGGCCGGGGTGGGAGCCCAATATGACTCGGAAGTAGTTTACCATAATCTAAAAGATGAAATAAAGAAAAAGGGTGTAATCTTCTGTGACCCCGAAACCGCTGTCAGGGAATATCCTGAAATAGTACAGGAATATTTCGGCACTATTATTCCTTACTCCGATAACAAGTTTGCAGCGCTGAACAGTGCTGTCTGGTCGGGAGGAAGCTTTGTCTACGTTCCTGAAGGTGTTTCCGTTGATATCCCGCTTCAAGCTTATTTTCGAATAAATTCAGAAAATTTCAGCCAATTTGAACGTACCCTTATTATTGCGGAAAAGGGAAGTTTTGTACATTACATTGAAGGATGTACAGCTCCTGTCTATACGACGGACTCTCTCCACAGTGCAGTCGTTGAAATTATTGCAAAAGAAGGGGCACGGGTTCGGTACTCGACTATTCAGAACTGGTCCGGAGATGTGTACAACCTTGTTACCAAGCGAGCAGTTGCCTATAAAAATGCCACCGTAGAATGGGTTGACGGGAATATCGGCAGTAAGCGGACCATGAAATACCCTTCAGTATTTCTTAAAGGGGAAGGTGCCCATGGCGAGATACTCTCCATTGCCTACGCTGGTAAAAACCAGGAACAGGATACGGGAGGAAAGGTTGTTCACCTGGCAGATAACACCACCTCTACCATCACTGCCAAATCCATCAGCAAGGATAACGGGATTTCCAGCTACCGCGGGCTTATCAGGGTTAACCCCGGTCTAAAAAATATCAAGTCCAGGGTAGTCTGCGACGCTCTGCTGCTGGATGAACATTCTGTCTCAAATACCTACCCGTATATGGAAATAATGGCCGAAGATGTATCCCAGGAACATGAAGCCCGGGTAAGCCGTATAAGTGAAGATCAATTATTCTACCTGATGTCCCGGGGCCTTGATGAAGAGACTGCTTCAAAGATGATTGTTAACGGTTTTCTTGATCCCCTTGTAAAGGAACTGCCCATGGAATACGCCGTAGAATTAAATCGTCTTATAGAAGTTGAAATGGAGAAATCAGTTGGATAGCAGACAAACGTACAAAAATATTCAGAATGAAGCCATACAGAAATTCAGTACTACCTCCTGGCCTACCCAGAACGAAGAAGAATGGCGGAGAACAAATTTATCAAAATTCGCCATTGAAGAGTATGCTGCCGGGGAACAACACGAAGCAGTGGCAAACATTACATCAACCGTAGAAACAACCCGATGGTTTGACCTTGACGTCTCGGTAAACTCTGAAGGAGATGCGGCAGCAGTGTTTTCCCATGAAGCGGAAAAAGCGGGGGTAACACTTTCTCTTCTCTCTCAGGGAGAGGCTTCATCAATCCGGAATATGATCAGGTGGTCCTTTGACAAAATGGACAATAAAACAGGATTCTGGAATTTTACCCGGCTGGGAAGCGCTTTGATTCTTGATATCCCCGAAGGAATTCATCTTTCAAAGCCGGTTAGAATCAGCTACAGCATGGAAAAACCGGATACAACCATATTCTGCAGCCTCTTTATTAATGCGGGAGATAATTCGCAAGCCGAGATTATCGAAAAAATTACCGCTGAAGGAGAGCACTCCTGTATAAACATGCTCAGTACTCTTTCCGCAGCCCGGCATTCACGTATAAAAACAGCATTTGTTTCTGATGTTTCGGATTCATCAATTATCATTTCTCACCGGAATATTTTATTAGGCAAAGAAAGTACCTTTCTTGATTTCCAGAATTTCAACGGCTCAAAACTCTCAAAAAGCAGAACAGAGGTTGATCTTGCAGAAGAAGATATTACAGCAGACCTCTACGGTACGGTCTATGCGGAAAACACAGAACATTTTGATATCCGTACCATCCAGAATCACCAATCCAAAAATGGGAAAAGTACAGCATTGCTGAAATCTGTTGTTACGGAGAAAGGACGGACAATTTTTCAGGGACTTATTGATGTCGGCAGGCAGGGGGTCCTTACGGACGCATACCTTACAAACAATAACATTATTCTGAACGACGGTGCACGGGCTGATTCCATTCCGTCATTAAAAATAGGGAACAATGATGTAAAATGCAGTCATGGCTCTACAACCGGCAAAATTGATCCGCATAAGGTTTTTTATCTCGCTTCCAGAGGACTACGTCAAGAAGAAGCAAAGGGGCTGATCCTTGAAGGATTTCTGAATCAGGTATATAATAAACTTCCTGAAAGTTTTATTACCGCCAGTCTGCCGCTTATGGAGAAAAAACTTTCCCGGGTTTCAGGAAGGAGTGCTTCATGACCGCTGAAATTCCTCTGTTTAAAAACGGGCAGTCTCTCCGGCAGGTACGTGCTGACTTTCCTCTTCTTGCCCGTCAGATAAACGTTCAGGGAGAAACCACACCGGTACCCCTTGTCTATCTTGATAATGCGGCAACGGCCCAAAAGCCGGAAACGGTCATCCATATAGAAACCAGATACTATGAAACCACAAACGCCAACGTGCACCGGGCGCTTCACACCCTTGGGGAACAGGCAACAGAGAAATTTGAACTCGCGCGGGAAAGAGTCCGCTCCTTCATTGGTGCTGAAAAACCTTCCGAAATTATCTTTACCCGGAATACAACAGAAAGCATCAACCTCGTTGCACAATCCTGGGGGGGGAAAGAACGTTAAGGCAGGGGATGAAATCATCCTCTCTGAAATGGAACATCACAGTAATATTATTCCCTGGCAGCTTCTTGCAGAAAGAACCGGCTGTATTCTGAAATTCATCCCCTTTACGGAGCAGGGGACACTGGACATGGATGCTTTCCGTACCCTTATCACAGACAGGACTGTATTTGTGGGTATTATCCATGTCTCAAATGTATTCGGCACGGAGAATGATGTTTCAGCCATCATTTCAGAAGCCCACAAAAGGGATATTCCCGTCCTCGTAGACGGTGCCCAGAGTATTCCCCATATACCCATCGATGTACAGAAACTCGATTGTGATTTTCTTGCTTTTTCCGGCCACAAGATGTACGGTCCCATGGGTATTGGAGTCCTCTACGGCAAGGAGAACATCCTTGAAACCATGCCTCCCTTTATGGGAGGAGGAGAAATGATCCGGTCAGTTAAACTTTCCGGATCAACGTGGAATGATCTCCCCTGGAAATTTGAAGCAGGTACTCCGAATGTTCCCGGTGCTCTCGGCCTTGCGGAAGCAATTCAATACATTGAAAACCTGGGAATTGAAGAAATACAGTCTTACGAATCTTTATTAACAGAGTATACCCTCGCAAAATTTCAGAAACTGAAAGATGTTATCCTGTATGGACCGGAAAAGCACCGGACAGGGGTCTTTTCATTTACCCAATCCGGTATTCATCCTCATGACATGGCACAGTTCCTTGACCGTTTCGGTATTGCCATCAGGGCAGGTCATCATTGTGCCCAGCCCCTTATGAGGAAATTGCATGTATCTTCAACATCACGGGCCAGCCTTGCTTTTTACAATACAGCGGAAGAAATTGATTTTCTTGTCGACAAAATTCAGGCAGCAGGAGATTATTTTAACCATGGCATTTGATGATCTGTACCAGGAAATCATACTCGATCACGCACGGCACCCCCGGAACAAGGAACATCTGGACTTCATCTCCGAAGATCTTGTTTTCGAGAACCCAACCTGCGGCGACTCAGTTAAAGTTGCTGTCGATCTTGATGAAAAAGAAACCATCTCCCGGGTACGGTTTGACGGTGACGGCTGCGCCATAAGCACCGCATCAGCTTCCATGATGACAGAGATACTGAAGGGAATGGCCCTGCCTGAAGCTCTGAAAACCGCCGCTACCTTTATGGATATAATGACCGGTGATTCAGACGCGTCTCTTGAAGATCTCGGAGAAATTGAAGCTCTTGAAGGGGTCCGGCAATTCCCTCAAAGGGTAAAATGCGCCACCCTGCCCTGGCACGCAGTAGAACATACATTACAAACTCTTGTAAAAGAGAAGCAGCGGAACACCGGGTAATAACGCGGGTTGTCACATCCAGGTACTTACTTTAAAAGGATTCGTGGAAAGGTTTCCCATTAATGCTATATTTGCTGAATCATAAAATAGACTCTCATTAAAAAAGAGAGACAGAGAAATACCATAGGATGAATTTTTGCCGGTTGTACTAATACCGATTACACTGATACCGTACCCATGCTCAAACTGAACCCCATGAGAATTGCTCCCCGGGGGCAGCGTAAATCCCGCGAAAGAACTTAAACTTAACCAGAGATCGTTTCGTATTGTGTACTCCCCTGTTACAACGCCTTCGGAATCTGTTTTATATATTTTCTGTTTAAAGAGTGTAAAAAGCTTCTTTTTTAGGGAAAGATTCGTAATTCCGCTAAAATCGGAGAATTTACCTACTCGTGAATAGGGAACCAGAAGATCATTCACCTTCGTTCGTGGTAAAAGAGAAAAAACGGGCGTTCTTGTTAAGGGCACTTGTGCACCAAAGGTACCATCCACCCATACAGTGGGACAGACTACCAGGTCATTAAAAATAACCGGAAAATAGTACGAAATTCTCCCGTTGCCTCTTCCATAGAGCGTTTCCCCTGAAATCCCTGTAGTTATGTTCCCTGAAATTTCAGCCCCCTGCTGTTTAAAGGAATTTAAGGTATCCTCTCCATTCCAGAGTATTCCCGCAGTTGCTTCAGCAAAAGAATATTCAGGGTATTTTCCCAACATCCCGTTTATCTTTCCCCGAAGGTAAAGCCCCTTATTTATGGTAAAGGAGCAATCCGTATAGAGGTCATGATATATACCATCCTTTTCCAAAGTACCCGATTGAAGAGTGGGACCGACCGGTATTGTAACACCTCCCAGCGAAAATGAATAACCCGCGGAGAAAAAAGTTATGTCAGCGCCAAGAATATGGATATTGTACTGTTCATACCCCAGCCCGTAGGTTCCCTTCCACCACTTTGGAGTAAAAATTGAAGCATTCCCGGGGTACCACACAGGGAGGAATTGAAAACCTCCGGTATTTTTCGTACTGTCCTCTTCGGAAGCGCTCAACAGTGAAAGTGTCGAGAAACCTAAAAGCATACAGAGTAATAACGCAATAAAAATTATCTTATGGGTCCTAATCACTATGGACCTCCTTTTGAAGTCACATCAATTTTGTTAAACAGACAAAAATCAGCAAAAAGGATACTAATGGTAAAGAGTATAGATACCAAAAATCCGGTTAAGATTGCACCGGAATATTCCGTGCCAATGTTGAGCTCGGTAAAGAGTCTTCCAACCGAAGATACCGCATCATGAATAAGCAATAATCGGGGATCAGAGCCAAAAATTTTTAGTAAAAAGAAACCAAGAATGGACAAAAATGCTGATTCAAAAAAACGTCCCGAGAGAACTATTGTTATTCCCAGAGCAAAAGAGGAAACGGCAAAGGAAGTAAGGGTATAAAAAGCAAGAGCAGTAAGTAACCGTACAATAATTTCCGGTTCATATAAGAAACCATCCTCTATCGCGTAACGGTTTATCCCAAATAGTAAAGCAAACAGCATGGTTAACTCGCCTAAAACCAGGGTAATAGAAAGAATTTTTAGGAAAAGGGCCATTATTTTTGTTTCAAGAATACGGTGTCTTGCTACGTTTTCAAAAAAGAGCGCTTCTATCATCCCTGATGTATAATCCTTGCTCAATGCTTCAACTGTTTCCATGCACACAACTATGGGTACCAGTAAACCGAAGAGAAACTGCATGCATCCCGCAGCGTAATCAAATCCGCGGATAAATCCCATACCTGTGTACTGCACAGCAAAGGAAATAGCAAAATGGACCATAAAACCAACGTAACCGTCAATTTAACCACACCCTGACAAAAAAAGAAGCAAAAATGTCAATTCCCAATACTCCAGGGCAAAAGGCTCTCCCACTCTTCTGAAGTTTTTATCAGCGGAGCTCTTTCAAACACCTTTAAAAGATAATCATCCGGATTAAGT
>WGCU01000069.1 GCA_015493635.1 Spirochaetaceae bacterium | reverse complement strand
TTTGTAATTCATTGAGTCTATCAATTTGATTCATAGTCCCCTCCATTATAGCACACGTCATACTGAACGCAATACATACGTCCAGTATAGCACAAAAAAACAGATTGACAAAGGGTAAAACGATATATAAACAAAATTGTCGTACACCCGTCCCCACTTTATTCAATGAGGGAAGTAATGCATAATAGAAGACTGAATAGAACAATTTTTTTATGACAGGAGCAATAGTATGGCAATACCATTAAGAAGCGATACAACAACGAAAGGACGGAAAATGGCTGGGGCCAGGAGCCTTTGGAGGGCTAATGGCCTCAGACAGGAACAAATAGGGAGGCCTATAATAGGTATTGCAAATTCTTTTACACAGATGGTTCCGGGACATGTGCATCTTCACGAAGTTGGACAGCAGGTAAAAAAAATAATAGAGAGTAAAGGCTGTTTTGCAGCAGAATTCAATACCATTGCCATTGATGATGGAATTGCCATGGGGCATGATGGTATGCTCTATTCACTGCCGTCCAGGGAACTGATAGCTGACAGTGTGGAGTATATGTGTAACGCACATAAAATTGATGCATTAGTCTGCATCAGTAATTGCGACAAGATTACCCCCGGAATGCTTATGGCTTCCATGCGTCTTAATATTCCAACCATATTTGTTTCCGGCGGCCCTATGGAAGCAGGAAAGATTGGGAGTAAGAAATACGATCTGGTAGATGCAATGGTTCTCAGTGCCGATGAAGAAGTCTCCGATGAAGAAGTCAATAAAATTGAACAGGTTGCCTGTCCAACCTGCGGTTCATGTTCGGGTATGTTTACTGCAAATTCCATGAACTGTCTTAATGAGGCAATAGGGCTGGCACTTCCCGGAAACGGCACTGTTGTGGCTACCCATAAAAACAGAATGAAGCTGTTTGAAGATGCAGCAGCGAGAATAGTCGAAATGGCAGAAAGTTATTATTTTAATAATGATGAATCCGTACTGCCCCGTTCAATTGCAACAAAAGCTGCTTTCCTGAATGCCATGACCCTGGATATTGCAATGGGGGGGTCAACGAACACTGTTCTGCATTTACTGGCAATTGCAAATGAAGCGGGGGTGGATTTTAAAATGACCGATATTGATGCTCTCTCCCGCAGGACACCGGGCCTTTGTAAAGTAGCTCCCAGCTCTCCGTATCATGTGGAGGATGTTAACCGTGCAGGCGGTATTCTTGGAATAATGGCAGAACTTGACAGGGGCGGTTTGATTGATACCAGTGTTTACCGCGTAGATGGATTAACGCTTAAAGAAGCAATAGATAAATGGGATATTATGTCACCTGAAGCAGATCCTGAATGTATGGAAATATACAAAAGTGCACCGGGAGGAATTCTCGGTAACCGGGTAATGGCCAGCCAGAACCTGTTATTTAAAGAATTGGACAGTGACAGGGAAACGGGCTGTATTCGTGATATGGAACATTTCTATACGACAGAAGGTGGATTAGCTGTTTTATTTGGTAATTTGGCTGAAAAAGGATGTATTGTAAAAACTGCCGGTGTTGACCCTTCTATTTATACTTTTACCGGGCCTGCAAAAGTATTTAATTCCCAAGATACTGCTTGTGATGGAATACTCGACGGGAGTATAAAATCAGGAGATGTGGTGATAATACGATATGAAGGTCCGAAGGGCGGCCCTGGTATGCAGGAAATGCTCTATCCAACCTCCTATATTAAATCCCGTCATCTGGGAAAAGAGTGTGCTCTTATAACTGATGGGCGGTTTTCCGGAGGTACATCTGGGTTGTCCATCGGACATGTTTCTCCCGAAGCAGCCGGAGGGGGAGCTATTGCACTTATTAGAGACGGGGATAGTATTGCAATCGATATTCCCGCACGGTCAATTGAAATAAAAATCAGTGATAAAGAGTTGGCGGACCGGAGAAAAGCAGAAGAAGCAAAGGGGCATGCAGCATACACACCCAGGGGGCGGGACAGGCAGGTTTCAAAAGCATTGCAGGTCTATGCCAGTATGGCCAGTTCTGCAGATAAAGGTGCGGTGAGAATGCTCCCTGAAGGATAAATTCTCAAGAACAAAGCAGAATCATCAGTTTCTGTCCGGGTTTGTGGATTTCCTGAATAGCCATGGTGAAAATAAACGCGTCATGAGAGGCATTACTGCATACGTCATTAAAGTAATGGTAACCAGTACATTTATTGCCATGTGAAAAAGCCAGTACAAGTTGCCAAGAAAAGGGTCCAGTATGAGATTTACAAAGTTAATTGACGGGAAAAGTGCCAGGAATGTAACAATTGCCATTTTATAACGTGGTGGAGGTGCTTTTGAAGGTGTTTCAGGTATAGTAAACCAGTATTCCAAACCTGTTAGTTTTTGTACCTGGACATCTCCCTCTGTAAAGCTTGCTGCTTTTTTTATCCATTTTGCCCTGTTTGGCGAATCTTCCCATTTTTTAAGGTTTTTATAATAATCAAATTTGATAATTACCACAGAATTGAAATTGGTTATGTCTGAAGGCTGTATATTCTTTGTCCCGAGATATCCTTCGAATTTTTGAGCTTCCCCGGCTATTCCTGCAGCCCATTCTTCAAACTCTTTTTCCCTGCCTGCTTTGACTTTTCTGGAAACAATGATAGTTACACTGTCTTCATCTATATCGTGATGGTTATCAGTAGGCATACTGTTTACTTCCTTCTTACATAATGTATCAATGATAGGGAAAATGATCCGGGGCATCAAGGTAAAAACAGGTATTCGCGCCGGAACTCCGTTTCAAATCCACTTTGTTTGAAGCAAAAAACACCTGACCAGGATAACTCCCAATCAGGTGTAATACTTTCGGGCTGAGTGGATTTGGTCTCCGGTCACCGGCGTCGTACCGGTTCCCTTCGACCCGCCTGCGTTCCTAAAATGACATCCTGTCATTTTGCGCTGCAGGTATTCGCGCCGGAACTCCGTTTCAAATCCACTTTGTTTGAAGCAAAAAACACCTGACCAGGATAACTCCCAATCAGGTGTAATACTTTCGGGCTGAGTGGATTTGAACCACCGACCCCGTGTCCCCCAGACACGTACGCTAAACCCCTGCGCTACAGCCCGTTAATAAAGAAAAATTAGCACAGAAAGGGGAGCGTGTCAATCCTGCCGGTGTCGGATGGTAATGTCAGCACTTACAGCCGGTATCCTGCCTCAAGTCCCGCGCTGATATGAAATCCCGAGAAGGTGAACCCTGGTAAATCAGATGCCATCCCGGAATCTCCCGGTGTAAGATTATAGCCGAACAAAAGCGGAATACGGACAATAAAATGCGAGGATATATGTATATCTGTCCCAATTCCAGCAACAAGTGAAATATCATTCTGCTCTTTTTTAACCTGGTCGCTCATTGATGCTCTTTCATCAACTGTTCCGTTGGTCTGTGTAAGGTTCAGGTAATAATCGAACCCCGCCATGGGGGAAATGGTTGAAATTCTATTCAGTACAAAGGGATACTTCCCGACAAGGGTAAACCCAACGTAACTTGATATAAAATTCTTATACTGGGTAGTAAGGGTATTCGAATAATCTACATCCTTTACTCCGTTAACGGTGAGCGACATATCTTGTCCATCGAAAGACCGTACGTAATATACATCCAGACACCCGTACGTAAAATCAAAGAAACTGTTTATGGAAACAGCTTTGAGATACATGGTAAATACTGATGTATCATCCTTAATGGTTAGATTATGTAACTGAAGACCTGAACCGGCTCCTGCTATCAGGTTGATATTATCGGAGAACGCAAAAGTGCTTATTGAAATCAGCACTGACAGGAGGATAAGTGTTTTTTTCATAATGTTCCTCCTCATACTTGTCGTATACAGTATAGCACAAAAAGAGAGGAAAATCAGGAAAAGTTATGCTGTCCTGATGAATTTAGCACGTCCTTCAGCATAGACAGTGCCTTCGGAATCTTTTATGACACCGGTGGTTCTTGCAATTCTCTTTTTTAATTCTTCTATTGTTCCGGTAACGGTAATTTCAGTGCCTACCGGCAGCGGTTTAATAAACCGCACGGTGAGTTCCGCGGTAACTCCTTTCAGATCCTTAGCCATGCATGCCTGAGCCATTGTTTCATCAAGAAGCATGGAGATAAGGCCGCCGTGGGTAAGGTTTGCCCACCCGGTAAAGTATTCAGGTACCGAGAGATTTGTAACAGCGGTATCGTTTTCCGTTGTATCAAAGATAAGTTTTAACCCGCGGTCATTCTTTACACCGCAGCAGAAACAGTGATCATCGTTTAGAATTTCGGGTGTACTCATGGTTATTCTCCTGTTGTTTCATCAGTGGTAGACGGCAAGTGCGATACCGCAACCTAAAATTGTTCCCGCAACAGCCTGGGGATACGTATGTCCTAGAAGTGTTTTTAATGTTTGAGCTTCGAATCCTTTACCGAAAAGGTTGGCGAATTCTTTTGTAATATCGTTCAGTATTTCTGCATGTTTTCCGGCTGCTCTGCGTACTCCTGTTGCATCGTGGATAACCACTGCGGCGAGTACCACAGAGATGGTAAAGTAGGGGCTGCTCCATCCGTAGACGAGTCCCATGGATGTTGCCAGGGCAGATACCGCTGCGGAATGGGAAGACGGCATTCCCCCTGTTTCTATCAGGCGGTTAAGGACAAGCTGTCTGTCGGTAATAAGAATAATGAGTGCTTTCATTACCTGAGCTGTAACGGTAGCAAAAATAACAGTAATGAGTATTGAATTACTCAGCAATGTAATCATGGTGCATCAGTATAGAGTCTGACTGAAAAAAAGGCAAGGCCTTACGGATTTGATTTAGTTTTTACTCTTGATCCTGCTGAAAAGGCTCTTCTTTTTTCCGCTGCTTTTCTGAGGGAGTTCGTGTTCCTCTGTGTCCTTCGGCAGGGCTTTTTTAACTTCTTCATCAATCTTCTTTTGAATGTTCTTTTCTTTATCTTTCAGTTCTTTTGCTTTGGCTTTTGATTTTTTATCCTGAGATTTTATCTTTTCACGCCTGGATTTTGCCAGGTATGTCAGCAGATAATAGAAAAAGGAATAGACTACTCCCGCGGCAATACTTATAAGAATAACAGCGACCGTTGAAATCTCTTTAATCATGTAACCGAATAGGTTGATTGATGTTGTGTACGAAACATTCATTGTTATAAATACTGTTAGCACGAGAAGCATGATAATACTTAATATCAGTCTGATCATTTTTTCTTAATTCCCCTTTTTTTTAGATATTCAGGGATGGAAAGCATCGGCGGACGTTCTTCTTCCCTGATATCCATATTAATTGTTTCAAACTCCTTGTCATGAACCTGAAACTGACGTAGAACAGTGCTGAGCTCAGGCAGTTCGGATATCATATTACCTTCCTTAAGCCTTCTAAAAAAGGTCTGCAGGATTCCAAATGCCATTTTCCCGAGGCTTCTTGTCTCCTGATTGCGGTGCACCCGTTGATCGAGATCTGTCTGGGCAAATGCGTCAAGTCCGTATTCTCTGTATACATCTATTATATGTGCTGTTTCAACACCATAACCGATGGGAAAAGAAAGTTTCTCAAGAACCTCTCTGCGGACCGCGTATTCGCCGGACAACGGCTGTATAATTGCGGACAGTTCAGGAAAAAAGAGACTGAAAAGGGGTCTGATGAGGATTTCAGTTACCCGTCCTCCTCCTGAGGGGCGTATTCCCTCGGAAAACGCGAGAGGCCGGTCGTAAAAAGCCTTGACATACTTAATTTCTTCCCGATAGATCAGCGGAGCGACAAGCCCATAGGCAAAACGGGGATGAATATTTTTTATGTCAGCATCAACGTAGATGATAATATCCCCTTCAAGTTGATAGATAGCTTTCCAGAGATTTTCTCCCTTTCCTTTTTTTGGTGGAAGATTCGGAAGGATGTCAGACGCAAGGTAGGTATCGGCTCCAAATGACCGGGCAACGTTTAACGTATTGTCGGATGATCCAGAATCAATAATGGCTATTTCATCAATAAGGGGGTAGCGTACCATGAGTTCCGAGTGGAAGAGTATAATTTCCTTTCCGATAGTCCGTTCTTCATTAAGCGTAGGTATACAGAGTGATATTTTTAGATTTTGTTTCTCTTTTTCCCGTACCAGATCGGCAAGGTCTGAAAAAGATGAATGATGAAATGTATTATTTTTCAACCAGGTTTCAATTTTCATTGCAGCATCCCTCGTCTATAGCCATAACTAACCCGACAAGCTGTGCGAGCCCCTTATAGATAGGCTCTATTTGAACTTTTTCAAGCGATTTTGTCAGTTTTTCCGTATTTGTAATGCCGATTGCGATAGAGGGGATATCCTTATCAATAAACGCGGAAAGCTCCGCGATATTGGGGGTTATCCGTGACTCTATGTTCAATGTTTTATGGATTGCTCGTGCAGCACCTGCAAAGGGATGAGAAAAACTTATTCCGCCGGGTTTCCGCTTGGCAAGGATCTTTGTTTCTACCCGTGAACCGCTGTTTGACGCTACTTCCGACGCAATATCCATGATCTGTTTCTGCAGAACATCAACCATGGTGCCTGATTCGCTTCTTATCTCAAACCGGACCGTAGCATCGAGAGGAATGTTGCTGAAACCTCTTCCTCCTGATATTGAGCTGAACATGATGCTTGTATGGGGTTTGTTCGGAATGGGTATTTCCTGTATTCTGTTTATGAGTTCATTCAGGGTTACGATGGATCCGACAGCACCAAACCGGGTCCAATCGTATTCTTCAGGGACCCAGTAGTTAATTTCACAACGAGCCATGCCTATCGATGAATAACTCAAGTTGCCAAGTTTGATACCGTCAACGATAATTCCGTTCGAAATATTTATCTTTGTATTTTTAAGAAAAAACCGGATTCCTTCAAGATTCCCCTGTCCGAGACTTCGTGCTGTCCCCATAAAAATAAGGTTTGAATTAAGCCGCATTTTCAGCTGATCCAGAATAAAGGGAAGAGAGGTAATTGCCGCCAGTCCGATTATATTATCACTCAGTCCCCGGCCTGATATATATTCAGGCTGAACAGAGATGGTATTATTTACCTCTTCATCGAATACCGAGTCCATGTGGGAAACGATAAGGATGTTCCTGTCTCCAATGCTTCCGGGGAGTATACCGAGGGCGTTTCCCGTTTCATCAGTTGAGCAGTTTATTAGATTATCCTGGTTGAACCGGTTAAGAATAAATTCCCTGAGTTTGTCTTCCCTGAATGTTGGAGAAGGGATCTCCCCAATCATAACGATATTGGTAAGTATAACGTCTCTCATCTCACGAATCATGGTTTCGAGGTTGGGAAGGGAATCGAGAATACGCTGCATGTCTTTTTTCATTGTAGTATAATTGTATCAGAAGAACGGGGTGTGTGCAAGCAACGTATTGTTATGAGTTTATAAGGTCAACTATCTGATTTACCGCGTCATCAAGTTCTTTTTGAAGTTTTGTTGCCTTGTTTTCGGCTCTCCTAACCTGGGTGGACAAGGTTTTAATTCTTGCGGACGATTTTTCAAGCTCTCCGTTCAGTGTTTCTATGCGCGCTTTTTGCTGAGCAATATCTGATGCCAGTGCTGTGTTTTTACTAGTAAGATCAGCTATCTGCTTCTCCATAGCCGCTTTACTTTCCGAGAGTTTTTTTGCAAGATCAGCATTTTTTGATTTTTCTTCTGCCAGTGCGGCTGTAAGATTTTTCACTTCATCGGTTTTTGTGTCAAGATTTTTCTGAAGTGCTGATATTTTATCGGTAAGATTGCTTTGCATTTTATTGTATTTCGCTGTATTTCTTGCTGAGAGGTTTTTTGTAATCAAATTCAGGGTGTTTTCCAGTTTATGAACTGATGATGAAAGGATCTCTTTATTAACATCCACCGCGTTTACCGCTGCGTTCCGGTACTGGGTTACCGCGTCTTCCAGTTTCCCCTTTTTTACACTGGTGTCTCCCAGGGAAAGATACTCTCTGGCCCGGTCTTCAAGGTTTTTAGCCTGTATGCTTCGGAGGGTTTTTACGGCATTCTGTACCTGCGGCAGAGAGGAGAGGCCTGCATTATAGAATCTCTCCGCACTGTAGGATTCTCCTTTCTGTACTGCTTCATCTCCTTTCCTGATATTCGCCCGGGCATTGATCAATGTCTGCGCTGTCTGGGCAAGGGTGGAGAAATCGGTTGTGGTTTCGGTCTGGGCCTGTTTTATCTCCTTTGCAAGAGAATCAAGGATGAAGTTTTCGACAGGAACCCTTTTGTACACTGTCGGCAGGTTTTTTATCTTCGGATCTTCAAGCAGATTTCGTAAATCAGAAATAGCAAGCTGGGCTTTCGGGTATTCCCCCTTTTTAATGGAATTAATAATAGACGTATAAGAGCTCGTTATCTGATCCAGGATGAGCTGTTCGTTGTGCTGTCTCTGGCTGAGCTCATTTAATTTCTGTTCCGCTTCGCTGCTCTGCTTTGTGAGGGCTTGTTTTTCCTTCTCGAACTGCTTTTTCAGTTCTGCTTCTTTTTTCAATGATTCTGCTTCTATAGCCGCTTTATCCTTGTTTGCTTTTTCCAGGATCTGGTTAGCCACCATTTTGGCCTGGGCAAGCTCCTTTTCTTTCTCTTTTAAAGCAGCTTCCGACTGGGCTTTAAAAGTCTTTAAAGATGCGTTTATATCGTTCTGTTTTTTCGCTTCAAAAGCTTTCAGCTTTTTTTCGAGTTCTGCTGAAGAAACTCCAGAGCTCTGTAAGCGGGCCCTTTCTTTTTCCAGTTCCTGCTGCATCTGGGCTTTTAGTTCTTGTTCTTTTGATTTTATCTGACTGTCCATCGTTGCTTTTAATGTGGAGCTTTCTTTATCAAGTTTTGCAAGTTCTGTCTGAATCCTGGATATTTCCTGCTGCTTTGCCTGTAGTTTCTCTGCGGCTTGCTTTTTCAGCTCCTTTACAACTGAATCTTCCGTTGTCTGGTATGTTTTTTCTCCAAGGACCATACTCTCTTCTTTTGCCTGAAAGTATCTGTTAGCGAAGAAAAATCCCCCCGCAATCACAACCAGCCCCAGAATATTTATAACGAGAGGTAGTACTCCACCCTTTTTTAACGGTTTTACCTCAAAGAGTTCAGGTGTTATTTCTATCCTGTTGCCTGCGCTTATCTTGTCAATCTGTTCAAGGATCTCTTCCCTTTCTTCTTTGGAGAAACTTTCTATCTGGCTGCTGTAGTCATCGGCAAGGATTTCTTGGCCTGGGTCACTCACTGTTTTGTCCTCATATCTTCAGTAATCGGCATGAATCCTCTTTTCCTACAGCCCCTGTACAGAATTTAATCTTCTACAGCTCAAGATGATAGGGGGATATACCGATTCTGAAAAAGGAAGAATGATTAAATATGATTAACGGGTAATTAATTGAGTATAAAAACAAAGATAATTTTTATTGTTTTACCGCTTTTGATAGCTTCAATGGTTATAACAGCTACCATATCCTCATTTTCTGCCAGAAGCGGAATGACGAGGATCGCCATCAAGTTTTTGAGCTTTAAAGCTGAGGAATTGTCAAACTATGTCGGGAACCAGTGGAATCTTCTTGTAAACAATGGTCTTTCAGATAACCCCGCGTACGTGGAGGTTGCAAAAAACGCAATACAGTCATACGCTTCCTCAATTATCAAAAGTAAAACAGAATTGATTTTTGCCGTTGACAAAGATTCGAATGTGGCAATGTCTACCCGTCCGATGAAGCTCGGAATAGAGGAGAAATCCCTTCTCTATGATTATGAGCTCAATAAAAAATCAGGCTGGGTTACCCTGAAAGTTAATCAGAAACAGCGGGTAGGATACGGTTTTTACTTTAAACCCTTCGACTGGTACTTCCTGGTAACTGAGGATGAAGAAGTATTTTACCGGGAAAGCAAGGAAATCCTCGTGCAGACAGCGTATGTTCTTGCCGGAACAATAGTTTTTTCCATCATTCTTCTTATTATTTTTACAGGATTTCTGACCCGTCCGTTACGGTCTATCGTTGATACCATGAAGCATGTCATTTCCACAAACGATATGTCCCAGAGAGTACCTGTCGAGTACAAGGATGAGATTGGAACCCTGGCCCGGACGTTTAATATTATGACAGGGGAGCTTGATAAAGCTTACAAGCAGATCAAAAAATTTGCTTTTAAATCAGTACTGGCGGAGAAAAAGGAACGGAAAATAAGAAATATTTTTCAAAAATACGTACCGAAAGATGTAATTGAAACAATTTTCAAGAATCCGGAAAAGATGCTTATCGGTGATAACCGGGTTGTTGCCATTCTGTTTTCTGATATCAGGAGTTTTACGACGATATCAGAGGGGTATATGCCGGATGAACTGGTACATGTCCTGAACAGATACTTCGGGCTGATGGTTGATATTATCATTAAACATAACGGTGTTATTGACAAGTATATCGGTGATGCAATTATGGCATTTTTCGGGGCCCCGGTAAAACGGGAGGATGATGCGCTTCAGGCTGTCTACGCCGCGATAGAAATGCAGGAAACGCTTACTGCCTTTAATGCGGAGCAGGTAAAGATTGGTAAACCGGAGTTCCGGACCGGTATCGGTATTAACTACGGAGTGGTAACCGTCGGGAATATCGGGTCGGAAAAAAAGATGGATTACACAATTATTGGAGACATGGTTAACCTGGGTTCCCGGCTGGAAGGATTAACAAAACCCTATAAACAGCAGGTTATTTTTTCCGAGAGTGTGTACCGGAAGATACAGAAAGTTCTGCCCTGCCGTATGATTGACAAAGTTGTTGTAAAGGGTAAAACTCAGGGGGAGAGCATCTATACGGCAAAAAAGAGTTTGACCGCACGGGAGAAAAAGGCCTGGAGTTACCATGCCATGGGGATGAAGCACTACTATAAAATGGATTTTTTAAAGTCCGCAAAGTATTTTATGGCGGTGCAGAAATTACTGCCCGGTGATCATGTTTCGGGTATTTTTCTTGAAAGGTGCAAAAAGTATATAAAGCATAAACCGTCTGCCGGCTGGAATGGCCTTGAGGTGCTTACATCCAAATAGAGGAGTCAACTGTGGAAAAAAAAGAGAGTAAGAAGGCCCTGAAGTACGATTTCTCCGTACCGTCCTTAGGGAAAGCAAAGATACCTTCTCCCATAAAGATGTCTACGGTACACGGAGATACCTTTGCAAACTATGTCCGGGATAAAGAAGCGATTTTATACCATATTTCAGCAGTAAAGAACGGGGAAGAGCAGGAGGTCGATACACGGCATCTGCTGGAGCTTGCGGGACCCAGAGAGAAGATATTCTTTAACCCTGCCCATGTTCACGCAGCTATTGTTACCTGCGGGGGACTATGCCCGGGGTTGAACAATGTTATCCGCGCGACCGTCCGTTGTTTGTGGTATCGGTACGGAGTACGGAGGATATCAGGTGTCCGGAACGGATACAGGGGACTGCTGCCTGATTCAGCGTTTTCCACACTGGAGCTTGATCCTGACATTGTCGATGATATTCAGATGAAGGGAGGTACCATCCTCGGTTCTGCCCGCGGTGGAGGAGACCGTGTCGAGGATATTGCGGATGAAATAGAACGCCTGAACATAAATATTCTTTTTGCTATTGGCGGTGACGGTACCCAGAGGGGGGCACTTGATCTTGCCGAGGAACTTGAAAAGCGGAAATTAAAAATAGCGGTGGTGGGAATACCGAAAACAATAGATAATGACCTGAATTTTATTCAGCGCTCTTTTGGATTTGAGACGGCTGTAGCCAGAGCTGTTGAAGCGGTGCGGGGCGCCCATGTGGAAGCTCATGATGCAATAAACGGTATCGGTCTTGTGAAGGTAATGGGCCGTGAATCAGGATTTATTGCAGCGTATACGGCTCTGGCAATGAGTGATGTCAATTTTTGTCTTATTCCGGAAAATTCGTTTGATCTTGAAGGGAAAAAAGGTTTTTTAACGTATTTGAAGAAGAGGATTGTTGACAGGGAGCATGCTGTTATTCTTGTGGCGGAGGGTGCCGGACAGGAACTCATGGAAGACCGTAACGAAAAAGATCTGTCAGGTAACAAAAAACTCAGTGATATAGGAATTTTTCTGAAAGACAAGATAAAAGAGTATTTTAAGAAGGAAAAGATTGAGGTTAATATCAAGTACATCGATCCGAGCTATATAATCCGAAGTGCTCCGGCAAATCCAAATGATTCTATCTACTGTTCCCGGCTTGGAGCCCATGCTGTGCATGCTGCCATGGCAGGTAAGACGAAGATTCTCATCAGTCTCGTTAATAATACCTTTGTGCATGTTCCCATAAAGGTTGCTGTATCAAAGAAGAAAACTATTGATATTGAAGGAAGCCTGTGGCGGGATGTACTGGAAAACACCCGGCAGCCGGTCAAGATGAAAAATGAATAAAATGTCAAAAAACTTCATTTTATACTTGATATTATCAAATGGAAAATGTATATTCCCTGTGCATAGAATATTTTCTTTTTTTCTGTAACCATTAAGCAGCTTTGTGGTTTACCTTTTTGAGATGGTGCAGTAAAAAAACTTTTTCATTGACCTCCTTTTTAGATGTTCCCCCCAGGGTTTTGAACCTCCTTTTCCCTGGGGGGTTTTTTTATCTCAATTCTTCCACGAGTGCCAGCAGAGAATCGTCGGTTGTTGAACCGGAAAGTATCTGGCGGGTAAGAATTTTACCCAGCTGTACCCCTTCCTGATCGAATGAGTTGATATTCCATACAAGTCCCTGAAACATTACTTTGTTTTCATAATGCGCGAGAAGTGTGCCGAGGGCTTTCGGTGTAAGCTGGTCCGCAAGGAGGAGAGAAGACGGTCTCCCGCCTGAAAAGTTTTTATTGGGGTTTTTGTTTTTATTTCCTTTTGCAAAAGCGGTAATCTGTGCCGCAAGATTAGCGTTGAGTTTTGTCTGGCTCATTGATCCATCGATGTCAATATCTATCTCTTTTTGAGATTTTTTAAATCCTATAAACTGAAGCGGAACAATATCGGTTCCCTGATGAAGAAGCTGAAAGAAAGAGTGCTGCCCGTTTGTTCCCGGTTCGCCGAACAGTACCGGTCCGGTCTTATAGGCAACCGGTAGTCCTTCTCTGTTGACACTTTTCCCGTTACTCTCCATATCAAGCTGTTGTAGATGCGCGGGGAACCGGGAAAGCGCCTGACTGTAGGGGAGAATGGCAGATACAGGATATCCGAGGATATTGCGCATATACACACCGATGAGAGCATCCATAAGACTGGCGTTTTTGCGTATATCGGGGTCCAGTGCTGCGGTATCTGCTTCATGGGCCCCTTCAAGGAGCTGTCCGAAGGTTTCCGCTCCGAAAGCAAAGGTAAGCACCGTTCCTCCGACAGCACTGGTAGATGAGTACCGTCCTCCGATAAAATCATCTATAAAAAAACTTTCTAAAAAAGCATCCGATGCGGCAAGGGGGCTTGTCCTGCTGGTTACCGCTACCATGTGTTTTTCAGGGTTAAATCCCGGTATGTTTTGTCCTTTCATAAGTTTTACGGCAAGGTCCCTGTTTGTAAGGGTCTCCTGGGTTGTGCCGCTTTTTGAAACGAGGATGAAAAGAGCCTTCTCTATATCGACAGACTCTATAACCGCTGCGGCATCATCGGGATCCACGTTGGAAATAAAGTAAGCATTCATTTTCTGATCACCCCGGGAACGGAGATAATTTTTAAGTGCAATGTACAATGCCCGGGGGCCGAGATCCGATCCGCCGATTCCTATCTGGATAACGGTGGTGAATTTTTTTCCTGTTGAACCGGTAATTTTACCCGAATGTATCTTTTCCGCGAACTCATTGATCTTGGTACGCTCAGTCTGATAAAAAAGCTCCTTTTCTTTCAGTTTGTCATTTCCTTCAGTTGGCAGGACTGCTCCTCTTGTAAGATGATGCAGTACTTTTCTGTGTTCACCAGTATTCATTTCTTCTCCGGAAAGGATGAGTTTATATTTTTCAATAAGCTGCTGCTCATCACTAAGCTGCTGCAGCAGATCAACAACGGGTTCGGTTACCGGCAGAGCAGCATAATAGTAGGTAAAGACCCCCTCCGTTATTTTTAATGAAGTAACTCTTTCAGCGGTAAGCAGTGATGCAACATCTGCCTGAGAAGTCTTCTTAAGCTCTGCGAATGCCTGTGTCTGGTCAAGATTGTTATATTTCATATTCCGTCCTTTTTTTGGTACTTTATATGTATACTATTCGGAATAACATTTTTTGCAAGGTACGATAAAAAGAACTGGTAGAAATATGCATAAAAGGATACATTTCCTGGATATGGAAACTGTTTTTTCTCCTTTGGAAGTACATAACTCTTTTAATGGTGCTCCGGTTCTCTACGTGGAACAGACTGAATCTACCATGATACTGGCCCGTGAAATTAAACCGGTGCACGGAACAGTCATTATGGCTGGATTCCAGTCTGCAGGGCGGGGGAGAATTCCCGGCCGCCGCTGGATGGGGGAGAAAAACAAGAATCTCTTGTGTACCCTTATCCTGGATGTGGAGAAGGTGCCCGTCCGGAAGATTCCTCTCCCGTTGATTATTGGATTGGGGCTGGCACTCTATCTGGAACAGGCCCATTCCGTAAAACCCCTTATTAAATGGCCGAATGATGTCCTTGTATCGGGGAAAAAAATATCGGGTATCATTATTGAACAGACCCGAAATTATTCTCTGGTAGGAATCGGGCTTAACCTTAACCAGGTCTCCTTTCCCGAAGCTCTCCGTTTTAAAGCAACGTCTGTTTTAAAGGAAACAGGAATGCGATGTAATCCGGAAGAAGAGCTTTTTTTTGTTTTAAACGGGATTTACAGTGCCTTGAATCTTGAAAATCCGGCAGCAGCTATCAAAAAAAGACTTTTTGCCCGCGGCAGGGAGATAGTTTTTATTCCCGGAGATCCGGTACAGGGTAAAAGGATAAAAGGCATCCTTTCCGGGATAGCTCCGGACGGCACTATTCTGATCCAGCTGGATAACGGCCGTACTGTTTCTTCGGCCAGCGGAGAAATTGAATATTCTACAGGCCTTCTACAGACCTGACAGAAGGCCTGACAGAAAAGCAGTATAGTCCGCGTACACCTTTTTGTTAAGCAGAATGGAAGCATGTCCTGCCTTGTACCGTTTGATATCCACAATGCCGTATTTTGCAGCGAATGCAGCAATATCCTTGATTGGGTTCAGCTGGTCATATTCAGCCGCTTCAATCTGTATCCTCCCGGGAGAAACAGTAAGGGGATAGGTTACCGGGCTGATCAGGCGATACGCATTTGTCAGAAGTTCCTTTGTAAAACCTGCTCTCTGGTACCGGGGAAAAAGATCATCCGGAGTAATAAAGGTATTCCAGTCAAGGACAGGGATCATAAGCCCCATGGAATCCACTTTCTCCACTGACTGCAGCATAAGCGTAAAAGCGCCTCCCATGGAACCTCCCCATGTTCCGATAGTTGTAACATTTCTGTTTTTCAGGTATGCGTACACCATTCTCAGTTCTTTTACTGCATTTACCATCTCTTGTACGTTATGCAGCGGTGATGCAGTTATAAGGCCGCTTCCGGCACTTTTCCCCTTCTGCTGCCTTTCCAGGTGGTAGGGAGGTATGTAGATAACGACGTTATACCCTGCATTGATTTCAGCAGTAAAAAAGTTTTTAACAAACCTGAAAGCAAAATCGGAAACGCCGAAACCGGGGACCCAGAGAATAACAGGATTGTTTTGCAGTTTGTTCTGCTGAATAACATAAAAGAGGGCATCTCCCGGCAGTACTTTCCCGAAAAAGCTGCTCTTAAAAGCCCACCTTTCATAAGTCAGTGTTTTATCAGATGAAATATGCCACTTTTCTAAAGGTGTTATCCGGTAAGGTTCCGTTTCCGGTGGAACAGCAGTCAGCTCTTCAAGATTAAACCCGGAGATATACGTTTCAAGCTTCTCCGGACTGCCGGGAGAGAAGTCTTTTACGATTGCTTTCTTGTTTCTGTACAAACTGAAACGGTCAATATCTTTCTGTAGGGTGGCGCAGGAGATAAACATAATGGTAAGTATCACAGAAAAAAGTATCTTTTTCAACATTTGTTCCTCACTTTAGCACTCTTAAGGCATTAAAGATAGCCAGAAGGGCTACCCCTACATCGGCAAAAACAGCTTCCCACATTCCTGCAAGTCCCGCAATACCCAGCCCGACAAAAACAAGTTTTATAACAAGGGCCAGGGTAATATTCTCCATAACGATTTTTCTTGTTTTTCTGCTTACCTGAACAGCTTCGGCAAGTTTTGAGGGAGCATCGGTCATAAGGACAATATCAGCTGTTTCTATAGCAGCATCCGATCCCCATTCTCCCATGGCAATTCCCGCATCTGCAAGAGCTATAACCGGGGCATCATTGATACCATCCCCTACGAAGGCAGTATAGCCATCTTCATTTTCAATAATTCCGGACAAATATGAAACCTTATCGGCGGGGAGCAGTTCGGCGTGGTATTCATCAATGGACAGTGTTTCTGCTACACTGCGCGCTGTGTTCGTATTATCACCAGTCAGCATAATGGTTTTCTTTACGCCCAGTTTTTTGAGGTCCGTCAGGGCCTGTGCCGCGTCTTCTTTTATCTTGTCACTGATAATGATGTATCCGGCATACACCCCGTCAACTGAGGTGTAGGCAACCGTTTTATCAATACTGCAGTCGGTGTGCTCTATATTTTCTCTGTGGAGGATCCGGTCGTTTCCTACCAGAACTGTTTTCCCTTTTATAACAGCCTTTATTCCGAAGCCGAGGATTTCCTCATGCGAGGTAACCGCTGCTTCATCAATTTCTCCTCCCCACTCTTTTTTTATCGAAAGGGCAATGGGATGGTTCGAGTGAGCTTCCGCCGCGGCGGCCAATTTTAAAACGTCCTCTTTTGAAAAACCGTTTCGCGGCTGAATATCTGTTACTTCAAAGGTCCCTGATGTAAGTGTTCCGGTCTTGTCAAAAACTACTGTTTTAACTCTGGCGAGAATATCAATATAATTTGAACCCTTGATAAGGATCCCTTTTCTTGATGCACCTCCTATTCCTCCAAAGTATCCCAGGGGAATACTGATGACGAGGGCACAGGGGCATGAAATAACAAGGATAACGAGGGCCCTGTATATCCATGTACTGAAAAGTGCTCCCGGAATTAAAAGCGGCGGCAGCAGTGCTATTCCCAGGGCTGTAAAAACTACCAACGGAGTGTAGTACCGGGCAAATGAGGTAATAAACTTCTCTGTTTTTGCTTTTTTCTGAAGCGCACCCTCAACAAGTTCAAGAATTCTGGAGATTGATGAGTTCTGGAATGTTTTTGTTGTTTTAATGGTAAGAGATTCAGAAAGAAGTATCATTCCTGCGAGTATAGGGTTCCCCTCCTGCACCTTCCGGGGAGCTGATTCCCCTGTTAAGGCTGATGTATCCACCTGTGCTTCTCCGGTAAGTACTTCTCCGTCCAGAGGGACCCGCTCTCCTGGTTTCACAAGAATGGTAGTACCGGGATCTACCGAGTCAGGATCGACCAGGATAAATCCTTCATCAGTCTGTATTCTTACGGTTTCAGGTTTAATCTGAAGGAGTGATTTTATTGACCGCCTTGATTTGTCCAGGGCCAGGTCCTCAAAAAACTCACCAATAGTAAAAAAAATCATGACTCCGGCGGCTTCAGGAAGGGCATGAATGGTCATGGCGCCTATGGTGGCAATGGCCATAAGGAAATTTTCATCAAAAACACGCCCCTTTAAAATGTTGCGGAAAGCCGACCGGAGCACTTTCCATCCGCTTAATAAATAAGCCGTAAGAAACAGAACCCACTCCCCGGCGTGGTAGGGGGTGGCTTCCAGCGGTTTTAAAAAAATGAGTCCGGAGGTAAAGAGGATGAGAAGAATTCCGAGACGGATCAGCTCTTTTTTTACGTTCATTGCTTCATCATCATCATTTGTTGATGCTTCTCCGGAAACAAGTTCTACTTCCGGTTCAAGATCGCTTATGAGCTTTTCCACTTCGCGGATATCCTCTGTATCAATATGAAGCTGCGCAGTAGCAAAATTAATTGACACAAACTGCACGCTGTCCAGTTTTTTTAAACCGTTTTCCAGTTTCAGGGCGCAGTCAGCGCAGTCAAGGTTTTTCAGTGTATATTTTTCCATGGTCCGCTCCTTCTATTCCGTTATGTGTGAGATTCCTGTATCCAGAATCTGCTTGACATGGTTGTCTTTCAGGGTGTAGAAAGCGGATTTCCCCGCTTTTCTAAACTTTACCAGCCCTGCCTGACGCAATATTTTCAGCTGGTGGGACATGGCGGACTGACTTACCCCAAGAATTTCCGAAAGGTCACAGACACACATTTCAGTTACAAAGAGGGCACTGAGAATCCGTATCCGTGTAGTATCTCCGAAAATCTTGAAGAAATCCGCCAGCTTGAACAGCAGTTCTTCTTCCGGTATCTCTTCCTGTACCTTTTTTACCGTATCTTCGTGAACAAAGAATACCTTGCATTTTCCGTCGTCCTGGGCCATTGAACATCACCTTTAAAAATCAACGTATGAATATATGTTCATATATACTCATTAAAACGGAACAAGTCAAGAGGAATCATGGAAAATACCAAAATCCTGAAGAATGAAAGGTATCAATACCCCAGGGTAAACCCTGGATCCAGTCCGCTATCGCGGCCTATTCCGCGGCAAGCCGCGGGGTATTTCAACCTTTCGTTCTCTGCACTCGATCGGAAACGGGACCAATAAGTTGTCCCGTTTCACTCACTCGTTTGAGAATAATGGTGACAAAACCGCTAATATTAAGTATTATAACAGGTATAAGGAGAATGAAATGGAAGAAAATAAAAGTATTTTAACTGAAATTTATCAAAGAAGATCCTACAGGGCCATCAGTCCGAAAAAAATCGAAAGCAGGATTGTAGACAGTCTGATGGAAGCGGCGAACTATGCTCCTTCGTGCTTCAATAAACAGCCCTGGCGCTATATCAGTGTGCAGAGTGAAGAAGGACTCAAGAAAGTCCAAAAAGGTCTGAACAGCGGAAACAGCTGGGCCGCCAGAGCTCCTCTTTTTATACTGGTATGTACGCAGGATGATCTGGACTGCAAACTGGACGACGGCAGGCACTACGCTGAATTTGATACCGGCATGTCAGTATTCAGTCTGCTGATACAGGCGCAGAAAGAGGGCCTTATCGGTCATCCCATTGCCGGATACGACCAGGAACTGCTGAAAAATGAGTTCAAAATACCTGCAGAAGTAAAACTTTTGACTGTTCTTGTACTGGGTTACAAGGGAGAAGACGATGCTCTGAATGAACGGCAGCTGGAATCCGAGAACGGACCGAGGGTCAGAAATTCTGTTGAAACGTGGTACGCGGAAGAGGGATGGAGTCTCTAACTTATTGGAAGAGGGGTTTCATAGACTGATGGGGAATTACATGTCTTTTGGCTGGTTCAACTTTCTTTGTTTTTGCATTTTATGATTTTGATCAGTGATAAACAGAATTCAGATAAGTTTAGAGATAAGAGAGTAATTCTAGGAAACAGGAAAGATTGTACCGAATATAGTGGAAACATTGATTTTTTCCTTGACATAATCCCGGGGGGGGGTACTATTATTTTATAAAAGTCCTGCGTTGCAGGATAAAATAAAAAGTACAACTCACAGGTATAAAGTGTATTAAAGGAAGTGAAGTAAAAAATGAAAGCAATTGAGGATCATGAATTACTAACAATTAATGGTGGCAGGCAGACTGTTTATTATGGATTTGGAGGTACAGGATGTCCTCCTCTATACAAAATTTCATCTAAACTATTCAAAGCTAGAAAGGATGGTGATAAGTATCGTAGAAGACATCCTAGCCGAGGTAGAATGACTCATAATAAATATTGCATAGTTCTCTAGACAAATTTAGAATTAAAAAATTGGTACTGAAAGATTTTTTATTTATTAGGATATTATAAAAAAGGTGCTTATGTTGAATAAAGTATTATCGTTACAAGAATTAAAGCTTAGATTTGCCAACGATATCAGATTTTTCATTCTACTAATAATATTAATTGCGGTCTTTCTTTCCGGTTGTAGCACCTATGAAAAATATTACAACTATTATTCAGAAAAAACACAGGAAATATTTTATTCCAGGAAAATAAAATTTACATATATTTCTAAATTTAGCAG
>WGCU01000068.1 GCA_015493635.1 Spirochaetaceae bacterium | reverse complement strand
CTTTTAGATGCTCTAAAGCCTCTTCAGGGCATTCTCTCGGGGTAAAATATTTTTGACCCCTTTGTTATTTTCTCTCAGTATAGTAAGTTGGGGTACTTCGCAAAAAGCTCCATTTGTATTGCTTTTTTAACAAAATATTATTATTTTACCGAGTATGAAGAAAACGAAACTGGCAATAATAATTCCAACAAAAAATGAAGAATATTATCTAAAGAATATTGCTGATTCCATTATAAAGCAGACGTATACCAATTATAAAGTTTTTGTTGCCGATGCATATTCGAGTGATAAAACGGTACAAATAGCGGAAAGTTACGGTTTTACGGTAGTCCCCGGAGGGACTCCTTCTGTAGGGAGGAATAATGGTGCCCAGGAAGCATTAAAATGGGGAGCAGATCTGCTTCTGTTTGTAGATGCTGATGTTGTCTTGACCGGAAGTGAATTCCTTGAGAAGGCAATAGAAGAGATGAAGCATAAAAACCTTGATGTAGCAGGAACACTTCAAGAGCCGTATATGCTGAAAGAATACCGTTCCATTATCCCTTCCAGGAATCTTCTCTATAAAACAGTCGTTGATATTACCAATTTAGGATTGATGTTATTTGAAAAGTCTAAGAAACCGTTGATGCAGGTGTGTATGTTTGCAACTGCCCAGGCCTACGTAAAGGTAAACGGATTTAAACCGCTTATATTTGGGGAAGATTCTCAGTTTTCAATGGACGCAAAAAAAATGGGGTTTAAATTCGGTATTATAAGGAAATGCGGAAAAGTACTGCTTTCCATGCGGAGGTTTAGTGAAAAGGGTCTTATAAAATCAAGAAATTTGTATTTTGTAAAAGAGATGCTTCTCGGCCACATGTATACTGAAACCGATGCAGGCAACCTGTCTTTCCGGTATTTTGATTAATGGAAGAAAGAAACAGGAAGTTACAGTCATTCTGGTTCTTCAATAAGGAAATTCTGCTTGGTGAAGTGGGAGCAATTATTGGTGCGCAGATTGCCAGTTTTTGCTCTTTTATTTTTAAACTGGATCACCATGTTACCTCAATGTTGACAGTTGCGGGATCATTGACCGGATCATTAATCGGGTACACCGGAACGCGGATATATCACCAAAAAAAAATGAAGACCCTGTCGATTGAAAAGTTTACAAAAGACGTTATTTTCTATTCTCCAGCCGCGTTTATTTTGACTATTACCGTATACTATCCAACCTTGTATTTCCTGGATTCTTTCTTTCTGGATAAGGCGATTCACGCAATGATATCCGCTTTTATTGCGCAGTTCAGTGCTTTTTTTCTCTTCCTGGTTTTTATAAATATCTACAGACTCATACTTGCAAAAATAGTAAAACATACATTATAAGCAGGTCTCTATCAGTTTTTTAACGATACAAAGGAGATAGCTGGTCTATATATGCCCTATATAACCGGTAACTTCCGTCGTAGGTTTTGACTGCCATGGAATTCGGTATGCATCTTGAGTCTTTATCCATTTTGACATGGAGATTGGTAAGATTGACAAGAGGCTGGATAGTATTGCCTTTTTTCTGCTGAAGTACCCATAAGGCCTGAACCGCTGCTCCCAAAGCAGCAGCTTCCTTGTATAGCGGTACAACCACGGGAATGTCCAGAATATCAGATGCAATCTGCCGCCAGAGGGGAGAGTTAGCCCCTCCGCCGATAAGACGTATCTCCTTTGGTTCAAATCCCCGCTTTTTAAAGGTTTCGAGACCAAGCCTCATGCTGAAAACTGCCGCTTCCATGGTTGACCGGAAGATGTTTGGCTTTGTCATATTCGTATCTGTTATGCCGACAATACAGCCTTTTCCATTCGGCAGGTTAGGTGTCCTCTCCCCGGTAAAAAACGGAATGGTAAGTATTCCGCCGCTTCCCGGACGGGCTTTCCCGGCTGTCTTATCGAAATCCTTAACGTCTGTATCAAATAAAGCCCGGGTACGTTCCGTCCCAACGGTACAGTTCATGGTGCAGAGCAGGGGGAGCCATCCGCCGGTGGAGGAGCAGAATGCAGCAAGATTTTCTGTTTCATCAATAACAGGAGTATCGGAGTATCCGTAGATGGTTCCGCTGGTTCCAAGGCTCATGGCCATTACGCCGGGAGAAACCGTACCTGTACCGATTGCTCCCATCATGTTGTCGCCCCCGCCGGAGGAAACGATGATCCCCTCCAGTATACCAAGTTCTTCTGAAGCCATACGGGATACGCTGCCTGCTGCCCCGGAAGCATCCAGCAGCCTGGGGAGACATGATGAAAGATCTCTGTCCGGATCAAGTAGCTGTATCAGCCTCCTGTTCCAAGTGCGTTCTCTTATATTGAGAAGTCCGGTACCGGAAGCATCCCCGTATTCCATGGAGTATTCTCCGGTCAGGTAGAAATTAAGATAATCGTGGGGGAGGAGAATATGCCGCATCTTTGCGTACTTTTCAGGATGGCGCTTTCTGAACCAGAGGATTTTTGATGCAGTGTATCCGGGGAGAATCCTGTTGCCTGTATCTTGTAGAAGCTTTTTCCCTGACCCGTAAGCTGCCTCGATCTCAAGACACTCAGAGGCCGTTGATGTATCACTCCATATCTTAACATTGTGCAGAACAGTACCCTCTGCATCAAGAGGAACGAACCCATGCTGCTGTCCGGAAACACCCACCGCAGCGGTACTCTTTCTTACATCTTCAGGTATTTCCCGGAAGCATTTCTTCAGCGCATCAATCCACCACCGGGCTTTCTGTTCCTTGGTGCCGTCTTCCCCGGAGATCAAATCGTGGGGTGAAGAAGCTTCAGCAGCAATCTTCATGTTTTCATAATCATAGAAGATAACTTTGGTGCTTTGGGTACCGTTATCAATTCCAATAACTGTTTTCATTATTCAGGCCTTTCTCCAATGTTTTCTGCGAAGAAGACCCACAGCCGAACCTGTTAAACCAACAACGACTCCAACAGGGCAGACCAAAACCGCAATAATAAAAAACGCACCTCCGATAATATCAAGGATCTGTTTTAAAACGGTAATGTCCGCCGCTATTATGCTTAAGGCGTACATTCCATTGTGCAGTATGACAAATAGTATAAACCCTCCAAAGGATATACCCAATAGGATGAGAAATTTCTTTAAAGACCGCCAATGATGCACAAATCCCAGCAGTAGTGCGGTTAATCCTGTGTAGAGAAGAATTATCCCGGGAAGATTGTCTGAAATCCCCATAATTAAAGATGTAATAGTCATGATAATGCCGGCAATGAAAAAAACAAGAGTAACTTTTTTATTTTCCGTATTTGTTTTCATTTTGGAACCCCTTTATGGAAAATGTATACGCTGCATACCCAAAAAAGCAGATCCTCTACAATCAATATACGTAATTCTTCATTGTTACGTCATCTTTCGTTTTAAGGGGGGGAAGGTCTTCCCTCTCGCTTCAACCCCGACCGGCGGGGAGAGGTAACAGCTGGCCGGACATCCGCCGGGTACGCCCACCCCCTTCGGAGCCGCTCTATAAGAAATTAAGCAGCCCCATGAATACGGTTATTGCTGTAAATCCTATTCCTATCATCCACTGCAGCTGCGAAAATCTTCTATCCATGTAATGCTGCATGTCTTCGAACCGCTTATCCACCTGTTCAAAACGTTTATCCACTTGCTCGAACCGTTTGTCCACCTGCTCGAAGCGTTTGTCTATTTGATCAAACCGCTTTTCCATCAGTTCAAAGCGTTTATCTACCTGCTCGAACCGCTTGTCAATCTGCTCGAAACGTTTTTCCACTTGTTCAAAACGCTTCTCCATGTACTCGAAGCCTTTCTGCATCTGCTCGGCGATGTTTTTAAGTCCCTCTTCGACCCGAACCATCCGTTCGACCAGATCAAGCTCTCTCTGAGCTTTGAATTCCAGAACATTTGAACCTTTGTTCCACTCTTCAAGGTGGCTTTGAACATACTTTCCAATCTTCTCAAGTTCTCTCTCACCCAACTCCATCACCGCATCTCCCATAAAGGGCACTCCTTTTCTGGTTTAACAATTTATATGTTAATACGGGAAAAGAAGCATTCCTGCTTTAAATATAGCAGAAATTTACAGAATAAGAAAGATTCACGCTGCCTGTCTGTATGAAGTTGGTTGATTATGCCGCAGCATACTGATAATAATAAGCACACGTATGGCAAAAATACTAAACATCATCTTTGATATCGGAAATGTTCTCCTCCGCTGGGATCCGCCTGCTATCTATACAACCCTCTTCGGCAGAACAGATTTCCATAAACATCCTCTTTCCAAAATTGTCGGGGGTAAGATATGGCTTGATATGGACAGGGGGCTGGTTTCCCTGGAAGAAGGGATACAAAGATCAGTACAGGGGAACGAACCTTACCAGGAAGAGATCGAACGCTTTTTTAAGGAAGCTCCCTACCATTTCTATCCTGTTACGGACACTGTAACCTATGCCCGCCGTTTAAAAGAAAAGGGATACAGACTGTTTCTTCTGTCCAACTTTCACAAATACGGCTATCAAATACTCCGAAAACGGTTTCCTCTGTTTGATATGTTTGACGGGGGAGTTATCTCCTGGCAGGTAAAGGTCAACAAACCTGAGAGAAAAATCTACGATATTCTCCTCTCGCGGTACAGTCTTCTTCCTGAAGAAACGGTTTTTATCGATGATACCGAAGAAAATATTCTGGCGGCCCGGGCCCTCGGAATAGCAGGAATTCACTTTTCCGGTGCAGCTGCCTTGTCTGAAGAAATGGCAGAATATCTTTGATACCGGACTGTTTTACGATACATAAGAAAATGGTCTTTGTAAAAATCGTATTAATCCTGTCCAATTATCCTTTCTGGATCTCATCGGGTTGCTGAATATCTGGGTTTAACATCAATAAAAGAAGAGAATCCTGTCATTGTATTCGATGAAATTCATAAGTACAGCAGGTGGAAATCTTTTCTTAAAGGTTTCTTTGATGTCTATCAAAACTCATGCAAAATTATTGTAACAGGGTCGGGCAGACTTAATGTGTATAACCGCTGGAAAAAACTCCGGATAGAACAGCTTATCCATGAGGATATCAGGGATGTGGCAAAGGTTCAGGAAGTCAGGCAGATGGACTTATTATCAGAATATATTATTGCAGCCGCAGGCAGTCAGATAAGTTATTCTTCATTGGCTAATAATATTCGGGTATCCGTTGATATGTGGAACGATACCGGGATGGGAGATTTCCTGTTACACTATGTAAGAGACAAGAATCAGAGAGAAGTTGATTTTCTTGTTGTAAAAGACTCCATTCCATGGTTCCTGGTTGAGGTTAAAAGCTCTGAGTCAAAGCAGTTGAGTAAGAGCCTTGTTTACTTTCATGAATTATTACAAACAAAGCACGCATTCCAGATAACCTTTAATGCGGCATTTGTAGAAAGAGACTGTTTCAAAGAAAACCGTCCGGTTATCGTCCCCTGGACGACCTTACTGTCGCAGCTTGTATAGAAAGTGGTACTTCCCGTTTAAAGCCGACGATCCTGGAGATCTCCACGAAAGTATCACGAATGACCAGGCTTTTAACTGAGTCGGTTGATTTATAATAGGCTAATCTTGTACACTATTCCCATGGCAGTAATCAAATTTGGACATACATGGTGGGGAAAAAAGTGGCTGGGAGCTCTGGACAGGATTGACTATTCCAACAGGCTTCCCCGGGGAGAACGCTACGCCCGGAACGGTTCGGTAAAAAACATAGACATTCAGGGCTCTGCGATAAGCGCGAAGGTCGCGGGCAGAAGACCCCAGCCCTACAAAACCAGTTTTCAGCTCTGGAAGTTTACAAAAAAAGAGAAACAGGAAATAATTGAACTTGTTGTAAACAGCCCGTACTATCTGTCCCAGCTTGAAGCACGGGTGCTTCCGCCGGAATTATACAATGATCTTACGGACCTCGGGATAAAGGTATTTCCCTCCTCCTGGAAAGATCTCAAAATGAAGTGTTCCTGTCCGGACTGGGCGGTACCGTGCAAACACCTTGCGGCCGTTGTATACATTATTGCCAATGAAATTGACAAAAACCCTTTCCTTGTTTTCCAGCTCCATGATTTTGATCTTTTAGAGGAGATCCATTCGGAAGGAATGGAAGAAGAAGAGGGAATTCTTGATATCACTTCTTTTCTGTCCCTGGAAGAAAAGGAGTACAACTACTACCGGGAGAACCTGGAACAGATCGACTTTTCTTCCATCCCTGACCATGGAGAGTCCATTGCGGGACTTCTTACCGAGTTTCCCCTCTTTTATCTGAAAAATGATTTCAAGCAGATCTTTACCGCTGCCTCAAAAAAAATGGGTAAAGCGGTAAAAAAGCACGTAAAGGATCTGGAACTTTCAGAGGATTTGCCGGAGGTACTTTTTACGGCCGGTGAATTCCGGCTGCTTAAGGGTAAAAACCGGTATTCCGGATATCTTAAAAAGGGGAAGGAGAAGCTTACTTTTTCGGAGGATGCCCCGGAGAATCTGATAGAATACGTACAGAAACTTTCCGCAGGAGACCTTTCCGTTTATCCGGATATACTTTCCTACCTTGTTATGGTTCACAGCTTTGTCTTTAAGCTTATTGAAAAACGTTCCCTTATTCCCGAAATATACTCTCTTAACAAGGGACACTACCTTGTCCGCTGGATTCCGGCCCTTTTTAATCCCGTGATAAAGGAGATATTCGAGAATCTGCTTCAGGCGATGCCCCGGGTCCTTGTCAAGCTGGAGGGGAATGCCCTTGAGGAGAAAGAGCAGCTTCTCTTCCTTGTCTCCTTTTTCGCACAGTACTATTTCCGGCTGTTCCGGCCGGTAAAGGATGCTGAGTCAGAGCCTGTTCTCTCCCTCTTTTTTCTCGGCAGGGAATATTCCCCCTCTCGGTTTGAAGACAGGGAGAACGCCCGTACCATACATCTGTGGCTGGGACGATTCTTTGTACGGCCCCACAATATTACCCCTGTTATACGGCTGGAAGAGATGCTGGAAGAGTTTCAGTTTGAGATTCAGGTAAAGGACTCGAGGGAAGCTGATCCCAGACCGGTTAGTTTAAAGCAGTTTCTGGAAAAAGACGATCCTGAAAAGCTTCCTGTTCTCCGGGATCTCAATCTCCTTTCCACCTATCTCCCCACGGTAAACACCTACCTTAAACAGCAGGATACAGTGGCAATTGAAAAGGATACCTTTGTGGAAACCTGGTTCAATGCCCTGCCTGCGCTACAGACCCTCGGGGTCTCTACGGTCCTTCCCAAAAGCCTTCAGGAAAGTTTTATGCCCCAGCTGACTCTGTCGTTTTCCAGGAAAGCAGGATCGGACCCGGGTAGAGTAAAAAGTTATACCAGCCTTGAAGAGATGATGGATTTTAAGTGGACGCTTGCTCTCGGGGATGAGTTTATCTCTCCGAATGCGTTTTTGAAATTAGCGGAAAAGTACCGGAGGATAGTCCGGTACAAAGACAAGTATCTTGTTCTTAACGAGAAAGAGCTTGAAAAGATACGGAAACAGCTGGAAAAAGAAGCTTCTCTCTCCGCCATGGACATATTGCGGGTAAATCTCGAAGGAAAGTACAAAGACATACCCATCAAGACGGACAAAAGGCTGGAAGAGATCTTTTCCAGACTGTTTACTCCCGGGAAAACAACCCTTCCTGAAGGTCTGCAGGCCACGTTACGGGGATATCAGGAAGCGGGCTTTCAGTGGCTCTATCATAACTATAAAATAGGCCTTGGTTCCCTGATAGCCGACGACATGGGGCTTGGAAAAACACTTCAGGTATTAACACTGCTTTTAAAACTGAAAGAGGAAAACACCCTGACCCCTAAAGAGCCGGCCATGGTTATCGTTCCCGCCAGCCTTATGACGAACTGGAAACGGGAGATAGAAAAGTTTACGCCGGACATTAAAGCTTCCGTTTATCACGGACCGGGCCGTTCGCTGGATGATAAAGCGGAGGTTATTATTTCCACCTATGCTGTTATCGCTCAGGATAAAGAGCTGCTGAAAAAGAAAAAGTGGCTGGTGGTTGTTACCGATGAAGCCCAGAACATTAAAACCCCCGATGCCTCCCGTACAAAGGCGGTAAAATCTCTGGGTGGAAAGATAAAAATTGCCATGACTGGGACTCCCGTTGAAAACAAGCTTATGGACTACTGGAGCGTTTTGGATTTCATCATGAAAAACCTTCTCGGCAACAAGAAACATTTCAAGGAAAATTACGCGATTCCCATAGAACGTTTCAGGGACAGGCAGGCGCTGGATTCTTTCAAAAGGCTTACTGCTCCCTTTATTCTCCGTCGGATGAAAACGGACAAATCCATTATTGACGATCTGCCGGATAAGATTCAGCTTAATACCTACACCGATCTGACACCGGCTCAGGCCGCTCTCTATGAGGGTCTTGTAGACAGAGTAGAAGAACTTCTTGCCGAACTTGAGGGGATTGAACGGAGCGGCGTTATCTTTAAACTTTTAAGCGGCCTTAAGCAGATCTGCGATCACCCAGCCCTTTACTTAAAGGATGGCAGTCATGCCGCGGATCTTTCCGGCAAAACACAGCAGCTGCTGGAAATTTTAAAGAAGATACTGTTTAACAATGAAAAAGCCCTTGTATTTACCCAGTTTGCGCAGATGGGACATATCCTTCAGAAGATTATCCGGGAAGAACTTGGTGAAGAAGCTCCCTTCTTTTACGGTAAGCTTAACCGGAAGCAGCGGGATGCCATGATCAACGATTTTCAGAATGACAGGAACTGCCGGATCATGATTATCTCCCTGAAAGCCGGCGGGGTGGGGCTCAACCTTACTGCCGCGAACCATGTTATCCACTACGATCTGTGGTGGAATCCCGCTGTGGAGAACCAGGCAACCGACCGGGCTTTTAGAATAGGCCAGCGGAAGGATGTTCATGTGCACCGCTTTATTACAAAAGGAACCTTTGAAGAGAAAATAAACGCCATGCTGGAAGAAAAACAGGAACTGGCGGATTTAACAGTGGCCCAGGGAGAAAAATGGATAAACAGCATGAGCACGAAAGACCTTAAGGATCTTTTTAAACTTGAAAGGTAGGATAAAAATGCCGGGAAAAATGAAATTACATGTGTTTGACTATGTTTCCATTCTCTTTTCTCTTGCCATTATTGTCTTCCTTTCCGTAAATGTGTACGGCAAAAGTACAGCTGCCCGGTATGTTGATATCGAAGCATCGGGGAAGAAGTACGTGTATATGCTCGATAAAAACCAGACGGTAAAAGTCCCGGGGCCCTTGGGGATAACGACTGTCAGGATTGAGGATTCAAGGGTATTTGTTACTGATTCCCCCTGCAGGGATAAACTCTGCATAAAAGCGCTGCCCTTAAAAAAGGCGGGAGAATGGAACGCCTGCATGCCGAACAAGGTTTTTATCCGGATAACAGGTTCAAAAAATGACGCACCGGACAGTGTGAGTTATTAACTGTTTCATTCTGAAAATCAATAACAGCATTTACCGGCTGTTGATTAAAGGGGCACGTTATTTCATGGAATAATCCTTCTGTAAGTGATGTATTCGTGGTTTTTCAAGGTATGTCATCCAACGGGGGTACGTGTATTATCCATCGGTTTCCGTTGTTATACTCTCTTGTAAATGAACCGGCCAGCTGATCCTCTGCCAGCAGTGTTATTAATTTTAGGCTGAAAGAGAAGCTGTGGCCCGATTCATGCTTGACCGGCAGAATGCGGATACCGTTGTCTGAAATAATCATTTCGATCCCTGCGTTCTTTCTGATGGTGACTGAAATGGTTTTTCCGGTTTTTTTACTGGCAAGCCCGTACACAATGGAGTTCGATACACAGTCATTCAGTATGATGCCGAGAGCTACCGCGGTATCAACGGGGACCTCGATATCCTCCATATCCGTTTCTACCGCAATCGGATCACCGCCGGTATAAATTTTAATCAGATTTTCCAGAATATCTGAAGCAAAGACAGCAAGGTTGAGGGATTCGGCGTTTTCGTTCTGATAGACTGTTTCATGAACCGCCGCCATGGCATGGAGGCGGTCCGAATTTATGGTTATGAAACCCTGAATAGTGGGATCGTCTGAATGCTGCAGATTAAAAAGGCCGATAATAACCGCCAGGTTGTTTTTAACCCGGTGATGTATCTCCTGCAGGAGGATGGTTTTCACGGACAGGGTCCTTCTGAGTTCCTCTTCTATGTGTGTTTTCTCGGCAAGACTTTTTTCAAGAACCCTGTTCTTTTCTTTGATCTCTCTGGCCTGGTCCTCCGTAATATGCTCAAGCCGTACGTTTTCCGATGCTGTTCTGTCCAGTTTGCTCTTCAGCTGATTGGTGCGGATAAGGTATATCTTTATTTCTTCACTGAACACCATCCAGAACAGGTATATGGTGGCAAGGGAAAAAAGGACCGTGGGGATCCCGAAAGGGAGCCGGTACCTGTTGATAAAGAAAACATTGCCGAATGTTGCCAGCAGGTACACGGAAAACAGGAGAATCACTTTAACAAGAAATCCGGCAGCAAAAAAACGGTACTGATAGGCCAAGGCCATACCGAAAAGGAGAAATATCACCCCGGTCAGATTTCCCGGGGTTGTAATAAGAATGGTAAAAAACCCGGCAAGGAATACGATTGAAACCTGTATGCAGCGCAATACTGGTGAGTCCCTTAGAGCGGTAATCAGTAACAGGAGGGAACCGATAAGAGTAGGAAGTACAATAATGTTGGTTAATGCATTAAGAAAAGAGTCTTTAAAGTTGAACTGCAGATTAAAAAGATTTATCGCAGCGGTCAGGATCGTAATCAGAAAGAGAACACTGCCTACTCTTCTCTGGATAATAAGGTGGCTACTGTTAAGTTTTATTTTCAATCGCTCAACCTGCTTCCCAGTATGTCTCCACTGCTTCGTCCAGGTTCATGATCTCATCCATCTCTCTGCATTCGACGGAGGTGATGATACGTTCAAGGCGCTCTTTTTCAGATTCGTAATCGAACGCTCCTGAATCCACCGGGTTGTATTTGCCGAAAAGGCGGTCTTCTTCGATATCCCTGGCATAGTCCGCAATCATGTTCAGGGCGATAAGGCTCATTCCCTTGCGGATAATATCCCTATCTCCGCCTATGTAGTTGTTGATCATTTCAAGGCGCCGCATCAGGTCCTCATCGTCAGAGGGTTTTGCGTTTGCGAGGGTCTTGATTCTGATGGACATAATGTATGCTCCCAGATGGGTAACAGCAGTCCTGTCAGGATCATCACATCCGGCAAGAAAGGGGATGGCGGCAATCAGTTTTGCAAGGCTTTTGTTTTTAAGCCATTCGTACTCCGTATCGTCCATTCTGAATGCGTCTGCTACCGCGCCGGCTATATTTTCCCAGCGGGTAAACTGCTTTGCTGCGGTTCGTGCGTCAACTGTGCTGTTCATTGCATTTTTTTTCATTTCATGTTCCTCCTGTATAAATATTTGAACAAAGTATACTACAGGATTTCGGTAAATGCAAAAAAACTTTCGCGGAAATTTGAGCCTATTTCAGCAGATATGCCATGGCAAAATCACGGTAGAGCTGACTGGAAAGCCGCTTTTTTGACTTCGGTGAACCTCTCATCCGCATGGGATCGTTGAGGATGATCTTTTTCCCCTCGATAACTTCAAAGTACGTATCTGTCTTATAAAGATTCATCCGGGCAAGGATAATCCCTTTCCGGTAGTTTTCGTGGATGTATTCGATGGTGCCGGTTTTATCAACACTCACAACCATTCCCATGTGTGTCAGATAGTCGTCCGTCTTCCCGTTTTTGTTTTTATCGTAGGTATTATCCCAGAAAATAATATCTCCCGGAGCAGGCAGTTTTGTCCTGTACAAAAGCCCTTCGTCTTTCAGATACTTGTAGATACGTTCGGTTCCTCCACCGGAATATTTGGAGAAATTCTTTGTAAGATCAATACCGGCGTACCAGTAGATAGCCATAACGGTGCCGGAACAGTCATGACTGAAGGATTTTCCCTTTACAAAGAGCTTTTCCACACCAATGAGACGTTTTGCTTCTTCCACCAGGAGTTTCTGTGTTTTTGAAATTTTCTCTACTGAACTTTTTTTGGGGGGAGTAACCACGGATGGTGTTTCTCTCTTTACGGCAGGGGCGGTGGCACATGATGAGAAATAGAAAGCAAGGAGAGTGAAAGTAATAATTTCTGAAATTTTTAAGCCCGTATTCACTTCTTCCCTTTTCCTATGAGGAATATTTCAAAGGATTCTTTTCTGCTGGCCTTTGGTTTAAAGAGTTTAGCACGGGTAAAGTATTTTTTCACGGTTGAGAGAAGTTCCTGCTCATCACCCCCCTGAAATATCTTGATAACCACGTCTCCTTCCGGAACAAGCAGCTGCTGTGCGGTCTCAATAACCTTTGCGGCAAGAGCACCGGACCGTCCGGTATCTACCGTCCGGTTTCCCGTGGTGGAGGGAGCCGCATCACTGATAACGGTATTGTAGGGACCGTTTTCTTCTGCAATAGCTGTAAACTCTTTGGAAAAGGCATCTCCCTGGAAAAATAGCAGGTTGTCGGATTTGATATCAGGATGCAGCGGCTGTAAATCTACCGCGGTAACAGATCCTCTCCCTTTAAGCAGCTTTAAGACGTACATCGTCCAGCTGCCGGGAGCAGCGCCGATGTCAAGAATTTTTCCCTGCAGGGGGATGACGCTGAATTTCTGCTGAATTTCCTGCAGCTTGTAGACTGATCGAGCCGGATAACCTTCCTTTTTTGCCAGCTGCGCGTAGTAATCCGGTTTATCTCTCATCTTGACATTTCCTTCAGCATAGTGAATCCTCTTTCCATGGATTTTAAGTATCAGTATAATCTTAAACTTAAAAAAATTGAAGCAGAAATTTTCAAGGCTTTTCCGGAAAAGGCTGACCGCTTATGGATACAGACTGTATCGGGGGAAGAAGATCCCAAGGGACTTCCTGAATATTATACCGCGTTCTGCCGGCCTGCAGGAGAACTACTTCACCGTGGGGGAAAGCGGTGGCGTCCTATGGTTATGCTGCTTTCCTGCGAACTGGCAGGAGGTACGGATGAGGCGCTCACCTTTGTTCCTGTTGTTGAATTTTCTCATAATGGCAGCCTTATAATTGACGATATTGAAGATCATTCCGTCCGGCGCAGGGGTAAAGAGGCTGTTCATCTGATGTTTGGTGAGGACCTTTCTATCAACGCGGGAAATCTGCTCTATTTTTTACCGGGACATATTATAGAAAGGGCAGATATACCCGACAGTCTGAAGGTTAAAATATACGCTTTCTATACCGAAAACATGATGCGGCTCCATTTCGGACAAGGGCTCGATATTCTGTGGCACCGCAGCAAGGATCTTGTTCCCCTTTCGGAGGAATATGAGCAGATGTGCCGTTTTAAGACCGGATCTCTTGCCCGGATGGCTGCCCAGATCGGTGCTGCTTCCGGCGGCGGAGGAGAGAAGGAGATATCCCTGTTAGGTTCTGTATGTGAGGATATGGGAGTGGGTTTTCAGATAATGGACGATGTAGCCAATCTGACAACCGGTAATCCCGGGAAGGACCGGGGAGACGATATCGTAGAAGGGAAAAAGAGTCTTCCGGTTATCTATCACCTTGAGAATAATCCCGGGGACCGTGCTGTTTTTCAGGAGCTTTTTACCCAGGCAGAAAACAAGGGATTTTCTCATGCTCAAGATGAAATTGGTAAGGCAATTAATCTTATGACCCAATCCGGTTCCATTGCGAGAGCCCGGGAACGGGGGAAAAAGCTTCTTTCCCGTGCATCAGAACGTGTTTATGCGGAATTCGGTGAACAGGATGCTGCTGTTTTACTAAGAGAGATGATACAAAAGTTTGCAGAATCTTATTGACCAAGGGTATAAAAGACGCTACCTTTAATCCATGAGTAGATCCCTCTTGCAAAAACAGTTTCCCTATACCTACAGCTCCATGACCTTTTATCTTATCGGAATAAATATTCTCTTTTATATGATGAGTATTATCTATCCCCGGTCAGTTATCTATACCGCAATGATTCCCGGTCTTGTTATTCAGAAACTTTTTATATGGCAGTTTGTTACGTACATGTTTACCCACGCAAATTTCTCCCATATTCTCTTTAACATGCTGGGGCTTTTCTTTTTCGGTGTTCAGGTGGAGCGGAGAATGGGAAGTTACGAATTCCTCCTTTTTTATATGCTGTCCGGAATTCTTGCCGGTCTATTTTCCTTTGCGGTCTATGTCCTTACCGGTTATTATTCAATAATTCTTCTTGGTGCCTCAGGGGCTGTTTTTGCTGTTCTTTTTGCCTTTGCCGTCTATTTCCCCCAGGCGAACATCTACATTTTTGGAATAATACCCATACGGGCTCCCATACTTGTTATCGGGTACGCGGCTATTGAATTATTCAGCCAGATTACCAGTACCCGTTCAGGGATTGCTCATCTGACACATCTAGCGGGATTCGCGTTTGCGTATCTATACTTTATTGTAAGACTGGGGATTAACCCTGTTGAGGCTTTTAAGCAGGGCAGACCGGGAAGGTGGGGGTAGTACCGGCTGATGGGAAAATACAGAGTTCAGATTATCATGCTCTGGATTATTGTTTTTCTTACGCAGGGACTGTACGTATCGGCACTTTCTTCCGACTCCGATGTTATTGTTCTTACCCTGTGGACTGAACTTGAAAAAATACCTGAAGCGGCAGGAAAGAATGAAATTTCAAAAGCAGCTCTTGAGGATGCCCAATGGATCCTCTCCGGAATGCTGTACGGTTTCAAGGTCCGGTACGTTCCTCTTGATAAAGACCGCCATGTCAGAGAGAGCCTTTCAGTGGTACCTGTTGTACAAATTCCCTTTGGTGATTCCGCTCTGCGGGTTTTTAAGACATGGTCAAAAGACGGCCGTTTTTATGTGCAGATCCGTTATACTGTTCATGACTACCAGCAGCCGCGGTTGAGAGCCTGGGACAGTAATATTTTCCCGGAAGCAGGAGGATCAGGGACGGTATCCCTGTTTAACGGCCGTTCCGGGCGGCTGGATTCGATAAAAGAGGGAATAAAGGATGCCTTGAGGAACTATCTCCGCGCAAAGGTAAGAAATAAACCCCGGGAGATTGATGCCCGGGTTATTCTGGAAGATCCCCCGTACCTTACTGTTCAGGCGGGAGGATACACAGCGAAGGTGAGAATAAAATTCTCCATAGATAAAATTATTCCCTACGCGGTGTATTAAGCGTTAGGGTTCGTTTCGTTCCGCAGCCTGGCAAACTCCGGTTTTATTACATCATATATAATACGGATTCTTTCATCATAGTGGATAAAAGCTGATTTCATGGCATTAAGTGTCAGTTTCTCAAGATCCCGTAACGTCAGGTTATAGTACTTTACGGCTATGCCGATTTCTTTGGTGAGGGTAGTGTTGCTCATCAATCTGTTATCGGTACAGAGAAATACCCTGAATCCGTTTTTATAGTAGAGCGGAAAAGGATGAGAGTCAAAATCCTTTGATGCTCCGGTCTGTATATTGGAAGAAAGACACACCTCCATGGGAATTCGTTTGTCCCGTATAAAGTGGGAAAGAGAACCCATTTTCTCTATCCGTGTTCCTGAAACGGTCATATCTTCAATAAGCCTTGTTGCGTGACCAATTCTGTGAGCTCCGCATATCTGGACTGCCTGCCAGATAGATTCAATGCCGAAGGCTTCTCCCGCATGAATTGTTATATTGAAGTTCCGGTTGCGGATATACTGAAATGCTTCAAGGTGCTTCTTTGGAGGGTGCCCATTTTCATCCCCCGCGATATCAAATCCGACAACCCCCCGGTCTCTGAAGGCAACAGCAAGTTCCGCTATCTCCAGTGAAATACTGTAATCCTGATGTCTCATGGCGCAGAGAATGAGTCCGAAGGAAACGCCGGTCTCTTTTTTCCCCCGTTCAAGCCCTGTGAGTACCGATTCTACTATTGCTTCAAGATTAAGCCCCTCCTCCTGGTGGAGAATAGGGGCAAACCGTATTTCCGCGTATACAGTATTTTCCTTCTTAAGATCAATAATATGCTCATAAGCCACCCGTTCCAGAGCATCCGCGTGCTGCATTACAGATAGAGTTACGGCAAAACTCTCCAGATAGAGAGCAAGACTTTTTCTGTCAGCACCCCGCTGCAGCCACTGGGCAATACCGGCTGGTGAATGTTCAGGAAGATCCACATTATACTGTTTTGCCAGATCAATAATCGTTTCCGGCCGTAATCCTCCGTCAAGATGGTCGTGGAGCTCCACCTTGGGGATTTTTTTTATCATTTCTTCGGTAACCATGGTTTACTGTACTACAAAATATGTATTGAGTACAGGGAATGATCAGTATTTACGTTTATAACAGTCGCTGCATCCGAGGACATGAACATGTTTTTTACCCGGTTTTATAAAAACTCTTGCAATAACAATACTGTCTTTCTTCAGTTCCTTTCTGCATACAGGGCATATCCTTTTTACCCGGTTGTTCGGCGGGTAGCAGTAGGGGCATCCGTAAATTTCCATCATGCTGTCAGGGTTCCCCTTAAACAGTACTGATTTTACTTTTTCTGATCTTGTAAGTCCCGATCCGCAGAGGGGACAGGTACTGTGGATCAATTCATTTTGAGGCCGGTATGATGTGCTGTAAATGGGGTTTTTCTGTTTGTGAAGAAGATACAGGAGAAAAACAATCAGTAATGCTGTTATTATCAGTACTACAGGAATAAAAACGTTGTACATGACAGCAGTATATCAGTATTATAGAGATGTGGGTACATTATTTATCGCGGCTACGCCGATTGGCAACCTTGAAGATATTACACTAAGGGTTCTGAGAGTTCTGAAAGAGGTGGATGTTATTGCCTGTGAAGATACGCGTCATACGATGCAGCTGCTTAATCATTTTGAGGTAAAAAAGCCTCTTATCAGCTGCCGTTCACAGAATGAGGAAAAAGCTGCTGAGAAGATATGCGGAATTCTGGCTGAAGGAAGGGATGTAGCTTTTGTAAGTGATGCGGGTACTCCGGGAATCAGTGATCCGGGAAGCAGGCTTGTGCGTATTGTAAGGGCAAAAGGGTATGACGTCCGTCCCTTGCCAGGGGTATCAGCCTTTGCGTCTCTGTGCAGTGTGGGCGGAATATCGGGAAAAACTGTTACCTTTGACGGATTTCCAAGCCCGAAAGCAGGACGAAGGCGCAGAAGAGTTAAAGAGCTGCTGCAGAGGTCTGAAAACTTTGTACTGTATGAGTCTCCGTTTAGAATTATAAAACTTATGGATGATATTTCCAATGAAGATCCGGACAGGGAAGTAGTTATCGGTCGTGAAATGACCAAGAAATTTGAAGAATATATTACCGGAACAGCAAAAACAGTTACGGATATTCTTAAAAAGAAAGAAAATTTGAAAGGAGAGTTTTCTTTACTTGTATCCGGGAAGAAAAAGAGTTAATATCTAAGGTGTAGATGACGATAGTTAAATTACAAGGATGGTTTTAAGGAATGAATGTTGAAAGATTAGGTCCGTTAGAGCCGGTAGCAAAACAGAACAAAGCAAAGAGAACGGCCAAACCTGTTAAAACAGGAGGGGCGGATTCAATTAACATTTCTCAGGATGCCAAATCAATGGGAGAAGTGTACAAAGCTGCTGAAATAGTTAAATCTTCTTCTGATGTAAGAATGGATCGTGTTCAGGAAGTTAAAGACAAGCTTAAGGATCCTTCGTATATTGACAGTAAAGTTGTTGAATCGGTCGCAGACTCAGTTCTGGATGTGTTCGGGCTTTCATAAGTTCCTTTTTTTGAATAGTCGGAGGGTGGTTTTGTAAAGGACTATCCTCTTTTTTTATGTTTGGGCAGGAAGATAATGGAAGAAGTAACATTTTATGCACCCTCTCGGATATATTGTGATTTTGGAGCATTACGTTTCCTCAAGGAAGTACATACTGCTATCGGAAGCAGACTGCTCCTTGTTACTGAGAAGAAACTCTTAAAAACGCAAGGTTTGCAGAAGATAAGAGAAGCCGCGGCCGTCGAAGGTATCGATCTTGTAATATTCTCTGATATCAATCATGAAAGTACATCCTATTCCATCATTGAAGCAGCAAAAATAGCCCGTGCATCGAAAGCTCAGGGAATTCTGGGATATGGAGGTATACGGGCGCTTTCCGCGGCAAAGGCTGTATCTGTAGGCGCAGGATTCAGAGGAAACTTTTATAATTTATTCTCCGGTGATTATCCGGAGTTTAGTCCTCTCCCATACATAGAAGTTCCCGGAACCTTCCGGAACCCTTTTATGCTCTCCTCCTTCCTTGCATTGACAGACGCACGGACAGGAAGGAAGCATATTCTCCGGATTGAAAATTCTCAGCCGGCGGTTGTCATTATGGATCCTGAGGTGTATGTATCACTCCCTCTTTCTTTCCGGTTTTCCGTATTGATGGACGCGTTTCTGGAAAGTATTGAGGGATATTTTTCTCCTTCTGCCGATTTTATTTCTGATACATTTCTCCTTAAATCAATTGCCATGATTGTTACCCTCCTGCCTGGTCTGCGGAAAGATCCTGAAAATCCGGAGAACCTCATGAAAGCAGCCATGGCGGGGTTTGCCTCTGCTCTTGGGTTAAGCAGAGGGCTTACCGGTATGGGAACCGCCTGCGCATTTGAAATTGACCACCGGTTCACCAAACCTCATTCCGCTGTGGCGACGATACTGCTTCCCTACATACTGGAGTACGGGTTGAAGATACACCCTGAAAAGGTTTCTCGTATGGGACCTATTCTCGGTGAAAATATTTCAGGTCTTTCTGTTGTTGCTGCTGCTGACAGGGTTATAGAAACGCTCCGTGCTTCAGCAGGCGGAGGCGAACTGCCGGGCAGACTAAGTGAACTGGGTCTGAATGCTGAGAATCTTTCAGCGGCGGCAGAGAGAGCTATAGACTATCCCATGATAAAGAACCTTCCCGGAAAGATCTCTGTAGAAGATATATACCTGTTTTTAAAAGAGGCGCTGTGATATCCCTCCGGAAGCTGAATACTCTTAAACCGGATACGAGACAGCGTAAACTTGTTGTCCTTTTTAAAACATTTGAGACAGCAGCACTGCAGGGAGAAATTTCTGACAGAACATACGTGTCCCGGCTTGTAAAAACAGTGGAGGAACTGGAAACTCTTTCGGTAGAAGAAAAACGACGTGCCGGTTCGGTAGGAAAACTTTTTAATGATGGTGATATCACCATACGGCGGGCTTGTAATACCCTGCGGCACCTCCTTCTTAAGAATATGCATGCTGAACCTGCAGAGTGGGATCTTATTTCACCGGTTGATCAAAACCGGGAAGCAGACAGGGTTACATATCCTTTCTTTATTTATCTGGATGATATCCGTTCCCCTTTCAACGTTGGTTCAATTTTCAGAACAGCGGAATCATTCGGTGTACAGAAGATATATCTTTCAGAGGATACGGCATCGCCGGAACATCCCCGGGCACAGCGGACATCCATGGGATGTACCGCGCGTGTTCCCTGGGAAATTATTGGTAAGGAAGAGCTTCCTGATATACCGCTCTTTGCCCTTGAATTGGGAGGAGTTCCTTTACAGAGATTTCCGTTCCCTCGGGAAGGGTTACTCATTATAGGGTCTGAAGAGCTCGGTGTAAGCCCCCTGTTTCTGACCAGAGCGGATAACAGCCTGGGCAGGGTTTCTATTTCGACCGGGGGCTTAAAAGGTTCTCTTAATGTTTCGGTAGCTTTCGGAATAGTGCAGAGTTTCTGGTACTCAAAAATTAACGGTGAATAGCTTTTTCGATTTCAGCGGGATTAAATCCTATAAGGACTCTTCCGTTGATATCAAGGACCGGAACGCCCATCTGGCCTGATTTCCGTACCATCTCATCTGCTTTTGCTTTGTCACTGGCAACATTATAGTCTGTAAAGTGAATATTATGTTTCCTAAGGTAATCTTTAGCCAGCCTGCAGTAGCTGCATGATGGTGTAGAGTAGACAGTAATAGCCATAAATTGCCTCCTTGCTTATATTTGGGAATATAGAGAATATACTATATAGTTTGTGAAAAGTCAACCGATCAGTATTTTTCCTGTCGGGTTTGTTCCCTATCGAAAGCATCTGAAAGCCGCTTACTCATTGTCATAAGCTGATTCTCACTTGTTATTCCAAAGTCACGCAGTACTTCACTTTCTATCTGTTCATAGGTTATTTCATCATCTTCCAGATTACAGAGCGCATTGGCAAGATAAACAGTATAAACAACATCCTTGTATTCCTTGGAACATCGGATCGGCTCATGATGATATTTGATCGACTCGATAAGTGACTGCGGGAAGTTCCATTTTTCCGCTATAAGTCCGCCTATTTCCGCATGGTTCAGTCCGGCAGCGAAATCCTCAAAAAGATCTTTTGGGAGATCTCTGTTGCTGCAGAAATTGTTTATCTTCTCCAGCAGCTCCGGGTGTACATCGGAGAAGATGATTTTACCCATGTCATGAAGAATACCGCCGACGTACGCATCATCAAGAAGATCCCGTTTATTCCGTTTGAAATTTTTTGCAATATTGTACGCGTAGAAGGCCGTCTTGTTGGAATGATTCCAGAGCCACTTTTGACTTTGGTCGAGTATTTTCTGTGTTCCGTAGGAATAGAGGAGATTGGTCAATCCTCTGAGTCCAAGTAACTTGACAGCTTCTACAATATTATCCACCCGTTTGGGAAGCATGAACTGGGCAGAGTTTACTATCTTGAGAAGATCCGCAATTAATGACGGATCCATGCTGATCTGCCGTGCTATATCGGTGAATTCTGAATCAGGATCATGAATAAGCTTTTGCAGATAGACAATGTTGTCTGGAAACTGGGGCAATTCTTCTATCTCACGGACAATTTCTGCCGAGAGTTCGGAAATATTCTCCATATGAACTTTGGAAAACGGTACTTCGATCTTAGCAATGGTTTCACCATTTTCCACATCTATATCAAACGCATCTTCATTTATCCCAATTTTTTTCAGCATGAGAACGAGAATAACAATACCGAGTCCGGCACCTTCAGAATCATCAAGTACCGTTGTCAGTGCTTCCTCCATGGATTCAAAAGCCCGGGAACGGGCTATCCGGTCATATACCCGTATCTGTTCTTTCTGGGATATCTCACTGTTGTTGATGATTTTAAGAATAAGATTATTGTTAAGTGCCCTATAGATAACCTTGATGTAGAGGCCTGCTTCCTTTTGAAGCTGAAGGTAATGATTTATATTATTCAGGGTATCGGACTTGAATGTTTCCATTCCCTTCTTGTAGTCTTCTTCATTATTAATATCAAGATTTTTTTCTTTGAAATAAACTCTCTTGGTGTTAGCTTTTTTTGCGTTTACTGCAAGTTCTTTTAAACAGTATGCGATTCTGTCTTTGAGATGACTCTGCCCGAATTCATCGAGGAATACGCGGAGAATTTCCTCCATGTAAATTTCAGTTTCATGGGGAAGGGTGTAGGTTTTTATGGATATAGGTATTGAATTACGCGCTGCTTTTTTAATTTTTGCCTCATCCAATGCTTGTGCCATGGGTTACTCCCTTTATGTACTTTTCTATAATAATATAGTGATTTTGAGTCTTGTCAAGGTTATTGCAAAACGAGCTTTTTGCGAAGTACCCCATTTTAGCGAAATAATACATGACAATATTTATAATAGAATGTCCGTTGTATCAAGATGACCTCTATTTTATTGAATTTCCTCTTCTCAAAGGTAAAATCAGTACTTTTTTTGTGATTTTAGGCTCCT
>WGCU01000067.1 GCA_015493635.1 Spirochaetaceae bacterium | reverse complement strand
AGTACAATAGGCTTGGATGAAGATAAAATAAGGAGATATGTTAAATATCAGGAAGAGAATGAGCGGCTCGAAGAGAGTCAGCAGAGAGAATTTGGCCTCTTTTAGAGGCCCGCCGCAAGCCACCTCCTCTGGGGGTGGTTGTTGACTATAATCCATGATTCTCTGATAATGGGTAATAATCAGAGAACCGAAGGCTTCACCCCGGAGTGTGTCTATACCTGAAGCTACCGAGCGCAACGCGTCAATATCAAGTCCCGAATCAAGTTCATCCAAAATGGCAAAGCTGGGTTTTAAAAGAATCATCTGGGCCAGTTCCATCCGTTTTTTCTCACCTCCGGAAAAACCTTCGTTGAGATATCTGTTGATGAAATCTTTGGAAAGTCCGACCATGGAAAGTGTTGAACGCAGTTCCTTTATAAAAGCGGCAACATCCATTCGTTCTTCTTCCTTTAGACGTACTTCCATTATGCGTTTAAGGTATTTCCCGATGGTAATACCGGGTATTTCCACAGGTGTCTGAAAAGCAAGAAAGATACCCTTTATTGACCTTTCTGAAGCATTTATCTCACGTATATCTTCCCCGTCGAGGAATATTTCCCCTTCTGTTACCGTGTAATCGGGGTGTCCGGCAAGAACATTTGCCAGCGTACTTTTTCCGGAACCATTCGGCCCCATAAGCGCGTGTATTTCTCCCGTCTGCATAGTAAGATTAATTCCATTAAGAATCTTCTTACCATCTATTTCTGCATGTAAATTCTTTATTTCAAGAGTTTTCATACCGTCTCCTTACGTTAAATCTCGTAGCCAAGAGAGAATCTGGCTGTTTCACTCATCATGTCAGGTCCCCATGGGGGCTCCCATACAAGGTTCGTGTCGACGAATTTTACTCCCTCCACCCGATGAACCGCTTTCCTTATTTCTTTATCCAGCAAATCTGCCAGCGGGCATCCGGGATAGGTGAGAGTAAAAGTAATAACTACCGTGTCATTTTCAAGGGCAATATCATAAATAATTCCAAGATCGGTGACCGGAAGGTTTAATTCGGGGTCAAAGACACCGGAAAGTTTCGTCCATATTGTATCTTTCGTAATTGTACTCATCGTTCATCTCTCTTCTAATGCTATATACATTACAAATATTGTCATGTATAATATACGTATGGTTTCGGGTAGTTGTCAACTGTATAACGTTAAAAAGAGGGAGCAGTTATGAATTGTTTTTTACTTGTCTGTCATCCTGACCCGGGAAGCTTTAATGTTTCGACGGCGCAAGAGATACGGGACCGTGTACGTGCCCGGGGGGATGCTGTTTTTTTTCATGATCTATACGAGGAAAATTTCAATGCTGTACTATCCCTGCCGGAATTAGAGCGTAAATACAGTTTTGATCCTGTTGTTCAGGCGCATATGAAAGAGGTACAAGCTTCGGATCATATTGTCATTCTTTATCCAGACTGGTGGGGACAGCCTCCCGCGGTTCTTAAGGGATGGGTGGACAGAATTATGCAGCCCGGATTTGCGTACGGATATGAAGACGGTTTTTCTGACAGTAAAGAAGTCATTCCGCTGCTGAAGGGGAAAAAAGCCTCTGTCGGAATTACGACAGACAGGCTAAACGGCCCTTTGCCTATAACAGATATCTGGGAAAAGACGTTATGGAACTTTGTTGGTATTACAGATGTTTCCTTTGAGGTTTTGTACAATACCAGGCGAAGCTCCGTGCAGGAAAGAGAAACATTTGTCGAAGGTATGATAAAACGTATCCTTACATCACAGTACTAAGCACAAATACTTCACCTATCTTTATCAAGCAGCTTGTTTAAATTTATATAGGTGGTACTCAAGGTATCTGCAGTTACGCTGGTATCGTGTATTGCCTGGAAAACCGATTCCATTGAGGTAAGGCCGTCGTTGATAGCGAGATTTTCTTCGGTAATAGCCTGAGAAATCATCGTAATGGAGTTCCCCACTTCTTTAGCATCGGTTTCGTTTGCATCGAAAGACTGCTTCATGTAGGTGATATCGTTTTTGATACCGGACAGGACTTTCTCAAAATTAAAAATATCACCGGATACGTCATTGACCGTTTTGGTAAGCGCTCCAAGGGTTGAATCAATTTCCATTGCAAGATCCCGTGTCTGAAGGGCAAGAGTCCTTACTTCTTTGGCTATAATACGGAACCCTTTACCCTTTTCCCCTGCCCGGGCGGCTTCGATAGAGGCATTTATTGCGAGAATATTTGTTCTGTCGGATACATCCTGTATTTCAGCACTCATTCCCTTGATTTTTTTTGTGCTGTCTTCGAGGACTCTGAAGGTTTTGGCAAGTTCTTCAGCATCTTTACTTGCCGCCTGTATCTCTGTAACCCTTTTTGATACACTCCCGCTTAATGCCCCGCTTTCCTTGACGATCCGGTTCATTCTTTCATCAATCGATTTGGAATTCTGGGAGGTGCTTTGTGATGTTGATTGGATTTCCTCAAATGCAGTAACAACGGTTTCCATTCCGTCCTTTATGGCGACAATGTTTTTATTAATAATTGCCAGTGATTTTAAGGTAATTGAATTAAAGATGATTGACTTATTGTATCCGGAAAAAAGCTTCGCGATTGCTTTTTTCATAGAAACGAACGTATTCATGATTGTATCTCCCGGAATTATATGAATTTTTCGAGAATATCACTGCCGCATTTCAAATCGGACAACCAGGAAAAAAAGGCATTGACCGATTCTCCTTTGTAGATAGCACCATGCTGGGGAGCTATCATGGCCACCGGTTTTTTCTTCATCCGCCCGGCCCAGTTGGCGCAGACTTTGTTCGATGTCATCAGCCGCTGATGAAATCCTTCTATAAGAGGAAGATGGGTTTCAAAATTATCCACGTACAGATAATGCTCGTTGTCGGGAAAAACCGCACCGCCGATATCACTGCTGAAGAGTATTCCGGACAGCGGATCGAAAAAAGAAAAGTTTCCCGGTGAGTGCAGATAATGAGCAGGCAGCATCTCAATGTCTGCCCCTGAACTGAGGTGTACTGATCCACCGGCATCAGCAATACCCTTTAACCGTGAAAAATCAACAAGTCCGAAGTGGGGTACAAATCTCATCCAGAGTTCTGAAATGTAGATTTCGGCTTTGGTAACCCCAAGCCAAAGTGCAATCCCTGATGAGACATCAGGATCCTGATGTGAAAAGAGGATTGTTTCGATGTTATCAATGTCTATATAACGGGAGATAATGGCTACTACCCGGGGGAAAAGATGCACACCTCCCGGATCAAGAAGAATACCCTTTGTTCCGTGAACAACAAGATACTGGTTTGTCTGGATGGCTCCTGCGCCCTCTTCTTTTTCCCATCCCAGCCAGATTACTTTATGATTCTCTTCTTCAAACAGTATCTGCCCTTTTGTATAATCGGTATCTGACATGTTAAACTCCCTTTTTCAGAGTGGATCTTTATAGTGATTATATCTGCAAAAAGCAGATAAAGCTACAATATTTCTGCCTGTTTCATGGTGAGTTTTTAAAAAAACTTTTAACTGCTCCGAAAGCAGTAGCATATTCGCTTCATTTATGATACCGCCTTTGGCGGATCATCTTTATCGAACCTCCTTCGGACGTTCTCATTCACAGAAGAAAAAACAGGGAAGAGAACAACAGTCCTCTTCCCCTTTTTACCCCGGAGACGATTCGAACGTCCGACCTACTGCTTAGGAGGCAGTTGCTCTATCCTGCTGAGCTACCGGAGCATGTACTATGAAGGGTATTCTATGAGAATGAGTTTTAAGTGTCAACTCCCGTTACATCTCAATACCGATTCGGGCGGGGACTCCTTTCTGGGCATAATGCTTTTTTTCTTCCATAACGGTTACAAGATCAGCGGCTTCCATTACCTCCGGATCCGCGTATCTTCCGGTAATAACGAGTTCCAGTGAAGAAGGTTTATCTGTCATAAGTTTAAGAACATCTTTTTTGGAAACAAGTTTGTAATGAAGAGCAATATTCAGTTCATCAAGGATAATAAGATTGTACGTACCCGATGCAATCAGCTTTTCTGCAGTACGCATTCCTTCTTCAGCTGCGGCTTTATCCTCATCAGTAAAAGGGGAAGTTACTTTACGAATAATTCCAAATTGATGAATATCAAGTCTGCCGGGGAATGCTGTTTCAGCTAATTGGTTAAGAGCCTTGATTTCACTGTAGTTTCCTTTTTTTACAAATTGGCAGAAACAGACGGTGAATCCGGCTCCCAGGGCCCGCAGTACCAGCCCCATGGATGCTGTTGTTTTACCTTTTCCGTTACCGGTATAGACCTGAACAAAACCTTTTTTCATACTGTATCCCCCATGATCTTTAAAGTAACTATACTGCCTCTTTTCGGGATCTTCAAGACGGTGTCTAAAAAATATCAAGTAGTGTAAATTAAATATAGGAAAAATAAAATACTTGACGTAGGAAAAAGTAGTGCTATTATAGATATATATTTTTTAGGAGGAATGGTATGAAAAGAAAACTGGTATTAGCGGCTCTTGTCGCAGCGCTCATTCTTTTGCCCTTCGCGGTATTTGCGAATGGTTCAAAAGAATCTTCATCCAAAGGCCCTTCAGGGGATGTTGTTGTCTATACAGCACTTGAAGAGGATGAAACAGCGGATTATCTAGCCGTGGCCAAGAAGGAACTCCCTAATTTGAATATTAAATGGGTCCGGTATTCTACGGGAGAGCTTGCAGCAAAGATTATTGCAGAAAAGAATAATCCTCAGGCGGATGTAATTTGGGGTACAGCTGTAACTGCAGTTGCGGGTATGAAAGATCTTCTTCAACCGTACAAACCGGCAGGATGGGACAAAATACCTAAACAGTTCAAGGATCCTGACGGATACTGGACAGCTATTGATATGTTTGTTGCGGCTTTCTGTGTTAATACGGATGTTCTGAAAAAGAAAGGTCTCGATATGCCGACGAGCTGGGCGGATCTTACCAAACCGGAGTACAAGGGTGAGGTAATAATGCCGAATCCCGGCAGTTCAGGGACTGGATATCTTCAGGTTGCATCAATTCTTCTTTGGAAAGGTATCAAGAATGGTTCCAATGAGGGATGGGATTTTCTTCAGAAACTTCATAAAAATGTTGTAGAATATACCAATTCCGGGTCTGCTCCTGCGAAGATTGCATCCAAGGGAGAAATTGCGGTAGGTGCTTCTTTTGGATACCGTGTTGCAAAACAGAAAGCCTCCGGATATCCCGTTGCGCTGGTTTTCCCGGCAGAGGGAAGCGGGTATGAGCTCGAATCAGATGCGATGCTTAAAAATGCAAAACATCCTGCTGCAGCTAAAGCTTTTCTCGACTGGGCAATTACAAAACATGCCATGGAAGGTTACTCAAAGTATAAACTGATGGTTACCCTTCCCGGCATAGAGTCGAAGAGTGAAATTCCTCTTCCACCGGCAAAAGATGTTAAGCTGTTCCCCATGGATTTTAACTGGGCTGCAAAAAATAAAATAGCAGTTGTTGATAAATGGACAAGTCTGTTTCAGGATAAAACAAAACCTGAATAGTAAATGTATAACTAAACTCAGAGCACCGGTACCTTTATTCCGGTGCTCTTATTCTTACTAATCTGGCAGGTACTCAAATGACAAAAGATTTAGTTCTCGAGAAAGTTTCAAAAAAGTTTGGAGATTCCTATGCGGTCCGGGGAGTCGATCTCGTAATAAAAGATGGAGAGTTTGTTACCCTTCTCGGTCCATCGGGATGCGGTAAAACCACTACTCTGCGGATGATAGCAGGATTTGAAACAATAACAGAAGGAACGATAACCTACAATGGAAAGGTTATAAACGGACTTACACCACAGCAGAGAAAATTCGGTATTGTTTTTCAGTCTTATGCTCTCTTTCCCCATATGCGGGTTGATGAAAATGTTGCCTTCGGTTTAAAGATGCAGAAATATCCAAAAAACAAGATGGATTCCCGGGTCAATGAACTTCTTGACATTGTCGGTTTAAGACAGCATAAAAAAAAGTATCCGGCGGAGTTGTCAGGGGGAATGCAGCAGCGGGTTGCTCTTGCAAGGGCATTAGCACCAAATCCTGATGTTATTCTTCTTGATGAGCCCTTAAGTGCTCTTGATGCAAAAATCCGTGTTAAGCTCAGGGCGGAGATAAAACAGCTTCAGGCTAAACTTGGCGTTACCATGATCTATGTTACCCATGACCAGGAGGAAGCGCTCTCTATCTCTGACCGGGTCGTTGTAATGAATCAGGGTGTTGTGGAACAGGTTGATATTCCGGTTGAGATTTACAAGAAACCAACGTCTGAATATGTTGCTGATTTTGTAGGAAGTAACAATTTCTGTAATGGCGTTTTAAAGAACGGGACACTGGATATAATTGATAAAACTTTTGTATTCAAGGTAGACTATGATTCTTCTCTTGAGTCCCAAACCATAACGGCAGCGATACGGCCGGAGCGGATTGAAGTCATGAATAACAGGGATTCGTCCAAACTGGAACCTGGCAACTTACTGACCGGGGAATTGATTGTTTTTACCTTTTTGGGGCTTATTGTCCGGCTGGTTGTAAAGGTTGGGGATAAAGAGATCAATGTTGATATGCTGGAAAAGAACTTTACAAAATTGAAACTGTCCAGGGGCGACCAGGTAACATTGTATCTGCCTCCTGATGGTTTTTTGATTTTTACAAATAAATAAGGGAGTACCTGCTATGTCAACTGTTTCCATGTTAAATACTTCCTCACATAAGCGGAAGATGCTGAGTGAAAAGTTTCTTGTCTATCTCGTAGGGGGAATAATCGGTGCGTTCCTTCTTATTTTTATGCTGCTTCCTGTGGTAAATATTCTGCGGTTAAGTATGACGCAGTACAGTACGGAAGCACATGATTTTTTAGGTAAATTTACCTTTGGTAATTTTGTCAATTATTTTAGCAAACCAGTTATGATCCAGTCTCTGTACCATAGTTTATGGATAGCCGTATGGTCAATGATTATTACAACGGTTCTTGCTTTCATGTTTGCTTATGGCCTGACCCGGACGACTATCCGGTGGAAAAAGGCTCTGTACTACATAGCTATGGTTCCGCTGGTTGCTCCGTCACTGCTTCAGGCTATGGCACTTATCTCACTTTTTGGCTCAAACGGCCTGTTAACTCAGCTGCTGCATCTAAAATGGAATATCTATGGTGCAAACGGAATTATAATCTCAGAAGTACTCTACTGTTTTCCCCATGCCATGGTAATTCTCTTTACTGCATTATCCGCGGTAGATTCACGGCTTGATGAAGCAGCAGCCAGTCTTGGCGCATCGGGGTTTACAACCTTCTTCAAAATTACCATTCCGACAACCAAGTATGGTATTTTTTCAGCTGCCGCACTTGTGTTTAATCTTGCCATAACGGATTTTGGTAACCCGATTATCATTGGAAGGGGGTATCATGTACTTTCGACGGAGATCTATCTCCAGGTAATAGGGATGCAGCGGTTTGACCTGGGTACCACCATTGCGGTTATTCTTCTTGTTCCTTCCCTTATTGCTTTTATGTTGAATTACTACTTTACCAAAAAAAGTAATTCCATGATAAGCAGTCTTGCCAAGCCGGAGATTCCTCCGTCCCGTCCTTTGAAGAAGGCTGGGTTTACCGCGTTCAGCTGGACAATTGCATTTATCCTTGTCTCCATTATCGGTGTTATTGTGTTTAAGTCGTTCATAAAAGTATGGATGTACAACTGGCATTTTACCGGTACTCATTATCAGTTTAAAATACCGGGAGGGATAGGAGTTCTGTGGACCAGTTTCTGGATCTCCCTTTTTGTTGCTGTTTTCGGGTCACTTTTTACCATGCTGAACGGGTATGTAATTGAGAAAAAGAAACCTTTTTTCGCGCAGCCTCTGTATCTTCTTTCTGTTGTTCCTGCTGCCATACCGGGGCTCGTTATGGGACTTGGCTATATTTTGATTTTTAATACAAAATTCCTGAATCTTGACAACATCTTCTATGGCAGGGCTGCTATTGTTATTGTCAATGTTATTGTAACAAACTTTACGCTGGGAACCCTTTCGAGTATTTCGAACATGAAAAATATAGATAATTCCATGGAGGAGGCTGCAACAAGTCTTGGTGCCGGGGTGGTACGTTCCTTTATCAGGGTTATCTTTCCTTTGAACAAGGTTTCTTTTACAAGTAATCTTATCTATTACTTTATGCGGAGTATGGTAACCATCAGTGCGGTTATTTTTCTGGTATCACCTGATGTACACCTGGCATCAATTGCCGTTATAAATCTGGAGAAAGACGGTCTTGAAGGTGCTTCGGCGGCAATGGCGACGCTTATTATTGCGGTAGTATTTGTAACAATCGGAATTTTGGCGATTTTTTCCAGAAATAAAAAAATCGGGAAACCTGCCGCGGCCGAAGAGTAAGCAGTCCGATACGTTTTATCTTTTTGGCAGGATACTTAAGGCGGGTAACCGCCTTAAGTTCCTCCTGATTTCATTTGTTCTGCGGGGCTAATGAAAAGTTATGCAGCAAATACGTGTAGAGTTCCTGTAACGCCGGGTGTTTCGGGTTCAGTCCGGCATCAAGTATGATATCATCCCTGTTCCGTTTGAACCACGTAAAGAGTCTTTTCGCGCCTTCATCCGCCTGGGCTGAACCATAGGCAATCCGGACAATTTTTGTTATTTCAGATTCACTCATTATCTTTCTGCAGTCGTCAATAACGAGTATGAAGCTTCTGCCGAAAGAGCTCCGTTCGATGGAAACAGAATGAACAAAGTCAGTCTTTTCCGTGTGTTTCCCTTTTTTTGACTTAGAAACATTAGTACTTCTCTGTAATTTTTCATTAGCCTTGTTAAGTTCTTCAACCCGCATATTGTAAAGAATGGTATTTGCCTGTTTTATAAGAAACAGGAGCCCTTCTTCGGGAATATTTTTGATGAGAGATCTGAGTTCTTTAAGCAGTTCCTTTCGAACATCACCATCATCTTTCCCTTTATTCTTTTCAGCCACTTGAAATCCTCCGGATTAATAATTTTCAAAATATTCAAACGCATCGATAATATCGAGGTATACGCCGTCAAATCCGGCATCAAGTATTCTCTGTATGTAGGCGTCCTTACCTGAAACAATGATATCCTGCCACTCTTTTTCCCAGTACCATACTTTGTAATTTCCTTCCCAATCAGGATTTTCCTTTCCCAGCCATAGAGGAGGACTATTGTTCCATTCAGCTTTCCAGTAGTACCGGTAATTTTCCGCTTCTCCGATGCTCATATAGGCAATGACGAGACGCGAACCGCCTGAAGGTTTTACTTTAAGCTGATCAATCTCGGATTTCAGGAAGGGAGTTTCGTTATGGAACGCGTCCATAATGATAACATCGTAATCTGTTGCTTTTACACTATTAATTAAATCTGTTTTTAACGCAAAGTTTTCACCGTTTATCAGGTAGAGAAAGTTTTTTGCATCTGAAAGTGTCTGTATGTTATCTGTATTTTCATGATAGGGAGCTGCGGGATAATCCGGGATAACACTGAGACTTCTGTCGGGAGCGGCAAATGACAGGTATCCCCTGGCACTGTTTTTACTGTAGGAATTATCCATAAATGCAGGAGTACTGCAGTAGTCTGTAACAAGTATCCTGATCCCTGTATTTTTAAGTCTGTCCAGATACCCCTCAAAGTAAGCTGTTACAGAAGCCGGTGTCGCTTTATTATCAGCATCATACCCATAGTAAAGGTCCTCCCTTCCTACGCCGTTAATGGCATCTGTGTATGAGGTGACCAGTGTTCCGTCAGGGTTCCCGCTGCCGGTTATTATCTCCTGGCCGTTCTGCGGAATAATGATAAAGTTTTCTCTGCCTCCGGTATGTCCGGTATCCCGCGCGTAGTCAGCAATTTTAATAACAAAGTTTCTCATGTCCGCTCTAAAGTCTCTGTCGGGGACAGCCGGGCTTGTCTGGCACGAAAAGAGAATGAAGGCAAGCAGTGGAATAATAATAGATCCTTTCATACTATACAGTGTAGCGCAGGGAAAAAAATTATCAATAGTACAGAGAGTTTGATGGACCGATCCCGGTTAACTGTTCACTCTGCAGTTGTCAAGTATCTTCACGGCCGTTTCCTTTACCTTCGCGGCCTCGGGAACTGCTGCCTTGAGTGCTGTTTCAGCGGTATCAAGTATGTTGTAGAAACAGTTCCACCCCTCTTTCTCTGAAGCCAGTTTTTTAGAAAGGAGACTGTTTGCTCCTTCGGTAAACCGGATGGCGTCCTCAATCCTTTTTATTCCCTGGGTAAGAAAGGTTTCTCCCTGATCCTTTCCAAGGGTGCTGAAAATTTCAAGTGATTTAAACGCAAAGCGGAGATAGACGATGGTTACCGGAATTTTCGACACAAAGCATCCTGTAAAGGGGTCGATAATCTCTTTCAATGCCATAATATCCCCGCCGGTTACTACTTCTACGTACTTGGAAAAGAAAAGTATACGTACATAATCCCCGATGGTGCTGCCGAAGGATGCGGCCTTAATGGCATCTCCGGCAAAAGCCTCCTTATCATGACGCATAATAAGCCCATCCTCATGGAGATAAGCGAGTTTTGTTCCCGGTTTGGACAATACGGAGAGTAAATAGCTCTGATCCTCTGCCCTGCCGATAAATCCCGGTGTAAAGGGGCGGTACGCGCGCAGGTAGTTTATAAGGATACCGTTGGTTCCTCCGGTAACATGAATCCGCTGGATACACTTTGTTTTTCCGTCAATTCCCTCTGATCCATACCGGGTCATAAGTTCAGCTTCCGTGGAAAATCCCATGAGAAGTTTACTGTAAAAAATATGCTCTTCAGGGGTTCCGCTTAAAGTCCCGCTGAATGGTACATCGGGGGTAAAAATACCTTTACCTATGTCCCGTTCATTGACAAGGGCTCCCGCAATCATGCCGAGATGAACCTTGTTGCCGAAGGCCTCTTTCCCTGTTGCCCCCCATAACGGGTTTGTAAAGTGTTCAAATGCGCTTTTCCCTGTCTGATCTTTCAGCTCTTTCTCCGGAAAGATCTGATCAAGATCAATTTTGAATGTCCCTCGTTTTTCCGGATCCATAAAAACCTGCCAGAAAGCAGTAATTGCCTTCAGGAAAGAGTAGTGCCGGCCGTATTCTCCATCTACACCGAATACTTCCGCAAGGATCTTCCGGCTGTTTTCCTTTTCCCCTTTTCCACCGGGCAGGTTGAGTGACGGAATAAGCACATCGTTAACGATAAGCCCCGTGTCTTCTTCGGTAAAAACATATATTTCGAGGTTTTCATATTCACCGTGCCTGCTTATTTCATGATGGATGTACTCTTTTGCGATAATTTGAAGTCCTTTATGCGTGACAGATACAGAAAGAATACAGGTCAGTTTGTCATCCGGATCCATCGACCCGTGATCCTTTTCCCACCTGCATGTTTCGTTAAGCCCGTTCAAACCGTAAAGAATCTCATTATTTTCCGGTGCAGTACCGATCTGGATAGGATGGTCATAGAAGTAAAGCTGTTCTTCCCTTGAAGCTGCTTTTAATTTCTCTGTCAGGCGGCGGGGGAGATTGAGTGAATCATACCGGGTGCCTGCCGCAGGGAGGGTAAGAATGATGTTGGAAGTGAAAATTAATTCTTTCCCCGGATTAACGATCGGTGTCCGGTTTGTCCGCAGAATCTCTACTGTCCGTTTCTGCCGGAGTTCTCTTTTCCGGACCTCTTTGTTCTGAATAATGCCTACGGCTTCGGGGAAAAAGAGGGCCCATTCAAAATCCCGTTCCTGTACAGTATTTTCTTTTGCTGTAAGGTGTTTTTCAAGGTCATCGGCGGCCTTCCGGAACGATTTGTCACCGGCATAATTATTTTGCAATTCCTGCGTGATCCTTTCACGTCCTGATGTAAAGAAATCCGCCATTCCTTTAGTGTGCGGCAGAGATGCAGCCTCTTTGAAAAGCTTTTCAGCCTTTTTATAGAGAGGGTGATGCGGGCCGCAGAGGGTCACAAGAAACGCTGCACCGAGGGAACCGGTACTATCATCTGTGAGGAGACTGATATCTTTAAAATCAGGATGGGAAAAAAGGGCGGAGAAAATGGTATTAATATTCATGAAAAGAGTATATCATAAAATATGGCTTGATAGCCATAAAGTTAAAGGCTTATAATTGATGACAGGTATGAGCGTAAAAATTATAACCTTGATTGAAGATTCTCCCGGCGAAGATCCCCTCCTGCTTTTTGAGCATGGTCTTTCATTTTATATTGAGAAAGATGGACGGAAGCTGCTTTTTGATACAGGGCAGAGCGGAGCTTTCCTCTCTAACGCGGAACGGCTACAGGTGGATCTGTCAGATCTTGAATATGTTGTTCTCAGTCATGGCCACTATGACCATTCCGGAGGTTTCAGGGATCTTTGTGAATATGCTCAAAGGTTTCAGCTAATTCTCGGCCGCGGCTTTTTCAATGAAAAGTACAGCCTGCATGATACTGTCCATACCTTTAAAGGAAATAATTTCAACGAAGAATTCCTCCTTAAAAAAAAGATATCTTACCGGATGATAACCGGAGCCATTGAAGAAATACTCCCGGATGTTTTTGTTGTTACAGACTTTCCAAGAAAAATTGCGGGAGAGAAGCCGAATCCGCGGTTTCAGCTGCTGTCCGGCTCTTCATTTATCGAAGATCCCTTTACTGATGAAATTCTTATTGTTATTGATACGCCAAAAGGGCTGATTGTTCTTGCCGGGTGCTCCCATCCGGGGATAATAAATATGCTTGAAGCTGTAAAAACCCGTTTTGATAAACCGCTTTACGCGGTTTTTGGCGGAACCCATCTTGTTGACGCGTCAGAGGAGCGGATTGTAAATACGGTAGACTATTTTAGGAAAAGTACGATTCAGAAGATAGGTGCGTGCCACTGTACAGGGGGAAAGGCCACAGAAAAGTGTCGTTCCCTGGCCGGGATATTCCTGGAAGTCAAGACTGGAAGTATATTAAATTTCGATTAAAAGTATCATGAAATTTTTCACAAAATGGAGGCTGTATGATAAAACGTTCGATGGCCGGGAATTTGATAACCAGATTAAGCAAACATCTGGATTATAATATAAATATTATGGATGAAAATGGTATAATTATTGCGAGCAGAGATGCTGATAGAATTAACGATTTTCACGAGGCTGCTTATAATATAATACACGGTAATGAAGAAATAGAAATTATTCATAATAGCGAAGAATTCTTACCTGGAGTTAAACCTGGAGTAAATTTGCCTATAGTATATAGACAAAAAAAAATAGGAGTAGTAGGTGTAACGGGCAATCCTAATGAAATAAAAAATCTAGCTTTTGCAATAAAAACTGCAGTTGAGACCATGCTGGAATATGAATTTTATAAAGAAAAGATTATGAGAAGGCAGGATAAGAAAAACCATTTTATTAATACCCTTCTCTATGAGGAGGAGATAAATGCAGGAGTAATTAATACTCTTGCCGAGAAGTTAGAATACAAGAGCGATATACCGAGAATCCCCATTATTCTAAATTTTCCATCCAGTATGGATATCAGTGAAGTGCTAAAGACATTAAAAAAAAGTCGGTTACATAAGAAGCAGGACATGTCTTTCATAACTACAGATCAAAATATCCTTGTATTTAAGACACTGGAAAATTTTACTGATCTCATAGTTGCAAATATAAAATCATCAATTAAGGATTATTTAAAATCATTTGAAGATTTATTGAGAGATTCGGAACTGCCAACTACATACTGTGCATTTGTAGGAAGTTTTCAGACAAGTTTAAAGATGTATCGTCTAGCATATCAACATACACACTGGCTAATGAATTATTATTCCGTACCAGAAAGAAAGGTCTATTATTTTTTTGATAACACATATGCATTTTTCAGGAGCAAAATACCGAAAAATGAGTATTACAATGTCTTTTCCGAGTTTAGTAAAGTTATAAATAATTCTGTGAAAAAGAAATATTTAGCAACGATAGGAGCTCTTATAACCAATGACATGAACATCAAAGCTGCCGCAGAGAAACTGGGTGTCCATAGAAATACAATTTACTCCAGATTAGAGAAATTAAGTGATCTCCTTGGCATTAATCCGCTGGAAGAGTATACAGATCGTTTTTTTCTTTATGATTTTCTTGAATTTTGTAAATTAGAATAGAAAAACAGTAGAAATGTGCAGATGCACATTCATTCTTGTTATTACATTGCATATTGCCGTTATTATTGCTTTTATAATGAATTATACTTAACAATATTTACAAACGGAGGTATAGTATGGTTTCTGGTGGAATTGCAGTTTTATATCTTTTTATTGCTGTATTGCTCATCATTCTATTAACAGCAAGATATAGAATGAATGCATTTGTTGTTTTGGTTAGTGTTGCTTTCCTTTATGGCCTTTTTGTCGGGCTGCCTTTAAAAGAAATTGTTGGTAAAATTCGCAGTGGTTTCGGAGGCACTCTCGGATATATTGGAATAGTAATTATTGCTGGTACAATTATTGGAACAATACTGGAAAAAACAGGCGCTGCTTTATCAATGTCACAGGCTATCCTTAATATTGTTGGGAAAAAAAGAGCACCGCTAGCCATGAGTATTACAGGGTACATTGTTTCAATTCCAGTTTTTTGTGATTCTGGTTATATTATTTTAACACCTCTGAACAAAGCTTTATCAGAAAATACAGGGAGATCAATGGCTGTGATGGCTGTTGCTTTGGCTACAGGATTGTATGCTACGCATACTCTCGTTCCTCCTACTCCAGGGCCTATTGCGGCTGCCGGGATTCTTAATGCAGATCTTGGATTGGTAATAGGGTTAGGGCTACTGGTGTCGATTCCAGCCATGATTGCAGGATACTTATGGGCAATAAAATTTGCAAAGCGCTATAAAATAGTTGCTAAAGTGGAAGAAACCTACGATGACTTAATTAAAAAATATGGAAAACTTCCTGGCAGTTTCCATTCCTTTCTGCCATTGTTAACTCCTATACTGCTGATTCTTCTAAAATCTATTGCCGCATATCCGACAAAACCTTTTGGCACAGGAACCTTTGCTTCTATTGTTATTTTTATTGGAGATCCTGTTACAGCGTTGATGATTGGAGTTTTTATTGCCTTGACGTTAGTAAAAAAAGCTCAGATGGGAGAAGCTGTACATGACTGGATGGGAGAAGGTGTAAAAAATGCTGCTCTTATTCTGGCAATTACTGGAGCTGGAGGTGCTTTTGGGGCAGTTCTTAAAGCATCTCCCATGGCAAGTTTTATTAATTCAAATATGTCAGTTATGAAAATAGGTATATTATTGCCTTTTCTTATTTCCGCAGCGTTAAAAACTGCGCAAGGTTCATCGACGGTTGCAATTATTACAACTGCTTCGATTATGGCTCCTCTTCTTGGTGTTCTTGGTTTGAACCCCGCATTGACTGTACTGGCAATTGGTGCAGGATCAATGGTTGTTTCCCATGCAAATGATTCATATTTCTGGGTTGTTTCCCAATTCTCTGATATGGAAGTTTCAACTGCTTATAAAGCTTATACCAGCGCAACGTTACTTGAAGGTGTTGTTGCATTTGCTGGTGTTGCTATTTTATCCATTTTTATCTAAAACATATATACTGTAACACAAAATACCGGTAGAAGCATTTTCTACCGGTATTTTATATAAAGGTGAAAAATAATGTTCCAACTATTAATTCCTGTTTGGCAACGATTTGCTTTAAATAGTATGGTTTCAGGTAACTATGATAAAGCGGAGAAATATTTTCTTCGAATACATCGGTATAAACCTTCAATAAGCGGATTTGAATATAATCTTGGGTTAATTAAACTTGCCCAGAGCAAATATGACGAAGCAGAATTATTTCTTAAGAAGGATATTTCTCTTTATGGTGAAAGTTATAATCGATTGAGAGTTATAGGCGATCTGTACTATATTTGGGGAAGACGGGAAGATGCTTCGGTTTCATATAAAAAAGCTTTTTCTGAATGTGAAAGTGATGTAGATAGGAATATATTGAATATAAGAATTCAGAAATGCTCTTCGGAAAATGCATTTGATAAAGTAAGGAAAAGTCATATGCTCTATAAAAAAGGAAATCATCTTTTGAAAAGTGGTAAAAATACGGAAGCACTTAAGGCCTTTTCAGATGCAGTAGAGCAGGATGGGACGCATTTCCAGGCATTAAACAACAAGGGTACTGTATTGATGAATACTTTTCATAAATACGCAGAAGCACTGAAATGTTTTGAGCAGGCATCAAAACTGACTAATCTCCCGGCAATACATGGAAATGTGCTAAAAGCGAGAGAATCTCTGAAAAAAAGTAGAACTGGAAACACATAGGAGGTTCTATGAAAATTATAATAGCGCCGGATTCATTTAAAGGCTCTGCTACAAGCAGAATGGCTGCCCGGGCAATGGGAGAGGGTGTTCATAAAATATTTCCGGATGCTGAGCTTGTGGAAATTCCTGTGGCAGACGGCGGTGAAGGTACGGTTGAGGCTCTTACGGACAGTATGCACGGTGAGATTGTAAAAAAGATGGTTAAAGGGCCTTTGGGAGATGCTGTAGAAGCAGTGTATGGCCTCCTTCCCGATAAAACAGCTGTTATCGAGATGGCTTCTGCATCAGGATTACCTCTTGTACCGGAAGACAAACGTAATCCCCTTGCGGCATCAACCTTTGGGACAGGACAGTTAATTGATGATGCTCTTGCCCGGGGCTGTGAAACAATACTTCTCGGTATCGGCGGAAGTGCCACCAATGACGGGGGTACTGGAATGGCAAAAGCCCTTGGCTATAAATTTCTTGACAGTAATGGAAATGAATTACCTGAAGGCGGCGGAGCATTGACGGACCTTGCGGATATTGATGATTCAAAGGTTAATAGTAAGGTATCCCGGACAAAATTCCTCGTTGCCTGTGATGTAACAAATCCCCTGATCGGACCGGAAGGGGCGAGCCACATTTACGGAGCGCAGAAAGGAGCTTCTGATGATGATATTAAACTCCTGGACAGTGCTCTTGAAAAACTTGCTGCGGTCGTCAGCCGTAAGTTTGGGCGTTCAAATAAAAACTTTCCGGGAGCAGGAGCGGCTGGCGGGCTGGGCTACGGCCTTATGGAATTCTGCGGTGGAGAATTAAAATCGGGGATAGAGATTGTTCTTGATCTCATCAAGTTTGATGATTATCTGGATAGTGCCGATCTTGTTATAAGCGGGGAGGGACGGATAGACGGCCAGTCTGTCTATGGTAAAGTTCCTGTAGGTATTGCCGGCAGGGCAAAAAAGAAAGGGATCCCTGTCCTGGCAGTTGTCGGGGACATCGGCCCAAAAGTTGAAGCTGTATACGACCATGGTATAGATGCAATTATGAGTTCAGTAAACAAGGCCATGAGTCTCGAAGAAGCGATGTCGAGATCATATGAACTGCTCGTTGACAGTGCGGCCAGGGCCATGCGGATGATCCGGATAGGGATGGGGATGTAAAACGTTCCTTCTATGAATACCGTAGTAAAATACAGTTTTAGAATATTTGCTTTGACTGCTGCTCTTTTCTCAGCAGGTACTTTCGGTAATTTGCCTTATCCCCTGTATCTGGATATTATGTTCTGTTTTCTTCCCTGGATGGTATATGAGTTGTTCTTTGTGGAGTTTGGTGAGAAAAGGATTTTATCTGTACTGGTTCTGGAATCAATCTCTGTTATTTCATCCCTGATTCTCCTGAATCCGTATCTTTTTTCGATATTTTTAAGCATGCTTTTTCTGCAGATTTCAATAACCTATTCCGGGAAAAAAGGGTTTATTCTGAACATATCTGTTTCGATCATTTTTGCAGCAGCTCTCTATCTGACAAAGGAAACGGCAGCCATATTGATTGTTGTTGTTCCGTCTGGGTTGATAAGCGGCATGATTATCCGAGCTATGAAGGAACATGAATTGGAGTTAACAGCCGAGATTGATGCACAGCAGAAACAGATTGACGGTAAAAACAAGCTTCTGTCCACCCTCTCTCATGAACTGCGCACTCCCCTGGCAGTTATTAAAACATCTTCAGAAATACTCCTTGAAGAACGCCCGGGGAACGTAAACCCGACCCAGCAGAGATTCCTTAAGGCCATTCAGGATAATTCCATCCGTATGAGCCGTTTTATTGATTCAATACTTGCAAGCATCAAGGTTGAATATGCCTGGTTCCGGATGAAAAAAAAGGAAAAGGATATCCGGACTGTTATAAAGAAAGTTTGTAACGATCTGGGGCCGTTTATTCAGTCCAGGAATCAGACAATTAAATACACCTACCCGAATCTCCTCTCAAAGACTTTTATTGATGAGAACTGGATACAGCAGGTGCTGATAAACCTTATCCATAACGCGAGCAAGCATGTCGGAAAAAACGGACGTATACTTGTTTCGGTAAATGAAAATGAGCAGTGTGTTGTTGTCTCTGTCAGTGACGACGGCAGCGGTATTATCAATGAAGATAAACCGAAGGTATTCAGTGAATTCTACCAGGGGAAAGAGCAAGACGGAGCTGTCGAGGAAGCGTTCGACGGGGTTGGACTTGGACTTTCCATCGTAAAAAATGTTATAGAAAAACATGGGGGAAATGTGTATATGGGATCAGTTTCAGGAATGGGAACGACCATCTCTTTTACCATTCCAAAGGCGGAAGCATGAAACAAAGAATACTTGTTATTGAGGATGAAACTGATATTGCAGGGATCCTTGAATATCTGCTCATTGATGAAGGGTATGAAGTTACCGTGGCGGATACCGGAGAAAAAGGGTTGGCTGCTCTGGAGGGGGGTATCTATCATCTCGTTGTTCTCGATTTAAATCTTCCCTTCATGGACGGCTTGACTGTTTGTAACAGAATAAAACAGACAAATTCTGTCCCTGTTATTATTCTTAGTGCCAGAGACAGGGACAGTGATGTTATATCGGGACTTGAGATAGGCGCTGAGGATTACATGACGAAACCTTTTAATCACCGGGAGTTTATATTAAGGGTTGGGAAAATACTCTCCCGCATGGATGAAATGATTGCCCGGAAGGAAATTATTATCTCTGACCTTATCATTAATCTGGAGAGGGAAGATGTCTCCCTTCATGGGCAAAGGATAAATCTTACACCTATAGAGTACAGTCTTCTTTCCTGTCTTGCTTCGAGAACAGGGTGGGTAATCTCGTGGCAGGTCCTCCTGAAAGAGGTTTGGGGCCATAATGATGACTGGGAAGGCGGCAGAGAGATGGTGAAGGTTACCATTCAGCGTCTGAGAAAAAAGATAGAGCCGGACCCGCACCACCCTGTGTATATTCTGAATGAATGGGGAAAAGGCTACCGGCTGGGAGCTGTTGAATAACTGAACACTTCTGTTACTTTTTTGTTACCTAATTGTTACTCTATTGTTTCTTGCAAAATCGCGTTAACCGTAGTCTACTGTATATAGAAAAATTTTTTGGAGGAAAACATGAAAAGAATTTTCATTGCTGTCGTGTTATGTGCACTTATCCTTTTTTCAGGATCCATGCTGTTTGCAAACGGGTCGAAGGAAAAAGCACAGCGTATTACCGCTTATACAACACTTGATGAAGAGCTTGCACAGAAGGTATTTAAAGCATTTACCGAAGAAACCGGAATTCAGGTTGACTGGGTCCGGCTTTCAACTGGTGAAGCAGTAGCAAGAATTGAAGCTGAAAAAGCAAATCCTCAGGCCAGTATCTGGTTCGGAGGAGTTGGAATCGGGCATATCCAGGCGAAACAGAAAGGGCTTACCATGCAGTATGACTCTCCCGCAGCCAAGAATATACCTGCTCAGTTCAGGGACAAAGATCACTACTGGACAGGTATCTATGCCGGAATGCTTTGTTTTGAAAGCAATACCAACAAACTGGCCAAGTACAACCTGAAAGCTCCCCAGTCATGGGCGGACATTGTAAGTCCTCAGTATAAGGGGCAGGTACAGATGGCTAATCCGGGATCATCAGGTACTGCGTATAACACCCTTGCAACCCTCGTTCAGATTTTTGGAGAAGACAAAGCTTTTGAAATGCTGAAAGGTCTTGATGCAAACATAACCCAGTATACCCGTTCAGGTTCTGCTCCTGGAAAGAATGCCGCAATCGGAGAAACAACCATCGCGATCGGATATTCTCATGACGGTGTAAAACTTGTAAACGAAGGTTACCCCTTAAAGATTACCTTCCCTAAAGAGGGAACCGGGTATGAAGTTGCATCCATATCTCTTATAAAGAACGGCCCCGCAGATGAACTGGCTGCAGCAAAGAAGCTGTACGACTGGGGTCTTGGTAAAACTGCTGCAAAGATCTATGCCACAAAGTTCGTTGTTCCGTTTGTTGATGTACCTCTTGCCAAGGGTGCCGTTTCCATTAAAAACGTTAATGTAATTAACCAGAACGATGTCTGGGCCGCAGAAAACAAGACCCGTCTTGTTGAAAAATGGAACCAGGTCATCAATGGTGAAGCTAAAACAGTAAAAAAGAAATAACCATTTTTTGGGCTCCTCTTTTAGAGGAGCCTTTTACTGCTTCACTAATAAATAGAAGGAGATTTAATTGTGAGTTCTGATGTTGTACTTACCGGGAAAAAAGAAGGGAAGTTTTATCAATTAACAAGGGATCCCGTTCTCTTTATTAGTGTATTATTAATTTTAGGGCTGCTGCTGTTGTTTATAGTTTACCCTCTGTATGCCGCGGCAAAGTTGAGTTTAACACCGGGGGGGAAGTTCTCCGTCAGTGAGTATTCATATATTTTTACTCACTCAGGATACATAAAAACAATAAGAAATTCTGTCGTTTTGGGAATTTCTGTTGCAACCCTTGCTACCATAGTAGGTTTTGTTTTCGCCTATGGAATGACAAAGGGAAATATCGGGGGAAAACGGTTCTTTCAAAGTATGGGTATTCTGCCTATTATTTCTCCGCCCTTTATGTTTGCATTGTCCGTTATTCTTCTGTTTGGAAGAAACGGTCTTATTACGGCAAAGTTACTTAACATGGATACCGGCGGGATCTACGGATTAAAAGGACTGATTATAGTCCAGGTTATAACTATGTATCCCATAGCGTATATGACCCTCGTCGGAATTCTTCAGGGAATAGATCCTGATCTTGAAACCTGCGCCATGAATCTTGGCGCGAAACGGGGCCGTACGTTCTGGACGGTAACATTTCCCCTTGCTTTACCGGGAATATTTGCTTCATGGCTTTTGGTATTTGTGGGATCACTAACAGATTTCGGAAATCCTATTATCATCGGCGGTGAGTTCGATGTACTGTCTGTTAAAGCATACCTTGAGTTCACCGGTATGGGCAACCTCCCCAGAGGGGCCGCCCTTGCCATCCTTCTTCTTGTTCCCACGGTTCTTGTTTTCTTTATTCAGAAATATATCATGAAAAACAAAACCTACGTTACCATTACCGGTAAATCTTCCAGAAGAGGTTCCGCATCGGTAAGTAAAGCTACCCGGGCAGGGTTGTTTGCATTTTGTCTGAGCGTTTCAATTTTTGTCCTTATGTTTTATACAACGATTATCGGCGGCAGTTTTGTAAAGCTCTGGGGTGTAAACTGGACACCAACACTGAAATGGTTCGCGTACAGTTTTGATGTTGGATTTACCACCCTTAAAAACACCCTCTATCTGGCTATAATCCAGACCCCCATTACTGCGTTACTCGGGATGGTTATAGCTTTTATTGTGGTGAGAAAGTCATTTCCCGGAAAGGGAGCTCTTGATTTTCTGTCCATGCTCAGCTATGCAATTCCCGGAACAGCTATTGGTATCGGGTACATTCTTGCCTTTAACAAAGCCCCCTTTGAACTGTCAGGAACAGCCTTTATTCTTATTGCCGTATATGTATTCAGAAATGTTCCTATAGGGGTACAGGGCGGAATTGCAGCACTTAAACAGATTTCAACTGATATAGAGGAATCTTCAACCAATCTGGGAGCAACCACTGCGTACACATTCCGGAAAATTACCCTGCCGCTTATCAGACCTTCTTTTTTCGCCGGAGCTACCTTTGCTTTTGTCCGGGCAATGACAGCCATAAGTGCCATTATTTTTCTTGTATCAGCACGGTGGAATCATCTGACCGTTTTGATTCTGGCACAGACTGAAATAATGCGCCTTGGAGCTGCATCGGTTCTGTCTTTTGTATTGATTATTGTAATCATGACTTTTGTATTTCTTATCATGAAACTGACAGGGCTCAAACAATCTCAGATTTTCGGAACAACCAACTAAGGGGAAAAATATGAAAGACTATCTTACGTTGAAAAATATTACTAAAATATTCAGTGATGGAAGAGGCTCCCAGGTAAAAGCGGTAGATAATATTTCTCTTACCATTAAAGAGGGAGAATTTGTTACTTTACTGGGTCCTTCAGGATGCGGTAAAACAACAACTCTGCGTATGATAGCAGGGTTTGAAATTCAGAATGCGGGCGATATCATTCTGGATGGCAAAGTAATAAATAGTGTACCTGCTTTTGACCGGAATATGCCCATGGTATTTCAAAGTTACGCGCTTTTCCCCCATATGACCATTTTTGACAATATTGCCTATGGTTTGAAACTGCGGAATATGTCAAGGGAGGTAATAAAAAATGAGGTTGCCATGGTTGCCCAGATGGTTAACCTTGTGGGACTTGAGAAAAGATATCCCGGAGAATTATCAGGAGGACAGCAGCAGCGGGTTGCCCTTGCCCGGGCGATAGTACTCAAACCCAAAATTATTCTTTTTGATGAACCGCTTTCCAACCTTGACGCAAAGCTGAGAATCCAGACACGGACGGAAATAAAAAGAGTTCAGCAGATGCTTGGAATCACCGCTTTGTACGTTACCCATGACCAGTCAGAAGCTCTCAGTATGTCGGATACTATCGTCATAATGAATAAAGGGCAGATTGCACAGATGGGATCTCCGGAGGAGATCTACAATAACCCGAACAGTTCGTTTGTGGCTGATTTTATTGGAAACGCGAATTTCATGGATGGCGTTGTCGAGGAAGTACATCCTGATTCTCTCACGGTATCCCTTCAAAATAACTCCATAGTTGTTTCAAAACCCGACGGGGAATTTTCCGAAGGAGAAGAAGTATCCCTGGCTATCAAACCGGAAGCTGTTTCAATACGTACAAAACCGACAGGGTTTACCGGAAAACTTGATGTAAGTTCTTTTTTAGGGAGTATCTCAGAATACAAGGTTGAATTTGAAAATAGTTTTATCACCATTATTCAATCCAATATTGAAGGGAAGTACAAACATTATACTATGGGAGAGACGGTACATCTGGATTTTAATAAAGCCTTTTTCCGGGTTTACAAAAAGTAAATTCCGGAGGAAAAGTTTGTAAGACCTCTCCTCCTTTAATATTCAGCGGTTACTTAATTCCTGCCAATTCATACATGGTGTATGTCTCATTGCTGAAATCTTTCTGCACATTGATAATTCTGGCGTAGATACCGGGGCGGTTTTCTATCATGTACAATCTGGTTTTGCGTTGATCGAAATCATCATATATGTTGATAATTCTGCACAGAAAAGTCCCTGCGGGCACGGTTATTTCCTTTTCTCCGGCTGCCGTATACGTATCCGGTTCTTCTACAGGATAAAAGACATTGTCTTCATAGTAGTTGTCCGCGTACAAGGTGCCAAAGATATGACCGATATGTATTTCCCCTGTATCCTCACTGGCAGAGACATCTGCAGTGATACTTTTGGTGATATATATATCAAGATCAGGAAGCAGGGTTGATTTTTTGTATGTCAGACGCTTTACCTTTTGAAGTGACTCTACTTTCCGGTATGTGTCAAACCAGGGGAAGGTATCCGGATCAAGACTTGCCCCGTTTTCATTTCCGCTTTCGGTAAAATCAAGTTTTTCCCTGTTTTTGGCTGTTTGTCTGACATGCACAGCCTTGATTTTTGAACCGGCATCCCCCAGTTCAAGCCTATGCTCATCAATTTTAAGTACCGGGTGTTTTCCCTTGAGCAGCTGGTCTCTTACCGACAGTATGATGGATTTGTTTTTGCTGCCATAGATCCACATACCGCTTGATCTTTCGGTAAATCCCTCACCGATATCCTCAATGATGAGCGTATTGGGCAGTTTGAAAGAGACGTATACATCAGCTCCCTCTTCGTTCTTGGTCTCCAGTTTCCAGACTCCCTGTAATCCTGATTCCGAATTTTCCTGCGTTATCTTTTTAATGTCAAAGGGAGTAAAATACAGTTTTCCGCTATCCGACTCCAGCTTCAATTCACCGGGAGAAGGAGAGGAAATTTTCCATGTTCCCTGAAATTCATTTATCATTGCAGATTTTATGGTAACTGAATGATTCTGTGTATCCTCCACCCATGTTCCGAAAACCCTTCCCTGCATTTCCGCATACCCGTCATCCCTGAAATTCAGTGTCTGGTAAACATCCTCTGTCTTTCCCGTCATTACTGCTTTTGTCATCAGCCATTTCCCGGAAAGGTCCGCTGTTTCGGCAGCTGCGCCTGCTGTAAGTATCAGAACTGCAAGCAGTACCAGTGTTGCTCTCTTCATGTAAACTCCTTTTATGTTATCAATCCAGGACGAGACATCGTGTTCCTTCTTTCGGACGGACTATTACCTCGTTTCTCCCTGGCGAAATATCAAAATCATCCTGCAGGGCATCTTCAGTACCATTGGAAAACCTGAGAACGGTGCCGTTACGGTTAAATATAAGATACCGTATTTTAAATCCGTTTTTATCAATGTGTTCTATCTGCAGCTTTCCAGGAAAGCCCTCAGCGGTAAAAAAACAAGTGTTTCAGTCAGGGGCAGAGTAACCTTATTATCTGTCATATTTCTCTTCATGGCTTTGATAATGAGGTTATCAATTTTGTTGTAATCGTTTATTCCGGGACTCAGTACCTTTCCCCCCGTATCGGTAAAATAAACAAAATTATTGCAGCCGCTTAGTTCCTTTGAGTTGAACGCTACGGTAATATTATTGTTTTTCTGCTTTACTGTATCTGCTGAACTGCCAAGATCAAGTTTTAACCCTGAAAATCCCTGGTATACATCAGTAGAAAGATAACGCAGTCCTTCCGGTATTTCAAATACATTTTCCGGAATATCCGTATCCAGCTCCAGTTTTACCGCTTTTTCTACGGTCATGGTCATAAAGTTGATCGTTTTTTGCAGGAGAAGTCCCATCCATGTCATCATGATATTTTTACCGGATTTCCACAGGGTGCCCTCTTTGCCCAGAAAAGATTCTTTCCCTGTTATTTTCCAGCCTCCCGCAGCTTTAAAAAGTGCGTTTGATACATCGGTGCACGGTCTGTTCCGGTTCCTGAGATAGTAGCCGTACGTTTCGTTACGGCCGACAGCAATGGTCTTATCTTCAAGATTGATTGTATACGCTTTGCTGCCGATACGTATAATTGTTTCGTAGTCCCAGCCGCTGTTTCCTCCGAAATTTTCTTTTTTCTTAATGTAGTCCGCCTGTCTGTATCCATAGTCGTCAATGTACGTTACATGAGTGCCCTTGAACGATGCCTCGTATTTGTATTCAATAACAGCAGATTTAAAAGGAAATATTTTTACATGGGGTTGTTCTCCGGCAAACAGATGTAATGCAGTGAAAAAAATGATAGCTTCAAAGACGGTTTTCATTGAGAGAGCTCCTGCTGTTGTTTCCTAAAAGATAATTTCCGCAAATTCTTCAACAGAAGTAGCGTAGTACGTGCATGATTTTTTCATGTCTTCGATAATTTCAGGAATGTGATGGCTCCATCCTACCCCCACGGAATCAACCCCGGCCCTTTTTGCCATGGTAATACCGGGCTTGAGGTCATCTACAACGATAATTTCACTTTTTTTCAGGTTATAGTTTTTCATGACATCGAAAACCGGCCATGGTTCCGGTTTGTTTTTTGAGCTGTCTCCGGTCCACCCTATTATTCTGTCTGGAAGGAAGCCGGGTATCTCCTGCTGATGCTGGTAATGTGCCCGTACCATTTCTGCTTCGGAATGGGTCACCACGACGATATATCCCCCCCCTTCCCTGAATCGTTTCATGAGCTGAAGTATTCCCGGGAAAAAATCCGGTATCCGTGTTTTGGCATACTCTCTCCAGACGGTGTAGCAGAGATCTTTTTCCTTTTTACTCAGTTTAAGTACTGTATCAAGGTAAGCAAGGATTCCGGGATCATAATTTATCTTCATCCACTCATCTACACTGACAGATTCTTGTTCTCTGTTAAGCTGTTTCATCTGTTCAAGATGTGCGGGGTGATGGATTGAAGGTGAGCTGTCAACACTCGTATCATCATGGTCTATGAGAAGGCATCGATATTTCATGCAGGTACCCTATCATGAATGAGAAACCGTGTACAGAATACCTTGGTACGGAGAGCCCTTGATTTTATTACGCCCATCGTTACACTTGGTGCAAGAGGTGGCTGTGAAAATCTTACTTAAAAACGGAACAATTTTGACCATGGCAGGATCAGAGCCGGAAATAATTGAGGGTGATCTTGGTATTGAGGATGAGAGCATAGCGTATGTCGGGGATACTCCCGGAGATTTCATACCTGACAAAATAATCGATGCATCAAAAAAGATTATTATGCCGGGACTTGTCAATGCACATACCCATATTGCGATGTCGTTGATGCGTCATTACGCGGATGATCTTCCTTTCTGGGAGTGGCTGAATGACCGGATTCTTCCTATGGAAGAGAAGCTGACTCCCGATGATGTATATACCGGTTCCCTTCTCAGTATAGCAGAGATGATACGCTCTGGAACAACAACCTTTGCCGATATGTACTTTTTTATGGATGCGGTTGCCGAGGCTGTAGCGGAGACCGGAATACGGGCAAACATTTCCCGGGGGCTTGTCTTTAACGAAGCTGCGGATCTTAAAAAACTGGATATAGGGGTTAAGTTATTTCATGACTGGCATAAAAAAGCCGGGGGAAGAATACATGTGGATCTGGCTCCCCATGCTCCCTATACCTGCGGACCTGAGTATCTTGAGCATGTGCGTAAAAGTGCTGAAGAATTGGGAGCTCATATCCATACTCACCTTTCCGAAAGCAGGAAGGAAATTGAAACAATTTACAGCCTGTATAATTCTTCCCCCATCGCGTACATGGAAAAGCTGGGGATGTTCAGGCAGAAGACGTTCGCTGCACACTGCGTGTACGTTTCTTTTGATGATATCAGGATTCTTGCGGATTATGATGTCTCTGTTGTGAATAACCCCGGAAGTAATTTTAAGCTGGGAAACGGATTTGCTCCGATTCCCCGGTTTTTAAATGCAGGAGTGAATGTGGCCTTGGGCACCGACGGCCCCGCAAGCAATAACAACCTGAATGTGTTCGAAGAGATGAATCTTGCAGCCCTTGTAAATAAAGCGGTACATGAGGATTCCACCGTTGTGCCTGCATATACTGCTCTGCAGATGGCTACCATAAACGGGGCCCGGGCTCTTGGTAGGGAGGATGAGATCGGTTCTCTGGAAGCAGGGAAAAAAGCGGATATTATTCTTGTTGACGGGGGAAAGCCGCACTTCTATCCGAATTTCAATCCTGTCCCGGCTTTAGTGTACGCGGGTCAGAGTGCTGATGTTGATACGGTGATCTGCAACGGCCGGCTTCTTATGGAACAGGGAACGCTGTGTACAATGAACGAAGATGATGTTCTCGCAAAGGCTGAAAAAACTTCACACAGGCTTGCCCTTTCTTCGTGAAAACCGGAAAAAAAACGGCTATGTCTGATTTAGTCCAAATTTTTTCTTGTGAAATTTTCAATATCAAGGTATTATAATATTTAAGGAGACATATATGAAAAAAAAGAAACTTATCGTCGTTATGGTTGCAGTTCTTGCTGTAGCCCTGCTCTTTTTTTCCGGATGCGCGAAAAAACCGCAGGTAATTAAAATCGGATTTAATATTCCTTTAACAGGGGATATCCCGAAAGTCGGTGAATCTTCAAAGTTTGCGGCGGAGATGATGAAATCAGATATTAATTCCGCAGGCGGACTGGAAATCGGCGGAAAGAAGTACAAAGTTGAATTCGTCTATGAGGATAACGAGGCCAAAGCGGAATCCGCGGTTAGTGTTGCGTTAAAAATGATTGAACAGGATAAGGTTATCGGACTTATTGGACCTGATTCATCCAAACAGGCAATTCCTGCCGGTGAAGTAGCCAATGATAACAAGACTCCGATGGTTTCTCCCTGGTCAACAAACCCCGCAACAACATTAGACCGCCCGTGGGTTTTCAGAGCTGCATTCCTCGATCCTTTTCAGGGCCCGGTAGCGGCAAACTTCGGGACCCAGCAGTTTAATGCCAAAACAGCAGCTGTACTCTTTAACCTGGATAATGACTATTCAAAGGGGCTTGCAGAGTATTTTAAAAAAGCCTTTGAAAAACTCCATGATGCCGGATCTGTTGTAGATTATGAAAGTTTCGGACAGAACGATCAGGACTTCTCGGTTCAGCTGACAAAGATAATTTCAACAAAACCTGATTTCCTCTTCCTCCCAGTAAATTACAACAAGGTAGCGCTTGTTCTTCCTCAGGCCATCGACCTTGGGTGGAAAAATCCTGTTCTCGGTTCCGATTCCTGGGGCTCTGCGGAACTTGTAAAACTTGCAGGAGATTCTGTGAAGGGTGATTACTTTATAACTCACTATGCGGCTGCAGGTGCAAAAGGCGCGACAAAGGTATTTATTGACAGGTACAAAAAGAAATACGGTTATGTTCCTGATGATGTAGCGGCCCTTACCTGGGATGCTCTCGGTGTTATGACCACGGGGCTTAAATCCATGAAAGAATTGACAGGAAATATTGAGAAAGACAGAAAAGCTCTCCGTGATGCAATCGCCGGAATTAAGTCCTACAAGGGTATTACCGGAACGATGAAATTTGACAAGAACGGTGATCCTATAAAGAGTGCTGTTGTTGTCAAGGTTAGTCAGGATGGTCAGTTTGTCTTTGAAAAGGCTGTTAATCCGTAATTTTTTAAAAAAGAATACAGAACTAAAATTGAACGAGATCGGCTTTTACGTAAAGCCGGTCTCTGACTTTATGTAAAAAGGAGCTAATCCACGTGTTTACTTCATTTTTCCAGAATATAATAAATGCCCTCCAATGGGGGAGTTTTTATTCGATGATTGCCCTTGGATACTGTCTTGTATACGGTGTGCTGCGGTTAATTAACTTTGCGCACGGCGATATTTTTATGGTTGCGGCGTATCTCGGGTTTATCTTTATAACCTTTCTTTTTAAGTATATCTTTGTCGGCGGCGGTGTATCAGGATGGTTGATCCTCGCAATAACCCTTCCTGTCGTTATGTTTTTTACATCAGTTCTCGGTGTATTTATTGAACGTGTCGCGTACAGACCTTTACGGGAAAAAGGCGCCCATAGGCTGTATGTTGTTATTACCGCATTGATGGTAGGGCTTATCCTGGAAAATGGGAATTTGGCACTTTTTGGAGCTTCTTCACGTAAATTCCCTGCTATCATACACCGCTCGGTAATTTCATTTTCGGGTGTTCATATTACCAACCTGAAGGTTCTCGTTATTATTGCGGCCTTTGTTACCTTTGCGTTTCTGCAGGCTATTGTTAACAAAACGAAGATTGGAATGGCAATGAGAGCAATCTCCTATGACAAGTTTGCTATCCCTCTTATGGGAATTCCTGTAAACAAGGTGATCGTTTTTACCTTTATTCTCGGGTCTTCGCTGGCGGCTGTTGCCGGTGTACTGTTTGGTATGTCCTATCCGGTTTTGAACCCTTACATGGGTATGATTATCGGGTGGAAAGCGTTTATTGCCGCTGTTGTCGGAGGAATCGGTGATATAAAGGGTGCGTTTCTCGGCGGATTTCTTCTTGGGTTTATTGAGATTCTGATCGTGTCTTTTTTCTCTTCAAACTTGAAAGATCTTATTTCTTTTTTGATTCTTCTGATAATCCTGGTTATAAAACCGACCGGATTCTACGGAGTAGCGAAGAGTACAAAAATATAGGAGTATCAGATGGATAAAATAAGACAGAATTTATTTATATACAGTGTAGGAGTGCTCTTTATCATCATCCTTGTGTTGGCAGCTGCCGGGGTAATTGATCTGTACATTCAGACTGTTATCATGTTTATCGGGGTTAATATCATTTTTGCGTCGAGCCTTTCAATTGTTAACGGGTATATGGGGGAGTTTTCCTGCGGCCACGCGGGATTTATGGCGGTAGGAGCGTATGTTTCCTCTGTTCTTTCAGTTACCCTGTTTACTGCCAATAAGTTAACAGGAGCTCCTCTTCTGCCGCCTTCTTTATCAGTTGTGTTATTTCCCGTTGTAATACTCATCGGCGGTATTGTAGCAGCGATTGCGGGACTTCTTGTTGCAGTTCCGTCTTTTAAAACAAGAGACGACTATCTTGCGATTATCACGATAGCGGTTAACTTTATTATCGTTACTCTGATAAATAACATGGCTGTTGTAGGCGGTTCCCGCGGTTTTATGGGTATGAAGAAAGTCCTGTATGCCATGAAGGACGTTGTACCTTTTCCCTACATACTGTTCTGGGTTATGACATTTGCCATTCTAACCGTTTTTATTATACGGAGGTTTGTTTCTTCTGTTTACGGGAAAGGAATTATTGCCATTAAGCAGGATGAGGTTGCCGCGGAGATTATGAGCATCAATACCAACAGGATGAAACTTGTAGCATTCATGTTCTCTTCCGGTCTTGCAGGGATTTCCGGCGGATTGTTTGCTCATGTAATCGGATATGTTAACCCCGGCTCATTTTCCATTTTAAAGTCAACTGAAGCCCTTGTTATGGTCTATATGGCAGGTATGGGTTCACTGGGAGGTTCTGTTATTTCTGCGATACTTTTCACCATTCTCCTGGAATTGTTACGGCCTTTCCAGATTCTGAAATGGGTTATCATTCCGCTGCTGCTTATTTTGCTTATGCAGTTCAGACCGGAAGGTCTGATGGGTGATAAAGAATTGCCGGACTTCTTTCCTAAACTGAAGAAGTATTACAAGTTTAAATAAGGAGCAGTCATGAGTCTATTAAAAATAACCAACCTGGTTCAGCGTTTCGGCGGACTTACGGCTGTTTCCGGGTATCAGGCTGATATAAAAGAAGGTTCTCTCAACGGTCTTATCGGTCCGAATGGAGCCGGGAAGACGACAATTTTTAATTTAATCAGCGGTTTCTATGTCCCGACAGAAGGGACGATTGAGTTTGACGGTACGTTGATAAACGGGAAAAAACCCCATGAGGTTACCGCTCTCGGGATTGGCAGGACCTTTCAGAATATTCGTCTCTGGCATGATATGACCGTTCTTGACAACATACGGCTGTCGCAGCATTATCACCTGCAGTATTCCCTGGCCGGTGCTCTTTTCAGAAGTAAACAGTATTATAAAAGGGAAAGAGAGATAAAAGAGGAAGCCTTAAAACTTCTGGATATTTTCGGATTGAAAAAAGAGGCTGATGAATTCCCAAAGAACCTTCCTTACGGCGTACAGCGGAGGGTTGAGATTGCCCGGGCGCTGTCGGTACAGCCCAAGCTTCTACTTCTTGATGAACCTGCCGCAGGATTAAGCAGCGCGGATGTTAAAGAGCTTATTGATCATATTAAATGGATTCATAAAAATTTTGATATTACCATTTTAATGATTGAACATCAGATGCAGGTTATTATGAACCTCTGTGAAGATATCAAGGTTCTCGATTTTGGAAAAACTATAGCTGAAGGTTCACCTGAAGAGATACAGAAGAATCCACAGGTAATTAAAGCGTACCTTGGAGATGAAGGGGATATTTATGCTTGAAATAAAGGATCTTAAAGTACGTTACGGGAATATCGAAGCGCTGCACGGAATCAGTTTCACTGTAGATAAAGGGGAAATCGTAACTCTTATCGGAGCGAACGGAGCCGGAAAAACAACGACCCTTATGAGTATTGCCCGGCTGCCGAGACCTGAAGCTCCGACTGTTATTGCCGGTGATATTATATACGACGGGGAAAGCCTTCTGAACGTTTCTCCTGATGTTGTGGTAGCAGAGAAAAGGATAGCTCTCGTACCGGAAGGACGGCATATATTCGGAAATCTTTCTGTTCAGGAAAATCTGCAGATAGCGACCTATGCCCTCGACAAGGATGCAAATGTCAAGGATGCTTATGAAAAGGTGTATTCACTTTTCCCCCGGCTGTATGAACGCAGAAAGCAGCGGAGTGAATCCTTAAGCGGTGGTGAGCAGCAGATGCTGGCTGTAGGGCGGGCCCTTATGACGGGTAGTAACTTTATCATGCTCGATGAACCTTCCATGGGGCTTGCCCCGGTTCTTGTATATGACATGTTTAAAGCACTTCGTCAGATGAACGAGGAGAATATGACCATTCTTCTTATTGAGCAGAACGCTAAAATTGCCCTTGAGTTTGCCCATCGGGGGTACGTTATTGATACTGGAGAGATTGTTGCCAGCGGTACGGGGAAAGAACTTATGGAAAATCCTGACGTAAAAAAAGCGTATCTTGGCGGTTGACAGTAACGTATGAACAACGGGCTGTATCTGTTCAGACTGAAGACGAGGCGTTATAATCTTTACCGGAAGGCAAGAAATGAGAAGTACACGCGCAGTAATACATACTGATAATTTTAGAAATAATATACGGCTTGTCCGTAAGCAGATTGGAGAAGACCGTCTTATCTGTGCTGCTGTAAAAGCTGACGGCTACGGGCATGGGGCTTTTGAGATGGCAAAGATAGCCTTGGAAGAGGGGGTTTCCTCTTTTGCGGTAGCAACAGCAGAGGAAGGTGTTCTTTTAAGAGAGCAGGGGCTGAAGGCCCCTGTTATACTGTTAACCCTTGCAAATCCCCAGGAGCTGAAGGATATTGTAAATTATGACATCCAGCCCTTCGCAGCGGATAAACCTTACCTGGATTTAATCAATAAAGAAGCTGTATCCCGGGGTAAGACATGCAGCGTACACCTGCACATTGATACAGGTATGGGGCGGGTCGGATGTACTCCTGAAGATGCTTCCGGACTGGCGGTGTACATTAACAGTCTAAGTAATGTGCATCTTGCCGGGGTTTCTACTCATTTTGCCTGCGCTGACAGTAAGGACAGACAGTTTACCATCGGTCAATTATCACTGTTTAAAAATGCGGTGGATTCCATTCGAAAAGCGGGAGTAGACCCGGGAATAGTGCATGCTTCCAATTCAGCAGCCATACTTGAATATCCTGATGCATGGATAGATATGGTCCGTCCGGGAATAATGCTGTATGGCTACTATCCCGGAAATGAAACGCCCCGATTACTGCCGTTGAAGCCGGTGATGGAGTTGAAATCCAGGGTTGTATTTTTAAAGAGGGTGCCTGCAGGGCAGACTCTTTCGTATGGTGCAACCTATACCACAAAAGAGGAAACCTTTATTGCTACTATTCCCGTGGGTTATGGAGACGGGTATAACAGACTCCTGTCTTCCAAAGGGAAAGTCATTATCCGCGGCAGGGAATATACTATTTCAGGCAGAATTTGTATGGACCAGTGCATGGTAGATCTTGGGCCCCGTACAGATGTGGAACTATACGATAATGTTATTCTGTTCGGACCGGATCCCGCAGGACCCAGCGCTGAGGATATTGCCGGGATAACAGGAACCATTTCTTATGAAGTTACCTGCGCTGTCAATAAACGGGTACCTAGAATTTATGTGGAGGAAACATAAATAATGAAAAAAATTATTAAAACTGATACGGCTCCCGGAGCAATAGGACCCTATTCGCAGGCTGTCGAAGCAGGGGGATTTATTTTTACTGCCGGGCAGATACCGGTGGATCCCCGGACAGGGAATATACCGGAGGGTATTACTGCCCAGACAAAGCAGTCCCTGTCCAATGTTGAAGCAATTCTTGTTTCTGCGGGTCTGTCCTTGAAAGATGTGGTGAAAGTAACCGTTTTTTTGCAGGATATGAACATGTTCGGCAGTATGAACGAGGTGTACAGTGAGTTCTTTAAAGATGAACATCCTGCAAGAAGCGCTGTCGAAGTTGCCAGACTTCCGAAGGATGTTCTCATAGAGATTGAGGCTGTTGCAGCGCGGTAGCCGTTACCGGTATTCTTCCATTATCTGACTGGTGGTCATGGTATGGTTTTTGTTGAATGCCTTCTCAGTTACGTGATCAAATACGGAAGTAAGCCGCTCTTCAAGGGTCGGCTTCCTAATATTGTAAAAGATACCGGTGTACTGAGGTTCAGCGTAGGCATATTTTAATGCTGCAAGTTTATCGGTTGGATCATGGTTTTCAGGAAGTTCCGGAACATTTTCCTTAATATCCTCATACGTCAGTGATTTGTGGGTTACACAGGGGGACATAATCTGGATAATGGCAAACCCGGGATGTCTGATAGCACTGGTAATGATATGCTCCATTTCCTTGATTTTTAAACTTGTTGTACGGGCAATAAAACTTACATCATAGGAAAGAAAGATTGCCATAGGATTTAACGCGTCCTCAAAAACACCGTACGGAGCAGTCTTCGTCCGGGCTCCTACGGGAGAGGTGGGAGAACTTTGCCCCTTTGTCAGCGCGTAGATAGTATTGTCCATAATAAGGTATGTCAGATCAATATTTTTACGTGCCGCGTGGGCTATGTGCCCTCCTCCTATGGCCATACCGTCACCGTCTCCCCCCGCAACAAGGACAGTGAGGTCCGGACGTGCAGCCTTTAAACCTGTCGCTATAGGCAGCGCCCGGCCATGGGTTCCATGGAGGGAGTAGCTGTTAAAATAATGGGAAAAACGTCCGGAACAGCCTATTCCGGATACAACACCTATTTCCTCCGGTTTTAATTCCAGTTCTGCAAATGCTTTTTGAACTGAATTAAGTACAGCATAATCTCCGCATCCCGGGCACCAGACAGGTTTGATACTTGGATGTTTATAATTTTGTAATAGTGTCTTCATCTGCTATCCTCGCTACTTTCATTATGGCATTATAAATTTCATGGGGAGTAAAAGGCGTTCCCTCGCATTTATGAACCTCAATAGGTTTTACTCCGAATTTGGCTTTAATAAAATGTGCAAACTGTCCGGTCAGGTTTTCCTCAACAACGATTAAATGGTCGAGACGGTGAAGGAAATTTGATATTTGACGCTCCGGCAGCGGTGAAATGGTACTTGGGTGAAGATGCCGTACCTTGATACCTTTGTCTTCCGCAAGATACCGGGCTTCCCTGATAGCTCCTTCCGTTGATCCCCATCCGATTATTCCTATCTTGTCGTGGGGGTCGCCGTAGGTTTCCATGGGATTCTTTTCAAAAGCCCTGGATACCGTATCAAGCTTCCTAAACCGTTTTTTTGACATCTTAAGGTGGTTTTCAGGGCTCTGGTCTGTTCTGCCGTATTCGTTGTGTTCAAGGCCGGTGGCAACATACTGCCCTCCCGGGGTTCCGGGTCTTGATATCGGTGAAATACCGTTCTTTGTGTCCCGATAGCGTTTATAATCGGCCAGTTCTTTATCCGTCGGTTCCTGGCGCTGAAGAATGTCGATAAGATCAGCCTGGGGTATTTTAATATTTTTTTTGCGGTCAAACTTGTCAACCCTGAAAATTTTATCAAAATCGGGCATCTTGACTGTGGCTTTCCGGTATCCTATAGACTGATCAGTAAGAAGAATAACCGGCAGCTGATACTTTTCGGCAAGATTAAATGCCCGTATCGTCTGATAGAAGGTATCTTCCACCGATGTCGGGGCAAGAATGATCCGGGGGGATTCTCCGGCGGAGCCATAGACGGCAAACTTTAAATCACCCTGTTCTGTTTTTGTCGGAAGACCGGTACTTGGGCCGCCTCTTTGAACATCAACAACAACGATGGGCAGTTCCAGCATGGATGCGAGACTGAGCTGCTCAGCCATCAACTGGATTCCCGGTCCGGAAGTGGGTGTTATAACCTTCTCTCCGCCGAAGGAAGCGCCGATAATGGCCGAAATGGCGGCGATCTCATCCTCCATCTGAATTGCTTTTCCTCCTACAAGGGGCAGAAGTTTTGACAGGGTCTCAAAGATGGATGTTGCGGGCGTTAACGGATAGCCTGCAGTAAACCTGCAGCCTGCCGCAATAGCACCGAGAGCTACCGCCTGGTTTCCGGAGATAAACATGTATTCCGCATTAGCGGGTTTACCGCCGGCAAGAGAAAACACTTGGGGAATCCCGGCAGTGTCAGCTTCCTTCGTTCCTGCCTGCAGAGCTGCATAGTTCCCCTCAACAACCTTTTCTCCCTTTGATCCGTACCGTTCAAGTATAAGCTTTTTGGTCTGATCCCGCTCAAGATCGTAAATGTGGCTCAGCACTCCCAAAGCAACAACATTTTTACCAAGAGTCTTCCCTATAACATCTTTGGATATATGCTCAATGGGAACAGGAAATTTCTGAACAGGAAGGGCCGTATCAATGTTTACCTTGTCCGGGTCGTAGATAAGGATTCCTCCCGCTTTAAGAACTTCTATGGATTTGTCGTACGCTTCCTGGTTGAATACAACGAGACAGTCAACAAAACTACCCATGGAATAGACGGTAACATCCCTGAATCTTATCTGAATCATCGAATAGCCGCCCCTCATTTCAGAAGGGTACGTGATAAAGGTAAAAACATGAAAACTTGTTCTGGCAATTGTTTTGGCAAAAAGTTCCCCGCAGCTTATAACTCCCTCTCCCCCTTCTCCTGCTATACGAATGGTGAAATCTACTGTTGGTTTTATCCGCTTTTTCTGTTGTTTTGCCATTACCCCTCCTTTACCTGACAGAGTTCAGTAAGTATTTTCCCTGAAGATTTTGGATGTAAGAACGCAATAAGGGACCCGTGGGCACCTTCCCTCGGTACCTTGTCGAGCATCTGTACTCCTTTATCTTCAAAACTGTGTATTTCCTGTACAATACCGTCAGATTCGTACGCGATATGGTGGATCCCGTTCCCCCGTTTTGCAATGAATTTTGCTATGGGGCTGTCATCGGAAGTAGGTTCCAGGAGTTCAATATTTATGGCGCCTACCTTAAACATGGCAACCCGGACTTTCTGATCAGGAACCTCCTCCGTACCGAGCTCTTCAAGGCACAGGATATCCCGGTAGAAAGGGATCTGCTCTTCGAGCGCCGCAACAGCAATACCGATGTGATTTATCTTCTTTATCATTTTTTGTTACTCCTTTCAAATTCCGCTAATGTGTTATTGATAAACGAATACAGTTTTATTTCCTTACGGTAAACTTTCTCTATCCATGTACTGCTGTTTGCAGAGAGTGAAAGCTCTTTTTCAATAAGGTCCTGCACTTTACGGTTGAAAATATCGTCCATCTCTTTTTTTATACGCTTTTTCCGCCGCACACTGAGCATCCCGTTACGGGTTCGTTCATGGTACAGCTGTGTAAGGTGGATGTGCAGTTCATCAATTCCGGTATTATCCCGGGAGCTGGTCATAAGTATTCCGGGGGATGGATCTCCGTTAGTCTGTTCCTTAAGCATGAGAACATATTCGATCTCTGCTTTTAACCGCTGTGCTCCGTCTTTATCACTCTTGTTGACAACATAAACATCACCAATTTCCATGATTCCGGCTTTCATAGCCTGGATTTCATCTCCCATGCCGGGAACAAGTACAAGCATAACAATATCAGAGAGTTCAATAATTTCAATCTCGGTTTGTCCAACACCGATCGTTTCAACGATAATGGTATCAAATCCTGCTGCATCGAAAATTTTTACGGCATCCAGTGTTCCTGCGGAAATTCCTCCCAGATGTCCCCGGGAAGCCATGGAACGGATAAAGACACCCGGATCGACAGCATGGGTCTGCATGCGGAGTCTGTCACCGAGAAGTGCTCCTCCGGTAAACGGTGAGCTGGGATCAACGGCAATGACAGCTACTTTTTTGCCTGCGTCCCGTTCTTTTTGAATAAGGCAGTCAGCAAGGGTACTTTTTCCCGCGCCGGGAGGGCCTGTTATGCCCCAGACGGCAGCATGTCCCGTGTAATCGTGGAGTGCATCGATGAGAGCTTCCTTATCATGTGAATTATTTTCAACAATGGAAACTGCCCGGGCAACAGCTCTCGTTTTTCCCGCGAGAATATCCGTAACCAGTTCCATTTAGGCCGCGTGGCCCTTTCTGGTTGATTCAATAAATGCAATAACATCGCTGATTGGTGTTCCCGGTCTGAAAATAGCCTGAATACCGTGGGTCTTTAAAAAATCAAGATCCTCTTCCGGTATGACACCGCCGCCGAAAACAATGATATCTCCGGCATCCTGCTCTTTAAGCAGTTCCACAACCCGTGGAAAGAGCTCGTTGTGGGCCCCGGAAAGGAGACTCAACCCCACAAAATCAACATCTTCCTGAATGGCAGTTGCGACGATGGACTCGGGAGTCTGCCGGATACCGGTGTAAATTACTTCGTAACCGGCGTCTTTTAATGCCCGGGCAATATATTTTGCTCCCCGGTCATGACCGTCAAGCCCCGGTTTAGCTATCTCGATACGTATTTTTTCAGACATAAGGATCTCCTTTTTTTACAGTACAATTGATTCCCGGTACTCACCGAATTCTTTTCTGAGAACGTTGCTTATTTCCCCCAGGGTAGCGTATGATCGGACCGCCTCCATGATGAACGGCATAAGGTTTGTTTTGGTGTCCTTTGCCGCTTCTCCGAGAGCCTGCAGGGTGTCTGAAGTTTTCCTGTTGTCTCTGGTATTCCTGACGTCCTGCAGCTTTTTTGCCTGTATTTTTCCGAGAGCCGGATCGACTTTCAGGAGCCCTGCCGGTTCTTTTTCCTCCACGGTAAACTTGTTTACGCCGACAACTACCCTGTCACCGGATTCAACAGCTTTCTGGTACCGGTATGCTGAATCCTGAATTTCCTTCTGAACATATCCCGCTTCAATGGCCTGAACCATCCCCCCCATTTTTTCTATCCGGTTTATATAGTCCCACGCTTCTTTTTCTATATCATCGGTAAGCTGTTCCAGATAGTATGATCCGGCAAGAGGGTCCACCGTATTTGTTACACCCGATTCGTGAGCCACAATCTGCTGAGTGCGGAGGGCAACACGGACTGAATCTTCAGTAGGAAGAGCAAGGGCTTCATCCTTTGAATTGGTATGAAGGCTCTGTGTTCCCCCCAGAACAGCGGCAAGGGTCTGAATAGTTACCCGTATGACATTATTGTCAGGCTGCTGAGCTGTTAACGAAGAACCGGCAGTTTGGGTATGAAACCGCATCATCATTGATTTCTCTTTTTTAGCGGAAAAATTTTCTTTCATGACCTTTGCCCATATTCTCCGGGCAGCCCGGTATTTGGCAACTTCCTCCAGCAGATCATTATGGGCGTTAAAGAAAAAAGACAGACGGCCTGCGAAATGGTCCACATCAAGACCGACACCTATCGCGTTGCGTACGTACTCGATACCGTCGGCAATAGTAAACGCAATTTCCTGTACGGCTGTTGATCCTGCTTCCCGGATATGGTAGCCGGAAATACTTATGGTGTTCCATTTTGGAACCTCTGTGGAACAGAACTCAAAAATGTTGTTGATAAGGCGCATGGATGGAGCGGGTGGGAAAATATACGTTCCCCTGGCAATGTATTCTTTGAGGATATCGTTCTGAATAGTTCCCCGTATCTTGTCCCTGGATACACCCTGTTTTTCCGCTACAACGATGTACATGGCCAGAAGCACTGCGGCGGGAGCATTGATGGTCATGGACGTCGATACTTTATCAAGGGGAATGCCGTCAAAAAGGATCTCCATATCTTTCAGACTGTCAATGGCAACACCAACCTTTCCCACTTCTCCGGCACTTACCGGATCATCAGAATCATAACCGATCTGGGTCGGAAGATCGAAAGCAATGGAAAGCCCCGTCTGCCCCTGGTTGAGCAGATACTTGTATCTGCTGTTTGACTCTTCCGCTGTCCCGAATCCGGCATACTGGCGCATTGTCCATAACCGCCCCCGGTACATGGTCGGTTGAACTCCCCGTGTATAGGGATACTCTCCGGGGAATCCGATTTTTTCAAGGTAGTCTCCCTTCAGTTCCTCTTCCGGCAGATAGATACGGTCAACCTCTTTATCAGAACCGGTTGTAAATATCTCCCGCTGTTCGGGAAAGCGCTCGAGAACCTTCTTAAGCGTTGTCCTTTCCCATTCTTTTTTTCTGTTTTTTATTGATTCCGGCACATTATTCTCCTATCGTACTGACATTATCACTTAATTATAAACCGAATATATAGATTCCGCCACTTTTTAATAAAAAAAGAGATTGTTTGATTGTAATATTCTCTGTTTCACCATACCATTGGCATAGGGAGAGAATGATATGACGGAGGATAAAGCAATTCTTATTGTGGAAGATGAAGTGCTGACTGCTATGTCGCTTCAGCATGATCTTAAACGGATGGGGTATGATACCTGTTCGTATGTTACATCGGGTGAAAAGGCACTGATCATGATAGCTGAATCAAAACCTGCCGTTGTTATTATGGATATAAGTCTGGCCGGGAAACTGACAGGACTGGAAACAGCGGAGGAAATAGGTGTGGAGTACCATATCCCCATTATTCTGACTTCCGGATACGATTATGCAGAACTGTCTAAGGATATAGAACCTCTTGAAAATGTTTATTTTTTAAAGAAACCGTTACATAAATCTGAACTTGCTTCCATGCTTAAAACGCTTTTATAATCAGTTTGAAAATAGTTCTTCGAGCTCTTCCCGGGAAAAAGAATAACGGGTGTTGCAGTTCTGGCATGTGGTAACAAGGGGAAACGGACCTTCTTTAAGAATGGATACTTTTTCTTCCTGTTTCATGGCGGAAAGGAATGATCCGAAACGTTCTTTTGTACAGCTGCAGTTGAAGGAGATTGGTTTATCCGCAATACTTTGGGGTGAATAATCTTTCAGGAACGTCTCTATTAGTTTTTCGTTATCATCTCCCCCGCTGAAGTATTTCCCGAGAGAGGGGAGATCTCTTATTGTATCCTCCAGCCGTTCCAGATCGTTCTGATCAGCACCGGGAAGTTCCTGAATAAAGAGTCCTCCGGCTCCTACTGCTTCTCCTTCCCGGTTGAAATGAATACTTATGTTGAAAAGGGTTTTTATCTGTTCTGATGTATAAAAATAGTATGCAAGGTCTTTGGAGAGAGTGCCGTAATTCAGCATTACCTGACCGGAGAATGGCTGCTTTGCCGACTCAAGGTATTTTGTTATACGGAGAAATCCCGGTCCGAAAAGGGGAGAAAGATCGAAACTTTCAAGAGGTTTTGAAAGGGGGATGGGATTATTCACGAGATACCCTCTTATATTTCCCGCAGCCGTTGCTTCTACTGATATCCCTTTAATCGGTCCTCCGCATTCTATGGTAAGACTTATCCTGTCGTTCCCCTTGATCATGGCGGTTAACAGCCCTGTTCCAATGTATGCCTGCCCCAGAACGAGGGTTTCTAGGATTCCGAGTTGGTGATTTGCCCGCATTTCGTTTACCATCCGGGTTCCGTGAATAAGTGATCCTCTGATGGTTCCTCCGGAGAGGAGAAATACAAGGTTCTGGTCAGGAGCAATAGAATTCAGGTGGTTGATAATTTCCTTTTTCTGAATTTTTTGTTTGATCATTACAGAAGAATAGATGAATAATAAAAAAAAGACAATGATCCGTGATCCTGTACCTTTACAAAAGGGTCTCTTTTGGTTATTACTTGTAAATGGAATCACGAAATATTTTCAAAAATCTTTCTCCCCTTGATCATCGTTATTATCTTTCCAACAGAGTATTGTTTGACCGTTTGAGCGGCTTCTTAAGTGAGGAAGCAGTTGTAAAATACTGCCTAAAGGTTGAACTGGTCCTCCTGGAAACCCATGTCAGCATGCACCGCCGGGATTATCGTAAATTTACCGGTTTGATTCATGCCCTCACCGATACTATTACTCCTGAAATGGTATATGAAGAAGAGGAAAAAACACAGCATAATCTACGGGCCCTTGTAAATGTCATAAAACGGAATGTTCCCGATGAAATAAGCAATTTTGTTCATCTGGGGGCCACTTCTGTTGATATTCTGGATACAGCCCAGGCGCTCAGGATGCGGGATGTCATGAGGAAGGTCATTATCCCGCTGCTTCTTGACCTTCTGGAGGATGTTATACATCTTGCGGAACAGGAAGCTGATACCCCCCAGGTCGGCCGAACCCATGGACAGCATGCGGTTCCTCTCACCCTGGGGTTTTCTTTTGCCGAATTTGTTGCCCGGCTTGGAAAATCAGTTATCAGGCTTGAGACTCTTTCTTCTGATTTGCGGGGCAAGTTTGCCGGAGCTGTCGGAGCGTACAACGCCTCCAGCCTCCTTGTTAAGGACCCTCTTGATTTTGAGCGTCAGTTTCTTGAAAAACTGGGAATAGAGCCGGCGGAATATTCTACCCAGATGGTAGAACCCGAATATCTGCTCCGTCTGCTTCTTGAAGTAAACACAGCTTTCGGTATACTGGCAAACCTTGCGGATGATCTCCGTCATCTGCAGCGGACAGAGATAGATGAACTGAGGGAGTTCTTTTCCGAAACTCAGGTCGGCTCATCTACCATGCCGCAGAAACGCAACCCCTGGAACTCGGAACACGTTAAAAGTCTATGGAAGGCATTTTCCCCCCGGGTGATGACGTTCTACATGGATCAAATTTCAGAACATCAGCGGGATATGAGTAATTCAGCTTCCGGCCGGTTTACCGCTGACTATATTGCCGGATTTGCGGATGCGGCAGCCCGGATGCGGAAAATAATAACCACCATTAAGGTCGACAGGAAAAGATTGCTGGATAATATGACCCTCCATGGTGATTTGGTTCTCGCGGAAGCTGCCTACATTCTCCTTGCCCTTTCAGGAGATGCTGACGCTCATGAGCGGATACGGGTTATAACACTTCAGTGTGAAAAAACAGGCGAAAAACTTAAAACGGCTTTAAAGAGGGATGAAAAGGTATGGAACCTTGTAAAAACGCAGCTTGAAAAGACTACAGGAGAAAAAGCGGAAGAGTTTTTCTCAAATCCCCGGAATTATCGGGGGAAGGCAGTAGAAAAAACGTTGATGCTGACTTCAAAGTACAGAAATGTTATTAAAAAAATGAGGAGTGTGTTGAAAAATGGTGAAAATTCCTGAAACCCTGAGTTATGATGATGTCCTGCTTGTTCCCTCTTATTCGGAAGTTCTTCCCGGGGGAGCTGACACGGAAACGAAACTTGCAGGGAATATTAGACTTCATATTCCCATCCTTTCTGCTGCCATGGACACGGTAACGGAAGAAGAACTAGCAATTGCTCTTGCCCTTGAAGGGGGAGCTGGAGTTATTCACCGTAATCTTGCTCCGGAGGAACAGGCCAGTCAGGTAGGGGGGGTTAAAAGATTTTTAAACTGGATCATTGATGATCCTCTGACTGTTGCTCCATACCAGACTATCTCCGATGTGAAGGAGATTATCCGGAAGTATACTATTTCCGGCCTTCCGGTTGTGGAAAAAGGAAAGTTGGTAGGGATTATCACCGGGCGGGATCTGCGGTTCTGCCGGGATGATTCCATGCAGGTCAAAGATGCCATGACAAAAAATCCTGTTGTTGCTTCAGGCTCTCCTACCCCGGAGAGTGCACGGGAGAAGTTTAACCGCCACCGGATCGAAAAACTTCCTGTTACCGATGCGGATGGACGTTTGACCGGGCTTATTACCGTAAAGGATATGGAAAAAAAGCGTCTCTATCCGGATGCCGCACTGGATAGAAGAGGAAGCCTTGTGGTTGGTGCAGCAGTTTCTCCTCAGGATTACGATACACGTATTCCTCTTCTTTTGGAGAATAATGTCGATTTTGTTGTTCTTGATACGGCTCACGGAGATACAAAGAGTGTTCTTGACGCGGTGGAAGAAATAAAGCGGAAGTTTTCCATTTCTGTTATCGGAGGGAATACCGCTACTGCAGCAGGGACGAGACGCTTGATTGATGCGGGATCCGACGCGGTTAAAGTTGGAGTGGGCCCCGGATCAATCTGTACGACACGGATTGTCGCGGGGATAGGAGCTGCCCAGTTTTCAGCGGTTCTTGAGTGCGCGGAAGAAGCTGATAAGAGCGGTATCCCTGTCATTGCTGACGGCGGTATTAAATATTCGGGCGATATTACCAAGGCCCTGGCTGCAGGAGCACAAACCGTTATGCTCGGGAATATGCTTGCGGGATTGAAAGAAGCTCCCGGGAATGAAATTATCTATGAGGGAAGAATCTTTAAATCCTACCGCGGTATGGGATCCATCGGTGCGATACAGAGTGGTTCGGGAGACCGGTACCAGATGAAAAAGGGGGAAGACCCCGTTCCGGAGGGAATAGAGGGCAGGGTGCCTTTTAAAGGGGATCTTAAACCCTTTATCTTTCAGCTGGTAACGGGGCTCAAAAAAGGGATGAGTTACTGCGGCTGCGGAGATATTAAAACCTTGCGGAGTTATAAAAAATTCGTCAAAATAACAGGAGCGGGATTAAGAGAAAGTCATCCTCATGACATATCAATTACCCGGGAAGCTCCTAATTATTCAAAGCATTAAAGGAAAAGAGATGAAAAGAGCATTGATCAGCGTATATGATAAAAACGGAATAGCTGCTTTTGCCGAATTTCTACAGAAGAGGGATATGGAAATACTTTCTACCGGAGGAACAGCCAAGTATTTAAGGGAGCACGGTATTGCCGTAACCGAAATAAGTGAAGTTACCGGATTCCCGGAAATTCTTGACGGACGGGTCAAAACACTGCATCCGAAGGTTCACGGCGGACTTCTTGCCCGGAGAGATAATCCTGAAGATATGGAAACTCTGGCCCGGGAGGGGATACGGCCTATTGATATGGTTGTGGTCAATCTGTATCCGTTTTTTGAAAAGTACCGGAGCAGCCTTTCTTTTGAAGATAAACTTGAGTTTATAGATATCGGCGGGCCTACAATGCTCCGGGCCGCGGCAAAAAATTTCAAGGATGTTGTTGTTGTTACCGACCCTGATGATTACGAGGGGGTGGAAGAGCGCCTTACCGCATCGGACAATGTCGACTACGCGTACCGGAAGCGTCTTGCGGGAAAAGTATTTAACCTTATGAGTTCCTACGATGCGGCTGTTTCCGCTTTCCTCCTGGAAGATGAGTTTCCTCTTTTCCTTAAAGGCTCTTTTGAGAAGACAAGAGATCTTCGTTACGGAGAAAATCCCCACCAGAAAGCTGCTTTTTACCGCTCGCTTCTGCGTGACGGCGGAATGAACAGTTTTGTGCAGCTCCACGGGAAAGACCTGTCCTACAATAACTACCGGGATATGGATATAGCCTGGAAGGTTGTGAACGAGTTCAAAGAAACAGCCTGCTGTGCCCTTAAACATAATACTCCCTGCGGTGCCGCACTTGCCGATTCTGTAGTTGAGGCATACGAGAAAGCCTACGAGGGAGATCCTGTTTCCATCTTCGGCGGTATTGTCGCTTTTAACAGAACGGTTGATGTGCAGACTGCGGAGAAGATGGGAGAGATTTTCCTTGAAGTTGTCATAGCCCCCTCTTTTGCAGAGGATGCCCTTGATTATCTTAAAAAAAAGAAGAATATCAGGCTTATACAGGCGGAAAAAGCACCTGCTGATACTGTTGAAATGATAGCGGTGGACGGCGGTATTCTGGTGCAGGAACGAGACCGTATGAATCATGAAACACCGGAGTTTGTTACCCGTACTTTACCAACGGAGGAACAGCTGTCGGATCTCTTTTTTGGTGAAATTATCTGCAAATATGTAAAATCGAACGCCATTGTTGTGGTAAAGGATAAGCAGGTCCTTGGTGTCGGTTCCGGACAGGTAAGCCGGATATGGGCGGCTCAGCAGGCGTTTGAGCGGGCTGCTGAAAAGGGTATTAAAGACGCGGTAATGGTATCTGATGCCTTTATGCCTTTCAATGATGTGGCCGGGGAAGCTGCCAGGTACGGAATTGCCGCTATAATGCAGCCGGGGGGATCAGTGAGAGACAAAGATTCCATCGAGGTCTGCAATAATGCGGGGATTCCTATGGTTTTTACCGGTATCCGGCACTTCAAGCATTAGTGCTTATACCGGCTATAAAAAAAAATTATGGTAAAAAACTGGAAAAATTTTCTGTTTTCCTGTATCATGATTGATCCCTATATAAAATTTCATATTTAAGGATGGTTTATGAGCATATTTATCGTAACACTTATTGTTGTTGCAGGCGGAAGCCTTCTGGCGTTAGGATACGCACTGGTAAAGACGAAATGGATCTACCGGCAGCCGGTGGAAAACAAAACATTGATCCGGATCAGCGGGTATGTGGCAGATGGCGCAATGGCTTTTCTTGTACGGGAATATAAGGTTCTTGTTCCTTTTGTTACCATCGTTGCATTGTTTCTCGCTTTGGCTAACAAGGGGTACCTGAGGTTTCAGGCGGTATCCTTTGTTGTCGGTGCTTCAGCGTCAGCTCTTGCCGGGTTTATCGGTATGAGAGTTGCAACGGCATCGAATTCACGGACAACTCATGCTGCCCAGGGTGGACTTGTTCCTGCTTTGAAAGTAGCCTTTTTCGGTGGAAGCATTATGGGAATGAGTGTTGTCGGTCTTGCAATGCTCGGTATTTTAATCCTTTTAACCCTTAGCAGGCTCTTTATCGGCGGTGAAGTAGGTGATCTGGCCGGTACTATACTACCGGTTATTTCGGGCTTCAGTCTCGGTGCAAGTTCCATGGCTCTTTTTGCCCGTGTCGGAGGGGGTATCTTTACCAAAGCAGCCGATGTCGGGGCCGATCTTGTCGGCAAGATAGAAGCAGGTATACCGGAAGATGACCACCGTAATCCTGCGACGATAGCGGATAACGTTGGTGATAACGTTGGTGATGTTGCCGGAATGGGTGCTGACCTTTTTGAATCATACGTGGGATCAATTATTGGTTCCATGATTCTCGGAGTTGGTATAGCGGGGAGTGATATTTTCCGCATGAAACTGGCTCTCTTCCCCCTTATCCTTTCTGTAGCCGGAATCCTTTCCGCGTTTATCGGTATCGGTCTTGTCCGGGTAAAACCCGGGAAAGCTGCTCAGAGCGCACTGAACAGAGGTACTTTCGGCGCAGCGGGTATTGCAGCGGTTTTCTCCTTTCTTCTTACCTTTTTCTTTCTGAGAGGAGAAGGTTCGATATCCTCCATGAGTATCTTCCTTTCTTCGGTTCTTGGGATGATTGCGGGGAGTGCCATAGGAATATTGACAGAATATTATACCGGGACCAACAAAAAACCGGTCATGAAAATTGTTAAATCCTGTGAAACCGGAGCGGCAACAACTATCATAACCGGAATGGGAGTAGGTATGATGTCCACTTTTTTTCCCATTGTTGTTATTACTTCGGCAATACTTGTCAGTTACTTTTTTGCAGGATTGTACGGTGTGGCAATAGCGGCACTGGGGATGCTTATGACTCTCGGTGTACAGCTGGCGGTAGATGCCTATGGACCGATAGCTGATAACGCGGGGGGGCTTGCGGAGATGGCTGAGTTTCCTCCGGAAGTACGGGACATTACCGATGAACTTGATGCTGTCGGAAATACAACGGCAGCAATCGGGAAAGGCTTTGCCATTGGATCTGCAGCTCTTACATCCATCATCCTTTTTTCAGCTTTTAAGGAACAGGTTGGGTTAAAGGTTATTGATCTTATGGGTGTAAAGGTTATTGTCGGTATTCTTTTCGGTGCTGTTCTTCCGTATCTCTTTTCTTCCATGGCAATGAATGCTGTGGGAGAAGCTGCGTTTGCGATGATAGAGGAAGTCCGGCGTCAGTTCAGGGAGAAACCGGGAATTCTTGATGAAACCGAGGAGCCTGATTACCGCCGGTGTGTTGATATTTCAACGGCGTCAGCATTGAAAGAGATGCTCCTTCCCGGAATTATTGCAGTGGCAACTCCTGTGCTTATCGGATTCCTCGGAGGACCGAAGATGCTTTCAGGAACGCTTCTGGGGGTTACTGCGTCGGGTGTTGTTCTTGCTATTTTTATGGCTAATTCCGGCGGTGCGTGGGATAATGCCAAGAAGATGATTGAGAACGGCAGCAGCCAGGGGAAAGGTTCCGAGGCTCACAAGGCGGCAATTGTCGGAGATACGGTAGGTGATCCTTTTAAAGATACTGCAGGACCGTCACTAAATATTCTTATTAAACTTATGGCAATTATTTCACTTGTTATTGCGCCTATGCTTAAAAGTTACTGGGGGTTGTAGAAATGGATTATGAAAAACGATTGTACATGATACTGTATCCTAATCAGGCGCTTGTCGCGTCGCAGCTAGATCCGGAGATGTTCGCAAAACACTATACATCAGGTTCAAGCAGGCATTATTCAGGGAAAGTTATTTTTGCGGAAATAGACAAGAATTACCGGAACGATTATTTCCGGATTGATGAAGTCCTGGAGAAGACTGTTCCCCATGAGGATGGAACACCGAAAGCAACGAAGTTTATCTCTTCCTACCGGGTCCTTGAACATGTTGATTTTTCTGCTATCGGCACTCTGTATGTCACAACTCAGGAAGGATACTGTCTCGGCCTGAATCCAGGTGCATGTGATGAGTCAATGGATCAAGATGTTGTACTGTACGCGGAAATTGCTCCCATGCGTATGCTTGTCCTTTCGGAGATGCACAAGAAGGATTTTGGAGATTATATTACCAATCCTGATAATCCCAAGAGTGCGCCGAAACAGTTTTATACGCAGTTTGATATTAATATTGTTGATTTTGTCAATAGATTTGAACAGAACCCCTTTGAGCCTTCTCCCATTCCCACCCTTCACCCGTCTACCATACGGGACGGGTTCTATGAATTGAAAAAATACCCGTCCAAACATAACAAGGGGCTTTCTCTTTCAAGTAATCTTGACAATTTCTCCTATAAACTAATCAAAAACGGTTTTTCTTTTTCCGGCGGCGGGGAATGCCTGTACTATCAGATTCCGGATTATAAAACCATTGAAAAAGAGCATTTTAAATTCTGGCGGACCATGTAGGTAAACGAAGAGGGCTGCTTCTTATAAGGAAGCGGCCTTTTTTTAATATACAGGTTTCTATACAAGTGAGAGTTTTATATGGTGTTCTAAACAGTATTCCCTGTACTGGTCAGGGATTCCCTTATCAGTGATAATCTCGTTAAAATTATTGATATCCGCAAAGTAGGTGCTGTGGACAACATCAAATTTGGAAGAATCCGCAACAAGTATTTTTTTAAGAGAAGATTTCATAATTGAATTTTTTACCTCCCGCTCATAACTGTTGGAACAGGTAACTCCCATGGAAAGGCTTATCCCGCTGGCGGAAACAAATGCGACTGAGGCTCTGTTTTTTCTGATAAGCTCAAGCCCTTCAGCACTTTCAAACATCAATGTATTTTTATGAAAGTGTCCGCCGGGAAATATTATATACACGTCTTTTAGTTTTGACACGTTTATAAGAACGTTAAGCGTATAACAAATTATGGTTATGGAAAGGTCCGTGGAAAGAGATCTGGCAATGAGTTCCGTGGTTGAGCCCGTATCAAGTATTATTGAACTGTCATTTTCAATGAGGGATGCCGCTTTTAAACCAATCCTCTTTTTTTCTTCACGCATAATCGACGTAGCGTCAGCGAGAGAATACTCTCTCATATATTCAGGTTCTCCGGAGTTTAGAAGCATGACACCGCCATGGAACACTTCAACCTTCTGCTCGCGTTCAAGTATTTCAATGTCCCGCCGTATCGTCATGTGGGAAACCTCCAGCGTCCGGGCCAGTTTGTTAATGGTTGCCGGATTAGTCAGTTTGAGGACATTGAGGATGGTTTGAAGCCGTTCTTCCTGTTTTCGTATCATGACTGTTAAAAAATTAACACATTTCTACAATTTGAACAAGTTATTTTTATCATTGTATCGATAATATTGTGAATCAATGAACAAGGTACTTCACAACTCTTGACACTGTAGAATTATGTAGTATACTAAAACAATAAATGTTAAAAAAATAACATTTATAGATGGAGGATCTATGGAAGAAAAACAGGGAAACGCTCTCGGTATGATCGAAACAAGAGGTTTTGCAGCTGTTGTTGAAGCGGCAGACGCAATGGTAAAAGCGGCAAAAGTAGAACTGAATCGTTATGAGGAGACAGGCGGAGGCTATATTACCGTTATTGTACGAGGCGATGTTGCTGCTGTCCGTGCCGCACTCGATGCCGGAAGCAAGGCTGCTGAACGGGTAGGAGAGGTAATTTCGGTTCACTTGATTCCACGGCCGGACAGTACGGTAGACGCGGTTTTACCGCTTAACAAGTAGGAACAGTATGGATAATGTAGAACTGAGGACATATAATTTTATAGACGCTCTGCAGCTTCAGATGGCATCGTACATGTGTACCATTTCAAAAGGATACTTTCCCGTAGCGGGACAGGCTTGTTCCATTATTGAAATAGCTCCGGGGATTGAGATAAACAGACTTACTGATGTTGCTCTTAAAGCTACAGGGGTACAGCCGGGGATTCAGGTTGTTGAACGTTCTTTCGGACTGCTGGAAGTCCATTCCGACAGACAGGGAGACGCCCGGCAGGCAGGGCAGGCAGTACTGGATGAACTGGGACTGCAGGAAACTGACAGATTGAAGCCCAAAATTCTGACAAGCCAGCTTATCAGAAATATAAGTGACCATCATGCCCAGCTGATAAACAAAGTACGTTACGGAAACATGGTTCTGCGGGGTGATACCCTCTTTATTCTGGAAATTGAGCCTGCGGGGTATGCATATTATGCTGCTAACGAAGCGGAAAAGGCTTCAAACATAAATATTATCAATGTTACCGGATACGGGAAATACGGACGGATATATATAGCTGGTAAGGAATCGGAAGTTCTTGTCAGTAAAGAGATTGTAGAAGCCAGACTTGCCGATATAACAGGAAAATAGGGAGAGAAACAGATGAATATAACCGGAAATGCACTGGGAATGATAGAGACAAAAGGATTTGCTGCGATGGTTGAAGCATCGGATGCGATGGTTAAAGCGGCCGCGGTGGAGCTGGTAAATTATAAAAAGATAGGCGGCGGATATACGACGGCAATTATCCGAGGTGATGTTGCCGCGGTAAGAGCGGCACTGGATGCAGGAAACCGTGCTGCTGAACGAGTCGGGGAAATAGTATCTGTTCATATTATTCCGCGGCCGCATGAAAGTGTTGATGCGGTATTTCCCCTTGGACAAAACAAGGTAAAAAAATAACCGATGGTACTTGCACGTGTAACAGGAAACGTTGTTTCCAGCGCAAAGGAACCGAGACTTGAAGGGTTAAAACTGCTTCTTTTGGAGAAAATAGATCCTGCGGATATGAAGGGAACGGGGGAATACGTTGTTGCCCTGGATACCGTAGGTGCCGGAGAGGGAGAAGTTGTCTTCTATGTAAGTGGAAGCAGCGCACGGCAGACCGGCCTTACCACCGGTAAACCCGGTGATGCGGCGGTGATCGGTATTGTTGATAATCTGGAAATGGACGGCAGCATTGTCTACCGGAAGGATGACCGTACATGATAACTGCCCGCATTAAAGGAACCCTCGTTGCTTCAATTCAGGCTGATACAGTACCTGAAGGAAGATACCTGCTTGTGGAACCCTGTAATCAGCGGGGAGAACCTGCCGGATCTGTGTTTGTTGCTTACGATACGGTGAATGCAGGAGCAGGAGAGGTGGTAATGGTTGCCCGGGGCAGCTCTGCGAGACAGACCCAGGAAACAAAAGAGAAACCGGTAGACGCGGTTATTGTCGGTATTATTGATCTCATTGAGGAAAAAGGGAAGATAGTCTTTAAAAAATGAACATACACGTATTGGGAATTCTAGAGCTTAGCAGTATTGCCGATGGTCTCCTGGCACTTGATGGAATGGTGAAAGCCGCGCCGGTTTCAATAGTAAGGGCAGAACCGGTTAATCCCGGAAAGTACCTCATTATTATTGAAGGGGATGTTGCTTCCGTAGAATACGCAATGGAACGGGGGATTGATATAGGTCAGCGTTCGTTGATTGATCAGCTTTTTCTGAAAAATATCGATGAACAGATCGTCAATGCTCTCCTGATGAGGGAAGTTACTGCGTCACCTGAATCCCTCGGAATCCTTGAAACGCTTTCCATTACCACCGGTATTGAGGCCGCGGATATGGCTGTTAAGGCAACAGGGATCACAGTCCTCGGCATTCTGTCAGGAAATGAATACGGCGGTAAAGCTGTTGTTACCTTTTCAGGCGATCTGGGAGATATTGAAGACGCAATGAACCTTGCCGCTCCCTTTGCGGAGGATAAAGGGCAGTTGTACCGGAAAGTTGTTATTCCCGGACCTCATGCTGATATGAGAGGATTTATATATGGAAATTGATGAAAAGATAATAAAAGGTATTGTCGAGAAGGTTGTAGAAGAATATTCAGTTTCTACTGACTCATCTTCCGGTAGTTTTACTATACCGGGAGTGTTTGATACCATGGACAAAGCTGTTTATGAAGCATCGAAGGCTTTTAAAGTATTTTCTGAAGTATCACTTGAGATCAGGAGAGCAATGATTGCAGGGATGCGCCGGACGGTGGAGGGAAATGTCAATCAACTGGCAGAACGAGCGGTTAAAGAAACAGGCATGGGCAAAGCAGGTGATAAAATCAAGAAGAATCTTCTTGCGGCGCATATGACTCCGGGGGTTGAAGATGTGCAGCCTTCCGTGTTCTCCGATGATCACGGTTTAACCCTCACAGAGCGTGCACCCTACGGAGTAATTGGAGCTATCGCTCCCAGTACCAATCCTACAGAAACCATTATCAACAATTCCATCAGTATGATTTCCTCGGGGAACGTTGTTGTTTTTAACGCGCATCCTGCTGCCAAAGATGTTTCCGTTTACACGGTCGGTCTGCTGAATGAAGCAATACAAAAAGCTGGAGGACCGGCAAACTGCATTACGACCGTTAAAAGTCCGACTATTGAAACGGGAAAGGAAATGATGCAGCATCCTCTCATAAATCTTCTTACGGTAACCGGAGGCCCGGGGGTTGTCGGGCAGGCAATGAAAACATCAAAGAAGGTTATTGCCGCGGGTCCCGGAAATCCTCCGTCGGTTGTTGATGAAACGGCTGATATTGAAAAAGCTGCCCGTGATCTGGTTAACGGAGCCGGCTTTGATAACAATATTGTATGTATATGCGAGAAAGAAATTGTTGTTGTACGGTCTGTTGCCGACCGGTTGAAGAGTGAAATGGTAAAAGCAGGCGCTTTTGAACTGACAGGAGACCAGATAAAGAAGGTGACCGATCTTGTTATAGCGGATCCCGGCAGAAAGGGATATGAAGGCGCTCCGAACAAGACGTATGTGGGTAAAAGTGCTGACTATATTGCTGCTGAGATAGGACTGAAAATTCCCGAAGAAACCAAAATTCTTCTTCTGGAGGTTGATGCTTCTCATCCTCTGCTCTGGACCGAGCAGCTTATGCCTGTTATTCCTCTGGTCAGGGTTGATACGGTGGATGATGCCATTGATCTGGCGCTTGATCTGGAACATGGTTTCAGACACTCGGCTTCCATGCATTCCCTTAATATTGCGAAACTTTCGAAGATGGCAAAGCTTGTAAATTGTTCTCTTTTTGTAAAGAACGGATCAAATTTTAACGGAATGGGATTCGGCGGAGCGGGGTTTACTTCTTTTACCATTGCAAGTCCAACGGGCGAAGGATTTACCCGTGCCCGGACATTTACCCGTGAACGGCGCTGTGCCTTAATTGATTATTTTAGAATTGTGTAGAAAGAGGATGAAATGAGAATTGGGCAGATTATTGGTTCGGTAGTATGCAGTAATAAAGCTGACGCGCTGTACGGGGTACCGCTTTTATTACTTCAGCCTCTGGATGAAGCGTACCAGGAAACCGGCATACCGCTTGTTGCCTGTGATACTGTTCAGGCCGGTACGGGAGATATGGTTCTCTATGAAGGGGGCAGGGAAGCCGCACTTGCACTGGAAAACTGGTTTAATCCCTCGGACGCAACGATTGTCGGTATCATAGACAAGGCGGAAGGCTTATGATTCTTGCGCGGGTGCTTGGTCCGGTTGTTTCAACGGTAAAAATAAGGTCCCTTGAGGGGCATAAACTCCTGCTCGTCAGACCGGTACGACCGGATGGAAGCTTTACAGCGAAACCAGTTGTCGCTGTCGATACGGTGCAGGCCGGTAAAGGTGATACTGTTCTTGTCCTTGATGAAGGCGGTTCCGCGGGTATCATACTCGGGCTAACCGGACAGCCGGTCCGGACTGTTATTACCGGGATAGTGGACAGTATAGAAAACAAGGAGAATGATAATGATAAAAGAGGATGATTTCTCTGTCCATAATGAGAAAGATACGGTTTCAAAGGTTGTTATCGGTTCAGATCATGGCGGTTTTGTGGCAAAAGAGATCCTGAGGAAGTATCTGGAAGTTCTGGGCTACACGGTGACGGATATCGGAACCTTCTCAAAAGAAAGTGTCGACTATCCCAATTATGCTGAGAAGGTGGCACGGTATGTAGCCCGGGGAGAAGCTGACAGAGGTATCATGATAGACGGTGCCGGAATCGGATCCTCCATGGTATGCAACAAGGTACGGGGTATCCGTGCTGCGCTTTGCTACGATATGCGTACGATTGAAAACAGCAGAAAGCATAATAATGCCAACGTTCTGACCCTCGGCGGCCCCCTCCATGAGCCTGAAGCATTATGCAGCATGGTAAAAGTATGGCTCGAAACACGGTTTGAAGGCGGCAGACACTGGGCACGTATAAATAAAATGATGGCAGTAGAGAGAGGAAACAGGATATAAAATGGATGATAAAGCATTAATAGAAAAAATAACCCGTGAAGTAATGGCGCAGTTGAAAGATTCAGCGGAAGGTACTGTTGAAACTCCTCAACCTGCTTTTTTAGAGACTGCTTCTTCAGAAAATAATAACAAGGTTCTTGTGCCGGCAGATGTGGCAAAGTACATTGATCATACGCTGCTGAAGGCGGATGCGACGGGTCCGCAAATCGACAAGCTGTGCAGCGAAGCGAGGGAGTATCAGTTTCACTCAGTTTGTGTTAATACAACCTGGACAACCCGGTGCGCGAAAAACCTGCGGGGAAGCGGTGTCAAGGTATGTGTTGTTGTCGGATTCCCTTTAGGCGCCATGAGCGGCCGGAGCAAGGGGTTTGAAGCCCGGCATGCGATAGAAGAGGGGGCAGATGAAGTAGATATGGTCATGAATATCGGCGCCCTGAAAGAACGTGACTTGAAAACGGTTGAAGAGGATATAAAGTGGGTTGTACGGGCATGCGGACAGCGGGCTCTTTTGAAGGTTATTATAGAAACGGCACTGCTGACGGATGAGGAAAAGGTGCTCGCCTGTGAAATTGTCAAAAAAGCGGGTGCCGATTACGTAAAGACCTCAACCGGGTTTTCAACAGGGGGAGCAACCGTTAAAGATGTAATGCTTATGCGCCGGACGGTTGGTCCGAAAATGGGAGTGAAAGCTGCCGGCGGTGTCCGGACCTTTGCGGATGCTGTTGCCATGATAGAAGCAGGTGCTACCCGTCTTGGAACAAGCGGCGGCGTAAAGATTGTTAAGGGTGAGGAAATCACTTCTGGATATTAGGAGAGGAAAATGAGAGCAGTAATTATTGTTATAGACAGTTTCGGAATTGGATATCTTCCCGACGCGGAGAAATACGGAGATCAGGGTGCAAATACGGCACTGCATATCTGTGAAACAGTCGGCGGAGCAAAATGGCCTTATCTGCAGGAAATGGGGCTGGGTAATGCTTCTAAGCTGCTGGGGAATATACTTCCCGGATGTGCTCCTGCGGATAAACCGCGGGCGTCTTTCGGTGTTATGAAGGAAAAATCCCCCGGGAAAGATACGACCACCGGTCACTGGGAGATTGCCGGTCTTGAACTGACGAAGCCGTTTACTGTTTTCCCCTCTGAGTATCCTTCTTTCCCTGAAAAACTGGTTCGGGATTTTTCTAAAAAAATAGGCCGCGGTGTGCTGGGAAACAAGGCCGCTTCCGGAACGGTAATAATTGAAGAACTGGGAGCTGAACATATTAAAACAGGGAAACCGATTATTTATACCTCAGGGGATTCTGTCTTCCAGATAGCGGCTCATGAAGATGTTATTCCCGTGGAAGAGCTGTACCGTATGTGTGCGGCTGCCCGGGATCTCTGTGATGAATATCAGGTCGGCAGAGTAATAGCCCGTCCGTTTATTGGTGAACCGGGGAACTTTACCCGGACAAGCGGGAGAAAAGATTTTTCCATAGCATACGACGGGGAAAGCCTCTTCGATTTTCTAAAAGCGCGGGATGTCAACACGGTGGGAGTCGGAAAGATAGGTGATATTTTCGGTGAAAGGGGTATCAATGACAGTTACCACGACAAGGGTAATTCTGCCTGTATCAAACGGACAGAAGCGCTCCTGGGTAAAAAGACAGATAAAAAAGAGTTTATCTTTGTAAATTATGTGGATACCGATATGAACTACGGCCACCGCAGAGACCCGCAGGGATACCATGACGCTGTACAGGCTGTTGATACGCATCTTGGACGGTTATTGAAGATGCTTGGAGAGGATGACCTTCTTATTGTAACCGCCGATCACGGTTGTGATCCTACGTTCAGGGGGACTGATCATACGAGAGAGCACGTACCGCTTCTCAGTTACCGGAAGGGGAAAATGGGAACTTCCCTGGGAATAAGAAATCAGTTTTCTGATATAGCCCGGTCAATAACCCGTTTTTTTAATCTGGAAGGGTTTCCAAAAGGGGAAACATTTATATAATGGCAGGATGATAGAAGATCCAGATTATTCAAAACGTAACTTTAAAGCATTTATCTGGCACGCGGTGTTTCTGGCGCTTGCCCAGAAATTTATGGATGTTAATACTGTTATCCCGACGCTCCTTATTCAATCCGGGGGCACACCGGTTCATCTTGGTATCCTTACTGCCGTTATGGTTGGGGGGAACGGGTTTATGGGGATCTTTTTTGCTTCCTTTCTTACCCACCGGGAACGGAAGCGGAAGTTTCTTATAACAGGGATTTACCTGAGGGTTGGAGCACTCCTTTTTATGGGCGCGATACTTGCCTATGCGGGAGCGTTGTCTGGAAGTGCCATTATTGCCTCCATACTCATCCTTATGACGATCTTTTCCTTTTCCGGAGCATTTGCCGGTATTTCGTATACCGATATCCTCGGGAGGGCAATTGATACTGCGTCCCGGAAGAAATTTTTTATATACAAACAGACCCTCGCAAGTATCGGTATTCTTGCATCAGCTATTCTTGCCCGCCGTACACTGCGGCTTCTCGCGTATCCAAAAAATTACAGTGCTCTTTTTCTTATTGCCGGCGGATTGTTGTTAACCGCAACCATCGGTTTCTGGGTTATTAAAGAAAAGCCGATGATTGTCAAAGAAAAAATATCCTACCGGAAACGGTTTGGTTTGTTAAAAGATGCCTTTGTTGGTGATAAAAACCTGCGGAACTATCTCTACCTCACCAATACTGTGAGCCTGGGGTTCGCAATCATTCCTTTTCTTATAGCCTATGCAAAAAAGAATTTTGGCCTTACAAGCAGTGACACAGGGAATTTCCTGCTGCTTCAGGTAACGGGAATGGTCGTTTCAACCATAATCTACCGGTTTACCTCAAAAAGCCAGCGGTACAAGGGGATCCTTTCCATCTTCATTATTACCGGAGCAGCTCTTCCCGTTCTTGCCCTTCTGCTGCACGGTAACCGTCTCTTGTACCTTTCACTTTTTCTTCTCTCCGGTGTTGTTCTTGCTGCCCGTCAGATTTCTCTGCCGGGAATGCTGTTGGAGATTTCAACAGATGAGAACAGAGCGATATATACCGGTCTGTCCGGTCTTGGCAGTATCGGCGTTCTTATATATCCTGTATTTGCGGGGATTATCATACAGCGGTTTGGATATACCGTAATATTTATTTTAACAAGTATACTTATCTTGAGCAGTTTTTATTTTTCACGGAAGGTAACCTGCGAGAGATTTGACAAATTATCTCAGGAGACGTAAATGGTTGTAGTCGGCATTATTATTGCGGTAATTATCGGTGGTTTTACCATACTGCAGTTATCAATGATTCTGCGCATGAAATTAAAAAAAGGAAAGAAAGTACCTTCTCTTGGAGGAGCGTACGGCAGGCGGATAAAGAAAGGTGACCGGGTTCTCCTCTATTTTTACAGCACAAACTGCAGAGCCTGCAAGGCAATAACACCCATTGTAAAATCACTGCAGAAGAAGCGGAGAGATATCTTCAGCATTAATATTTCCAAGGATATGGAAACTGCGCAGAAACTCAGTGTCATGGGTACCCCTTCGTTTGTTGTGGTGGAAGAGGGCATCATTAAAGAATACAAGGCGGGAGCAATCAGTGAACAGGGTATTCTCGACCTTATTGGTGCTACGTAAGGAGACTCTGTCTCATAATGGTCTTTTCGAACTCAACAGACAGGTAGTCCAGCTTCTAGCTGTTTCTATGGGAATAACCCCTAGACTTCGTTTTTTTCCAATTGTTCCTGATTAATGCGTTGATTGGCCGGATTATTTTTTTCAGATATTCGTATCTATACATAGAAACGATATCTGTGATATACTCTTGGTCATCGGGGGTTTGGAAATGTTTGGAGCCGCTTTAAGCAATGCATTGGACATAAATGTAATCTTGTTAACAGCATTGGGAAGCTTTTCCGGAGTAATTATAGGAGCCCTTCCTGGACTGTCAGTTACCATGGCTACAGCACTTTTGGTATCATTAACATTCAGCTGGTCCATGAATTATGCGCTCGCAATGATAATAGGAGTATATGCAGGAGGAGTATTTGGGGGTTCCATCTCGGCAGTATTGCTCAATATTCCCGGTGCTCCTTCATCCATCTGTACTGGATTTGACGGTTATCCTCTTGCGAAACAAGGCAAAGCGGCAATGGCACTTGGTTTGGCCAGGATCGGATCGTTTATCGGGGGTATTATTGGTCTGTTTTTTCTGGCTTCATTTGCTCCTCCTATTTCAAAAATTGCCCTCAGCTTTGGCCCTTTTGAATATCTTGGTTTGATCACCCTTGGATTAATTACAATCGGGAACTTGTCGGAAGGTTCTTTCTTGAAAGCCATTATTGCCGGGTTAATTGGGTTACTGCTTTCTACCGTTGGAATGGATCCTTTCTATGGAACTCCCCGTTTTACATTCGGAAGTATGGAATTACTGTCAGGAATAGGCCTGATACCGAGTTTGATAGGTTTTTTTGGACTTTCCGAGATAATCTACCAAATGCGTATCCCTTCCCACAAACATCAAAAAGTCGGACAGCTTGGAAAGGTTCTTCCCACATTGCGTACTTTTAGAAAGATGGTTCCTGTAATACTCAGATCCTCAGCAATAGGTGCATGGATCGGAGCACTTCCCGGCGTAGGAAGTACCATTGCATCATTTCTTGCTTATGATAATGCAAAAAAAACAGTAAAAAACCCGGATGTACCTTTCGGTAAAGGAGCATACGAGGGTGTCGTAGCTCCAGAAGTTGCGAACAATGCAATGATAGGCGGAACAATGATTCCCTTGTTAACTTTGGGTATACCAGGCGATGCTGTAACTGCAGTAATGATGGGAGCTTTCATTGTTCATGGACTACAGCCCGGACCTATGCTTATGACAAAAACTCCTGATCTTTTTTGGTTTATTGTAATTCTTCTTTTTCTATCCAATATACTATTCCTTTTTATAGGATTATTTGTAACAAAATACTTTCTGAAAATACTTTCAATACGTCCTGAATCACTTATGCCTATTGTAACTGTTTTATGCTTTGTCGGTGCTTATGCAATACGTAATTCCCCTTTTGATATTATCATAATGATTGTCGCCGGATTTCTTGGTTATTTTTTCAAAACTATCAAATTCCCCATCGGTCCTGTAGTGATTGGTCTTGTACTGGGATCAATGGCTGACGGAGCACTTCGCAGGGTTACAATGATTTCAGAAGGAAACATTTTAGGGAAATTATTGACCCGTCCAATTGCTATGGTAATTTTTATGTTTGCACTTTTACAGATACTTGACCAGATTACTGTTTTCAAAGAATGGAAAAAATCATCCATCCTTAAATTAAGGAATATTCTTGCTTTTAAAAAGCAGGATTAAAATAAATTTTTTTATGGAGGTTGTATGGTACGTGTAAAAAATGGAGTATTTTTCGCAGTGATGCTTCTTTTTATTTCAATGACCCTTACTGCAATGGGTAAAAAGGAACAGAAAACTGCAAACTATCCCGACAAGGATATCGAAGCGGTTATCACTTGGGGAGCCGGAGGATTAACAGATAATATCGGGCGTAATTTTATGCCTCTCATGGAGAAACGTCTGGGCGGTTCAAAAATAATTATTCAAAATAAACCGGGAGCAAGCGGTGCCATTGGAAGCCAATATGTGAAGAATAAACCGGCAGACGGATATACGCTGCTTGTTACTACAACAGAAGCTGCCGGAGTATGGAATGTAATGGGGCTTTCCGATCTTGATGTAACGGATTTCCAGCCTATAATTCTTCTTTCAACCCTTAATCCGACATGTTATGTCAAAAGTAGTGCACCTTGGAACAGCCTGCAGGAGCTTATTTCAGATGCCCAGTCAAGACCTGGTAAAATTATCGCTGGATATGCAGCTCCCGGGTCCCTCGGCCATGTAGCAGGACTACTTTTTTCAGAGTACTCAAATTCCAAATTTAATATGGTTCCTTTCGGAGGAGGAGGTAAAGTCAAAGCTGCTCTCCTGGGAGGACACGTTGAAGTCGCTTTTAATCCGCTTATATCTGTTATGGGAGATTACAAAGCCGGAAATGTTAAAATACTTGCTACATTTTCCAATGACACACTGGTCAAAGGGATCCCTGCACTTGGGAAAGTAGAGCCCCGGTTTTCGAAAGTGCTGCCGTGGGGCCTTATGGTCATGATACTGGTAAATAAAGACACACCGGTACCTATAGTCAAGAAACTTGAAGAAGCCGCACGGGATGCGCTTAAAGATCAAAAATGGAAAGATTTCAGTGACAAATATTATATTCAAACCATGGGTCAAACTGGTAAAGATTTTTGGAAAAAAATAGATCTTTGGAAATCAACAACTACATGGCTGCTTTATGATGCCGGGGTTGCCGAGAAATCTCCGGCCGATTTTAACATACCCAGAAATTAGTTCACTTTTTAAGGAAAATGTCATGAGAAGGGGAGAATTCATTTTTACAGTAGTACTCATTATTGGCGGAGCGGCAGGCCTCGTGTACAGTCTGCTTCTCCCCTCTCATGGTACTATTGCATTAAGTCCCGGACTCTTCCCTGGTGTTGTTTCATCTCTTTTACTGATATTAAACAGTATTTACCTGTTCTCAGGTTTGAAGAAAAATAATTCATCCAGGGGAAAAGGGGACGGAGTTAACAGGAATCTTCTGCTGATTCTTTCTTTTTTTCCGGGCTATCTTTTGCTACTGTATTATTTCCATTTCATTATCTCATCATTTATATTTCTGGTACTTACCATGACAGTACTTTATAAAAAATTTTACTGGAAGACACCAGTTTTATCAGGACTAACCATTGTTGTTGTCTATTACCTCTTCAGCAGCATCCTGAATGTCCAGCTGCCTTAACCATTCATTAGAGCTGTGTAAGGAGACTCTGTCTCATAATGGTCTTTTCGAACTCAACAGACAGGTAGTCCAGCTTTTTTGTATTTTCCGGTAATGTGTAGATAATGCATTTTTTCAGCAGCAGCAGATCTTTGTTTTCATGAGGGTTATAATGAATCCCCGGTACTGCGGTAGAGCGTAGGATTCTTATAAATTTCCGTAATGCCCGAATCCCTGTCAGAACAAGGTGATATTCCCTGTCTTCTTCACGGGGAGAAAGCGAGAGAAATGCCCGTATTGTTCCTATTTCCGAGAAACTGGTAACATTAATCAGCCATGGATGATCAAAATAGTCCTGGAACAGTTTCTTTATTTCCAGAAAAAGAAACTCGGTTTGCGTCATACTTATTTTTTCGGATTCAACAACAGAGTCAATAACAGATTTTTCTGATCCTTACAGATGTTGTGCTCTCTACGCTGCAGTGTTATACTTTTAAGAGTATGAAAATGGCTGAAACAATACGGGAATACTTTAGAAATGACGATTCTGTTAAACTTGTTGTTTTATATGGCTCTTTTGCGGAAAAAAGGGAGAAACCGGAAAGTGATGTGGATATTGCTTTAGCCGGGGATTCTCCTTTGTCCAGCAGCCGTCTTGCAGAGCATTAAATGTCTCCCCGGCGGCGTTGATTCAGAGAGAAGTGGACATTATAGATTTGAACAGAACCGGTGGTACAATTCTTACTCAGATCCTTACAAAAGGCATTGTCCTGAAAAAGAAAGACGTGAACCTGTATGCTGAACTCATTAAAAAATGTTATATTTTGAAGCTGATATGGCTCCGAATATCCGGTATATTCTTGAATGCTTGATGATGTTCTTCGCCGGAAACCATGGGGGAGATTTTTCCAGCGATGGCTCAGGCAGGATATCTCTCCGAAGAGTTGTCTGAAAAACTGTGCATGAATATCAGAAAATTGACTGGGAGATTGACACCTTTCATTAATAAAAATCTTGGTGATTTTAAAGAGTTTATGAGGGAAGTAAGTAAATTTTAATTCTGGTATCTTGCGGGAGATATAGCTTTAAAGTATAGTTGGTGTATGAGAAAGATACTTATTATCATAATTCTGTTTGCCGGAGCCGGACATGTTTTCTCCCAGGATCTGGAGGTTTTTAACCGCTACCAGGATGACATGCTTACTGCTCCAATACTGCCCGAGGGAATGAGTTTTGATGAATTCAGGATTCTTTCCAGAAATATAAAACTTATGGATATGGCTGCAGGAACGGTTTTTCCGGGATACATCTCCTTTAAGGCGGAAGAACCGACAGCAGGGTACATATTCATGGGTGTCAGAATTCTCGGTTATGTCGGTGCTTTGTATGAGCTTGTTAAATATAATAATGAAGGATTCCCTCAGGTTCTTTCCAATCAGTTTGACAGAAACTTTACCTATGTAACCATGGGAGTGCTCATTTCTTCCTATCTTTTTGACTGGGTTTACGGGAAAACACAGCTGGAAAAGAAACAGGAAGCCATCCGGTACAAGTACCGATTAAAGCTGGAACACACGTACGAATAATTTTGTGGTAAAGAATCCTTGACAATACCAGTATTCAGGATTAATATATAAGAAACCTACCGTAGGTATGTTGTCTGACACAGGAGTGCAGTTGAACGAAACAAAGGAAAAAATACTACTCAAAGCTCTGCAATATTTTACGGAGAACGATTATGAAGGAGCGTCCCTCAATAAAATAGCCCGGTCGATAGGTATAACAAAAGGGGGGATCTATCATTATTTTGCGAGTAAAGATGAGCTCTTTCATGATTGTCTGGTGTTTATGTTTACCGCAATCCAGGATATATCCATGGCCATGGTATCGGAGGATATGACGATTAAAGAGTTTGTCCGTGGGTTATTTTCTTTTGAAGACCTTTTCAAAGCTCTGGCAGCAATGTTTAATATCAATCTGCTCAATGACTATTTCAACTTTGCGTATCTGATGTTTGCAGGGATCAAGAAGTTCCCCGATCTTAAACTGATGATCGGAAACATCTATACTTTTCTGATTAACGAACTGGAGAAAGCCCTTCTCCGATACCAGCAAAGGGGAGAAGTAAATAAAATACTTGATTGTAATGCTCTCGCGTTTGAATTAGGAGCAATGATGGAAGGTGCAATGCTTGTCGCGGGACTTGATAAGGATTTTGACTTGAAAATTCTCGGTAACACCATGGCGGAAAATGTGCTTATTATGGTCAAGGCATAAGTTTTTTTGGAATAATAACATACCTACGGTTGGTATGTTAAAGGGGAGGAAATGGAAAAACAGAATTTGAGGATCAGGCTCTTAACGTCTTGGGGAAGGTGGTCAATAGTTCACTGGAAAGAAGCCCTGCTTATTGTACTGGGAATTACCCTTATAATGATATACGGGGCTTCCCGGGTGCAGTCACAGATGACGTACTATTCAATACTACCAAGCAAAGAGAAAAATGTTCAGGATCTTAAAGAAATTATCAAAAATTTCCCCATGGCCTCTGGTATCATTGCGGTCATTGACGGCAGAAAAATCAAGAATCCTGCTGAAGCTGAAAAGCAGGTCAAGGCAACAATTGATGCCCTTGAGCGGGAACTGAATAAAGCTTCATATAAAAAATACATTATCCGCACTTCCGGTAAAACGGATATTTCACTCTTTAAAGAACACGGGCTAATGCTGACAAAAAGTGAAGATATAAAACGGTTCGCCGAAATGTTTAAAAGCTTAAATTTCTCAGCTCTTCTCCACAATATAAATAATGATTTTGAAAAAGAGTATTCAGGAAATGAAGAAAAACTGTCTTTAGATGAGAATTTTGCAGTCAGTCAGTTTAAGGGACTTGATAATCTTGTACATTTGATGGAAAAAGCTGCTTCAGGCAAGAAAGTCAGTAATGCTGAAGTCAATAAGGTCCTTGGTGGATATCTTTATGGTGATTCCTATCTGTTAAGTAATGACAACAGGATGGGATTACTTATTATAGAACCGAATTTTACCATTGATACTATTGGTAAAATGACAAAGGGAGTTTCCTTTATAGAAAAAGGGGTAAAATCAGTTGCGGCGGCTCACGGACTTAAAGCAGGTCTTACCGGGTTAACCGTTGTCGGACGGGATGAGATGGAAACATCCCAGCAGGGACTTGCGGTTTCAAGTACCATTGCGCTGCTGCTTATTCTGGCTCTCATGATATTTGCCTTCCGCATGTTTTCCGCTCCCCTTATTTCAGGTACTCCCCTCGTCGTTGGTATAATATGGACAATAGGACTAACCGGTTTTACTATACAACGGCTCAATATTGTTACAGCAATGTACATGGTTGCACTGCTGGGACTTGGAATTGACTATGCCATACACCTTCTTACCGCATTTGTACAGGAGCGTGACGGGGGTGTTCCCTTTAAAGATGCGGTTCTAAACTCCCTTGGAAAGAGCGGCAACGGTATCATCATAGGAGCTCTGACAACAGCCGCGGCCTTTTTTATGCTGAGTTTTTCCAAAACAGAAATGATAAGTGAGCTTGGTATCGTTGCAGGTCTCGGAATAATAAGTGAACTTGTCGTTATGATTATGATGATTCCTCCGCTGCTCAGCTGGAGAAATTCCCGGGTGGAAAGGAAAGGGAAGGGTGAACATAAGCTCTTTGCGCGTATAAATATAAACTCCCATGCAGCTTCCGGTCTCGGAAACATGCTCGTAAAAAAGCCCTATGCTGTTATGCTGGTAATGATACTTGTGATAACCGGATTTTCTTTTTTTGCCGGTAAAATAAGCATTGAACAGAATATCATGAATATGGAGAAGAAGGGCCTTGAGTCCATAAAGCTTCAGGATGAAATGGTCAAGGAATTCGGTATGGCACCGGACGTAATGTCCATAATAAGCAGCAATCTTGATGAGATAAAATCTTTAAGTACAAAGCTTAAAAAACTTTCTTCGGTAAAACGGGTAGAATCAATAGTACCGTACGTAACAATCGGAGATGAGGTAAAAGTCCGGACGCCGGAAATTAAAGAATTTAAAATGAATATCGAAAACACCCGGAGTGAAAACAGCGGTATTGACAATAGAAAGCTGCTCTATGAACTAAACAGATTGGAGGATAATTTTCTTGAATTATCAGATTTAGCGTATCTAGGAAATATGGATAAGATAGCGGGAATACTTTCTCACGCTACAGGCCGCAACAGCGATGGAGTAAAAGTCGGAACAACAGCATTCGATTCACTGGGTGGAATGCTTGAAAAAGGTCCTGTCGATGAACGTAATCTTGAGCATCTTCAGAATATGGTACGGGATAATCTTGCAGCCAAACTGACAGAAATGACATCCCTTCAACCGGTAACGCTTGATATGGTTCCAGCTGTCATGCGTGATTCCTTTGTCTCATCTGACGGAAGCAAGTTTCTGTTAAACATTGTACCGACAAAAAATCCGTGGAAGGGAGATTTTAGAAAAATTTACGAGTCCCAGATAAAAAGTGTTACCGACAAAGCAACAGGGATGGTTCTAGCGGGAGATGTTTTAACTATTATGGCCCGGGAGGATGGTGTCCGTTCTTCACTGGGCGCGGTACTTGTCATTTTTATAATTATTCTCATTGATTTCAGAAATGTAAAGCTTGCATTCCTGACCATGATTCCCCTTGCTGCGTCCTTTCTCGTCCTTTTCGGAATTATGGGGATCTTTAACATAAAATTTGACTTTGTCAATATCATTGCTGTTCCTCTGCTTATAGGGATTGGGATAGATGATGCGGTACACATAAACCACCGGTATTTACTGGAAGGGAAAGGTTCCATGGCACGGGTTATCGGTAAAACAGGAACGGCACTGCTCCTTACCTCTCTTACAACAATTATCGGGTTTGCTTCATTTATTCCCTCCCCTATGAGGGCAATGAAGAGTACCGGTATTGTGCTTTCTCTTGCTATGGCGATTGCCTTTATCAACTCCGTATTGCTGCATCCTGCAGTTCTTATTGTTGCAGCAGAGAAATTAAAGTTGAATATCAATCCATGGAGAAAGGGAGATAAAAAACATGTTTAATAAAGAAACGACAGAACAGGTATTAAAGGGTATCGTCTGGCTGAATGAAAAGATGGGTATATGGTCGTTTATCATTCCGGTGATCTTAGCTTCTGCCGTGATTTTCTTTCTGGTAAGAGCCTATAGAAAGCCCTCCACACGAAACAGCAGGATAGTTTTGGCAGTTTTTGCTGCTGCCTACCTGTTCGGAGGATGGACAATATTTATCGGTAAGGATTTTATGGGAACAAGCACGGCCATGGCCGGAGTATTTGGGCTCTGGCTTGTATTTCTGTTATTGATACTGGACATATTTTTCAGCTGGACTGAGATAAAGCTACATAACAATAAACTTTTACAGATCCTTTCATGGCTTTTGATTTTCTCAGGTATTTTTCTTTATCCGCTTCTGGAAATTATTCTTGGATTCACTTATCCCCGGATGGTGTTCTTTGGGGCGGAATGCCCGACAACAATAGCGCTTATTGGTCTCTTTATTGGAAGTGTTCCCCGGGTAAATAAAATACTGTTTGTACTTATCAGCCTTAATGCAGTTTTTACCGGCGGTTCTGTCGCTTTAAGCGGTGCACCCTTTGATTTTATGTATGCCGGTGCAGGAGTTCTTGGTGTACTGATACTGATTGTATACTTCAAGACCATTTTCAGGGTAAAAAAACTAAAGGACGGAGAGTGATGAAAAGAATATTTCTTTTAACTGCCCTGCTTGTAGCAGCAAGTGCCAGTTACGTATGTGCTGAAACAGCCCGGGATATCGTTGATAAAGCGGATGAAGCATTCAAGATCAACAGGGTTTACAGTATCAGCTCCTTGACTGTTTACAAAAGCGGTAAAGCCCAGCCTGCTCAGGTAATAGAAGGGTATACCATGGAAAGGAACGGAAAGTCTTATTCCCTGACTATCTATAAAGCACCCCGGAGAATGAAAGGAACAGCAATGCTGATGATTGATAATGACTTGTGGGTACGGTTTGCCTCTACAGGAAGGGTCCGGAAACTGAGTTCTTCTGCAAAGAAGAATTCTGCCGGAGGAAGTGACTTCTCCTACGCTGACATGGGGGAAAACGGGCAGGGACTGGCGGAGAAGTATACCCCGTCATTAAGAGGGGAAGAGAAGATTGACGGTGTATCCTGTTTCAAGGTTGAATTGACCGCTGTATCCCCCGGAGCTCCCTATGAGAAATTGATGGTTTTTGTTTCAAAAGATGATTACCGGTACATCCGGATTGATTACTATGAGAATAATGCCACTATCAAGACAATGAAACTTTCCGACTACCGGGTTAAAGACGGCATCAACTATCCCTTTAAGGTTGTTATGGAGAGCCATGTAAAAGATTCACGGACAGTGATACTGACAAAACAGTTCGAACGGAACAGTTCTAAAATAAAGGACCGGTACTTTACCACCGGCTACCTTCAGAGTATACGGTAGGGGATACAATGAAAAAAATTATTGGTACTGTTTAGAGTATGCTGTTTGTGGCAAGTGTATTTGCCCAGACTGATTTTTCGGGGAATGCAGCCGTAACAGTTAATGCGGATATTCCGGAATCAGACGGTTACAGCAGCCTGCTGAATCCGGGGAATATGATGGGGATTACCGATATCAGTATGACACCGTCAATGACGCTTAAACTGGATACCGGCGATGATACCACTGCCTTTTCCGCCTGGTTTTCTTTGAAAGAATATCCCCTGGGCCAGGGGCTTCTTGCAGCAGCGTATGGAGATTCTACTCAATCAAATGCTGCGGCGGAATTTATCTCTGCTGCCGGCGACAGTCTGTATTATTTTGACCTGCTTCGGCTCCGGGCGAACGTTTATCTTACGGATAGTATTTCTCTGGAAGTCGGACGGCAGAGTATGCTTACCGGGTACGGTTACGGCTGGAACCCTGTAGATTTTGCTGATCCCCTGAAAGACCCCATGAATCCTGATGCGGATATGAAGGGAGTGGATGCGGTTGTCCTGAAAGCGTATCTGGGAGGTACCGTCTCGCTGAATCTCTATTCGCTCTTTCCCCGAAATTTTCTATTTACAGGACTTAATTATAAAGATGTCAAACCCGGCGGAGAGCTCACGGTCAGTCTGCCGAGAGTTGAATTCAAGCTTGCGGGATTAGGGGATTTTACCAGTAATGCAGGTGATGATTCATATACAACAGCTGCAGGTGCCGCTGTGAATCTTGATCTTGCTGGAATCGGTGTGTACGGCGAGGTCTCGGCAAGAAAGGGAAGCCGTAATTATTTTGCAGAGGCAGGTGGAGCTGGTTTGCCTGTGAAGAAAACATCCTGGCTTTTTTCTTTTCTGGCAGGATTAGAGTATACCTTTACTTCAGAAGGAAATCTGGTTATTGAATATTTTTATAATGGTGAAGGCTATGATAAAAACGAACGGCTTGATTATAAAACCACCGTAGAAACCTTTCCTGTACCGACGGCGCAGCTTTATAAAATGTACCTGCCTGGCTACTTTGCACGGCAGTATGTCCTTTTCAATTTTGAACAGCCCTTTTACAACGTACATACAGATATGTCAGCATCAGTTCTCTATTCTCCAGATTCAGGGGCTTTGATGGTAATGCCGTCGTTGACCTATACCTTTTCAGGCAGTTTCGAAGTAAACATTGGGTATGCGGGAATGTTTGATACAGACAGCAGCGATTTTAATGAAGTGACAGCTTCGCCGGTGCACCATGTTGTTAAAGCTGTTTTTACGTACAGTTTTTAACCGGCGGGTTGTTATAGTCATAAAAAGACTTGACATGCTGAGGTAAGTTCATTACTTTATGGGTGCTTGGGAGACAAGGATAAGCATGAAACTGCATATAAGAAAAATTACTTTTGTATTCTTTTTTACGGCTGTTATTCCGTTTTTTGCTGCTGCGGAGCAGGCGGATGTTTCAGGCACGCTCTTTCATCACATCCTGGATAGTAAAAAGATTGATCTGTTTCCCGGAATTGCGCCTGTAACACTTCCCTTCGGGATGAGTGTCCATGTGCTGATGCTGATACTAGCTGCTCTGCTTATAGTGGGGTTTTCTCTGCTGGCGGTAAAAAAGGGTATTCTTAAACCGAAAAGCCCTGCTGTCATAGTTGAAACCCTCGTGCTTTTTGTACGGGATGATATTGTCATTCCGGTTATGGGAGAGGAACGGGGAGAAAAATGGCTCCCTTTTTTCTTTACCCAGTTTATTTTTCTGCTTACGGTAAATCTTTTAGGCCTTATACCGGCCTTTAAAACTGCCACAGGGAATATCAATGTTACAACTTCCATGGCGCTCCTTGTTTTTATTCTTATCTTTATTATCGGTATGAAGAATCTGGGGATAGTTGGCTTTTTCAAGAATCTTTTTCCTGAAGGGACAAACATCCCTATAGGTATTTTTGTTGCATTTTTGGAATTTATAGGAATTTTTACCCGGTCCATCGTGTTGAGTCTCCGGCTTTTTGCTAACATGTTTGCCGGGCATCTGGCAATACTTTCGTTTCTTGTTTTGATTTTTGTTATTAACCCTTTGTTTGGGTTTGTTTCCATGCCTTTTGCGGTTTTTACGTATGTATTGGAAGTCCTTGTCGGATTAATCCAGGCGTTTGTTTTTACGCTATTAAGCTGTATTTATATTATGATGGCAAGCACCTCCGAGAATGAGTAAGGCGAAAATGTTTAATTTTAAGGAGTTTATATGAATCTTACATTATTGGCAAAGGCAATAGCAGTTATAGGAGCTGGTATTGGAATCGCAGGAGGAGGAATAGGTATTGGACTGATCGGTGGAAAAGCTCTTGATGCTATTGCGCGGCAGCCTCAGGAAAAGAAGGATATCAGGACCAACATGATACTGATGGCCGCATTGATAGAGGGGCTTGCCTTTTTCGGTGCAATTATTGCGCTTCTCGTTGTCTTTATGAAGTAGCAGTATGGAACTGTTTAAACTGGATCCCGGTCTGGCTGCCTGGACATGGATTGCCTTTGGTGCTTTATTATTCATCCTCTGGAAGTTTGTCTTTCCTCCGCTGATGAAAAATATTAAAACGAGAGAGCGGACGATAGCGAAATCTGTAGATAATGCTGCGGCAATCGAAAGGCGCCTTGGCGAGATTGAAGAGGAGCGGGAAAAGATTCTGAAGGAAGCCGGTGTCAAAGCGGATGAAATTCTTCATCAGACACGGAAAGACGCGGAAGTTTTAAAGGCAAAATTGGTGGAAAAAGCCGAGAAAGAGGCTGAAAATATTCTTGTTCTTGCCCGTAATAAAGCGGCAGCGGAAAGGGAAGCGCTTCTTCAGACTCTGCAGGAAGATCTTGCTGATTTTGTATGTGACGCTTCCGAGAAAGTTATCGGTGCATCCTTTATTTCGGAAAAAGAGCGGCAGTGGACCCGGGAGCTTGTTAAAGAATTATGAGCGGCCGGCTGGTTGTAAAACGTTACGTTCGTGCTCTTTTCGAAACCGCGGAGGAGAACCAGGCGCTTGATGAGGTCAGAGAGGATATTTCGGTACTTACAAAGCTTCTGAAGGAAGTACCGGAGATACGGGCATACTGCCTGGAGCCCCATACAAACCGGATGCAGGAACATGAGTTTGTCAGGATCTCTTTTATTCCTTACGTAGGAGATCTGACAGGACGGATGCTTACTGCTCTGTGTACAAACGGACGGCTTGCAGCCGTTCCTTTTATCCCCGCGGCATTTGCTGAAATTGTGGAACAGCGGGGGGATACTGTTTCTGTGGAACTTGAAAGTCCTGTTAAGCTTTCAGAGGGGGTACTGAAAATGATCACTGCAGGAATGGAACGGAGAACCGGAAAGAAAATCCGTTTACATGAACATCTTTTCCCTGAATTGTTAGGCGGGTTCAGAGTTATATGGCAAAACAGGATACTTGATATGTCAGTTCTCGGCAGAATAAAGAGATTGAGAATGGTATTAAAATAGGAACGTATATGAGAGATGAAATTAAACCGGCGGAAATACTTGAGATTCTAAAAAAGAAAATTTCAGGATTTGAGCCGGAAGTAAAAGAAATTGAAACAGGACGGGTTATACAGGCAGGCGATGGAATAGCCCAGGTCTGGGGACTTGATAATATTCTTTCCGGAGAGCTGGTAGAGATAGATACGGAAGAGGGTGAAGTCGTTCATGGAATGGTGATGAATCTCGAAGAGGAAACGGTAGGCATCATTCTCTTTTCAGATTATGAGCTTGTCCGGGAAGGGTGTACCGTCAGGAGAACCGAAAAAGTTGCTGAGGTCCCTGTAGGTGAGGCTCTTCTGGGCAGGGTTGTTGATCCTCTTGGAAATCCGCTTGACGGAAACGGGCCGATACAGTCAAAAGAAACAAACAGGGTTGAAGTGAAAGGTCCCGGTATTGTTGAACGTCAGAATGTCGTGGAACCTCTCCAGACGGGAATCAAGGCAATAGACGCGATGATCCCCATTGGAAGGGGGCAGCGGGAGCTTATTATCGGTGACCGCCGGACAGGGAAAACAACCATTGCCATTGATACCATCATCAGTCAGAAAAATTCAGATGAAAAAAACAGAGTGTACTGTTTCTACGTTGCCATTGGTCAGAAACGCTCTTCCGTTGTACAGCTTGTTGAAACCCTGAAGAAACATGGAGTACTCCGGTATACAACGATAATAGCAGCTACTGCTTCCGATCCGGCATCACTGCAGTATCTTGCTCCCTATGCTGCCACTGCTATGGCAGAGTACTTCAGGGACAGCGGACGGCACGCGCTTGTTATATTTGATGATCTTACCAAGCATTCCCAGGCCTATCGTGAGCTTTCGCTTCTGATGCGGAGATCTCCGGGAAGGGAAGCGTATCCGGGGGATATTTTTTATCTCCACTCGAGACTTTTAGAGCGGGCGGCAAAGATGAGCGATGAGAAGGGGGGCGGATCTCTTACTGCACTGCCCATTGTCGAGACACAGGAAGGTGATGTTTCCGCTTACATTCCGACAAACGTTATTTCCATAACCGACGGGCAGATCTTCCTGGAAGCAAACCTGTTTAATTCCGGACTCCGTCCGGCTATCAACGTGGGAATTTCTGTTTCCCGGGTCGGCGGAGATGCGCAGGTCAAGGCAATGAAACAGACGGCGAGTTCTCTCCGCATCGATCTTGCACAGTTCAGGGAACTTGCAGCCTTTATGCAGTTCTCATCGGAGCTTGATCCGTCAACAAAGAACGAGCTTAACAGGGGAGAACGGCTGACAGAAATACTCAAGCAGCCCCAGTACTCACCCATCGATGTCTTAAAGCAGGTTTTGATACTGAAAGCGGGTATATCAGGAAGACTGGATAAGTACCCGACGGCAAAGCTCCTTACGTATCAGAATGAATTGTTCGATTATCTTGATTCAAAAGCACCGGACTTTATGAAACGTTTTAAGGCTGCCATGGCATTCAATGATGAACTGGAGGCAGAGTCAATAAAGATTTTTGAAGCCTTCGAAGAAACGTTCCGGCCCGATTCCATTGAATCAGGAATTGATTCAGGATACACGGTTAATCTTGCCATGGCACTTGGTCAGCGTAATTCCCGGATAAATCGTGACATGTTAAAACTTGTGGAACGGATAACATCACGGGAGCTTGCTTCTCCATCCCTTGAGAAAGAGATTGAGCAGATTATTACCGGAAAAGATGTTGTTGAAAAAGACCGGTTTGAAGAGCTTGTTGAAACCTGTGAAATTATTGATTTTAACAAGAGTACGTCTCTTGAAGCGTTATTTAAAACAGCTTCCAAAAAGATGGCAAAGGTTTCCGGAGATATAAGCAGTTCTGAAATATACGCGAAGCTTGTGGAACGGGAAAAATCCAGTTCCACGGCTCTCAGTCCGTTCTTTGCTATTCCTCATATTGTTGTTGAAGGAAAGGAAAAGTTTCAGATGCTTGTTGTACGGTCAGCAAAGGGGGTTTCTTTTTCACCGGAAAAAGAAAAGATCCATGCTGTCTTTTTCCTTCTCGGATCCATGGATCAGCGCCATTTCCATCTTGTGGTTCTTTCTTCCCTTGCGCAGATTGTTCAGCATGAAGAGTTTGAAGAGAAGTGGATTGCCGCCGGGAATACTGAAGAGCTGCGGGAGCTTATATTAAAAATCAGAAAGAGTAAAGAAGAGTGGAACAGGTAACCGGATGAGTAATATAAGGGATCTCGGTCATAAAATAAACTCTTTAAAGAATATGCAGAAGGTCATGCGCGCCATGAACATGATCTCTTCAATTAAACTGCGTAAACTCTATGAGATTCAAAACCCGCTTTCTCTTTTTGATTCATCGATAGATAAAATGCGTGTGGAGGTGTACCGCATGCTTAAGGATTCCAGCAGTCCCCTTGTGACAGGATTTGAAACCGTTCAGAGAGTCCATATCATTATGTTTACTTCGGATAAAGGGCTCTGCGGGACTCATAACAGCTCTGTTCAGAAAGCCGTTGATCAGCTTGTTACAGAGAGTACAGCCGATGGTGCTCAGGTGGATATAACCTGTATCGGCAATAAAGGGGCCCTTTTTTGCAAGCGGAAAGAGTATGAGATATTCCAGCAGGCGGAGATAAACGAACGGGCCTTTACCAAAGAACAGCTTCGCAAGATTGCACAGGCGGTATTTAAACGGTACCGTCAAAACGAGATACAGAAACTCTTTGTTGTGGGTAATATTTTTCATACAACACTTCACCAGGAAACACTGATAATGCAGCTGCTGCCTTTTATTGTCAGTGAAAAAGAGCTGTCCATTCCCGCGGTATTGCGGGAAACAGATCCCCCGGGAAGTGATTTCGCTGTTCCTGCTGCTGAGCTGTATGTTGCTTACAAATTGAGATCCTTTCTTCTTAATTCATATTTAAGTGAACATTCATCACGGATGACTGCCATGGAAAATGCGACAAATAACTCTGAAGATTTAATAGATAAATATATAACAATGCAGAATCACGCCCGTCAGGCATCTATCACGAATGAACTGATCGAGATAGTGTCCGGTAAAGAGGCATTAAAGGGATAGTATATGCAGAAAGAGAAACGAACAGGAACGGTAGTCCAGATTTTAGGCCCGGTAGTTGATGTACGATTTGAAGAAGGCGACCTGCCGGAGATATATACAGCACTCACGGTAACGAATCCTTCAATAAGCGACAAGGAAGATAACCTTGTTCTGGAGATTGTACAGCACATAGGAGATAACACTGTCCGGACCATTGCGATGGATTCTACCGAAGGGCTTCAGCGGGGAATTCCCGCTGTGGATACCCGCGCGCAGATAACGGTTCCCGTGGGAGACGAGACGCTTGGGCGGATTATGAATGTAACGGGAAATCCTGTTGATGAACAGGGACCGATAAAGGGATCCCACCGGTATCCCATTCACCGGAGCGCGCCCAAATTTGATGAACTCAATACTTCTGATGAAATTCTCGTAACAGGAATAAAGGTTGTAGATCTTCTTGCCCCTTACATGAAAGGGGGAAAGATAGGTTTGTTCGGTGGCGCAGGTGTGGGGAAAACGGTTCTTATTATGGAGCTGATCAATAATATAGCCAAAGTACACGGCGGTTATTCTGTTTTCTGCGGTGTCGGAGAACGGACACGGGAAGGAACACAGCTGTTTGGCGAGATGAAGGAATCGGGAGTTATTGACCGTACTTCTTTGATATACGGACAGATGAATGAGCCTCCGGGGGCCCGTGCACGGGTTGCGCTTTCTGCTTTAAGTGTAGCAGAGTACTTCAGGGAAGAAGAGAAAAAGGACGTACTCCTTTTTATAGATAATATCTTCCGGTTTGTACAGGCCGGTGCGGAAGTTTCCGCCCTCCTCGGGAGGATTCCGTCTGCTGTCGGATACCAGCCGACACTTGCAACGGAACTGGGTGAGCTGCAGGAACGCATTACTTCTACAAAACAGGGATCCATAACTTCTGTACAGGCAGTCTATGTTCCTGCGGATGATTATACGGATCCGGCACCTGCAACTACATTCTCACATCTGGATGCCACGACCAACCTGAGCCGTGCAATTGTTGAGATAGGTATCTACCCGGCTGTTGACCCTCTTGATTCATCTTCCCGGATGCTTGCCCCGGATATTGTAGGAGAACGTCACTACCGGGTTGCCCGGCGTGTTCAGGAGATATTGCAGGTTTACAAGAACCTTCAGGATATCATAGCCATTATGGGTATGGACGAGCTTTCGGATGATGACCGGAAGACAGTGGAGCGGGCACGTAAGATTCAAAAGTTTCTTTCGCAGCCGTTTTTTGTCGCGGAACATTTTACCGGTATGAAGGGAGTTTTTGTTCCTTTAGAGGAAACGATCCGTTCCTTTGAAGAGATTATTGACGGTAAACATGATGATCTTCCTGAACAGGCTTTCTACATGGTCGGAACGGTAGAAGACGCCCGGAAAAAAGCAGGGAAATTGAAAAAAGAATGAAAACTTTTCCTTTAACTATCGTATCTGATTCAAAGATACTTTTTTCAGGACAGGCACGCTACTGCGGTATAACTGCTTTTTCCGGTTCGATAGGGTTTGAGGCAGATCACGAACCGTTTATAGGGGTACTGAGAAAAAACACAGGTATAACCTTTATCGACAGCACATCAAAAGAAATGACAGTGAAAGTGGAAAGCGGGATTCTTTCGTTCAGTGAGAACAGCTGCACAATCACTGTCCAGCAGGCAGAATAACTACTATTTTTTTGCTGCCTGTAACCGGCACCAGGCATACAGCGAATCGTAAACCTCGAACTGCTGGGTAAGGTTTTCAAAATCATCAGGATAGCGTAGACTGTATCCGACGGCAATTGCTTCCAGTCCGGCCGCTGCAGAATCAGCATCCCTGTCTGATTTTACATCCGCGCTGTGTACTATTTCTGCCAGTCTCAGTAAACCGGGGTCAGTAAGGCCGAAATGTTCGATAATTGTTTCAAAAGAACACTTGCTGTTATGATGGCCGAGTTCGACTCCCGGTGCGTCAAAGGGGATTGCTCCTGTTTCTTCGGCAGTTTTACCGATCTGACTTTTTGGTACAAACAGGAATTCAGCATCAGAGTCAATAAACCGGTCTATGAGCCATGGGCAGGCTACACGGTCTACATGTACATGTGAACGGGTTACCCATTTCATTTTTCTCTCCTTATAAAAATTATTTTAATGATCTCGTATCTTTACCAAACAGGGCAAAGTATACGGTACCAAGAATACCAAAACCGAAAGCGGTTAGAAAGTTGGTTTCCGGTGATGCGGCAGACTGCAGCCATGCCAGAAACGAGTGCCCTCTTTCTGCTGTTCCGAACAGACGGGCAGAGGCCGAAGCGTTCCATAAAAATGCGCCGCCGAAAGCTGCTATAGATACGACAACATCCCTCACTAAATAGTAAACACCGAAGGTTCCCGCTTTCTTTCCCTCCGGAGCCAGGTCCATTATCAGAGCTTTGCGTGTCGGCTCGCCGAATTCTTTCAAACCCCGTATAACGAATGCAATGACCATAAATCCAAAGGAGTGGGAAAAAAGCAGAACAAGCGGGAAGAGGGTAAAAAATCCAAAAGTAACAACAACAAAAGGCTTTTTTGTACTTTTGTCGGCAGCGTACGCGACGGGAATATAAATGATCATGGCAGTAGCCATCTCAATGGTGGTAAGGGCACCGAACTGCAGCGGAGTAATCCCGTTTCGCGTAACACACCAGATTACGACAAACGCATAGGGAATCTGTTCACAGAACCGGATGAGAATATCCGATATAAGCAAATTTCTTAACGCGGGATTTATAAGTTTTAATGCTTTAAAGGGGCTTCCTTCTGTTTTTTTGTTTTCCCGTTTCTCTTCCACTATCATTATCTGCTGCAGCAGGAGGGAGGCTCCTCCCAGGATAAAGGCAATGACAAATGCCAGACGTACCCCTGTTTTTGCCCCGTACAATCCTATCATAATGCCGCCCAGAACCGGCCCCAGTGCCATTGGTATGCGGCGGATAAGTGAATGCATTGAGACACCCATGGTCCGCTTGTTTTTCGGCAGTACCCGGGAGACCATATCCATGGTCGCTGGGAGCGAAACGGCTGTCCAGGACAAGAAAAAGACCGCGCCGACAACTACCGCCTGCCAGTACGGAAAGATAATGACAATGAGGTATCCGAACATTGCTATCAGATTAAACAGAAGAAGCGCACGCTTGTAACCCATTTTGTCACTGGCATACCCGCCGGGATAGGAGTAAAGAGCACTGAGCAGGTTATCCATTCCGTTCAGGAGCCCCACGGAGAATGCCCCTCCGCCTAAAGCTACCAGGTAAATCGGCAGAAACCGTTCAGCCATCTTTTCACCAAGACCGACAAGAATTACCATAGTAAGCAGAGCAACCATATTTTTCTTCAGCCCGAGGAAGCTGGTGATAACGTACCGTACTTTTCCCGCAGTGTTACGCTTTATGTCCATGTGTTCAATTATACCACAGGTATTTGCTTTATTGAATGAGTATCGTTACCGGGAAAGCAAGGTAGTAAACTGATCCAGATTCTTGAATGACGGCTGCATTGATCCGGATTCAATTTTGTGAACGATCTCAATTACCTTGTTATTAAAGGGAGTGGGTGTGGTGTACCTGATACCGTAATCCCGGACGATACCGTTTATAAACTCTATCTCGGTTTTCTTCCCCTTTTCAATATCCTGCAGTAAACTTGCTTTAAGCAGGCGGTGCTTTTTTATCGCAAGGGGAATAAGAACGTTTGATACTTTCTCTTTCAGTTTTGAATGGTAATCAAAGAATCTTACAATATCCTTTCCCTGAACCTTCTCTATCCTGATACGGGCGTTATGTGCGACATCGATACATTCTTTTATAATCCGCTGCACACACAGTCTTGCCTTTTTATTTTGGGCAGCTTCTCCAAAGGTACAGCCGAGTACTGCTGACATACCGCTGAAAGCACTGTTTATGAGGAGTTTTGACCACCGGGTTCCGATAAAGTTCTCAGCAATTTCCACCGGGCCCATGTTTTCAAGTGTTTCTTTTATACGTAATAATTTTTCATGATCAGGTGTACCAAACTGGCCGAGACTGAAGGTCAGGTGATGCGGATCCGAGGTCAATTCACAGATACCGTTACCAATCAGGGTAGCTCCCCAGGCTACCGTACAGCCAAAAGTCTTATCATTCCCGATAATTTTACCAATAAGATCTTCGGGGAGTCCGTTCTGCAGCGTAAAGAGGACACCGTCATCACTCAGATAGTTTGAAATAAACCGTACAACAGATTCATTTTCTGTCTGTTTGGTTAAGAGGAAAATAAGATCATACTTTTTACGCATCTGTTCCGGTAACAAAACGTTGACCGGAACGGTAAAGTGCATCGTCCCGGTAATCTGTGCTCCTTTATGCAAAAGCCCTTCAACATGTTGTTTGTTCCGTGTTATTAAATCAACATCCAGTCCCGCCTTCGTTAAAAAGGCTCCGAGAACCGTACCTAAAGATCCTGCTCCGTAAATTGCAATTTTCATGGAATGGATTTTACCACAGATCAGTGTCTAAAAAAAGGAGATTATTGTTTTGCTTCGTAATCAAGGGTAGACTGGGCAATGCCGAATCCTTCGGGAACAGTGTACCCTTGATGTTTTAAAAACATGGATATGATAGCGAAATGATGAACGGTATGTTCTACCAGGTACCGTAACTCCCTGCCGAGGGAGGAATCAACTTTGTTGCGGTTGAGATGCTGCGGAACATCCCCCTGATAGAGATCTATTTTCTGATGTATATCTTTATCATAAAAAGACTGTAGTTTTTCTATATAAGAGTTGATTCTGGCTGCTGCCGCAGCTTTATTCTTCTCTATTTCAGTACTCCGTGTGCGCAGATCATAGTTAACGGCGGGAAACTGGTTAAAAAATCTGTCATAGAAATCCAGTATGTGTCTGAAGTGTTTTCCAATTCCGCTCATCCATGGCGAATCGGTACCTCCCGCAAAACAGTAATGTTCATCCGAAATCATGGATAATATTTTAATACCCGAAGAAAGATGATGGATGTTTTCATCCACTAGTTTATGTATTGTGCTCTTGTTCATTACATCCTCCGGGTATTGAATCTTCTCCGTTACTGCTCTATCAGCTTTGGTGAAAATTCTTCTTTTTCTTTTTCATTATCTTGTTGTGGGCCATGAGCCGTATGGCATTTATCTTAATGAACCCCCGTGAATCTTCCTGATTAAAACCGCCCTCTATATCCATGCTGGAAAGATCCTGGTCGTACAGGGAGCTGTCGCTTTCCCTTCCGATAACGTAGGCATTACCTTTGTACAGCTTCATATACACGGTGCCGTCTATTACGTCCTGGCTTGTGTTTATGGCGGCCATAAGAAAGTCCATCTCGGGGCTGAACCAGAATCCGTTGTATACAATCTCTGAAAACTTTTCAACAAGCATGTTGCGGAGGCGCATCACTTCTCTGTCCATGGCAATCCCTTCAATATCCTTATGGGCAATATGGAGAATGGTGCCTCCGGGGGTTTCATAAATTCCCCTGGATTTGATACCAACGAAACGGTTTTCAACCATATCAAGGCGTCCTATTCCATTGGTACTGCCAAGTTCGTTAAGAAAGAGAAAGAGGTCAAGGGGCTTTGTTTCTGTCCTTCCACTGTTCAGATCCTTTACTTCCACAGGAACGCCGTTTTTAAAGGTAATGGCTATCTTTGTCGGCTTGTCAGGAGCATTTTCGGGAGAGGTCGTTTTGCAGTATACGTCTTCAGAAGCTTCTGCTGCCGGGTCTTCAAGAATCCCCGCCTCATGGCTTATATGGAGGAGATTATCATCCTCACTGTACGGTTTTTTTGGGGTTGAACTTATGGGAATCCCATGTTTTTCAGCATAAGCGATCATGTCGCTGCGCCCGGTAAACTGGTCCAGAAACTCACGGGTTTTCCACGGCGATATAATCTTTATATTCGGGTTAAGGGCGTAATAGGATAATTCAAAGCGTACCTGGTCGTTCCCTTTCCCTGTTGCTCCATGGGCCACGTACATGGCATCTTCTTTTTCGGCAATCTCTATCTGCTTTTTCGCTATTATCGGCCGTGCTATGGACGTACCGAGGAGGTAGCTTCCCTCGTAAATTGCATTGGCCTTGAAAACAGGAAAGATATAGTCTGTAACAAATTCTTCCCGTAGATCCTCAATATAAACCTTGCTGGCTCCTATTTTGAGTGCTTTTTCCCGGGCGGCATCAAAATCATCCTCCTGTCCAACATTCGCTATGTACGCGATAACCTCGTATTTTTTGGCAAGAAGCCAGTGTAGAATAATAGAGGTGTCAAGACCTCCGCTGTAAGCAAGAATTACTTTATTATCGTTCATTCTCTTTCTCCTTCGTTTTATGTATCTTATGTATAACAAAATAGAGGAAACGTGTAAAATTATTATAATCTATGAGGATATAAATTAAACTTATATCCTGACTGCAATTTCGGAGTTCAGATATTTTGAACAGTTCTCCGTAAGCTGTTTCAAAATGGCTTTATGAAGATCTGAATAGTAGGACCGCTTATGGAAGTGAAGCGTAATGGGTCTTCTGTATTCGGCGAACCCTTCCACTTTTTTTAGATGCGGACGTTCGGCGAGGAGGTGGACAGGCATAACAGACCTTCCGAGCCCAGCTTCAACACCGGCAAGAATACCGTACGTTTCTCCCATGAATCTCCGGGAGTACTCAGGAGGGGTTTTATCCTGATTATTAAAAAAATCTCGGGTTGCAGGATCTTCGGGGGCATTATCGAGATAGACATTATGGGGACAGGAATATTCTGCGCTTTCAATAACGACGTACTCCTCATACCCCAGAACAACCTTTTCGGTTCCCGCTGAATCAAGAGCGTAATCAAGGATAATAAAATCACATTCCCCCCGCTCCAAAAGCTCCGGAAGATTTTGGGTTTCCTTATGAATAAAATCACACTGAATTTTCGGATTTTTTCTCAGGAGAGAACTCATGGCGGGAATAATAACGGAGCGCAGGATCGAAGAAAACGCACCAATTCGTGTTATTCCCCCCAGCTGTCCTTCGTTAGAGGGTTGTAGATTGAAGAGAAGTTCCTGCTCCATGGAATCCTTAACAGCACAGTACCGCTGGAGCCGTTCTCCCATTTCGGTTATGCGTACCTTTCCAGGTTCCCGGATAAAGAGATTTGCCCCGATAGTCTGTTCCAGATTTTTAATCCGCTGCGATAGTGCAGACTGTGTAATAAAAAGGCTTTCTGCGGCTTTTGAAAAATTAAGAAGCCGTGCAACAGCGGTAAAAGCGTCAAGTTGCAGGGAAGATAAACTCATACTCCCCAGAATATACTTATTACCGTTATTGTTCAATGAAAAAAATACAGGGATTATAGCCTTTGTCCGGCAGGTAAATCCCTGTACATGAACGTAACATTAAAAGGTTGTTGAGAAACTGCCTCCCAGATAAATCAGATAGGGAATGGTACCTGTATCAAAGTCTTTTGATGTGAAAGCCATTGCCCCGACGCCGACTCTGAAGGATTTTCCCAGTTTATAGGCGATGTTTATCTCGGGGATAACGAGGTCTCCGGTCCCTGCATCATTCTTTATTCCGAAAAGAACGTAGGCCAGTCCTCCTACTTTTGCGTTGATAACAATTGGCGAAAGGTCAAGCTCGGCAAAAGCCACCGGCCAGGCAATACTTTCAAGAATAAGGCTGTACAACTGCACTCCCGCCCCGAATTTTACCGGTCCCAGTGACAGCTGATAACTTCCTGTTGCTTCAGGCAGAAGAAAGGTGTATTTATCCAGAATGTTTATTGAAGTACTGTCAATACCGGAAGTATCAGGGAATTTAATTCCCATTTTTACCGGTATCTGTAATCCTAGATCAAGTCTGAACTGGGCAAAGGCTGAAGGGACAAGGAAAACAGTAATAATGAGAATGAACAGAACTATTTTTTTCATGGTTCACCTCCAAAGATAGTATCCACCCTACAGTATAGCACATTTTTTCTATTTTTCATGCCCCTGGCCAAGAATCATCCGAACCGCGTGTTTCATGACAGGGGCGACTATCTGTGTGCAGAGCCGTACTGCTTTTACGGAACCCGGAAAATTAATGATAATGGTCGTATCCTTCATTCCCGAATAGCCCCGTGAGAGCATCGCGGAAACGGTCTCCCTGTATGACAGAGCCCGTATTGTTTCAGCAATACCCGGCAGCTCTTTGTCACAGTACTTTCTGGTCACATCAGGAGTAAAATCACGGGGACCGATACCTGTCCCCCCTGTGGTTAAAATGAAGTCCCACCCGGAATATTTTTTAAAGGCCTTAACAATTTCTTCCCTGTCATCGGGAATAATGAGGGTGGAAATTTCACTGTCAGGTACTGTTTCTTTAAGTATGGAAACAATTTCCGGTCCCGATGCATCTTCATAAATCCCTTTGGAAGCTCTGTCCGATATGGTAATTACTGCTGTTTTCATAGAGACTCCTTTGTTTTTTCAATAAGGTGGATATCCGTTATGCGCATTCCCTTATCTACCGCTTTACACATATCGTAGATAGTGAGAGCGGCAATGGAGATAGCTGTAAGAGCTTCCATTTCAATTCCTGTTTTATCAGTACAGAGGGAGCTGCTTTTTATAACAATATGGTTTTCGTTAATAGTGAAGTCCACTGATATCTGATCTATTTCTATATTATGGCAAAGCGGAATAAGATCGGAGGTCTGTTTCCCTCCGGTAATTCCTGCTATTTTTGCAACAGTAAGGACATCGCCTTTCTTTATAAGCTGCTTTCTTATTTTTTCTATTGTTTCTTCTTTCATAAATATTTTACCTTCGGCCCGGGCAGTTCTCCGGACTTTCGGTTTTCGGGAAACATCCACCATAACAGCATTGCCGTTTTTATCTAGATGTGAAAATTCCATGTCAGCCTCCTATCTCAATCATGCTTCGGTTGGTACAGACCGCGCCGTTTTCAGGTTTGTCAAGAATTGCCTTTTTAATTGAATCCTCAAGGTTCTCCATCAAGAGAGGAATTTCCTCATTTGAGTGGAGACATGGTTTAAGAAAACCGTCAGCAGTCAGGCGTATCCTGTTGCATGCACTGCATTTTGGGGGACGGTCATAGGTATACGCGTTTACCTTTTCCCGGGAGAGCTCATAATGGTTGATCAACTGGAGAACAAGTCCTTTCTCTGTACAGAATTCTCTCAACGCGGCAATTTCCGCATCGGTTGTGTCGTTCATTACCACCATGTTTATTTTTATTTTTTCAAACGCTGCCTTCCGGGCCGCTTCTATTCCCCGCAGTACATGGGATATATCACCGATACGTGTTATCCGGCTGTAGCGTTCCGGTTCGAGAGTATCGAGGGAGATATTTACACTGTCAAGGCCGGCATCCCTTAAAGGCTGTGCCAGGGAATCAAGGAGTACCCCGTTTGTTGTCATGGCAAGATGGGTAATCCCCTTTACCGCATGGAGCATTTTCACAAGCTGCACTATCCCTTTGCGTACTGTGGGTTCTCCTCCGGTAAGGCGTATCTTTGTAATACCGGTTTTGGCGGCAGCTTCTGCAGTTTTAACAATATCTTCAAAACTCATTATATCATCGTGAGTTTTTAAGGGTATCCCTTCTTCCGGCATACAGTACGTACACCGCAGGTTGCACTTGTCGGTTACTGAAATTCTTAAGTATGTTATTTCACGGTTAAATCGGTCTAACATTGACAGTTTCCCCTTTTACAAGTTCTTTAACCCCTGCCGGAATTGAGAGAAGCCCGTTTGCGTCTGCAAGAGCGTTGAGATGTGAAGATCCATGGTAAACGAGCGGAGTAACCTTGCCTCCCTTCAGCTGAACCGGATGGAACTCTGTCCGTTCTGTATCTCTGCGGCGGAGGGTTTCCTGCAGAACTCCCTCGAACAGTACCGGGTTGTAGGTAAGTCCGCCCCGCCGAAAGAGGAGTGCCTTAACCATCACTTCGAAAATAACAAAAGATGAAACAGGATTTCCCGGCAGCCCGAAAACAAACGTTTCTTCCCGGCGTCCAAAAAAGGTCGGCCGTCCCGGTTTTACAGCTACCCGGTGAAAGATGGGTTTCACACCGTTTTCCTGCAGAACATCAGGTACATAATCATATTCACCCTTTGAAACACCTCCTGAGAGAAGAACAAGATCGCATGCGGAAAGAGCCTTCGCTACTGTTTCTGAAAGTGCTTTTTTATTGTCTTCCACTATTCCGTAGTAAACCGGTATACCGCCGACTGAAACAACCTGGGCAGTAAGCTGAAATCCGTTGCTGTTGTATATCTGCCCCGGTTTAAGTATTTCGCCTGGATTTTTAAGTTCTGATCCCGTTGTAAGGATACCAATTACTGGTTGTTTAATGACAGTAACCTCCGGAAGTCCGAGGGATGCTATAATTCCGATATCCTTTGGGTGAATAATTCCAGGCTGAAGAACAACATCTCCTTTTTTAAGATTTTCCGCTTTCTGTATTACGTTTCCGGCTTTTTCTTCCGTATGAGGAACAGCCCAGTCTCCTTCTCTGTCCACGTATTCAACTCTCAGTACCTTGTCCGTGCCTTCAGGCATCATGGCTCCCGTCATAATTTTTGTGCATTCACCCAAGTGAACCGTTTTTGACGGAGTATCTCCTGCGCCGACGGTTTCGAGAATCCGGTATCGCTCGGAATGGTCCGCTGAATGTACTGCGTAACCGTCCATGGCCGCTTTTGAAAAGGGCGGAGATTCAATGGTGCTCACAAGAGGTTCCGGAAGGAGCCTCCCGAGAAGATCATTCAATGCGGCTTTTTCCCGTTTTATCGTAATCTGTTGTGCATGTATAAGATTCATTGCTTCGGTAAGTTGTATCATATAATTTCCACTCCTTCTATTTTTCCGGAATGTAACCGGATAATCTGCCCTGATAATCTCCGGGCAAACTCACTGTCATGTGTTGAAAAGATAATGTGTTTTCCTTCTTCAGCCAGCTGTGCAAGAAGGTTTTCTATCGCTTCTCTCGATTCATTGTCTATGTGAACTTCAGGTTCGTCAAGGAGCAGTACAGGCCGGTGCAGACCCGCCGCCCTTGCAAGGGCAACCTTCTGCCTTTCTCCTCCTGAAAGGCATGAAACCTTTTTATTTCCCAGGCCTGAAAGCGTAAATTTTTCCAATAGTTCATCCGTTTCATACTCTGCATCTTTACCGGTAATACCGGAGGTATACATACCCATTTTAATGTTTTTGCGTACTGTTCCGGAAAACAGATATGGCTTTTGATGTACGAGTACACTCTGCTTTTTTAGAAAATCTCTTACCCTGCCAGGAACAGAACTGCCCTTATAGTAAATTATTCCCGTCTGAGGTGTAATGAGACCGGCAATTATCCTCAGGAGTGTTGTTTTACCGGAACCATTGGCACCTGTTACCGCGGTTATTTTTTCCGCTGGGAAAATAATCTGCTCTATATCAAGAATGACATCTTTATCAAAGGTAAAGGTCAGATTCTCCATCTTCAACAGTTCACTCATAGCGTATTCTCCAGTGCAGCAGGAAATTGACGGTAAGAGAAATAACGATAAGGATAATCCCCAAAGCCAGAGCCAGCTCAAAGTCTCCTTTGCTTGTTTCAAGGGCGATGGTGGTAGTTATTGTCCGGGTATACCACCGTATATTTCCTCCCAGCATCATTGATACCCCGACTTCACCTATTACCCGTCCAAAACCTGAAAGAAGGGCGGACAGGAGTGCTATCTTTGATTCATTGATAAGCAGAATATATTTCCGGTATCCCCTTGTTCCCAGGGTGTCAAGGGTTTCAAGAAGTTCCGGTTCCATATGCGACAGAGCACTGTAAACGAGAGATGCAATGATGGGAAAAGAAAGAATAACCTGACCAATAATAACAGCGGAGGGAGTAAAAAGCAGTTCGTACCTTCCCAGGGGAGCGGATCTAGAGATAAGGGAATAGACAAGAAGACCGATAACCACGGTAGGAAGGGCCATAAGACTGTTCAATGTAATAATAACAAGCTTTTTCCCCCTAAAAGGATGGAGACTCAGCAACAGCCCGAGGGGGAGGGCAAGGCACGTGGAGATTATAGTAGACGAAAGAGCAAACTTCAGAGAAGTAAAAGCTATAAAAAAAACTTCCCTGTCTCCCGAGACGATAAGATCTACAGCACGTGCAAGCATATTCATCCCATGCTACTTTAGTACATCCGGATAGAAAAGCTGTTCCCCGTTCTTCTTGTAAGAGCGGATAATATCCTGTCCTTCTTTTGAGGTAAGGTATTTGATAAATGCCATTGCCCCTTTGTAATTTATTCCGTCATGTCTTTTCGGATTTACCGCGATAACTCCGTAGGGATTGTAGAGGTTTTTATCCCCTTGGACCAGAACGACAAGATCTATGTTGCTTTTCATGGACAAAAATGTTCCCCGGTCAGAAAGAGTATAAGCCTTCATGTCGTTTGCCATGGTAATAACAGCACCCATTCCCTGACCGGATTCTTTGTACCATTTCCCTGACGGGGTAATTGCTGCTTCTTTCCAGATAAACTTTTCTTTTATATTAGTTCCTGAGTCATCTGCCCGGGATACAAAGTCAGAGGAAGAAGCTGCTATCCGCCTGAACGCTTCGGCGGCACTGGACAACCCCTTTATCCGGGCCGGATCGTCAGCAGGACCAATGATAACAAAATCGTTATGCATTAAATTGCTGCGGTTTACACCGTATCCAGCGGCAACAAATGCGTCCTCCCGGGCACGGGCATGTACCATGATAACATCAACATCACCATTCTTACCAAGCGTAATGGCTTTTCCAGTTCCAACAGCTATAACATCTACCTTCATGCCAGTCTCTTTTTCAAAAGGGGGCAGGAGAACGTTTAAGAGGCCGCTGTTGTCGGTACTTGTTGTTGTTGCAAGACGGAGACGGGATGTAACTTCATGCTTTCCTGCTGCAAACATCATAACCGGCAGCAGAAAAAGAAACATGAACAAGAAGAAAACAAACCTTTGGGATAGTTTTTGAGAGAATTTCATGGTGACTCCTTTCCAAACACGGGAGGCAGCTCCGTTTCCGGAACAACCCTCTGAAAAATCCGGTTGTACAGATTTTCCCGGCTGAAGATTCATAGAATAATACCCCTTAGAATAATACCCCTTAGAATAATACCCCTTAGAATAATCAGCTCGGAGTTGGTCGTAAATTTTAAGATACTGTAGCACCGGGAAAAGTGTTTGTCAAGTTTTGCTCTCGGTGAGATGCGGTTGACATTTATGAGTAAATACTGTGTATATAACGTATGGTTCACTGGAGGAGGTATCATTGTCGATTTTTGATGTAATGCTCGTGTTTTCGGCAGGAACGGTTGCAGGATGGCTTCTAGAGCTGTTTTACCGTTCTCTCTTTAGTCAGAAAACCCTTGTAAATCCCGGATTTCTTTCGGGGCCGTATCTTCCTGTATATGGATTCGGTGTTGTTTACCTGTATCTTTTTTCGCTTCCTGATATCTCCCTTTACTTTCGTATACTCTTGTTTTTTGCGGGAACAACAGTCCTTGAGCTTCTTACAGGAGAATTCTTTCTCCATGCTTTTAACCTCCGTCTCTGGGATTACTCAGACAGAAAATTTAACTACAAAGGACTGGTTTGCCCCCTCTTTTCCCTTTACTGGACACTTCTTGCTCTTTTCTTTTACTATTTTATTTTTCCACAGCTTGTTTTGCTGGCTGACGTGGCCAGGAACAGCGTATCTTCCTACTGGGTACTTGGATTTTATTACGGTGTATTTTTTCAGGATATTGTCGTTTCATTTAACCTCGCTTCACGGCTCCACCGGCTGATAAAAGAATCCGCTGAGAAAGAACGTACAAGGCTGAAAATAAAACTGAGAGAGCTGGCAATGGAAAGGAAAACAGTAGACTTCAGACTCTTTAAACAGCAAGTCCGCCGCAGGGGAAGAATTGCCAGTAAACAGACAATTGTACGGTTTTTTAACCCGTTCATGTTTTCCCATACTATTGATTTAAAGGAAAATATTGCACAGTATTTTGAAAAAAAGCAAAACAGAAAAAGGGGTGAATAATACGTGGGAAAAGTAGAGGCAATTCTTGTCAGCAAAGAAAAAAAATCAACACGTATCGAGATAGAGGAAGGAATGTTCAGGGAAGATTACGGCCTGGAAGGGGATGCCTACTCAAGGAGCGGTACAGAAAGACAGGTTTCTGTTCTTTCTCTGGAAGGCCGGAGTGCTGTACAGAATGAAGTGCTTGACGGATTATGTTTCGAGCGGTTTATGGAAACGCTTCGTATAAGCGGTCTCCCGCTGTATAAAACTGAAACCGGTACACGGGTTTCCGCCGGCGGAGCAGTTTTTGAAGTTGTAAAGGACAGGAAGAAATGCTATCCGGAGTGCTCTATAGTAAAAAGCGGCCGGGTCTGTTCCCTAAAAACAGAGGTGAGATTTCTGAAAGTTATAAAATCGGGAGTGGTAAGGAAGGGCGACACAGTGGAAATAATTTTAGAGTAGATGTAATGGAGAGTTTTATGATATACTACTTTTACCATGAGAATACAATATAAGTTAACCTTTGTTGAAGTTGTTATAACCATAGGTTTCGCAGTAGCCATCGGTGTTTCTCTTTATTTTACCAATTTTGCCGTATCTCTCAAGAATGTTGAGTATCAGGTTAATGAAATATCTTCGAGTATGGAAAAACTGAATTATTCAGCACAAACGTTCCTTTCAACCGCCGAGAATATTGTAACACTCCGGGATAATTTCCAGAGTAATGTTGCCGGGTTTGAAAAACAACTCAATATTCTTTCCCGGGAGAAGGGAACAAAATTCCTTGGGAAAAGGTCTATCAAAGGATATAGAGATGTAGTCGGCTGGTGGAAACAGCTTAAAGACTGGTATATAAGTCCGGAAATCAAGTACCTTGATGAAATGATAGCAAATGGGTTTGCTCAGGAAATTGGAAATGAAGGGATTCAGCACGCGTATTTACAGCACCAGGATGAAGCCTCCGATCTGATTGGAAAAGTCCTTACCCTTCAGAACTATCAGGATAATGTAATGGCCATGGCGGCAACATTTAATACAAAGCTCAATGCATTTGTTAAAAATGTTTCCACTGAATCCGAGAAAACCTTGCAGAATAGTTATATTCTCGTTATCGTTATTGTTATTTTAAGTATTATTCTTTCAATAATTATTGTTAATATTATAGCCTGGCGAATTTCGATGAGGATCAGTATTGTTGAAGACGCCATTAAAACTGTTTCAAGGGGAGACTTTTCCCGTGAACTGAATATCAAATCGGGTGATGAGTTTGAAGAACTTTCTCATCATTACAATGCGTTCAAGACAGAACTCTGGAAAAAACTTGACTCTGTACTTGAGTTTATGATTGATGTCAGTGTTTCCCTGTCAGAAGGTCTCGATATAAAACGTGCTCTTGAAAAGATACTGCAGTCTATAATGAAGAATTCAAATGTTGACGCAGGCGCGGTTTTCATGATTGACGAGGATTCTCCGGTAATCCGCCTGCAGGCGGTAGAGGGACAATTCCCCTGCCCCTTCAAGGTTCCTGAAGTTGTTTTGGAAACTCCGGAACGGCAGCTTGATTTTTTAAGGGAGTATAAAATTACTCCCGGAAAAACAATTATCGGTGCAGTAATGCAGAGCGGAGAAGGTGTTTATATCAGGAATTCCGCGGGGAACGAGTATCTTGTTCAAAACAGTGACAAAAACAGCAGCCAGTACATCCGTTCCATGATTATAGTACCTCTTGTTGTAACCCGGAGAGTTCTTGGTGCCATTGCCCTTGTAAAAACGAACCCTGAGGAAGAGTTTACCGACGTTGACTTTGCTAACATGAAGACCTTTGGTGATTACGCGGCGCTTACAATCGATAACCTGTATAATTTTACCGAGGCAGTACAGAAAACGGAGATGGAGCGGGAATTGAAAATAGCAGCGAACATTCAAAGCAAGCTGCTTCCGGCTAAACTTCCTGACATAACAAACTTTTCCATCGGCGTTTTTTCACAGGCTGCGGAAGCGGTAAGCAGTGATTACTACGATGTTTTTAAACTGCCCGGAGGGAGAACTGCGGTTGTTCTCTGTGATGTTGTAGGGAAGGGGATTCCTGCAGCTCTTCTCATGGTAATGATCCGGACGATGATCAGAATTGTAGCCCCCTCAGCAAAAGATTCGGACCATCTTCTTAGAATCATCAACAAGGGCCTGCGGAAGAAGATCGGTGTTGACCAGTATGCAACGATGAGTGTGCTCTTTCTTAATGAAAAAACCGGTAAAATATCCTATTCAAATGCTGCCCATGCGCCTCTTTTGTACTATGCGGCATCCGGGAACCGCTTTTCTCAGATAGATACTCCGGGACTGCCCATTGGTGTGGAACCGGATGAGCAGTACTCAAAGGAACTGCTGTCAACTTCCAGGGGTGATCTCTTCTTTCTCTATACAGACGGTATCATGGATGCGCAGAACGGACAGGGAGAAACATATTCATTGGGAAGGCTGGAAAAGCTGATAAAGGGGAAAACAAAGCTGAATGGGCAGGCAATAGCAGATGCCGTACTATCTGACATAACGTCATTTATGGATGGAACTCCAAGAATTGATGATCAGACGATGCTTGTATTAAAACTGAACTAGATACATGATGTGTCTACGTGTACCGTTTTGGATTAAATCTGTCCCCCTACTCCCTTAAACTTCTCTACAAATACAGCAATCTTCTGGAAGACATTCTGTTTTTTGGTTAAGTATTGGGGATTAAGAGGGCTCATCCTGGGTAAAATTTCGTTGAGTTCGGTGCCGTTTTCACTGGCATATTCCCGTTTTAACGATACCGTAATGTAACGTTTTGCCGCTTCTTCATTCAGGTTTTCTTCACGGATCAGTTTTTCGGCTTCCCGTTTTTGTACTTCCCGGGCAAATGTAAAGAAAGCATCAATAATACCCGGTTTATCGAGGATGGTATCCAGGTTGGTCTGATTGATAAAATCAACGATCAGACTCTCTTTACCCCGGTGGCCTAAACTGGCACGAATTACACGCCGGATCTCTTCAATCAGTGCTCCTTTATCCTTAACCTTCTTATTCTGTTCAAAAATCAGTTCCAGAATGTAATCCAGATTGATCTCCTGAGATTTGAGCAGATCAACCTCAAAAACCACATCATCCCAATCAATACCCGAAGAATCCTTTTCTCTGCCGGTTGATACACGGCGGAGCCAATCGCGGATGTCGTTATAGGTTGAGCGGTAATCCTGAACTGTACGTGCAGGCAGCACCGCTGCCGACTTCATTTCATTCAGTTCTTCATCGCTTATATAGTGTTCGGCTTTAAACCGCTCTACAGCTTCGCTGTCACTCATATCCAGACTCTGCAGGGCCTGAAGGTTTGCAAACTCATCATAATTTTGCAGTACATTCTCTATGCGCAGGTACTCACCGAACAATTTCGCAAAGGCTTTTTTGTCTTTTTCTCTAACTATTACCCCGGGATCAGGGAAACGATCCTGTAATTCTGTAACCACTTCCAAATAACCGCGCCGGGCTTCGCCGGTGATAATATCGGTAAAGCCTTCCATGTATTCTTTGTAGCTTTTTTCCAGCACCACATTCCTGGTATTTCTGTCACCGAAAAGAGTAATAGCATCGATGGTTGCCTGTTCCAGGTCCCGGAAGGTGACGATATTACCAAAGCTCTTGGTGGCATTATAGATACGGTTGGTGCGGGAATAGGCCTGCATCAACCCGTGATAACGGAGATTTTTATCGACAAAGAGGGTATTTAAGGCCGGCGCATCAAAACCGGTTAAAAACATACCCACTACAATGAGTAAATCAACTTCCCTGTTTTTTACCCGCCCAGAAAGGTTACGGTAATAGTTTTGAAACGAGCTGCTGTCAACACCGTAGTTGGTTTTGAACATGGTGTTATAGTCATTAATGGCCGCAGTTAAAAACTCTTTGGCACTTGAGTTCATGGCCGATACTTCAAAGCTCTCGTCCGGGATCTCCCCAATGGCATCCTGCTCCTCATTAGCGGCAAAGGAGAAGATGGTAGCAATCTTTATGGGTCTGCCGTCCGGCTGCTGCAGTTCTTTAAACGACTCGTAGTACAGTTTCGCCGCATCCACGCTGCTTACCGCAAACATTGCATTAAACCCTTTTGCTCCTGCCTGCAGGCGGTGGGTTTTCTGATTGAAGTTCTTAAGGATATACTGGGTAATCTCTTTAATTCTTTCAGGATGCAGCAGAGCCTGCTTGTTTTCCGCCGCCGAGAGTTTTTTCTCATCCTGCTCCCTTTCAATATCCTTAAACCTTGGACGCACATCGTTGTAGTCCACTTTAAACTTCAGCACCTTTTCGTCCCGGATAGCATCGGTAATTACATAGGAGTGCAGTTCCCGTCCAAATACGCCTGAGGTAGTCTCTGAACCCAAAGCATTTTGGGGGAATATAGGTGTACCGGTAAAACCGAACTGATAGTACTTTTTAAACTTCTTTTTCAGGTTCTTTTGCGCCTCCCCGAACTGGCTGCGGTGCGCCTCGTCAAATATAAACACCACCTGCAGGTTGTAAACAGGCAGAGAGCTTTCACTTTTCATCAGGTTGTTCAGTTTCTGTATGGTAGTAACGATGATCTTGTTATCATCTTTTGCAAGGTTTCTTTTAAGTCCTGCTGTACTCTCCGAGCCGTTGACGCTGTCCGGCGAAAATCGCTGATACTCTTTCATTGTCTGATAATCAAGGTCTTTACGGTCTACTACAAAAAAGACCTTGCCGATAAAATCCAGTTCAGTCGCCAGCCTTGCTGCCTTAAAACTTGTAAGCGTTTTCCCGGAACCGGTGGTATGCCATATATATCCGCCGCTTTCCGGCTTGCTCCAGTTTTTTGCCTCATAGGAGCTTCTAATTTTCCATAGGATCCGCTCGGCCGCGGCAATCTGATAAGGGCGCATAATGAGCAGGGTGTTATTTACATCAAACACCGAATAATGAAGCAAGACACTCAACAAGGTGTTTTTTTGAAAAAAGGTAGCGGTAAAGTCCTTCAGGTCTTTGATCAGGCTGTTGTCCGCCTTCGCCCAGTTCATGGTAAAATCAAAACTGTTCTTATCTCGTTTGGTGGTGTTTGCAAAGTAACGGGTATCGGTACCGTTTGATATTACAAATAGTTGCAGATATTTATAGAGTGAATGATCACTGTTAAAACTCTCTTTGCTGTAGCGGTGTACCTGGTTAAATGCTTCCCGGACGGCAACCCCCCGTTTTTTAAGCTCTATATGTACCAGGGGCAATCCGTTTACCAGAACGGTAACATCGTAGCGGTTTGCCTGTGTACCGCTCTGCTCAAACTGCCTGATAACCTGTACTTTGTTACGGGCAACGTTCTTCTTGTCCAAAAGATAGATGTTCTGGATATGCCCGTCATCGAATACAAAATCATGGATATAGTCATCATGGATCTTACGGGTTTTATCTATAATGTTGTCACCGGGTTTATCGAGATACTCTTCGACAAAACGCTGCCACTTGTTGATTCCCGCATTATTTTTGGAGTAATTCCCGGAGAGTTTTTGTTAGGAAAAAGAGTAAAACAGGAAAGAATCCCGCACTATTTCTGTGCCTGATAAAAAGCGGGAAAATTGATGCAGAAAAAAGCCCGGGATATTCACCCGGGT
>WGCU01000066.1 GCA_015493635.1 Spirochaetaceae bacterium | reverse complement strand
GGTTAAACGATCGGGGATGCATTGGACGGTCCGGGGAGCCAACAGCATTATTGCCCTTCGATGTTCAAGACTCAGCGGAAGATATGAAAACTTTATGGATGAACGAAAAGCCGGTTAACGATGGTGAAAAACAAAATTGTCGTACACCCGATGGAAGGGTGAAGTATCTGCTGATTTATGACTGTTATTGTTCTATTTTTTATTATTTTATTTGCAAGAGTTTCTTTATGTGATAAAATATACTGACTTTTATAGGATAAAGAGGCATACCATGAAATATATTATTGCTCTCGATCAGGGTACAACGAGTTCCCGGGCACTCCTAGTTGACAGGAAAGGTACCATAAAGGATTCTGTTCAAAAGGAATATCCGCAAATTTATCCGCATGAAGGCTGGGTGGAACATGACCCTGAGGATATTTGGAACGGACAGCTGAATGTTTTGAAAGACCTCATCCTGAAAAACCGGATGGCACTGACGGATATAGCTGCTCTGGGGATTACCAACCAGAGAGAAACAACGATTGTCTGGGACAAGAAAACAGGAAAACCTGTTTATAATGCTATTGTCTGGCAGTGCAGACGGACTGCTGATTACTGTAATTCTTTAAAAAAGCAGAGCCTGGGGGATCTTATTCAGAGGAAAACAGGCCTTGTTATTGATGCTTATTTTTCCGCGTCAAAAATACGCTGGATATTGGAGAACGTCGCAGGAGCAAGGGAAAAGGCGGAACGGGGAGATCTCCTCTTTGGAACGGTGGATACATGGCTGATATGGAATCTTACCGGCGGTAAAGTACACGTAACCGATTATACAAATGCTTCCCGGACGATGCTTTTTAACATCAATTCTCTTACCTGGGATGATGAACTGCTAAATCTCTTTACCATACCGTCTTCGATGCTGCCGGAAGTGAGACCGTCAAGTTCTGTTTACGGATATACTGATACAAAACTGTTCGGCGCGGGAATACCGATTGCCGGAGCGGCCGGGGATCAACAGGCTGCTCTTTTCGGACAGATGTGCATAGAACAAGGTTCCATTAAAAATACCTACGGGACCGGGTGTTTCATGCTTATGAATATCGGAGAGAAGCCAAAAATATCAGCAAGCGGTTTATTAACGACTATAGCTGTCGGGGATGCGGGAAAAGTAACCTATGCCTTCGAGGGGTCAGTTTTTATGGGAGGAGCAGTTATCCAGTGGCTGCGGGATAATCTTGGAATTATAAGTGATGCTTCTGAAACCGGCGGTATTGCAGCTGAAGTGGACGATACCGGAGGGGTGTACTTTGTCTCGGCATTCCAGGGGCTTGGATCTCCCTACTGGGATCAGAAAGCCCGGGCTGGGATTGTGGGCATGACGAGAAGTGCTTCCAAAGCTCATATAGTCCGGGCTGCTGAAGAATCCATAGCGTACCGGACACGGGATGTTGTGGAAACCATGGAAAAGGATTCAGGGATTTCTCTTCAGGAACTGCGAGTGGACGGCGGAGCTTCCCGGGATAATTTTCTTCTGCAGTTTCAAAGTGATATACTCGGTGTTCCGATTATCCGGCCAAAAAATGTTGAGACGACAGCTATGGGCGCAGCGTATCTGGCCGGCCTTGCGGTCGGATTCTGGGCGGGTACGGAAGAACTTAAAAAGATACTGCAGGTTGACCGGATTTTTAAACCCTGTATGAAGGAAGAAAAAGCATCCTTGCTGTATGCGGGATGGTCTCACGCGGTTAAGAGATGTTTACAATGGCTGTAATAAAAACGATCAAAAAAAATCAAATAAAGATTGACAAAGACCATAAAAAATCATATATTTAAATGGTCGAAGGGGTAGGAATGAGGACGAGTGCGATACCTGCCGAGCGGCAGGTGCAGATTGCAAAGTTGGTGAAGGAAAAAGGGCTGGTAACGGTAGAATCACTTAAACAAATTCTGGGTGTTTCTGTCATAACCATCCGGCGTGATCTGGCTGTTCTCGAAGAAAAAGGGTTGTTGGAAAGGACACACGGAGGAGCCATCAGTACGAGGCCTATGATGCGGGAATTCCATTACCGGGAGAAAGATAAAACAAACGCACGCTACAAGGAAGCAATTGGACGTACGGCGGCAGGTATGATAGAAGACGGAGATACTGTTTTTATTAACAGCGGTTCAACAACGTATCAGGTTATCCGCTTTTTAAACCGATTGCACAATGTACGTGTTATTACGAATAATGTAGCCGCTGCCGAAAACTTCGGCAACATGCCCGGCCTTGAGCTTATTCTCACCGGAGGAATGTACCGCCCTTCATCTAATTGTCTCGTAGGAGAGTTCGCTTCCCAGATTGTTTCCCAGATTATGGCTTCCAAAGTTATTATCGGCGCTGATGGGTTAAGCTTCAAAGGAGGATTAACTTCTCCCGTATATCAGGAAGCGGCGATTACAAGAAAGATGGTGGAACGTACTCAGGGACCGGTTATATGTGTCGCGGATCATTCAAAGATAGGAAAGGTTTCCAACTTCCTGACAATTCCGGTCTCCAGTCTCAATATACTTGTTACTGACTGGGAGTTTGAGGAAAGCTACCGGCAGAATCTTGAAACGATGGATGTACAAATAATTAAAGTTGAAGAAACAGATAGGTAAAGAGCATAAGAATGAGGAGGAACGTATGGGATATGCTGATGCGTATAAAGATTGTGAATGGGTGGATTTCGATCTGCTCGAAAATTTTATGAGGGATTCCCTTAAAGGGGTCGGAATACCGGAAAAAGATGCTGATATCATAACTGAGGTTCTTATTACCTCGGATAAACGGGGGATTGATTCTCATGGAATCGGCCGACTGAAACCGATCTACATTGACCGGATTGATGCGGGAATAATGAATCCTGTAACAAAAATAGATGTTATTCGGGACCGTAAAACGGTAACGGTTCTGGATGGAAACAATGGAATGGGTCATGTTGTCTCGAAAACAGGCATGCAGATGGCTATTGACAAAGCCAAGGCTCATGGGATGGGTATGACAGCGGTACGTAATTCTACTCATTACGGGATAGCCGGTTATTATGCGCTCATGGCAATTGAGAATGGAATGATTGGAATAACCGGTACCAACGCGAGGCCTTCCATAGCGCCAACTTTTGGTGTTGAGAACATGCTTGGAACCAATCCTCTGACCTTTGGATTCCCGACGGATGAAGCATTTCCTTTTGTTCTTGATTGTGCCACATCAGTTTCCCAGAGGGGCAAGATAGAAGTATACGGGAGAGCGGGAAAAGAATTACCTCCGGGATGGGTTATCGGTGAGGATGGCAAAACGAGGACCGATACTGATCAGATTCTTATTGATCTTACAAAAGGGAAAGCAGCCCTTGCTCCCCTCGGCGGCCTGGGTGAAAAAACAGGAGGATACAAGGGATACGGGTATACTACCATCGTTGAAGTTCTCTCAGCTGCTCTGCAGGGCGGTTCGTACCTTAAAGCTCTCAACGGGTTTGACAAAGACGGGAATAAAATACCGTACCCCCTGGGACATTTCTTTATAGCCATAGATATAAGCGAGTTCATTGAGCTTGATGAGTTCAAACGTATTGCAGGAAATATAATGAGGGATCTGCGGAATTCAAAAAAAGCTCCGGGACAGGATAGAATATATACTGCGGGTGAGAAGGAATGGGACGCATGGCAGTACCGGAAAGTACACGGCTGTCCGGTCCCTAAAACCCTGCAGAATCAGATGGATGAATTGAAAAAAAGGTTCAACATGCCTTATACCTTTCCCTGGGAGAAATAAGAATGAATGATCTTGCAAAAAAAGCGTTACACTATCATTCCATGAACGGAGTTCCTGGAAAAATTGAAGTAGTTCCGACAAAACCATGTTCAACTGCGGATGAACTGGCTCTTGCCTACACCCCCGGTGTTGCTGCTCCTGTTCTGGAAATTGAAAAGAACGATCTGGATGCCTACACGTATACGAATAAAGGTAACCTTGTTGCTGTCGTATCAAATGGTACCGCAATTCTTGGGCTTGGAGACCGCGGACCCCTTGCCAGTAAGCCCGTTATGGAAGGGAAGGGTGTTCTCTTCAAACGGTTTGCCGATGTTGATGTTTTTGATATTGAGCTGGATACAAAAGATCCTGACAAGATTATCGAAGTCGTAAAATTGATGGAACCCTCTTTTGGCGGGGTAAATCTTGAGGATATAAAGGCTCCTGAATGTTTTTATATTGAACAGAAATTGAAAGAGATTTGTTCAATCCCCATTTTTCATGATGATCAGCATGGTACCGCTATTATATCATCAGCAGGGTTGCTTAATGCTCTGGAAATAACAGGGAGAGATATCACGAAAACAAAGGTTGTATTCAGCGGAGCGGGAGCAGCCGGTATGTCATGTGCGAAACTGTTTATCTCCATGGGGATAAAGAAAGAAAATCTTGTTATGTGTGACAGCAGAGGAGTTATCTACAAGGGACGTACAGAACGGATGACTCCGGAAAAGGAGTTTATTGCGAACGATACTGATGCGAGAACTCTTGCTGATGCCTTGAAAGGGGCGGATGTGTTTATGGGCGTTTCAGTAAAGGATTGCGTAAGTCCCGAAATGCTGCTTTCAATGCATGATGACCCGATTGTTTTTGCCATGGCAAATCCCGATCCGGAAATAACCTACGAACTGGCAAAAAAGACACGCAGTGATGTTATTATGGCAACGGGACGGAGTGATAAACCGAACCAGATAAACAACGTTCTCGGTTTTCCTTTTATATTCCGGGGCGCCCTTGACGTCGGTGCAACAACCATTACCGAGGGAATGAAAATAGCTGCATCAAAAGCGCTTGCCGCGCTTGCCAAAGAGGATGTACCCGATATTGTGTCTCGGGCATACGGAGGCGGAAAATTCAGCTTTGGACCTGACTACATCGTTCCAAAACCCTTTGATCCCCGGGTAATTGAATGGGAAGCCGTGGCTGTGGCTAAAGCCGCATGTGATGAAGGTATCGCCAGAAAACCAATAACTGACTGGGAAGGATACAAAATATCATTACGGAAACGGATGGAGAAGTACTGGAAATAGTGTATGTATAAAAAAACTCATATAAAACCGGTATCAGAAATTCCGGATCAGCTCTGTGCTGATCTGGAATTTATTTTTACAGATATTGATGATACTATTACCCATGATGGAATGATGCCCCATGAAACCCTTAAAGCGATGTATGATCTTCAGGAAGCAGGGATAGCGGTTGTGCTCGTAACAGGCCGTCCCGCCGGATGGTGTGACTACTTTGCCCGGATGTGGCCGGTTTCTGCCATTGTCGGAGAAAACGGTGCTTTTTATTTTTCTTACAACAGACAGACAAAGAAAATGAAACGCTCCTTTCTTGTTTCTGAGCAGGAGCGGAAGGAAAACAGGGCCAAACTGGACATTCTCAAGGAAAAAATTCTTGCTGAAGTACCTGAATGTAAAATTTCTGCCGATCAGCCTTTCCGGATTGCTGATCTTGCCATAGATATCAGTGAGGATGTGGAGCCGCTGAATGAAAAACTCATTAAAAAGATAAGCCGCATCATTGAAGATCATGAAGCTGTCCATAAAATTTCATCCATCCACATAAACTGCTGGTATGGAACCTATGACAAGCTTTCTTGTTTTAATGAATTCCTGGAAGATTTTACCGGTAAAAGTATCGCTGAGTATTCAGATAAAATTATCTATGTGGGGGATTCCCCTAACGATGAACCCATGTTCAGGGGATTAAAAAATACTGTTGCTGTGGCAAATATACAGAAATACGTGGAGATGCTGAAAAGTCCGCCTGCTTTTATTACCACAAAAAAATCAGCAGCAGGATTCCTTGAGCTGGTAGATATTATTCTTTCAAAACGAAAATAATAATACATAATATATCTAATAGCTTTGCTATCTCGAATCTATAGGCTCTTGTTATGAACCTTTTTGCTTGACGGGTGAATATTTCTGATCTAGTATAGAGAAAACTATATTAAAGGAGTCTCATATGAAGAAATTGCTTATTCTTTTTGTTGTTTTTGCCCTTGCATCTTCAACAGCACTTTTTGCAAACGGACAGAAAGAAACAAAAAAATCCAATGAACCTGTCTGCACTAACAGGGGAGATCTTGATGTTCAGTACTGCGATAACAACGGAGATCTTGTCGCCGATGCGCCTACAGATCCTGCTGATTTAAAGGATCCTGATGTACTTTTTTTCACGTACACACCATTGGAAGATCCTGCTGTTTATGTGAGCATGTTCCAGCCTTTCTTAGACTATATTGCAAAAATGACGGGTAAAGAAGTCCGGTACTACACCACTCAGTCATATGCAGCTGAAATTGAAGCTATGAGATCGGGAAGACTGCATATCGCAGGAATATCGACCGGTCCTACCTGTTTTGCCGTAAATCTTGCAGGGTATGTGCCTTTTTCACTTATGGGTACAGATAAAGGGGAATACGGGTACAAGCTTCAGGTCATTGTTCCCATAGACAGTCCTATAAAAAAACTTGCGGACCTTAAAGGACATACGGTAGCGCATACTGAGGAATCTTCAAATTCAGGTAATCAGGCTCCTCGGGCTCTTTTCCCTGAACTGGGAATTACCCCTGGAAAAGATTACAAAGTTGTCTATTCAGGAGGACATGATTCAAGTATCCTTGGCGTTTATAACGGAGACTATGAAGCAGCATGTATTGCTTCTTCCGTACTTGACCGTATGGTAGACCGCAAGGTAGTAAGTATGGATAAGATCAGAGTTATCTGGGAAAGTCAGCCCTTTCCAACAACTTCTTTCGGATATGCCTATAATTTAACTCCGGAACTGAAAGCAAAAATTAAAAAAGCTTTTCTTACCTATAAATTTAAAGGAACCCCTCTTGGAAAAGAATTCGCCGGAGTTGACGGATTTATCCCGGTTACATACAAGGATGCCTGGACTCCCATACGGAAAATTCAAAAACACAATGGGGTTAAGTATACCTTTGACGATTTAAAATAAACTGAGGAGTACGTAATTAATGTTTAGCGTCAAGAATTTGGTCAAGAAGTATCCCACCGGGCAGATGGCCCTTAAAGGATGTTCTGTAGATATAGATAAGGCACAGATAGTGTCAATTTTCGGCCCCTCAGGGGCCGGCAAAAGTACTTTTATCCGCTGCATCAATAGACTTGTAGAACCGACAAGCGGTGAAGTGTATCTTGATGATGTTGAGATAACAAGTTTAAAAGGCAGGGAGCTTCATAAAGCCAGACGGCAGATGGGAATGATTTTTCAGGAATACAATCTTATTGAACGGCTTACTGTTATGGAAAATGTTCTCTCGGGTCGGTTGGGATATGTCAGCTTCTTACAGGCCATGTTCAGACGCTTTCCTAAAGAATCAATCGATGAAGCCTTTTACCTTCTTGAGAGAGTAGGATTAGCAGGCTATCATAATCAGCGCGCCGATGCCCTTTCCGGAGGGCAGCGGCAGCGTGTTGGTATAATCAGAGCACTTATTCAGCATCCAAAGATTCTGCTCGTAGATGAACCGACAAGTGGTCTTGATCCTAAAACAGCCATGATTATCATGCAGCTGATCAAAGACCTTGCTAAGGAAAAAGATATACCGGCCATTGTAAATATTCACGACGTTGCTCTCGGCCAGCGGTATGCAGATAGAATAATAGGATTAACAGAGGGAAAGATTGTCTTTGACGGTCCCCCCGCTGAAGTTTCTGAAGAAACATTAACCATGATTTATGGTGAGGAAGACTGGTCAAAAACAATTAGAAAAGTTGAAGATGAGGAGGAGTAATGTGAGTACTTCTTCTCTTTCTACCGTATGGAAAAGGGACCATTTTATTAAAAATCCCTGGATCCGCTGGACTATCATCATTGCAGGAACAGCGTATATTATCTTTGCTCTCAATGATATTCATTTTGACATGCAGAGGATGAGAGAGGGATGGCCGAGGGCGGTTGATTTTTTCCATCGTATGGTTCCGCCGGATTTCTCCCGTTGGCCCATGATACAAAAAGGTGTTCTTGAGAGTCTTCAGATGGCAGTTATTGCAACGACAGTAAGTATTATTCTTGCAATACCTCTGTCCTTGGGAGCAGCCAGAAATATTTCAATAAAATGGGTGTACTTGCTTTCCCGTGCTTTTGTAGTCATTGCACGGTCTTTTCCTCCCATTATTGTCGCAATTATTTTCGTAAAAGCATTTGGGTTTGGACCTTTCCCGGGGATACTTACGTTGGCATTTACCGCGTTGGGTTTTATGGGGAAACTGCTGGGTGAAGCTATAGAAAATATAGATCCCGGTCAGGTAGAAGCTGTCCGTGCAACAGGAGCCAACTGGTTTAAGGTACAGCTCTATGGTGTCGCTCCGCAGGTAATGCCCAGGTACGTAGGTCTAAGTATCTATCTTCTGGATATAAACTTACGTGCTTCAACAATTATTGGGATTGTCGGAGCAGGGGGTATTGGAGGTGCGTTATTCAATGCATTCCACCGCTACGAATATGATACTGCTTTTGCGATACTTCTTGTTATTATCGTTATTGTTCTTGGAATGGAATTTATCAGCAGCAAAGTGAGGGGCAGGTTACAGTGACAGCATTAAAAACTACCGTATGGAAACGATTCTCAAAAAAGCAAAGCCTGGAACGGTACAGCATTGAATTTGTTATTGTCCTGGTATTTGTATGGGCAACGAAAAGTGTGGATATTTATTGGCCATTTATCACTGATGCACCTCATCAAGCTGCGGATCTGCTGAACAGAATGACCCCGCCTGACTTTGCCTTTATAGGGACAATTATTCCTTCCCTCATTGAGACAATTAATATTGCAACGCTCAGCACCATTTTTGCGCTTATCCTTTCCTTTCCCATTGCAATTCTTAATGCACGGAATACAACGCCTCATCCGATTTTTTTGGTAGTGGCACGGGTAATAGTGGTAACAAGCCGATCGGTTAATGAGCTTGTATGGGGTTTGATTTTTGTTGTCTTTTTTGGCCCGGGAGCAATTGCAGGGATAGCAGCTCTTACCATGAGATCTCTTGGATTCATGTCCAAACTTGTATCGGAATCGATAGAAGAAATTGATCCTGGTCAGGTTGAAGCTATTCGTGCTACCGGTGCGAATGGAATCAAGGTTTTTTTATATGGAGTTCTTCCTCAGGTAATGCCGACAATTATGGGTACCACTATTTTCAGGTGGGATATAAATATACGGCAATCATCTGTTATCGGGCTTGTTGGTGCGGGAGGTATTGGAATACTTCTTACCAGTGCCATGAATATGTTCCGGTGGCGTAATGTCAGTATGATTCTTATTTCAATATTCGTTGTTGTTCTGGCAGGTGAGTATGTGTCAGCGGCAGTACGGAAAAAATTGACGTAAGAATAATATCAAGGATTGAGACGTTCCCATCCTGTCTTTACTCTGCAGACTTCCGAGTTTGCAGAGGATATACTATGGATATATTCCGATTCTGAAACAACTTCCAGACTGAGATCAACGGTATCGCCATAGGTAACTTCCGATAGGAAATTTATTTCCAGAGATACGGGGATATGATCCTCTTTGTATTCAGGAGCTATCCCTTCCATGGCCCATGCGATATAGATAATGTTATTAACATGATTATTTAAGTCGAGATCGCTGTATCGGACGGTAAAGCTCTTGGAAACAGTTTTATGAGTAAGCTGCGGAATCCTGCCCAGCTGACGGGTAAAAGAACGTGGAATATCTTTGTAAAGCTGAAGGGACGTTATGACCCCGGAGTCATCGGTACTGCGTAACGGATGAATTGGTCTGCGTTTTGCAGTATCAAGGAAGATCCAGTAGCTCGTTGCTATTCCGATTCTTAAGCCTTCGCTGTTTTCAATTTCAAAATCTCGGATAAAAAAGAAGTCTTTATTTCCTGCGGGCCATGTTTTTATGGTAATAGTTTCTCCCAGAGGAATGGAACCTTCCATTTCGACAGCAAGACGGCTTAGTACCCATGTTTTTTTATTTTTTAAAAGGTATTCAACCCCAAGGCCTAATTGCCCTGCATGATTTGAAGCCGCTTCCTGAAGGAACTGGCAGAGGGACTGAATGGTAAGACGGTTGAATAAATCCACTTCATACGTATGAATTTTAAAATTCTCTGTATATTTTTCTGCTGGTATGTCAGTGCTCACTAGTATATCCTTCGGGGTTATTCCGCTGCCAGCGCCATGTGTCTACACACATTTCATCTATTTCCCGGGAAGCTTTCCATCCTAATTCTTTTTCCGCCTTGGCAGGAAGTGCCCAGCATTCGGCTATATCACCGGGACGCCGGGGTGCTATTTTGTAGCGTACTTTTTTACCGCTGGCTTTTTCAAAGGCCTTAACTACTTCAAGAACACTGTATCCGTGTCCGGTACCAAGATTGTAAATTGATAACCCACTCTTTCCGGTAATCTTTTTCAATGCTTTTACGTGTCCTTCGGCAAGATCGACAACGTGAATATAATCCCTGACACCTGTTCCATCCTTTGTCGGATAATCATCTCCGAAAATGGAAAGGAATTCCCGTTTTCCTACCGCAACCTGACTTATGTACGGCATAAGATTGTTCGGAATTCCGCGGGGATCTTCTCCTATGATACCTCTTGGATGTGCTCCTACCGGATTAAAATAGCGGAGCAGTACAATATTCCATTTTTCATCAGCCTTATAAAGATCTTTCAGTATATCTTCAATGATAAGCTTTGTCCTCCCATAGGGATTGGTTACATGCAGAGGAAATGATTCATCAATAGGAACCCTCTCCGGATCTCCGTATACTGTTGCAGAAGAACTAAAAATAATATTTTTGACTTCTGCAGTATTCATCGCTTCGAGGAGACTTATTGTTCCGGAAATGTTGTTGTTATAGTATTTCAGGGGCTTTTCAACAGATTCTCCCACCGCCTTGAAAGCTGCGAAGTGGATAACACATTCAATAGTATGTTCGCTTAAAATGCTTTCCATGGCATGAGTGTTCCGGATATCCTCTTCAAAAAAAAGAACAGGCTTTCCGGTTATCTTTTCCACTCGCTTTACCGCTTCAATACTGCTGTTGCTTAAGTTGTCAACAGCAACGACGGTATGGCCCGCTTCCCGAAGAGCGATAATCGTGTGACTGCCTATATATCCTGCGCCGCCGGTAACAAGAATTTTCATAATGAGGCTCCTTAATCAGTTTGAAAAGTATCTCATAAAAGTACAAAAAAGTACAAGACAGGATAAACCATGAAGAATACTATTTCAGATAATGAATGAGGAGAGATATGGATTCACGCTTTAATAAACGGTACACTCATGCGGGAGAGGAACTATGTTTATATTTGATGCTCATAATCATGTATGGGAAAGTGGGAAAAAAGACACTATAGGCGACTGTATGTGTATCTGTAACGGAACAAAACCTGCTGACTGGAATGATGTTAAACAGCTTGGAATGGCATTCCCTGAAAACGTAATCCCTTTTTTCGGTGTTCATCCCTGGTTTGTGGATACAATTACGGATAACTGGCTTTCTGAACTAAAAGAATATCTGCCGGTTAATCAATCCGGTATTGGAGAAATAGGTCTGGACGGTTCTTCTTTGAGGCGAAAGAATATGAGAAAACAGGAGAGAATTTTTACCTCTCAGCTTGAAGCTGCGGCTGAATTATCACTTCCTGTCTCAATCCATTGTGTCAGTGCCTGGGGGAAAATAGTTTCAATTCTGCGACACTTTTATCCTCAGGTACATGCTGCTTTCATGATCCATTCCTTTTCAGGGTCAGAAGAGATTATGAATGAGCTTGTCAAGCTTGGAGGATATTTTTCATTTTCTTTTAGCCTCATGAGAGATAAATCGGAAAAGATAAGGCGTTGTCTGGAACATGTACCCGTAGACCGTCTGCTTCTTGAATCTGATTCTTCACAATCACCGGATTCCTACAGGGATCAGATGGTGCGGCTCTATACCGCTGCATCAGGAATTAAAGGTATTGATCTTCATGAGATGTACAGGTTAATCTTGAGGAATGGATCGGTTTTTACGAACAGAATTACTCCTCGGCAGAGAGGCAGTTGAAAAGCTTTCCAGGGCTGCTGTTGTTGTTGCTGGGCTTGGCGCAGTTGGCAGCTATGCTGTCGAAGCATTGGCCCGGTCGGGGATAGGAACCCTGCGGCTTGCCGATATGGATACTCTCAAGAAGAGTAACATAAATCGTCAGCTCTATGCTCTTGAATCCACCCTTGGATACTCAAAGGCATCAGAAGCGGCAAAGCGTGTTCACGATATAAATCCATCGTGTTCTGTCTCTCCGCTGCAGATATTTGTTCATACCGATACTATGGAATATCTGCTGGAAGAACCGGTTGATTTTGTCATTGATGCGATTGATTCATTGAACCCGAAAATAGAACTATTAACAGCGGCATACAAACAGAAAATTCCCATTGTATCATCCATGGGAGCTGCACTCCGGACTGATATTTCAAAAATCAAAACGGCAGATATTTTTGATACCCACTCCTGCCCTTTAGCAAAGCTTGTAAGAAAACGTCTTCGGAACAGAGGAGTCGGTCGAGGAATATCCTGCGTGTATTCAACGGAAACCGTGACCTTTGCGTACAGCGGGCCGGGAGAGAATAACCCCGAGGGGGGTGAGTATGAAAGGGGCAGAGAACGCCGGACTCTCGGAAGTCTGTCGACGATTCCCGGAATTTACGGACTTATGCTCGCCCATCTGGTCATTCGCGGATTGGTTGACCGCTACTGAACAAGAAACTCTTTTTTCCATGTAACATCAGTTTTTATAGCTTCAAGGGTATCAGTTAATACGGCAATAACATTTTCCCGGATGTTCCCTGCTACGGCCAGATACATGACATCCTCTCCAGGATAAAGCCGCTTGTTTTCAACAATATGAACAAGGATCTCAACAATACCCTCCCGCTGCTTTTGAGTATGAAGGAGGGTTTTCAGTTTCTCGTGATCCACATAGATTTCCAGAGCGGAAACAGGATCCCCTTTCCGGGATGAATTACGAACGGTACCGTTATGGTACAGTATCATCCCGGCATCAGTATACCGGGGATGTTTTTTCATTTTTTCAACAATGTCATTGAGTGTCATCTTTTTTGAACCTTGTGTACAGATATCGTTTTATTGTTTTTTTCGGGGTTTTCTCAAAAGGTTTTTCTTCGTACCGAAGTTTGGAAATCCGGGAAAAGGAATTCAATTGTTTGTTGACCATTTTAATAAGGTCCTGCGTATAGCTACTTATGGCTTCCGAAGCTTGATGTGCTCCATCCAGGAGAGATTCAATCTCAAGATTTACAAGTGCAACAATATTACCTTCATCCTGAAAAACGATGGAATCCTCTACAAGATCAAATTTGTTTATTATTGCTTCTATTGCTTCCGGATATATATTCTCCCCGCTTGCTCCAAGAATCATAGTTTTGACACGCCCTTTAATAAAGAGGTATCCATCTCTGTCAATAATACCCAGGTCGCCGGTGTGAAACCATCCATCACTGTCCAGCACTTCAGCGGTTTTTTCAGGTTCCTTATAGTAGCCCTGCATCACGTTAGGGCCGCGGTAGAGGATTTCACCTTCGCCCGTTTCAGGATTGGTATTGATTATTTTAATTTCACCGCCGGGGATAACCGGCCCTGTTGAACGGAGGCGGGTATGTGCCGCGTTTGATCCGGCAATGAGAGGGGCGGTTTCAGTAAGCCCGTAACCGATGGCATAGGGGAATCGGGCCTCTTTAAGAAAAACTTCAACATCCTCTGATAGTGCCGCGCCGCCTATACCGAAAAAATACAGTTTATCGCCGAATGTTTTCATAAGCTTTTTCCCCGCAAGCCGGGCAATCTCCCGGTGGGTCAGCTTGAAATGATAGAGGAATTTTAGAATTTTATTCTTTTCCAATGTGGGAAGAATACTCTGACGAACAATCTTTTCAATAAGAAGCGGAACGGAGAGCATAACTCCGGGACGCACACGTTTTAGTGCGGGGAGCAGAACGCTTGCAGATGGAGGTTTCTGAATGTAGAAGATTGTTGCCCCGTTGTAAAAAGGGACAAGGAATCCTATGGTACATTCATAACTGTGGGAAAGGGGAAGAATGGAAAGGAGGTGATCGCCCTGCTTAATTCCAGGGATAGTGCTGGAAGAAACCACATTGGAAATAATATTTTTATGACTGAGCATAACACCTTTTGAATATCCTGTTGTCCCCGCTGTATATATAATTGATGCCGTATCATCTTCCTTGAAAGCGTAGGGAGAAAACGGGACATTATCTTCCGCGGGAAAGGGAACACCCTTTGTTTTAAGATCTTTCTTTTCAGTCTCCGGAGGAATAAATTCAAACCTGTCTATACATATAAACGTTCTTTCTCCCTGAGAATTAAGGGGTTGTACTTTTTCGTACAGTTTTTCAGATACGAATACTGTTTCTGCCCCTGAATGATTCAGAATATTTTCCACTTCCGCAGGATGGAAATCGGGGAGAATCGGAACAATGACTGCTCCCGTTAAACTGATCCCGAAGTATGTAATACCCCAATGAGGCATGTTTTCCGAGAATAGCGCAACGGTATCTCCCGGTTTTATACCTGCAGAAATAAGATAAGAAGCAACTCTGTGAGCCTCTCTGTACACTTCATGGTAGGTAAGGGGCTGCCCATTGACGAAAGAAAGAGCAGGAGTGTCAGTAAACCGTCTTTCCCCGTACAGCAAAAGTCCAGGCAATGTTAATTCTTGCAACACTTCCATTTTACACCTCTGCATAGTAGTATAAGAAAATAAAATCGAAAGGTAAAGTGGAGGTTTCAGCTGTTTTGTGGTAGAATCTCCAAAAGAGGAGGTATCAATGGCAGAAAAATATGAAGCACCGGTTGAACTTGGCGATGGTGTCCATTGGGTCGGGTATACAGAAACAGATTCCGTATTTAGAACAAATGCCTACATCATAACGTCCGGTGATGAAGCTGCACTTATAGATGCAGGATCAGCTGTCTATTTTGACTCCATGTCAAAACAGATTGAACAAATAGTGGATGTAACGAAAATAAACTATTTCATACAACACCATCAGGATCCGGATCTGTGTGCGAGCCTTCCCTTATGGGAAAAGAAAATTGGCCCGCGGAAAATATACGCTCAGACCAAAGCCAATATTTTGATCTGGCATTATGGTGTTACTTCCGAGCTGGTGAATGTTGATGATATTGGATGGGAACTGAAGCTTGCTGACAGAACCCTGAAATTTATCTTTATGCCCTACATGCATTCTCCTGGAGAGATTATGACGTACGACCCGAAAACGAAAATTCTCTTCAGCGGAGATATTTTCGGCGGGCTTTCCATGGACTGGAATCTCTATGCCAACGAGTACTATATGGATGCTATGGAATCATTTATGGAAAATTACATGCCGTCTTCTGAGATTGTTAATGAAAACCTGAAACGGATTGATGGTCTTGAAATTAGCATGATATGTCCCCAGCATGGTTCCATTATTCTTAAGAATGATGTGGATAAAGCGGTAAAAACCTTGAAAGAACTTGAATGTGGAAGTTACCTGTATGAATAGATATACTGATATTTTTAAGATAATTTACAAAAGAATTCGCGCGTTGTTAGGGAGAGATGCCGTTATAGAAATTTTTTCGGAGCTTGACCTTGTTATTAACGATTCCGGGAAAATTAAACTTGTCAGCGCTGAGCATCTTACCTTCGAAAAACTTGATCAGCTTGTCCGGGAACTACACCGGAAGATGGGGCCTCTTGCTCTTCTTGCCTTTAAGATACCGGTAAAACGAAAAGCCCGGCGTAAGAAACTAAAACTTCCTGATCTGCTTTTATAGCGGGTGCTAATACCCCACGGCTCTGCAGCGGAATAGGCCGCGAAAAGCGGCCTGGATCCAGGCTTTACCCTGGGGTATTGACACCTTTCATTTTTTACATCCACTCTTTAGAGAAGTTGAAATCGGTTGTCAGGGTCTCTGAAAAATCTGCCTGTGTAAGATCGAAGCAGTTCCCGGTACCCTCTATTTCCGGTATTTTCATAGGTTTTTTTCCGTACAAAAAGACAAGCCCTTCGTCATTGTCTTTTCGTATCATGAACGCTACTCCATGGCTGTCGGTAATGTCCCCCTGCCCATGAATTGATGCCCGGGTTGCCAGGATATGTGGACGTCCGAAGCGGTATATTTCCACGGGAAGCGGTGAAAACCGGATAAGATCGTTTATCGCCTGATGCTCCAGTTCCACCCATGCCTGCACCGAATGAATTCCGAGTGACGTAAGTTCTCGGGCTGTAAAAGAGTTGCTGACCGGCAGCGGATAAGCGGCTGTTATAAAAATATCATGATACTTCTGCAGTAAAGTAATCTGATAGAGAGATCGGATTCGAAACCGGCGGATACCTTTCCAGTATGCAGCTTCCACTTTTTCTGCTAATACTTCCAGTTCGGCTTCCGCGGTAAAACAGGGCAGAAAAACTTCTTCACTGGTTTTATCCCAGGTAAAGATACTCATGGAACGTATCATTTTTTTGTCTTCGGGAGAATCTATGTGAGACACCATGCACGTATCAGTAAAGGTATACTGCCGTTGTAATTCTGCCATTGGATGAGTAGAGAAATGCGCCTGAATAAAGGTATCGATGCTCCGGGTTTTATTCTGTTCGTTAAAAAGATCATCCAGATGTTTCTCTACCCAGCTCCAGAATTCCCTTCGTACTTTTTTAAGCATACTCATGGGAAAAAAAGGGTTGCCCGTAACGGTTACTTCAATTTTTCCCGCTGCAATACGGGCAGTGCGGGTTGCTCTAAATGCCTGTATCAGGTTTTTATCAGTTATTTTCCCTTTTGTTGCGTCTTCAAGATTGAGAGATTTCTTCCATGTACTGATATCCTTGAAATTGGTACATTCTATGCTTATTTCATGGGTTGATAAGGTTATCCTCAGATTTATTGTAGTAACAGAGGGCAGTTCCACAAGATCTGACAAATTTGCTGAAAGGGGCAGTGGTTGTTCACCAACTTTATAGACGAGTGCTTTCTCCGGTACCTTCCGGTCACTTACAACAGTAACTGTTTCTCCTTTCCTTGCTTTCTCTATCTTTTTTCCGTTTTTTTTCATCATGGTAATAATGATGCGGGGGCCCTCATCGGCTGAACGGGATTGTATCCGGATTCTGTCTCCTGTTTTCAGTTCCCGGGAAACAGCGACCGTAAACCCCTTACTGTTTACTGTTTTAATCTCTCCTGATAATGCTCCCGATATCCCGGAGGAGGTGTACTGGACAACATTTTTCATGCTTTCTTCCGTGTAAAACCCGCTGGACCATTTTCTTCCCGGAGAGCCTGCAAGTATAATTTTTGCCTTCCCCAGTGTTTCCCGCTCCTTTTCCGGTTCCGCATCAAGCATCATTCTGTAAGCTGTAACGCTTCTCCTTACATAATCAGCTTTCTTCAATCGTCCCTCAATTTTTAGCGATGAGACTCCCATTCTTTTAAGGCGGGGTATAAGATCAAGGGTGTAGAGATCCTGGGTGGAAAAGAAAAAACCGTTTTCTCCCGTTTTACTGTGATATCTGCGCCGGCAGGGCTGTTTGCATTTTCCCCTGTTGCCGCTCCATCCGCCGATCCATGACGAAAAAAGACAGTTTCCTGATAAAGAGCAACACAGTGCTCCATGGATGAAAACCTCAATTTCCAGAGTGGAGGCTTTGATAATGGCTTCCAGTTCATCAAGGGTAACCTGGCGTTCAAGGATAACCCGTGAAATTCCCATGATTTCCGCAGTATTGACACCCATGCTGTTATGTATTCCCATCTGGGTTGAAGCATGAATGGACATTTCCGGAAAAAAATCACGAACCATACGGACAATACCAATATCCTGCACAATGACAGCATCAATGTTCAATGACGCAATACGGTCAAGATCGTTAAAGACGTCTTCAAGTTCACGTTCTTTTATCAGAGTGTTCAGCGTAAGATATATTTTCTTTTTATGTTTTTTTGCGTAAGCTGAAAGTTTTGACATGTCTGAAAATGAAAAGTTGTCAGATTTTTCTCTGGCATTAAACCGGGAAAGGCCGGCATACACCGCGTCTGCCCCGCTTTCAAAAGCCGCAACGGCACATTCAAGATTTCCGGCAGGTGCCAGCAGTTCCGGTTTTATTTTTTTTTGTACCACTATCCGCATCCTTGGCAATGGTTATACTCTTTTTTGTGCACAGTGTATATGGTTAATCCGGTTCAATTTCATACTGCTGGAAAAGATCAAGAATGGATTTCTGGGGACCTTCCAGGGTAAGAGAAATTTTCTTTTTCCTCAGTTTTGTATAAAGATTGAGAAAAACAATGATGCTTTCTCTGTCAATACGGTTTACCTTGGAAAGGTCAACCTTTATGACAGGAATACCTCTGTTTGCTGCTATGATAATTGACTGTCTGACGTACTGCATATTGGACAGGGTAAGGTTCCCTTTCAGCACAAACATTCCCGGGTGGGTATCATCCATATATATAGCAAAAGGAGACGGCCATTTGGATTTTTTTTGTTTCAGTTTTTTTTCTTCCAGGAGATGCTCGAGCATTTCATCAGTATCCCGCAGCCGTTGTACCAGCCCCTGGATGAGTTCCATGAACCAGCCGGGAACATTGTATACGTTACGGTAGAATTCCCGCGTTTCTATGACATGGACAATGCTCGTCTTTTCAGCCCGGACGGTAGCTGATCGGGGTCCTTCCTTGATAAGTGCCATTTCCCCTATGACATCTCCTGTTTCCGCCTTTGCCAGGGGGATTGTCCTCTGTTTTTTTTGCCGGTAAATGGAAAAAGATCCGGTTTTGACAACATACATGGTCGATTCGGCATCCCCCTGTTTTATAAGGATCTCTCCTTTTTCAACTCTTCTGAGAGGTGTATGAGTTGTTGTAAGAATATCCTGTATACCTTTGATGGAGAGCACAGTATCTCTGATCAGCTGAACATTTTCGATTTTAATTTTACCCTCGGCTACATCCTTGTTTGTTGAAAGACCGTAAAGATAATTAATTCCTGTCTGATCTATATCAATAACGTCAGAAAAATCCAGAATAAGAGTTCCGGGTGTTTTTAGTTTTATCTCCCTTACTCTTGATTTTAAGAGGTCAATGGCTGTATTGGTAAGGCTGCCTTTCAGATACAGACGGGGAGGAGATGCTGCATCCCTATAGACAATGGTAAAATCATCTGTATAGTTGGATTCTGCATCAGCTTTACTTCTGTATTCCGGTTCCTGAGAGATGTAGCTTCCCAGAATTTCGGTTGTTTTGCGGATTCTGTGAACGAGAACTTTTGCAAGGCTGACAGCCCAGTTGGAAAGACCGAGATTTTCATCATGAAGCACGGAAGCGCTGATAACGGCAGCTGTTATCGGAGTTTGCGCGATAACTGAGGCAGATCGGGGAACACCGGTGAGAAAGGACATTTCTCCTACATAACTGCCTGCTCCCAGTTCTGTAAGAGGAATGAGTGCGTTATTGTGCCTAATCATGATTTTGACAGTTCCTGACTTAATAATGTACATCTCGGTTGTTGTTTCTCCGGCATTAAAGAGTATGTCTCCTTCATTAAAACGAACCAGTTTCCCTTTTGGCATATCTGCCTCCTTATCTCTATAATATCACTTTTAAAAATTTTCTCCATGCCTATTCGTATAAAGATATTGATAAGCTATTGTATTATTAAAAAACTCTCTGTATGATATTGGAATACCGGTAAGGAGGCTGAGGATGTACGATATTATTATTATAGGAGCAGGACCCGGCGGATATATAGCTGCGGAACGGGCAGGTGCACAGGGTAAGAAAGTACTTATCATTGAAAAAGATACGGTGGGCGGTGTCTGCCTGAACGTGGGGTGTATACCTACTAAAACACTTCTTAATTCCGCAAAACATTACGATCACGCGGTTAATTCCAGTTTGTTTGGTGTTCATAGTGACGGAGCTGTCTTTAATCTGTCTGAAGCCCAGGAATGGAAAAAGAAGGTTGTTGATACGAATGTAAACGGTATTATCTTTCTTATGAAGAAATATGGTGTTGAGACAGTGATGGGAGAGGCTTTCCTCGTTGATAAGAATACTGTTCAGGTCGGAGAAGAAACCTATAGAGCCGAAAATATCATCATAGCAACCGGTTCATCGACGTTCATTCCTCCCATCCCCGGTGTCGGTTCTCGGTATGTTGTTACGAGTACTGAGCTTCTTGCCATTAAGGAGCTGCCATCATCCTTGACGGTTATCGGCGGCGGAGTTATCGGTCTGGAGTTTGCATCCTTTTTTTCCATGCTTGGAATTACGGTACATGTTATTGAAATGCTCGATGAAATTGCCCCGTTTATGGAAAAGGAATTTGCCAAAACCATGCGGCGTGCTATGAAAAAGGTAAAATTTCATCTTTCGTCGAAGGTTGAAGCTATAAAAGATAATCGTGTTGTTTTTACGAGGAAAGGAAAAGAGGAATTTCTTGACTCAGATCTTATTCTCATGGCGGTAGGACGAAAACCGAACGTCCAGGAGATGGGCTTTGCGGAGGTCGGTCTTGAAATAAACCGTCACGGTCTTGTGGTTAATGATAAAATGGAAACAAATATTCCGGGAATTTATGCAATTGGTGATGTGATAGGCAAGTCACTTTTTGCACATTCCGCATCGAGAATGGCAGAGGTTGCTGTTCATGCAATTCTCGGGATTGATGACCGGTTAAACTATGATGCTGTCCCCTGGGCTATATATACGTATCCGGAAGTTGCCTCCTGCGGTCTTACCGAGGATGAAGCGGTTTCAAGAGGGTATGAAGTTGATACGGCGACTTCGCTTATGAGAATAAGCGCACGGTACTATGCTGAAAACGGGAATGTCCCCGGATTATGTAAAGTTGTCGCTGACAAAAAAACTCATAAAGTCCTGGGTATTCATCTTCTTGGATCGCCAAGCTCCGAGATGATTTTCGGTGCTGCTTTGATGATTCAGTCGGGGATGACAACAAAGGATGTCAGGACGACCATATTCCCCCATCCCAGTGTTTCAGAGGTAATCAGAGAAACAGTCCTTTCCCTGTGTGAGGCGGAGAACTGCTGATCCTTTAAACCCTTTGTTGTATGGTATCTTTATGTTTGCCTCCAGCCGTTTCTATGAGTACCTTTAAAGGAAAGATCAAGGAGGAGCGGAACAGTGAATAAGCAGCTGCCGAAATCATTTTTTGAACTTATTGAACAATCGGAGAAACCGGTGCTTGTTGATTTTTATGCTGACTGGTGCGGTCCCTGTAAGATGGTTTCTCCCGCTATCAAAAGAGTAGCCGGGGATTTTAAAGGACGAATTGTAACGATAAAGATAAATGTCGATTTAAAACAGCACATTGCCGCGCGTTATCAGATTCAGAGCATTCCTACCATCATGATGTTCTGGAAAGGAAAGGATATTATGCGGTTGACTGGTGCGTATCCTTATGAAGCAATTAAAGCAGAGGTTGAAAAAAGCCTCCCTGCAGCAGAAAAGTAGGGATGTTTCTTTCAGATATGAATATCTGGCTCGGTTCTCTTTCTGAAAAAGAGCAGCTTCAGGTTTTTAAAATGCTGAGCGGGTATCTTTCTGTTAAGGAACTGAGGATTGTTATGTCTGAAGTAAAAAAAGGAAGATCTCTCCTTGATATCCATAGGCGTATGGGGCTGCTGGAGAAGTACCAGGTAGACCTTCTACGGATACAGCGGATGCTGAGGATCTAAATCTGAATGTTTATGACTCCTTGTTGAAGAGAAAAGGAAACTCTATATTCTGTCAGTAATCTTTGCCCGCGTTTGTCACATTTGCCGGATCAAAAGCATGGCAGGGGACGACGCCGTAAACAGTACCGCATTCGGGGCAATGGAACTCAAATGTTTCCATGGAGAAGGTTGTCCCGCAGCTTTCGCAGGTTATATCCAGAGGCACCGGCATAAACTGGTCAGCAAATCCCATGGCACGTACCTTGTCTACTGTTGCCTTGCCTGTTTCAAAACTTCCTGAACATCCATCATGTAATCCCATTATATTCTCCTTTTAATCAATTGTTGTAAGGTGCTCCCCGTTGCGTAGTTTCCTGCGTAGGGACTGTATCTTTTTATCCATTATTTCTATCTCTGTTAAGATAGAGCGCTCATCATCTGTGTTTTCAATAATTTTCTCAATACCGCCGTTTTTTATAACGATACGTCTGTTTCCCATAAGCGCAAGAATAGGATCATGGGTTGCAATAAGAACAATTTTCCCTTCTGATATAAGAAGTTCAAGGGCTTTCTTGCGGTCTATCCCTGCATTTTCAATCTCGTCTATGAGAATAATAGGAGAAGAGCTGAGTATCGCAGTATCAGCGATCATAAGCGCCCTTGACTGCCCGCCGCTTAAAGCAGTTATAGGAGTTTCAGTGTCAAAGGTTTCTCCGGAGAGATGATTTGCCTGATCGATGATTTTCATTATAATATTTTTCCTGTCACTGATCATCCTGCTTTCAGCATGAAGTTCAAGGAATTCATGCACTGAAAGATCCATGACAAAGTTCATGTTCTGAGAAAGTTGGGCCACAAGTTTCTCGGAAGAAGAGTAGCGCCACTTTTGATCAGGCTGTTCATTATTTATAAGAATACTTCTTCCGGTAGGTGTATCATTCTGCGCAGCCCACTCTATATCCGCGAGGAGTCTGCTTTTTCCTGAGCCGGTGGGTCCGACAATGGAGATTATTTCATTTTTCTTGATAGTAAGGTGGGAAAAATTTTCAGGTTCTCCTGTTTTACCGTGTCCCGGCAAGATGGTAAGTGAATCAACCTTTGTTCCCGTATCTCCCAGAAATGAAAGCATCTGGGTGATGTATTCCTCCAGCTGGCCGGTAAAATGTTCCTGGCTAATCGCCATATCCTCTTTGTACGTCTCATCAATAGTACTGAAATATTCATCGAGGGATTTTTCTTTGTTTGAATCCGCGGGGATACCGTTGTTTTCAAAAAATGTCGCAGCGAAGGGATATCGGGTGAGGATCTGTCCGATCTTGATTACTGAAAGTTCATGCTTTACCGGTAGTGCCATAGTACTATCCTGTTCCCCTTTTTTAATTTTTCCCAAGATCAATTTTCCTTACATTTCCCATCTGATAACTTTCTCCGATTCTTGTTTCTCCAAGACAGTATGAACACAGTGCTGCAGGCATGGAAAACCGGAGTGTTTTGCCCTTTAAAGAGGTAATATGATCATTCTCCTTGTACAGGAGCGTTGATAATTCAAAACTGCCCTGTCCGGTAAGTCCGTTTACATGAAGGATTACTGCCTTCGGGTTAACACTGTGGACACGGGATGCGAAAACTTCCCGCTCAGCTTGAGAAACGATATCACCCTTTGTGATAACAACAATATCAGCACTTTTCAGCATTGGACCTATTTTTTTAGGTGTCCCTATTCCGCTGAGGTTATCTATAACGCATATGGCATTGATGCCGTTGATGTAGGGGGAACACCGGTTGCAGAGGCCGGCTGATTCGCTTATAAGGAGATCAAAATCTTTGCCGAGCCCCCAGTCAACGACTTCTTCTATGTTGCTGACAAAGTAATGATCAGGGCACAAACCTCCCGAAAGACCCTTCCGTACCTCAATTCCTGCTTTTTCATAGAGAACATCATCATCAGTATAAAGACAGTCGAATTTGACAACTCCGACCTTCAGTCCGCGTGATTTCAAAGAGATAATGGTTTTTAAAATAACAGAAGTTTTCCCCACAGAGGGAGGCCCTGAGACAGTTACAAGATTCATACGGAGACTCCTTCACGAATGGATTCATCAAATAATTTTTCGCATGTATGTATTGTCTCTGCTATATCGATACGGTAGATATAATCCCATCCCAGCCAGGAAAATGTATTGTTTTCAGATAATCTGTTGTCTACTTCCGGGTGGGTACTTGGAAAAAGTCCCTGATGGGAGAGGATCTCTCCCGTTTCTTTAGAAGCAAAAAAATCGATTATCTCCTGAAGTTTGTCCAGCCGGTCTGCTTTTGCGAGCATGAAAAGAGGGCTTATGATGGCCCCGTCTTCTGGCCATACCGCTGTCATGGTTGATCCTTCCCGTACAGTCTTTGTAAAAAAGTAGGGGAGAATGGTTATAACAGGTCTGTTAACAGCTTTCTTCTCACTTTTAACCATCTGGGAAGGATGGAGAGATTCCAGGAGGCTCCGGCCGAGCTTACGGACTCCATCTTCACCGAAGCGTTTGTGAATGTTGAGAAGTATCCCGTTGAAGAGGTCAAAATCCCCAACGGGAAGAGAAACACTGTTTTCAAACTCCGGAGAAAGGATATCTTCCCATGTTTTTGGAACTTTTCGGCCTCCGATATCTTTTAGATTTACAAGAAAAACAGCGGGCACCACGCCTATCATGGAATAATGACCCTGAGGATCTTTCAGATTATAATTTTTGAATGAAGGGTTTACTCCCGAATAGGATACAGAGTCTTTGAAAACACTGTTATTTTTAAATTTTCCAATTTTTTCTTCATCAAAAAAGAGGTCAAACCCGGCTGAAATAAAAAGGTCCGGTATACCGGAAGGATCTGTTATGTTTTTAAGGTTATCGTCAATCCATTCCACTCCCATGGAAGCAGCTTTCAGTTCGTATTCAAGTTGAATGGTGTGCCTGGACTGATATTCTTTGGAAAAAGCGTTAAAAGAATCCAAAAGAGGGATCCTGACCGGACAGGGCAGAAGCCCGGCTATTTTAAGACTTTCACCACGGACTGGTTTCCGATTTATGAGGGTAACGTCACCATCTTCTCCGGTCCCTTCTATAGCTGTTATGAGGAGTTTTGTAAAAGTTTCTACATCTCTTTTCTGGAAAGTAAGAGCTGTACCCAGGGTAATTCTGTTTCCAAAATCCTTACGTTTCGTATCATCGCCCATCTGCGGAAACCCATTGGCGGTAAAAACAGAAATGGTATCAGGATATTTTTCTGTTATGGTAAAAAGTGTATCATCGAGAGTGAAATATTCAGTGCTCATATTATGAGTATAATACTAATAATACTTATTGTTCAAGAGCCATTATCTTGCGTACCCTGCGGTCATGGCGTCCTTCGGCAAAAGCAGCAGTGACAAAGGCATCTACCATATCCTCTACCTTTTCAGGATAGTCAATTCTGCCGCCAAAGGCAATAAAGTTAGCATTATTGTGTTCTTTTGACATTTTAGCGGCATATATATTCTGAGGGAGGGCGCACCGGATACCTTTAACTTTGTTGGCCGAGATGCTTATACCAATTCCAGTTCCACAGCAGACAACACCGAATTCATAACCGCCTTTTTTAAACTCAAGGCAGGCTTTTTCTGCCATATCCGGGTAGTCAACAGAATCGGAAGAGTCTACACCGACGTTTGTAATAGAGTATCCTTTCTGTTTAAGGTAGTCTGCAATTCTGTTTTTTAGTTCAAATCCGCCATGATCGGCACCAAGAACAACTTTCTTCATTTCTGTATCTCCTTTAGCCTGATTCTACTCCCGGGGAGGGAAGTCGTATTCTTTTTCAAAAAGTCTGCAAAGTTCATCACATTTTTTCTCTTCTTCAGGTCCTGCTACCGCAATATCTATTTCCGATCCCTGTACAAGACCCATGGCCAGAAGGACCATTATCGAATTCAATGTATAGGTTTCATCATTAAATATAATGTCTATTTGTCCGGGATAATCCTTTACGTTTTCGTATATTATGCCAGAAGGTCGTACGTGAATACCGGCACTGTTCCGTATAATTGCATGCTTTTTTACCATAGATAGTAAGTATAAGAGAAAATATAAGAAACTTTCTATACAAAATACCTAAAAACCAAGAGATTTTTTAAAATTCCTGCAGGAGTATTGGTTAACAGGAGAAAAATGTATAAATTATTGGTATGAAGTCAAAAAGCATCCTTTATGCTGCTTTTGCAGTACTACTTGCCGGATTGTCCGGATGTAAAAATGAACAGACAGTGTTTGTTTCCGCGGATCATTACGCTCTCGGTACTTTAAACCGGATACAGATAGAATCTCCTGTGGCTGACTCCCTTCTTAAGGGAAGTTTTGCTCTTATTGATGAAGTTGAATCGAAAATGAGCAGAAACATAAAAAGCAGCGAGGTTTCTGCTATCAATGAAATGTCGGGTGAATCTTCCGTCAAAGTATCAAAAGAAACATTTTTTGTTATAAAAAAAGGGATTGAACTCTCCGCTCTCAGTGATGGTTCATTTGATATAACAATTGGTCCTGTTGTTTCTCTCTGGGGTATCGGTACTGATCATCCCCGGGTTCCCGGTACCGTGGAACTTAAAAAGGCTCTCAGTTTGGTAAATTATAAAGATGTTGTCCTGAATGAAAAAGATTACTCTGTTTATTTAAAGAAAAAAGGGATGAGTATTGATCTTGGTGCAATAGCAAAGGGATGGGCTGCAGATAGAGTTTACCGGTATCTTGTGGACCATAACGTAGAAAAGGGTATTATAAACCTTGGGGGGAATGTTTTTGTTATCGGCAGGAAATCGAATAAACGGGAGTGGCATGTTGGTGTACAGGATCCTGAAGAAACCCGCGGGAATTATCTTGGGATACTTTCTGTCAGTGACGAAGCTGTGGTTACCTCCGGTAAATACGAACGTTTTTTTGTGTACAATGGAAAAAAATATCACCATATTTTTAATACCTTTACCGGTTATCCGATAGAGAATGATCTTATAAGTGTAACTATAATAGGTAAAGATTCCATAACCGCAGATGGTTATTCTACGGTGGTTTTCGCTTTGGGCTTGAAGAAGGGGATGAAACTTGTCGAAGAGACGCCCTTTATTGAAGCTGTTATAGTATCAAGCAATCATGATGTCTATCTTTCTTCAGGGATAAAGAACTTTACCCTTTCCAATTCCAAATACAAGGTGGCTGACTAATGTATATTTCTGGTAACTGGTATGAAATACGTCTTCCCTACGGGAAAAATTTTTTCGCCCGCTATATTCAGGAAAATACTGGATCTGTACTGGAATGGTTTTACTTTTCTGACGGATCACGAAAACTGGTTAAGGATATAACCCCTTATGCGGTAGAGATTATAGAAATTGAGGAACCTGAAAACAATCTGAGTATTCTTGATTTTCTTGATGATGAAGATGAAGTATAAATACAGCCGCGAAACAGTAGCTCTTTTTGCTGCACTTTGTATATTCCTTTCAACCATCGAATATATGATCCCGAAGCCGGTACCTTTTTTACGCCTTGGGCTGGCTAATCTACCTCTTATTATCAGTATTGCAGTATTCTCACCACGGGATATTTTCCTTCTCGTTATTTTAAAAGCGGTTGGCCAGGGATTTATAAATGGTACTCTTTTTTCCTACATTTTTCTGTTTTCCGCAGCCGGTTCTCTTGTAAGCGGTTTGGTTATGCTTGGTGTGTTTTATCTGTTCGGCCGTAGAATATCGCTCATAGGAGTAAGCATTTTCGGTGCTCTCGGCAGCAACATGATTCAGCTTTACCTGTCAAAAGTTTTTATTTTCGGGAGTGCGGTAAAATATATAGCCCCTCCGTTTCTTATTACAGGGTTTGTCACCTCTCTAGTTCTTGGTTTTTTTGCTTCGGAATTTTTTTACCGGTCCCGCTGGCTGAAAGCGGCGGAATACGGCGTATGAGATATGCTCCTGAAATAAAACCGGAACACCTTTTTACGGGATGGTTTATTTTCCTTCCATTGTTTCTCTTCCAGACATCACTTTCTGTCCGTATTTTTCAAACCGTCTGCGTAATTGCTCTTTTTATCCTCCGGGGAAAAAGATTTAAGATATTACCTAACATACTTCTTTTCACAGGAATAACTGCTGCGCATCTGCTGCGTCCTGCTGGAGAAGTACTTCTGACAGTATTCGGGATGCCTATAACAAAGGATGCTCTCGTGTCAGGTGTCTCAAGGTCTCTACTTCTTATAGGGCTCGTTTATGTTTCAAGGATTTCTATATCATCCCGTCTTCTTCTTCCCGGTAGAGGCGGGCAGCTGCTGGGATCTGTTTTCTTTTATTTTGAGAGAATAACCGAAATCAGATATGGTAACATATGGGAAAAGAAAGGCCGGGTATCGCTCATCAATGCCTTTACAAAGTATCTGGATGATATTCTCTTCCTCTCAGATAATCTGTCTGAAGAGAGAACACTATCCGTCAGACAGAACAGGTATCCGGGAAATAAAAGATACTGGATGTTCATGATCCCTTTTCTTATGTTTAACGGTACTTTACTAATACTGAATTATCTGAAGTATTTATAAACATCTCTCTTGCATTTAAATCACTTTAGTGGTAGTTTTTTTACAGGAGGACGGAATGAATGGTGCAAGAATTGTTATTGAAAGTCTGAAAAAGGAGGGTGTTGATACCCTTTTTTGCTATACAGGCGGTGCAGTTATTTCAATTTTCGATGAACTCCATAAACATGGTGAAGGTTTACGGCTTATTCAGCCTCGTCATGAGCAGGGGGGAACACACGCTGCGGACGGGTATGCCCGATCAACGGGAAAAACAGGGGTTGTTCTTGTTACATCCGGTCCGGGAGCTACCAACACCATTACGGGTATTGCAACGGCTTACATGGATTCCATTCCCCTCGTTGTTATAACAGGACAGGTTTCCACTGATAAAATTGGAACAGATGCTTTTCAGGAAGCGGATGTTACCGGAATCACCCTTCCCATAACCAAGGCAAATTTTCTTGTCAAAGATATAAAGGATCTTGCCCTTACCATAAAACGTGCCTTCTACCTTGCTGGTACCGGCCGCCCCGGACCCGTCGTTGTTGATATCCCCGGAAATGTTCAGCGGCAGGATTATCCTTTTAGATATCCTGATGATCCTCAGCTGCCAAATTACCGTCCCAAAACAACAGGACATCCGAAACAGATAAGAACAACGGTAAAAATGCTTGAAAAAGCAAAAAAGCCGCTTATATTGGCGGGGGGAGGTATCAATCTTTCTGAAGCGAATGATGAGCTTAACAAGTTCCTTAATAAATCGGGAATTCCCGTGGCAACAACACTGATGGGTCATGGGATCAATCCTGAGGATGAACGGCTTTACTGCGGTTTTATGGGAATGCATGGTACCCTTTACGCCAACTATGCGATTCAGAATGCTGATCTCATTATTGCAATCGGAGTACGCTTCTCCGACAGGATAACCGGTGATACATCGGTATTTGCAAAAAATGCCAAACTTATTCATGTTGATATTGACCCTGCCGAAATTGGAAAAAATATTCCTGTTGATCTGCCTATCGTCGGTCCAGCCACGTCTGTTTTAAAAGAGTTGAATGCATCAGATATTCATGGTAATTATTCGCACTGGGTAGATGAAATCGATGAATACCGCAGGAAGAATCCCCTGACGTATGATAAAGAGGGACTTTTAAAACCCCAGTATCTTGTAGAACTTGCATCGAGGATATTCCCGGACAATACAATTGTAGCAACTGATGTGGGACAGAACCAGATGTGGGTTGGTCAGTATTACCGTTTTCGGTATCCCCGGACGTTCCTTACCTCCGGGGGGCTTGGTACTATGGGATTCGGTCTTCCCGCCGCCATAGGAGCAGCAGTGGGAAATCCTGACAGAGAAGTGCTTATGTTTTCGGGAGACGGTGGTTTCCAGATGAATATGCAGGAGCTGAATACGATCCGCAAGTATAAATTGAAAGTAAAAATGATTATCATGGATAACAGTTATCTCGGAATGGTGCGGCAGTGGCAGGAGCTTCTCTTTGATAAACGTTATTCCGGAACGGATATGAATGACAATCCTGATTTTCTAAAGCTTGCGGAGGTTTTTGGTATAAAAGCGGTTCGTCTCGAAGATGCTGCCCATGCCGAAGAGATTATTCGTGAGCTAGCGGAGTGTCAAACAAGCATGCTTGTACATGCTGTTGTAGATCCAAAGCAGAATGTTCTTCCCATGGTTCCTGCCGGGAAGCCCCTCGATAAAGTAATAACAAAATTCTAAGGTGGTAAAAATTATGGGAGAAAACCAGCAGCTGTCAGATCATATTGTATCGGTTCTCGTAAATAATCATCCGGGAGTGCTCTCCAAGGTTACAAGTTTGATTACCCGGAGGGGCTTCAATATTGACGGCATATCAGCAGGCAATACCAAGCAGAGTGATATGTTTCGTCTGACCATTGTCGTCAAAGGAGATGACCGGAGTATTGAGCAGATTCAAAAGCAGCTTTATAAAATTATAGATGTTGTTAAGGTGTGGACTATTACGAACGAATCCAAGCTGGATAGGGAGATCGGCCTGATAAAGATCCGTATTCCCCATGGACAGCGGAACGAAATTCTACAGATGATCAACGTATTTAAGGCGTCGGTTCTTGATGCGGGACCCGAAGGGTTTATTGTGGAAATAACCGGTACAACAGAAAAAATCGATTCTTTTTTAAGCCTTTTTGAACATCACCAGATTGTAGAGGTTGCAAGAAGCGGTATAGTAGCCATGAACAGATGGGATAAAAAATAACATAGTAGGGTAAGGAGAATATAATGAGAAGCGACAGAATGAAGAAAGGTGTAAACAGGGCACCCCACAGATCACTTATGAAGGCTCTCGGGCTGACAGATAAGGAAATCTACCAGCCGATAATAGGTATTGCGTCTTCAGCGAATGAAATTATTCCGGGTCATATGCATTTAAAAACAATTGAGGAAGCGGTAAAGGCCGGTGTTCGTATGGCCGGAGGAACGCCTATGCAGTTTTCAACAATAGGTATCTGTGATGGTATTGCGATGGATCATGAAGGGATGTACTATTCTCTTCCGTCCCGGGATTTAATAGCAGATTCTGTTGAAATTGTTGCAAAAGGTGCACCTTTTGACGGTCTTGTTTTTGTCTCAAACTGTGACAAGATAACTCCGGGAATGCTTATGGCCATGGGGCGTCTTAACATTCCATCGATTATAATTAGCGGCGGTCCCATGATGGCAGGATGTTATCAGGGAAAGTCAATTGATCTTGTTTCTGTTTTTGAAGCGGTGGGCAGTCTGTCCGTAGGAAAAATAGATGACAAAGAGTTTAAAGAGATAGAGAACAGGGCATGTCCGGGAGCCGGTTCGTGTGCGGGTCTTTTTACGGCTAATTCCATGAATTCTTTAAGTGAAGCTCTTGGTGTTGCCTTGCCGGGAAATGGAACGATTCCCGCAGTTGATTCAGGACGTATTCGACTGGCCAAAGAGGTCGGTATGCAGGTTATGAAGCTGGTTGAAAGGGATATTAAACCTCGGGATATCGTTACTCCTGACTCTTTTTACAATGCGGTAGCTGTAGATGTAGCTCTTGGTGGATCGACAAATACGACACTGCATCTGCCGGCAGTTGCGGATAGTTTCGGGATCCCCTTTTCTATTGATCTGTTTGATGAGCTCTCAAGGAAGATACCACACCTCTGTCATTTGTCTCCCGTTGGGAACCAGCATATTGAGGATCTAGATGAAGCAGGGGGAGTTTCTGCCATCTTTAACAGGCTTCAGGAACTGGGTGTACTTAAAGAAAACGCGCTTACCGTCAGCATGAAATCTGCCGGAGAAATTGCCGGATCAGTTAAACCCTTTAATGAAGATATAATAAGGCCGCTTTCAAATCCTTATCATAAAGAGGGAGGGCTTGCGGTTCTCTATGGTAATCTAGCTGAGCATGGTTCAATTGTAAAACAATCCGGTGTACCGGAAAGCCTGCAGAAACATGAAGGTCCTGCTGTTGTGTATGAAGATGGTGAACGTGCCTCGGAGGATATCCTTTCTGGTAAAATTAAACGTGGAGATGTCGTTGTCATTCGGTACGAAGGGCCGAAAGGAGGACCTGGAATGAGGGAAATGCTTTCCCCAACCTCAGCTCTTGTTGGTGTCGGTCTGATAAACGATGTTGTCCTTATAACTGACGGCAGATTTTCCGGAGGTTCGACAGGAGCAGTTATAGGGCATGTTTCTCCTGAAGCTGCCGACGGCGGACTGATTGCTGTTGTTAAAAACGGGGATACTATCCGTTTTGACCTTAAGAACAGGAAGCTTGAACTTCTTGTCGATGCGGAAGAAATCAAGAAACGCTATGAGTCCCTTGAAATAAAAGAGAAAGATCTGGGGTATGGCTTTCTTGGAAGGTACGCACACTATGTGCAGTCAGCAAATACCGGCGCTGTTTTACGTAAACCGGGCGAAAAATGAACTTTAAAAGGATGGTAACATGCAGTATAAAGTAGTAGTTTTATCAGGCGACGGGATCGGTCCCGAAGTTATGGCGGAAGCTTTGAAAGTTTTACGGGCTGTCGGGAAAAAGCGGATGCTTGATTTTGATTTTAAAGAGGGGCTTATCGGAGGAATAGCTATTGATACCCATGATACCGCACTCCCAGAAGAAACACTTTCGCTTTGCAGGGACTCAGATGCGGTACTCTTGGGCAGTATAGGAGGACCGAAATGGGATTCACTTCCGCCGGAGGAACGGCCTGAACTTGGCGGCCTTCTTGCGATACGGAAATCGTTGAAGCTTTTCGCAAATATACGCCCGGTAAAAATATACAAGGAAGTAAAGGATCTCTGCCCGCTTGCTCCTTCACAGGTGGCACGTGGTATAGACATCCTTACGGTACGGGAGCTTTCCGGAGGTATCTATTTCGGAAAGCCGAAGAAAGTGGACAGTCACACCGGTATGGATACGATGATATATTCTGCTGAAGAAGTTGAGAAAATCGCCCGTGTCGGATTTGAAGCTGCCATGAACCGGCGGAAGAAGCTTACATCGGTAGATAAGGCCAACGTTCTTCATACTTCCATTCTGTGGCGAAGAACAGTAGAAAAGGTAGCGAAAGAGTATCCCGAAGTTTCGGTTAATCACATGTATGTTGATAATGCGGCTATGCAGCTTATTCTTGATCCTTCCCAGTTTGATGTTATTCTTACGGGAAACCTGTTCGGGGATATACTGTCCGACGAATCCGCAGCTCTTGCCGGTTCTCTTGGCATGCTTCCTTCCGCCTCTCTTGGAGCGGAGATAAACCTGTTTGAACCGTCCGGAGGTTCCGCACCGGATATCGCGGGAAAGGGGATAGCAAATCCCATTGCACAGATTCTTTCAGCGGCAATGATGCTTGAATTTTCATTTAAAGATCTGAAATCGGCGAACGACATATATGCTGCTGTTGAAAAGGTTATTGCTTCGGGCCTTCGGACAGCCGACCTTGCCGGTGGAAAGGGTCATGCGGTTTCTACTTCAGCAATGGGAGATGCGGTAGCTGCAGCCATCAGTTAAGATTTAATGGATCCGGCAACCATGCCGCTGATAATGTATTTCTGCGCTGCGAGAAAGAAAATAATTATAGGTACTATTGCCATTAGTATTGCGGTAAGAATAAGGTTCCATTGTACAACATAAGCCCCTGCAAAGTTGGACACTGCAAGGGGAATGGTCTGAACCTTGTTCCCTTTACCCAGAATGAGCAGAGGGAGAAGGTAGTCGTTCCATATCCATATACCGTTGAGTATCATTACCGTTGCGTGGATCGGTGTCAGAAGGGGAGATAGTATCTTGTAAAATATCTGATCTTTTCGGCACCCGTCGATGGTTGCGGCTTCTTCAAGCTCATAGGGGATGCTTTTAATAAATCCGTGGAACATGAATATTGAGAGGGACATACCAAAGCCAAGATAGGTAAAAATGAGGCCGATATGCGTTCGCAGCAATCGGATGCCGGTAATTTCATAAATTTTCCGATACCATGAAAGAAGCGGGAACATAACTATCTGGAATGGTATAACCATGGCAGCAACAAATATGATAAAAATAATTTTTGAAGTTCTGGAGTTATTTCTTACCAGGACCCATGCTGCCTGAGATGAGAAAATATTAATAACTATAATAGAAGAAGCAGTAACGATGATACTCGTCATAAATGAAGAGGGGTAGGCAATATTAGGATTCGTCCAAATAGTTTTTATATTGGTGAGTATCATCCCCCAGTGGTTGGGAAGTGCCATAGGACGTTGTGTAACTAAAAATGAGTTTTTTGCAGAGTTGATCAAGAGAATGACAAAAGGAAACAAAAACAACAGGAAGAGAACCATGGTAAGAATTTCCAAAACAATCAGATTTTGCTTTTTAAGAATCACATTTCCACCTCTTTCTTTTTGTTTACAGTCACCTGAATAATTGAAACAATAACAAGTACAATAAAAAAGATAACTGCTTTAGCCTGTCCTTCCGCAAGGTTGTTTGCTACAAAAGCAGTGTTGTATATATTAAGCGAGAGCAATTCAGTTCCAAAAATGGGTTTTCCCATGAACATGGTTGACGGTCCCCCAGCAGTTAACGAGACATTGATATCAAACTGTTTGAATGATTGAACGAGAGTAAGGAATGTTGTTATGGTAAATGCCTGAGCTACCATAGGTATGGTAATACTTGTGAATCTTTGAAAACTGTTTGCACCGTCAATTGTTGCGGCTTCAATAAGTGATTCAGGTACCCCTTCTATGGCGGCGATGTAAATCATCATTATATATCCAGCGTATTGCCATGTGCCTACAAGAACAAGGGCAACTATCGAAGAATCGACTTTACCGAGGATGAGATTATTTGCATTTGCAAAGCCTGCCAAAAGCGGTATTGCTTTTCCGATAGCAGGAATGGCATTGTTGAATATAAACTGCCAGACGTACCCAAGGACAAGGCCTCCTATAAGATTTGGTATGAAAAAGCCGACACGATAGAGATTTCTCAACTTAAGTTTCGTTGTTACAACAACAGCGAGGACAAGAGCCACAACATTAATTGAAATAACATTTAAAAAAGTATAGATGATTGTTATTAAAAAAGAATACAGGAACGAAGGGTCTCTAAAAATACGGTAAAAATTCTTAAGACCTATAAATGTTAATACAGAGTCAGCTCTTGCGGAAGAACTCCAATTTGTGAAAGAATAGAAAATACCTAAAAAAAATGGAATAACAATAACAACGACAAATGCAAACAACACTGGTGAAAGAAACAGCCAGAAAATAAATGTATTTTGTTTACGTCTCTTCATCTGCTCTTCCTCCATTTCCTCATAATACTCTTTTCCGGTAAAAAAAAACAACAGGGCAGCATAAACTGCCCGTTGTTTGGCTGTATATTTACTTCTTTAAACTTTCGAATGCTTTGGTCATGAGTTCAATAAATTTTGCCTCATTAATAGATCCGTTTGCAAACTGGTTGTATATGGGAGCAAGTGTCAGACTCCGGAAGTCCCCGGTAAAGTAATATTGATCCCAGGAGTAAATTTTCCCTTCTTTGGACCACTTCTGAACAGATTTTGACAACTGCCCTGAGGGATTGAGTTTTATGTTGGAAAATGCCGGAATCATATCGGCTTTGGTAACCATAAAGTCCTGTCCCTGGGAAGTATAAACCATATCGTTAAGAAATTGTTTTGCTGCTGCAATATTTTTTGATTTGGAATTGATTACATAGTATGAAGGTGCAGCAACGAAGATACCGTCAGTTGTTGTGTGCATTGATCCATGGGGAGCGAATCCCATTTTAAATGTCGCCTTTGCCGCTTTAAGGTTCGGATCAACCCAGTTGCCTTGATGGAGGAAAACTGCTTTCTGTGATGCGAATGCTCCAACCTGGGCATCATAGTTTCCGGTTGTGAGTATTTTTTTATCGGCATACTTGAAAAGCAGGCCAACCCAGTCTGCATATTCACTGAGCCGTTTCTTATCAACCTGTCCGTTTAGAAGCTGGTTTACAACAGTCATATCCCCGTATGGAAGTCCGTTGGCCAGGAGTGAGTTGAAGTTATGATCAGCGGTAACCCATCCCATCTGAGGTCCAGCAGCCATGGATACAACAGAATCTATGCCCAGTTGTGTCTTCATTGAATCAAGTTTTGCAAAGGCTGCTTTATATGCTTCGTAGTTGTTCAAAGTTGCGGGATCAATTCCGGCTTTTTTAAGCAGATCTGCATTATAAGCAAGACCCCATCCTTCAATTGCTACAGGGAATCCGTACACTTTCCCATTATTTTTAAATGCAACAGAGGTGTCTTTTACCCATTTTTCACCTGAAAGGTCAAGAATAATTCCTGCCCATTCCTTATAGTCCTGTTTACCGGCAATGACAAAAATGTCAGGCATGGATCCTGCTGCATAATCAGCTTTAAGCTGCTGTCCAAGAGTTACGGATGAACTACCTCCAATTGATTTAATAATAACAGTGTTACCTGTTTCCGAATTCCAGACTTTTGCATACGTCTTAAGCATGCCGTCGATTTCAGGTTTATTCTGCATAAGGGTAATGGTAACCCCCTTTGCAGGAGCCTTTTCTTTGTTTCCGGTAGCAAAGACGCTGCCAATGAGAGCAACCATGATAATGGCTACAGCTAATATTCTTTTCATAAGATTCTCCTTTCCTCCCTTTCCGGAAGGTTATTAATAAATGATCTATCGATCAAGTTGATAAAAATCAACATGATTCACGCTCTATAAGGTAAGGAGGGATAACTTCCTGAAGAAGATCCCCGGGATTACTTTCTTCTTTAAGGATTTCAACAAGTCTGTTACATGCCCTTACAGCAAGAGTCTCTTTCGGTTGATGTATAGTGGTAAGCTTCGGTTTGAAATAGGTCCCCAATTCAATATCGTCATACCCTATGACACGGATATCGCCAGGAACGTTGTATCCCAGTTCCTGAAGCTCCTTTATTACGCCGAGAGCCATGATATCCGCGTGAACAAAAATGCCATCAATTGATGAGAGAATCTCCTTGTTTTCTTTTATAATCCGTTCTCCGTTAAGAAAGGTACAATCAGCTTCAAAAATCAGGTTTTTATCAACAGGCAGATTATGGTTCTTCATTGCTTTTAGAAATCCGTCTCTTCGGTCAAGAATTTCAGGATGATCAGATTTTATGGTTATGCACATAATTCTTTTGCAACCGTGTTCAATAAGAAAATTTGTCGCAAGGATTCCTCCGGTTAAATTATCACTGAAAATGTAATTAATTGACTTGGCAGAACAGAATTTCGGGCGGTAATGCAGCTGGATTAATGGGATGCCGTGTTTTTTAAGGAAGGTATAATCGTCAGCAGAAATCATGGATTCGATAATTATAAATGCGTCTACCTTGTTCTGACGGGTTAAACGGCGTATGTTGCTTATAGTATTATTTTTGCTGCTGCTGTAGCTGGGAATGAAATCAATGCCGGCGGCATCCAGTTTACTCATTGTTTCTGAGATCAATGCGCTGCAGAAGAGCGAAGCACTAAAATCGTTGTTTAATTCAGGGTGAATGATGCCTACTGTTCCTGTTTTTCGTGTGCTGAGACTCCGGGCTCCTGCGTTGAATTCAAAATCAAACTCTTCTGCAATTTCCCTGATGCGCCGTTTTGTTTCCACATTTACTTTCGGGCTATCATTAAGGCTCCGGGAAACGGTGGAATGGCTGACTCCGGCTATTTTGGCAATATCCTTGATGGTAATATTGATGGTATGCCCCCCTGGGTAAATACACACGTGTGCATTACTTGAAAAAATATGACCGACAATTAAAAAAAAGTCAAGAAGAAAAATACAAAATTATGAAATTTAATATTTATCAGAGATAGTTCAGTGGAAAAGAGTACTCCCTCCTTGAGGAAAAAGACTTTCCTCTGTTACAATCTGCCTTGTGTTTTAACGGAGGATGGAAACATGCTGCATCTGGAAGAGGTAAACGAGAAGATGAATATGGCTTCTGCTCTCTGTTTTATCAAGAGTACAGATAAATTCGATGCCATTAAAGAGGTTATAGACTCCTGTTCTGTTTTTGATAGGCTCCATTCCAGGGCCGCTTTTACCGATGCGGTTTTTAAACGGGAATTTCTTGAAAGTACGGGGATTGGCCATTCAGTGGCTGTTGCCCATGGTAAGCTGCCTTCCATCACTAACGTTACGATAGGACTCGGCATTTCTCGGGAAGGAATCCCCTTTGAATCGGTAGACGGTAAGCCTGTCTATCTGCTGTTTGTTATCGGCAGTTCTCCAGACAGGCAGAGTGAGTATCTTTCTTCAATGAGCACTCTTATGCGGTATATGAGAAATACCTCTTTCCGTAGGTACCTTAAAAATCTCCTGTATCCCGGAACTCATGCTGATGATACGTACCGCTCATTCTTCTCAATGCTGTCTTCTCAGGAGTTTATCCGGAATACACGGGAGGGAGTAATGAGGACAGGAACCGGTTCGTCAAATATCTCCGTGGGAATGGATTGTACCATCTGACAATCAAACGCAACGGCTACTATATCCAGATATTTCCTGTATTTTCCAATATAGCGGTCGTAATAACCCTTTCCCCGGCCTATTCTGCGGCCGTCAGAGGTAAACCCCAGACCGGGAGTTACGATAAGAGCATGGTTCGCTTCTGAAGGAATGGCCACCGGCAGAGATGCTTTCGGTTCCTGTACTCCAAAGGGATGCATATCAAGTATAGATGTATCGAGAGATGAAACCATGTGAAATGCTATTGTTTCACCGTGCATTCTCGGCAGGGCAAGTGTTTTCCCCTCTTCCTGGATCTTTTTGAGAATTACTTCTGTTTGTACCTCCTGTTCCATAGATAAAAAAGCAAAGACAAGGTTGTTGTTTTTCCATTCCGGGAGAGCGAAAAGCCGGTCGGCAATTTTGCTGCTTTCTTGTATCTTTCCAGCGGCAGGAATTTCAATAATTTTTTTTCTGAGAAAAGAACGTAGATCATTTTTTGAGTCAATAGTTTTCATAACGGAATACTATCGCAGAAAAGATAATTATGGTAGTATCTTGACCATGAGTTTTATTTTTTCACCGGTAAAGATTTTTTATTTTTTTTATATTCTTTTTGTATTGATAACAATGATACGCCTTCTCCTTGATAACAAATCCCCTGAGGCTACGGTAGGATGGTTTCTTGCCCTTTTTTTTCTCCCCTTCCTGGGGGTCGTTTTGTATCTTCTGGGAGGAGTAAACTGGAAACAGAAAAAAATTCTAAAACATCTTCCTGAAAAACGTTTTAAAAATGAGCTTGGTCCCATTCTGGAACAACAGAAGGCATTTACCTCCACCCTTACTAAAGAAATAGATACCGATATCTTAAAAACAATGACCTTGTCCCTGCAGAGCGGTAATTCGGTACTTACCATCAATAACAATGTTAACCTTTTTTTTAATGGAGAGCATAAATTTTCTTCCCTTCTTAAGGACCTTGAAAATGCCCGGGAATCCATACATATGGAATATTTTATCTATAAAGAGGATGCAACGGGGAAAAAGATTGCTGAAATTTTAAAACGGAAAGTACAGGAAGGGGTTGAAGTCCGTATTATCTTTGACGGAGTCGGCTGTTTTAACCGGATGTCGTGGAAGTTTAAAAGAAATTTTGTAAAAGCCGGTGTAAAAACCAAATACTTTCTGGATCCGATGAATGTCATTTCCGGACGTCTTCTTAACTACTGCAACCACCGGAAGATCGTCGTTATAGACGGTGAAATTGGATATACCGGAGGTATGAATATCGGAGATGAGTACATTACCGGGGGAGTCCGCTTTAATTCCTGGCGAGATACTCATATGCGGCTTGAGGGGGAAGTTGTCCACATACTCCAGACAGTGTTTCTTTCCGACTGGGAGAACAGTGGAGGAGCACCGCTTCATGACCAAAAATATTTCCCCAGACTTGCCGCAACCTATAACAGAATTGTTCCCATGCAGGTCTTGGTAAGCGGACCGGATTCTGACTGGTACTCCCTTGAAAAACTGTATTTCAACATGATAAGTAATGCGGATCGTGATGTCTACATTCAGTCTCCCTATTTCATTCCTTCAAGCAGTATACAGAATGCCATGGAGACAGCGGCCTTAAGCGGTGTCAGGATCAATCTCATGATTACAGGCATACCTGATAAACGGATTCCTTTCTGGGTAGCCCAGACATACATGAGTACCCTGTTTGCCGCGGGAGTGCATATCTATCTTTATGAAAAGGGGTTCCTCCATGCGAAAACGGTTATTGTTGATGACAAAATGGCTACGGTCGGTACCTGTAATATGGATATACGGAGTTTTCATCTGGATTATGAAGTGAATGTAATATATTATGATGACGTTATTACAAAAACCCTTAAAGACCAGTTTTTTCTGGATTTAAAACAGTGCCGGCAGTTAACTGAAAAGGATATGAAAAAGCAGAGTTTTTTAACACGGCTGAGGAATTCCCTTTTCAGGATTATTGCACCAATACTCTAGATATGTAACGGGATTTGATATATGAGAAAGATAATTTTTCTGCTCCTTTTCCTGTTCTGTGTGCTTTTGTTCACAGCGGCAGGCCCCCTATCGGTATGTAAAGAAATTGTTATGCCGGACGGAACAGTGTACCTTGCTACAAACAGCAGGGGGCTCCTTTCTGTAATTAGTGACGGTGTAAACTTGATCCCTTTGAATAAGGGGCTGCCGAAGAAAAATGTATATCCCTTTAACAGGACTGAACTAAGACCAATTACCTCTGTTTATGTCGATCCTCTCCATCCCCGCAGAATTGCGGTAACCGGCTCTTCCGGTATCTTCCTGTCAGAAAATGGTGGAGAGCTGTGGACACAGGTACCCCTGGGCGGAATAGTAAAAAAATCAAATTATATTACTTCTGTTGCACTCTCTTCTATTAATTTCCGCCGGATTGTTATAGGAACATCCTTTAACGGTATATTTGAGTCCCTGGACTCGGGTGAAACCTGGCGTAGATTACCCATGGATATGAAGCCTTTTTACCGGGGAGCACATTTTTATGAGGAAATTACAGCTCTTGCATTGAATAAAGATGATTCGGCTCTGGCAATTGCCTGCGGCCTCGACGGAACGCTTTTCGTAAGTACAGGAAACAAAACGCCTGTATCCGTGAAGGTCCCGTCTCTCAGGAATGAATATATTGGTTCTCTCGAGTGGGAATCAGCGAACCTGGTTCTTTTTACCGATAAAAACATATATCGGTACGATGGAACTGTCTGGACAAGGGAATTCCTCCCATTTCCTTTTAAGCCGGAGCAGACCACTCAAGCTGAATTGGCAAGGAGGAGTCTTGCGGAAAACCGGCGGGGAATTTATATAAACTCCTTTCATGCTTCAGGAGATGCGCTGGATAAACTTATTAAGACCATAAAGTCTCATGGTTTCAATTCGTTGGTTGTGGATATGAAGGATGATGAGGGAAGAGTAACGTATAATACGAATCTGCCGCTCCCCCGTGAAGCCGGCGCGGTACGGGTACGGTTTGATCTGGGTAAGCTTGTGGAAAAAGCACATGAGGAAGGGCTCTACCTGATAGGCAGAATTGTTACCTTCCAGGATCCGGTACTTTTCAGCTATAAAAACAATGCGTATGCTCTCTGGAATAAAAAGGGGGATAAACCATGGGGACATTTTGTAAAACGGAAAAACAGTGAGACCGGCGACGATAAACTCGTTCAGACAGAATTTTGGGTAGATCCATTCTCTTCGTTTGTTCAGGACTATAACAGGGATATTGCCGAAGAACTGCAAATACGGGGTGTTGATGAAATACAGTTTGATTATATCCGGTTCCCGTCTGATGGAAATGTAGATAAAATTACATACCGTTTCAGGAAATCCGGTATGAGCAGAATAGACGCCCTTGAATCTTTTGCCCGGAAAATAAGGCAGGTTATTACCATACCGGTGAGTACTGATCTTTACGGTTTTAACTCATGGTACCGCATGGGAAACTGGATAGGTCAGAATATCGAGATGCTTTCCCGTTATGTCGATGTTATATCTCCCATGTTCTACCCTTCGCACTTCCCTGCGGGGTTTAAACCCGATGATGACTATATCGCCTGGGCTGAGATGCTGTACCGTACCGGGACGGAGCGTGCACGTATCATTACCCGTAATCGTGTTATTATTCGACCCTATGTGCAGGCTTTTCTTATGGGAAGGGAACTTGCCATGGAAAAAGAAGAGTATACAGCGTATCTGCAGCAGGAACTTAAAGGGGCAAAAGAGGGGGGAGCAAGCGGATTCACCCTATGGAATAACTCAAACAGGTACTATATGCTGAAGTAATTTCGTTATTGCTAAAGGTCCTTATCACCTTTATAATGAAGACATGAATCTTTTTGATAACATTTGGCTCATAACCCATGTTGTCCGGCCTGTGCTTGATATTTCCATTCTTGCTTTTCTCATTTATCAGGTATACAAGATACTGGTACAGACACGAGCAGTCCAACTGATCCGCGGAACCTTTCTCATCGGTCTGCTGTATCTTGTTGCTTTCATCTTTAAACTTCAGACACTTCTCTGGATCATGAACGGACTGGCAACGGTTATTGTTATCATCGTGGCTATTATTTTTCAGCCCGAATTAAGAAATATATTTTCACGTATAGGCCGGGGAGAATGGCTGCGTATGTCCCATGCCGCACATCCTTTTCAGGTTGACACCGTTATTAACGCGGTGGAGGTGCTTTCCAGCAGAAAACGTGGGGCATTAATTGTTTTTCCCCGGAGAGTGGGAATAAAAAATATTATGGAATCAGGTACAAAACTAAATGCTGATTTATCATCCAGTCTTATTCTTACCATCTTCGGTCACGATACTCCTCTGCACGATGGAGCTGTTATCATTCAGAACGGAAAGATAATAGCTGCCGGCTGTTTTCTTCCTTTGAGTGAACAGGTGGATATCCGTAGAAGTTTTGGAACACGGCACAGAGCTGCTCTGGGAGTTTCAGAGGATACCGATGCGGTAACCCTCGTAGTGTCAGAAGAAACGGGCGCGCTCTCTCTTTCCTATGATGCTAATTTATACTACGATCTGTCCCCGGGAAAGATAAGCCGTATACTTAATGCTCTTTTGAACTATCAGGATGAAACAGAAGAAGAGTGGGAAGAAGAGGAGCATATTCTTGAAAGCTGATAAATATCTGGAGCGGATACTCCATAACTGGCCGATTAAAATTGTTTCCCTGGCAGCGGCATTGCTGCTTTTCGGGTTTTACCGTATATCAAGTCTGGAAGAAAGGTTTTTTACGGTTCCCTTAAAAATACATATCAGCGACCGGCTCATAGCTACTGGAGAATATCCTAAAACAGTCAGGGTTACTATCCGCGGCAGGGCAGATGACATTCTGCTTATTCTTGATGATGACATAACAGCTTCGGTTGATTTTTCCCCGTTCCGAAAGGAAGGGACGTATACACAGCCGGTAAAAATCTCCCGGAAGGGAGCGGCGTTGAATATAACACCTATAGAGATACGGGTTGAACCCCTTGAAATTACGCTGTCTCTTGAAAAGAAGATGATAAAGAGTCTTACCGTAAAACCTTCAATAATTGGTTTTCCTGAGAAAGGATACGATCTCTCCCAGTTTTTTATTACACCAACATCGGTAGAAGTAGAAGGTGCGGAGAGCATTGTTAAGGATCTGGATTATATTCAGACCGAAGATGTGGATGTTTCATCGAGAAAAAGTAGTTTTACATCAAGGATCCGTTTGCGGAAACCGGCTCCGAATGTCGTTTTTCCCGGTGGTAACGTTGTCGAGTTTACGGCAACAATAACCGAGGCATATCTGGTACGGACGTTAACAGGTCTCGACCTTATTGCATTTGATCTTGACAGTCGTTTTGAACTGAACGGAATCAGTAAAGAGAACACTCTTCAGATCAGAGGGAAGCAGCTTGAGCTGGAAAAGTACACTCCTGATGATTTTAGATTTACCGTAGACTGTTCCGGTATTAACAAGCCGGGAACGTACAAGCTTAAAGTGGTTCCTGATGTTCCTGCGCATATGCTTGTTCTCGACTACAGTCCCAAGGTGATAGAAGTCAAGGTGAGAAATGCAGCACAGGGGGGATCCCGTGATTAAAGGCCTTGGCATAGATATTGTAAATGTACACCGGATGAAACACTGGCCCCAGGTGAATGGTATTATTAAAAGATTTTTTAATCCTGCAGAGATCCGGTCAGCGAAAGCAAGGGGCCATTCGTACGTGCTTTCTCTTGCTGCACGGTTTGCTGCAAAAGAAGCTTTCGGTAAGGCTCTTGGTACTGGATTAAAGGGACTGAAGCTAACAGATATAGAGGTGTTAAATAACTATAATGGAAAGCCTGATATTATACTCCACGGGACTGCTCTTAAGGCTTTCAATGATCGTGGGGGAGGGATCATCCATCTTTCACTGACCCACGAAAAAGAAGCCGCTGTCGCGGTTGTAATAATTGAGGATCTCAATGGAGCATAAAACTGAAAATTCAATCACGTTTTTTTCAAAAGAACCGGTTGTCTGTCCTGTGTGTGAGAGTAAATTCTACCAGGAGGAGCTGCGGACGGGCAGGGGGCGTCTCAATGCAGGGGATCTGACTGAAGAATTGAGAAGATTATATCAGCCATCCAAAAAATACGGTGAGGTATATCCTCTCCTTTATCCTGTTGTTGTGTGCCCTGAGTGTCTATACAGCAGTTATCAGTCAGATTTCCAAGAGCTTCCTGCTGAAAAAACGAAGGAGGCTGCTTCCGGATCGGACAAACGGAAGGAAATAGTAGCAGCCGCTTTTGGGGACATTGATTTTGGAAATCCCAGACGATTGAAGGAAGGAGCGGCTTCCTACCTTCTTGCAACGATGTGTTATGATTATTTTCCTCCTGAAAGAAGCCCTGTTTTTAAGCAGGGGCTTTCTGCTCTCCGGGGGGCCTGGCTTTTTAACAACCTTCATGAAAAATTTCCCGGAGAAAACTATGATTATCTTGCAAAACTATTGTATCGGAAAGCAAGTTTTTTCTATTCTCTTGCCGTTGAGTATGACGGATCGGGGAAACAGTCGTTAACCGAAGTGGGTAATCTTGGCCCTGATCTGGATAAAAACTACGGATATGATGGTGTTCTTTATATTTCCGCCCTCCTGGAATATTATTATGGACCTGATAACGATGAAGCGAAAAGGATAAAGGCCCTTCAGCAGGCTAAAACTACCGTCGCGAGGATTTTCGGAATGGGAAAAGCTTCCAGGGAAAAACCGGGAAGCCTTCTAGAGAAGGCAAAGGAATTACATGCTTCCATTAGTGAGGAGCTAAAGCGCCGGACGTCAGAGTAATGAGAAGGATTAAGCTTTTACTTTCGTATGAAGGTACCGGGTTTTCAGGGTGGCAGAGACAGAAAGAGGATCGGACGGTACAGGGAGAGGTTGAGAAAGCCCTTGCTGTACTCCATAAAAAGCCTGTTGGAGTAGTCGCTGCAGGACGGACAGATGCCGGTGTTCACGCGTACGGTCAGGTCTGTCATTTCGATACAGATTCATCTGTTCCCGGACAGCGGTTTAAAGAGGCTCTGAACTCTCTTCTTCCCCCGGATGTAAGAGTTATTACAAGCAGGGAAGTCGAAAAAACCTTTCATGCCCGGTTCAGCGCGTTAAAACGTACCTATCATTACTATATAGGTACAGCCGGGCTCTTTCTGCCCTTTGACAGGAACCTCTGTTACAAGTCAAGGAACATTCCCTCTCTGCCGGCGCTTAATGCCTGCGCACGGCAGATTGTCGGTGTTCATGATTTTACTTCTTTTACCGCTGCTGGAGATATGAGCCCTTCGAAAGTCAGGGATATATTTTCTTCATCGTTCCACATGGAGCGGGGCTACATGATTTACAAAATAGAGGGGACTGCCTTTTTATGGAAGATGGTGAGGTCTCTTGTAGGGACAATGCTTGAAACGGCAATGCTGCCGTCTCCGGCTGTGCGTATGAAAGAGATTCTTGATTCCAGAGATCGTAGAAAGGCAGGTACAACCGCGCCGGCTAAGGGATTATTTTTTTTTAAGGTGGAGTATGAACAACGGTATACATAACAGTTTTAAGGAACTTCTTGATCTTGCAGGAGATTATCTATCTGAAGGGTTCAAACGCAATCATTCTGATGAGAGTGATTCTTTAACGAAGATAGAGGAAGAAATTGAAGGTTGTAAAAAATGCAGACTGTACGAAACCCGGACAAAATGTGTACCGGGGAAAGGTGTCCTTAATCCGGAAGTAATGATAATTGGTGAGGCACCGGGTGCTGATGAGGACAGGAGCGGTATCCCTTTTGTCGGAAGGGCCGGTCAGTATATGGATAAATGGATGGATGCTATTAATCTTGACCGTGACAAGGATCTTTATATTGGAAATATTGTAAAATGCAGACCTCCTCAAAACAGAGATCCCTTCCCTGATGAAATAGAAGCCTGCAAAGGATATTTAGAACGTCAGATACAACTTATAAAACCGAAGCTTATTCTTTCTGTAGGGAGAATTGCCAGCCAGTTTTTAACCGGCAGCACCCTGGGTATCGGCAGACTGAGAGGACGTATGTATGAGTACTGCGGTATTCCTCTTATCCCCACGTATCATCCCAGCGGTGTACTCCGTAACCCGGACTCCTACAGAAAACCGGTATGGGAAGATCTGAAAGCAGTTAAAAAATTTTTGAGTGAAAACAGGTGAAATATCTCGATGTTGTTTTTAACCTTCCGGTAGCATCGTCATTTACCTACAGCCTATCGGAAGATGTTCCCTGCGGTGTAGGATTCAGAGTTAAAGTAACGTTTGGAAGACGAAGCCTGACCGGGTATGTTATTGGGATTTCAGAACAGAAACCGGAAGCAGCCTTTGAAATCAAGCAGGTCTTGAAGGTGCTTGATAGAGCGGCACTATTTGGTTCAGAAGAAATAGAACTGGCGCGGTGGGTCGCGAAAATTTACTTCTGTTCTCTTGGTGAAGCACTCGGGACTATGCTTCCGGGAGGAAAACGGGAGAGTCGGCTTCCTTCATTTGATGCAGAAGATCCAGTGAGCAGAGAGCCAAAAGATCTATCCGAAGAGCAGAAAAAAGCTGTATCTGCTATTCTTTCTTCGGAAAACACACTGCTCTATCTCTATGGAATAACCGGTTCTGGTAAAACAGAGGTATTTCTCCAGGCTGCTGAAAACCTCATTGCCAGGGGTAAAAGTATTATCTACCTTGTTCCTGAAATTTCGCTTACTCATCAGCTGGCAAAGGAGTTAAAGCATCGGTTCCCATCGGGTATTGCTCTTCTTCATTCTTCGCTCACTCCTTCTCAGCGTTTTAAAGAATGGATGAAAATAAGAAATGGAGATGTTCATCTTGTTATTGGTGCCCGGAGTGCAGTTTTTGCTCCGGTAAAAAATCTGGGACTGATAATAATTGATGAAGAGCATGAAGGATCATACAAATCCGGTTCGACACCCCGGTATCACGCCCGTCAGGTTGCAATGAGACGTGCACAAAGAGCAGGGGCTACCGTTGTTATGGGGAGCGCGACCCCTTCGTTGGAAGCTTTCCATCTTATGCAGGAAGGTATTATAAGGAAACTTGTCCTGTCAAAGAGACTTTCCGGCGGGCGAATCCCCGATAATGTGCTTGTATCCATGGAGGGTGAAACATCTCCGCTGTCCCGGGTTCTTGTATCTGAAATGAAAAAGTCTCTGCAGCAGGGGAAACAGATAATCCTTTTTCTTAACAGGAGAGGGTTTTCATACTTTTTCCACTGCCGTTCCTGCGGTTATGAAATGAAATGCAGTCATTGTTCGGTCCCTTTGACCCTTCACAAAGACCGCAATAGGATGATTTGTCATTACTGCGGCCATAGTGAAAAACCTATGACGGTCTGTCCCTCCTGCGGATCTCTCGATGTCGGATATTCAGGGTTTGGGACCGAGCTTGTCGAAGAAGAGATCGTTCGTTTTTTCCCCGATGCAGTTGTCAGCAGGGTGGATTCTGACTCAGTAAGAAAAAAAGATGTATTAAAAAATATTCTCAAAGATTTTTATGCAGGAAAAATTCAGATCCTTCTGGGAACCCAGATGGTAGCAAAGGGACTCAACTTTCCCGGAGTAAATCTTGTCGGAATTATTCTTGCGGATACAACGCTTCATGTTCCTGATTTTCGGGCAGGAGAACGTACGTTTTCACTTATCACCCAGGTTGCAGGCAGAGCGGGGCGGTTTTCCGATGATGGTAAAGTTATCATTCAAACGTACGATCCGGAAAATCCTGCAATTAAAGCGGCAGTGGAAAATAGTCAGGAAGCATTTTATCTGCAGGAACTTGAAATGAGAAAGATGCTTCGGTTTCCGCCCTATGTACGGCTGTTCCGCCTCGTCTTCCGGGGTAAAAATGAGAAGGATGTGGAGCAGTTTGCCTTACGGGTTGCCGCAACATTGAAAAGCGGAAAAATGGAGGGAGCAGAGATCCTTGGTCCTTCCGAGTGCCCCGTCAGCAGAATAGCCCGTAACTACCGGTACCAGATTATTATCAGAACAATTCATTTTACCGGAACCCACGGAATGATAGAGAACCTTCGTAAAGTAATGCCCAAATCCTCTGTTTACATGGAAATTGATGTTGATCCGTTGAGCATGCTCTAAAGAGGCTTGTATTAACTTGTATTGCAAAGATAGAAAGATTATACTATGAAATGGATGAGCGGCGGTGAATTAATACAGTATATACGGAAATGGGGCGTTTCTTTTCTTGTTCTGTTTTTTGTTGTTATAGTCATTCTTGACGCTTTTTATACCTTCAGCGGTATGAAAAGACAGGAACGTGCTTTGAGACAGGAATACGTTGCACGGCAGCGGCAGATGATAAAAACAGAGGTTGCTTCTGTGGTAAATCTTATTGATTATGAATATTCAAGCCGGGCAAAACAGACAGGGGATCTTGTAAAAGATCAGGTTTCCACAGCATATTCGCTGGCGGAAAGTATCTACAAAAAAAACAGAAATACTAAAAGTGCAGCGGAAATAAAAGCCATGATCATCAACACGCTCCGTCCTCTTCGATTTTCAGACGGCGATGGCTATTTCTTTATCACTGATCTTAATGGAACAGAAATACTCTATGCTGAAAAGCCGGAATTGGAAGGCACCGACATGCTGGACATAAAGGACACCCGGGGAAAGTCTGTTGTACGTGATATGATACATATTGCCGAAACAAAGGGAGAAGGATTCTATACTTACCGGTGGATGAAGCCAAACGCTCAGGGAAGCAATTATAACAAGCTCTCCTTTATAAAACTGTTTAAACCCTACGGATGGATTATCGGTACAGGAATGTATTTCGATGACATATCAGATGAACTGAAGAGGTTTATAAAAGATTTTGCCAATACTCAGCGGTTTGGAAATCAGGAAAGCGGATATGCCTTTATCTATAAACTTATCAATATAAACGGCGGCAGCAGATTTGCAATAATGTTTGCGAACCCCAATCGTCCCGATCTGGTGGGAAAGTACCTCTCAGACAATTACAGAGATGCAGCTGGAAAAGCTTTTCGAAAAGAGATGCTCAAAGGGCTGCGTGACAGGGGGGAAGTGTTTGTACGGTACCAGTATAAAAAACTTGATACTGATAAGCCGGTTCCTAAATTAAGTTATTTTAAACTGACAGCTGACCACTCTTTCATTGTCGGTGCGGGGGTCTATCTTGATGATGTAGAGAAGGATATTGCACTAGTCAAAAAAATGCTCCTTAAGCAGACGATAGAAAAGCTTCTTATTGGTATATTCATTATTCTGGGAACAGTATTCCTTATATCTTTTCTTATCCATCGTTTCAGCAGACAGTTAAAAAAAGATATTTCCCAGTTTATTTCTTTTTTTAACCGCGCAGCAACCTCTGATAAACCGATTGACATACGTGAAATAAGGTTTGACGAGTTTAAGAAACTGGCTGAAAATGCAAATACCATGCTCGCTGAAAAAATTGCAGCGGTTAAAAGCCTTGTCAGGAGTGAGAAAAACTACCGGGAACTCTCACGTCTGAAAAATGCGATTCTAGAGAGTGCACAGGGTATCATTGTGTATGCGCTTGATACGAACTACCGCTACATTGATTTTACACAACTCCACAAGGAGATGATGAAAAAGTTTAAGGGGGTGGAAATAGAACTGGGAGGAAACAAGCTTTCCTATATTCATGATGAAAAGGAACGAATGGGACGAAAAGCCTATTTTGACCGTGCGCTGAAGGGGGAAAGTTTTATCTTTTATGAAGAGTACAGTGATAATCCCCCGCTGGTAACAACCTTCGAGAACAGATACAGCCCTATTTATGATGGAGACAGAAATATTATCGGTCTTGCGGCCTATGTCATCGATGTAACGGAACTTAAAAGAACTCAGAATGAACTTGAAGAAAACCGGGAACGTTTTGAGAAACTTGCAAGTCTTACATTTGAGGGAATACTTATTCATAGTAAAGGTATTGTCCTGGATGTAAACGATTCACTCCTGAAGATAAGCGGTTATTCACGGGAAGAACTTATCGGAAAGAATGTTATTGAGATGTTCGTTCCTGAAGAGTACCATGAAAAAATACAGGAAGAAATGTTAAAAAATGTTAAAAAATGTTGTAAAGCCCTATGAGATATTGGGAAAGAAAAAAGACGGGTCGTTGATTCCCATTGAAATTGAATCACGGAATATTGAAAGTAAAAATGAAGACTTTCGGGTAACCGCAATCCGTGATATTACTGAACGGAAAAAGATAGAGGAAGAACACATAAAACTAAGCAAGCTGGAATCTCTCGGTGTCCTTGCAGGGGGTATTGCTCATGATTTTAATAATATTTTAACAGGTTTATTCGGGAATCTTGAACTGGCTCAGATGGATTTGCCTGATAATCACTCTTCGTTCCGGTATCTTGCAAGAGCCCGTACTGCCATAGAAAGAGCAACGAGGCTTACTAAACAGCTCCTTACTTTTTCCCGGGGCGGAGAACCCGTTTTTGAGGAAGTAGATTTTGCGGCTGTTACCCGGGGAATTGCAGAGTTCACTTTAAGCGGAAGCAACATTAAAGTACATTTCAGTATAGCAGAGGACTTGAGACCTGTTAGAGCTGATAAAGGGCAGCTTGAGCAAGTAATAACCAATCTTGTTCTTAATGCGAAACAGGCTATGCCTGACGGTGGTAACCTTTTCATTACCCTGGATAATACCGTAAACCCTGACGGCGATTTTATACGGCTCCGTATTGAAGATGAAGGGGAGGGGATTCCCCCGGAACTGATGCAGAAAATATTCGATCCTTTCTTTACCACGAAAGTAACAGGAAACGGGCTGGGGCTGGCAACCGTATTCAGTATTGTAGAAAAACACGGCGGCCGTATAACGGTGGATTCAACAGCAGGAAAAGGTGCTTCTTTCACTGTTTGTCTTCCTCCTGGTAAATCCCTGCCGGTACCGGAATCTGTTATGCCTGAACCACCACGGCAGGATAAAAAAGTCTATGCCGGAAAGATTCTTGTTATGGATGATGAGGAGATGATTCGTGATATTGTTTCCGCCATGCTGGAATCCCTGGGGTATCATGCGGATTTGGCTTTTAACGGTGAAGAAGCAGTAGAGAAATTCGTCAGGGCGAATAGTGCCGGCGAAGGATATATAGCTGTTATTCTCGATCTCACTGTTCCTCAGGGGATGGGAGGCAGGGAGACGGTAAAAAACATTCTCCAGATTAACCCTGCTGCCCGAGTTCTTGTCTCAAGCGGATATTCCGGAGGGTCTATTCTGGAAAACTATAGAGATTATGGATTTGCAGGGATACTATCGAAACCGTTTCGGCTTGAAGAACTGGCGGAGGAGCTCGCACGTGTACTGCAATTATAACGGCGGGATGACTTGTATTAAATATTCTTTTTTGTTAGATTACTATCTGCGGGGGATTAGCTCAGCTGGCTAGAGCGATAGGTTCGCAATCTATAGGTCGTGGGTTCGACTCCCATATCCTCCAATTGTGTTAGGGGCATTATGGATGTAATGGATTTAAAGATAACAGCTGAATTGGCAAAACTTGCATTGACGGAGGAAGAAACTGCAAAGCTTTCTGAGGAAGTGGCAAGGATGCTTGAATATTTTTCTTCCATGTCGGAAGTGGATGTAACACATCTTGAACCGACAAACTATGTTTTACAGAAAGAAAACCGAACCCGTATTGATTCCGAGAAGAATGAAAGTGATATCCCTGACAAAATACTCGGAAATGCCCCCCGGAGGGAAGACCGGTTTATCGTCATCCCAAATGTACTGTAAAGGTTTACCATGCATATTTTTGAAAAAAGATGGAGCACTGCTCTTTCTGCGGATAAAAAAGAGTATACACAATTTGTTATGAGGCAGGATGAAACGGTAGAAAGCTTTCTGCAATTTGATCCTGAGAGAGGAATAGCCCTGCAGCATACTAATGGTAGTCTTGCCGGTATCCCTTTCGGTGTAAAAGATAATCTTGCTGTTGATTCTTATCAGTTAACCTGCGGTTCAAAAATTTTATCGGGTTTTACCTCACCTTATACAGCTACAGCTGTTCAGAAGCTGATTGATAACGGTGCTGTTGTTGTAGGGAAAACAAACCTCGATCAGTTTGGTATGGGATCTTCTACCGATACTTCCGCTTTTAAGAAAACAAATAATCCCTGGGACACGGAAAGGGTTGCAGGCGGCTCAAGCGGGGGAAGTGCTGCTGCCGTTGCAGCGGGACTCGTTCCCTTTGCCCTCGGTACAGATACCGGAGGTTCTGTTCGTCAACCAGCCTCTTTCTGTGGAATTTATGGTCTGAAACCCACATACGGTGTAGTTTCGCGGTACGGTCTCACTGCCTATGCATCGTCCCTTGATGTTGTAGGAGTCCTTTCCAAGACAGTGGATCAAAGCAGAATTGTTTTTAACCTTATGAAAGGTCAGGATGAAAGGGATAATACTTCAATTATGCATCCCGGTTCTTCAAACGGCGGGGCCGTAAAAAGGATTGGTGTCCTTACGGCACAAAAGGGAGTTCTTCACCCTGACGTTGAAAAATCATACGCTGAGGCAGTCGGCCGTTTACAGCAGAACGGATACACCACCCGGGAAATAGATATAGAGACCATGAAATATGTGGTTCCTGTGTATTATACCATAGCGACAGCGGAGGCAAGCGCAAACCTTGCAAGGTATACTGGTATCCGGTATGGATATGCTGCACAAGATGCTAAATCGTCTTCCGATCTGATGGAGGAATCGCGGAATGAAGGCTTTGGAGATGAAATAAAGCTGCGGATACTGCTTGGTACGTATGTCTTGCGTTCAGGATTTCAGGATCAGTACTATCACCGGGCACAGAAAATCCGGACGGCAATTCGAAATGAATTCAGCCGTTTATTTAATGAGGTGGATGTTATCTTAATGCCTGTTTTTCCAACGCCTCCCTTTAAGCATGGAGATTCAGAGTTAACACCCTTCCAGCAGAAAGTTGCAGATAAATACACCTGTGCGGCAAATTTGACAGGTTTCCCTGCAATATCCATACCGTCCAGTGTTGAAAACGGTCTTCCTGTCGGTGTTCAGCTAATTGCTCCCCCTTTTGAAGAGGAACGGCTTTTTGCTGTCGCACGAGTATGCGAAAAGGATTTCCCGTCTCCGGATTCCCCATTGTATAAAACGAGTTGGAGTTAATCAGTGTACCAGACCTTTATCGGACTTGAAATACATATCCACCTTATAACCAATTCAAAGGTATTCTGTTCCTGCAGGAATGAGTTCGGTGCTGAGCCGAACACAAACATCTGTCCTGTCTGTATGGGGTATCCCGGAGTTCTGCCGTCTCTCAACGCGGAAGCTGTCCGAAAATCATATCAGGTATGTATGGCTCTTGACTGTACGTTGAACGAGACAGCAATTTTTGAACGGAAAAACTATTTCTATCCTGATATGCCCAAGAATTATCAGATAAGCCAATTTGCTTTTCCTTTTGGTATTAATGGATTCTTTGATATAGATCTTGGCGGGGGAACGGTAAAAAGGATACGTATTCATGATGTTCATCTGGAGGAAGATGCGGGGAAAATGATCCATTCTGGTGGTGTATCTTTCCTGGATTACAATAGAGCAGGGACACCTCTTCTGGAAATAGTAACTGAACCCGATCTTGCATCCGGAGAAGAAGCGGAGATTTTCCTGCAGCAGTTTAGGCAGATGGTCCGTTATCTGGGTGTTACTGATGGTAATATGGAAGAGGGCAGTATGCGCTGCGATGCTAATGTATCCATCAATGAACAGGGGAAAGGCCTTGGGATAAAAACTGAAGTCAAGAACCTGAACTCCAGCAGGTTTGTCAATAAGGCTCTTGAATATGAGATAAAACGGCACACAAAAGTTATTTCAGCAGGGGGAACCATCATTCAGGAAACCCGGTTGTGGGACGAAGACCGGAATGTAACCCGTTCAATGAGGACCAAGGAATCTTCCAACGATTACCGGTATTTCCCTGAGCCTGATCTTCCTCCGTACCTTCCGGATAAGGATTTCCTTCAGGAGGTACGGGAATCTCTCGTGGAACTTCCCCTGGCAAGAAAGGGGCGGTTTATGTCAGAATATGCTCTTTCAGAGTCTTCTGCCGCGTTTGTTACAGGGGAAAAGGAGATTGCTGATTTCTTTGAGAAAATGGTACAGCATGGAGTAGCCCCTCAGACTGCGGCACGTTGGTTGAGCGGTGATGTTCAGAAACAGCTTAACCTTTCCGGAGAAAGTCTCAAAGCATCAGCACTGACACCCGAACGGCTTTCCCGGCTCCTTGTCATGGTGGAAGATGGAAAGATAAGCCGGGATGCTGCAAAGAAGGTTTTGGCTGCAATTTTTACCGAAAACGAGGAACCTGAGAAACTTGTTAAGGACCTTGGTCTGGAACAGGTATCAAATAAAGAGGACCTTGAAAAGGTTGTTTCTGAAATTGTGAATGCCCATGAAAAAGTAGCCGAAGCTATACGCAACGGTGCTGATAAGCAGATTGGTTTTCTTATGGGTCAGGTGATGAAAGCAACGGCCGGTAAGGCTAATCCGAAAATAGCTCAGCAATTAATAAAAAATAATATATTTAAACAGGGATAAAGAGTTGAAATTTAAACGAACACACACATGCGGGGAGCTGACAAAAGCTCACACTGGAAAGACTGTAGTATTAAGCGGATGGGTAGAGAATTACCGGGACCACGGCGGTGTTGAATTTATCGATCTGAACGACCGGTGGGGAATGACACAGATTGTATTCGATCCTGAAATTTCAAGAAAGGCACATGAACTGGCTCAGCATCTCCGCAGTCAGGATGTTATTTCAATCAAGGGGAATGTGCGGCCGCGTCCTGACGGCATGGCCAATCCCAATATGGCTACCGGAGAAGTTGAGGTTTACGTTACCGACTTTGAACTTCTTAACAAATCAAAAACCCCTCCTTTTGATGTAAACCATGCGGAAAATGTAAATCAGGAAATGCGGCTGAAATACCGGTACCTGGAGCTGCGGAACCCTGAGCTGAGAAATAACCTTATTTTTAGAAGCAAGGTTACCAACAGTATCCGTAATTTTCTTGTTGATAATGGTTTTATCGAAGTTGAAACTCCCGTTCTTACAAAAGCAACCCCTGAAGGAGCACGGGATTATCTTGTCCCCAGCCGGGTAAACAGCGGCAAGTTCTATGCGCTTCCTCAGAGTCCGCAGCTTTTTAAGCAGGCCTTGATGATTTCCGGGTTTGATAAATACTTCCAGATTGCAAAATGCTTCAGGGATGAAGATCTCCGGGCAGACAGACAGCCCGAGTTTACCCAGGTTGATCTTGAAATGTCATTTGTTGACCAGGAAGACGTTATGGCCGTTGTCGAGAAACTTTTTGCCCGTCTCTTAAAAGAGTTTTTTAACCGTGAATTGAAACTTCCTCTTCCCCGGATGACCTATGACCAGGCGATGCTTGAATACGGTAAGGATGCTCCTGATTTAAGGTTCGGTTTGAAGATTGTTGAGTTGAGTGATGTATTTAACGATTCCGGATTTGGAGTATTTGCCAATGCCGTCAAGGATGGAGGCTGTGTACGTGCCATCAATCTAAAAAATGCTGCTTCCAGCCTTTCTCGGAAGGATCTTGATGACATGACGCCGTTTGTAAAGGTTTTTCGTGCAAAAGGAGTGGCATGGATAAAGATGAATGAATCTGGCCCCCAGTCTCCCATAGTGAAGTTTTTCAAGGAAGGTGAGGTAAAGGCACTCTTTGAAAAGACCAATGCGGAAACAGGTGATGTCCTGATCTTTGTTGCGGATAAAGAGCCGGTTGTCTGCCAGAGTCTTGGAGCGCTGAGGGAGTTTTTCGGTAAAAAGCTAGGCCTTATTGATGAAAACGAACTGAATCTGTCGTGGGTAGTGGATTTTCCGATGTTTGAAAAAGATCAGGATGGTAATCCGACCCCGACCCATCACCCCTTTACATCACCGAAGCCGGAAGATGCTGATAGACTTGATACAGATGTTTTTTCTGTCAAGTCGAATGCCTACGATATTGTTATTAATGGTACAGAAGCCGGCGGCGGCAGTATCAGGATACATGATAACGCGATGCAGAGGAAAATTTTCTCAATACTTGGTATAGATGAGGAGCAGGCAAAAGAAAAATTCGGGTTTCTTCTTGATGCGCTCCAGTACGGTGCTCCCCCTCACGGAGGACTGGCGCTTGGTCTTGACCGCCTTATTATGCTTTTTCTTAACACTGAATCCATTCGTGATGTTATTGCGTTTCCTAAAACACAGAAGGCAACCTGTCTCATGACTGATGCACCGGGAGTAGTTGATGATGAGCAGCTCGAAGAGTTGTCCATCGATATCAGGGATAATCTTTGATGTCGACGGGGTCCTTTTTGACACTGACCCCCTGCATGCAAAGGCATGGCTTCAAACCGCCGGAAAAATCGGGTTTGAACTGACTGAAGGAGACCTTGTGCCCTGGGTAGGGAAGCCCTGCAGCGATCTTGCTGATTTTCTTTCAAAAAGGAACGGGGGTTCCTGTACAGGGAATAATCTCCTTACGGTAAAAGAAGAGCTCTTTCATCAACTGCTGTTATCTGAAACATTTTTTGATGAAAAGTTACGTTCTCTGCTGGAAAGAGTATCTCAAAAAATTCCTCTTACCTGGGCTACCTCAAGTCCGGGAGATAATATTGAGCTTATGTTCCGAAAAACCGGTATCATTGATCTGTTTCATCCTGGAGTCTGCATAGAGGATGTCAGCAGACCGAAGCCTGATCCTGAAAGTTACCGGAAGGCTGCTGAAAAGACCGGGCTGCGGTCTGAAGATTGTTTAGCTCTTGATGATTCCCCGTCAGGGGTTGCATCCGCTCTGGGCGCCGGATGTGTAACCCTCGGCATAGAGGGGACGTTTGACCATAACGTACTAAGCGGAGTATACCGTACGTTTCCATCGACAGAAAAAGCACTGCATTGGATACTTAACACGTCCTAAGTAGTTGTCATAGTATCCAAATATGACTATACTTCTAACCTATGAAAAGAATATACCTTGATAATAATGCCACGACCATGGTCGATGCCGATGTTAAAGCCGCCATGGACCCTTTTTTCTCTGATATGTACGGTAACCCCAATTCCCTCCATAGTTTTGGAACCGAGGTCCATCCCGCTATGCGGGAGGCTCTGGACCGGATCTATGAAGGTATCCACGCGGATGATGAAGATGACATCATTATTAATAGCTGTGCCTCCGAAGGAAATAATACGGTTATAAAATCAGCATATTATGAAAATATCCTTTCAGGGGGTAAAAAAAACCGTATGATTACGAGTACTATTGAACATCCCGCGGTTTCCAATACGTACCGTTTCCTTGAAAAACTCGGTGTTGAGGTTATCTGGCTTCCGGTTAATAAGGATGGTCTTATAGCCCCTGAAACCCTGGCTGAAGCTATCGACCCTGATACAACCGCGCTTGTTTCCATGATCTGGGCAAACAATGAAACCGGATTGATTAACCCGGTGAAAGAGTATGCTGAAATCTGCCGTGAAAACGGCGTACCGCTCCATCTGGATGCTGTTCAGGCGGTCGGGAAAATTCCGGTAGATATGCGGGACGTTAAAGCGGACTTTATAACCTTCAGTGCACATAAATTCCATGGACCAAAGGGCATAGGCGGTTTGTACGTCCGGCAGGGAAATGATATTATCCCTCTTATTCACGGCGGTGAGCAGATGGCCGGACGCCGGGCGGGAACAATCAATACTCCGTATCTTATCGGAATGGGGAAGGCCATGGAACTGGCTGTAAAAAATCTGGATTATGAGGATACAGAAGTCAGAAAGCTTCGTGATAAACTGGAAGATGCTCTTCTGGCCATTGATGATGTTCAGGTAATCGGGAAAAGAAGTCTCCGGACTCCCAATACGATACTTGCAAGTTTCAGGGGGATTGAGGGTGAAGCCTTTCTGTGGGATCTCAATCAACAGGGTCTTGCCGCGTCAACAGGAAGCGCCTGTTCTTCCGAATCCCTGGAGTCGAATCCGACGTTTGTAGCTATGGATATCGGTAATGAACTGGCCCATACGGGTATGCGTTTCAGTCTTTCCCGGTATACAACGGAACAGGAAATTGATGCAGCAATTGAAGTCATTAAGAACGCGGTTGCCCGGCTGCGGGCAATATCATCAACACATAATAAGGAATATATATAAATGAGTAAGGATAGTTTGATAGGCGGTTCCCTCTGGGAGCAGTATTCAGATAAAGTAACAAAGAGGATGAATAATCCTTCTTTCATGGGAGAGTTAACGGAAGAAGATGCGGCAGAGAAAGGAGCAAAACTGGTTGTTGCTGATTACGGTGCAGACTCCTGCGGAGATGCTGTCCGGCTCTACTGGCTGGTTGATCCGGAATCGGGAAAAATACTCGATGCAAAGTATAAAAGCTTTGGATGCGGTACTGCCATTGCCTCCAGTGATGTTATGGCCGAAATGTGTATCGGTCTTACTGTTGATGAAGCGGTAAAAATTACCAATCTTGATGTAGAACGTGCTCTGCGGGATTCACCTGATAGACCGGCGGTTCCCCCCCAGAAGATGCACTGCTCGGTTATGGCATATGATGTTATAAAAAAAGCGGCATCTCTTTATAAAAATGTTGATATGTCGGTTTTTGAGGATGAGGAAATTGTCTGTGAATGCGCCCAGGTTTCTCTCAGTACTATTAAGGACGTTATCCGTTTAAACGATCTTAAAACTGTTGAAGAAATAACCCAGTACACAAAAGCAGGTGCATTCTGTAAATCATGTATCCGGCCAGGCGGTCACGAAAAAAGGAAGTTCTACCTTGTTGATATTCTTGCAGATACCCGGGCCGAAATGGAACATGAAAAACTTAATACGCCTCCTGAAGAAAAGACATTTTCAGAGTTAACACTTATCCAGAAACACAAAGCGGTGGAAAAGGTTATTGAGCAGTTTATTCTTCCTATTCTTAATGCAGACGGAGGAAGTGTTGAAGTAGTGGACATGAAGGAAGAAGAAGGTTCGACTGCTGTCTATATCCGTTATCAGGGCGCCTGCCAGGGATGTGCGGCCAGCAGTACAGGAACCTACGAGGTTATCAGTGATACCTTAAAGCAGAAAGTTGATACCTCCATCATTGTTTATCTGTTGTAGAAATTAACGGCAGATATACGTTCCCCAGTCTATTCCTTTCATGGTGCCGGTTTTTAGATAGTGCTGATGCATACCAAAGGCAGCACAGAGTGTCTGGGGGGTATGGGTATGTCCGCCGAGACGTGCATATTCTCTCAGTTGTTCTCTGTAATCAGGATGAACACAGTTGTTAAGAATCTCTTCCATTTTCCCTTTAGGCGATTTTGCCCGGAGATCAGCAATCCCCTGTTCAGTAATAAGTACCTGAACCGAATGCTCCGAATGATCAGCATGGGTTACCATCGGAACAATCGTGCTAATAGTACCATTTTTAGCTGTGGAAGGGCAGGTGAAAATTGAGAGATAGGCGTTACGGGTAAAATCTCCCGCCCCCCCTATGCCGTTCATCATTCTTGAACCAAGAACATTCGTGCTGTTGATGTTCCTGAAAAGATCTGCTTCCAGTGCAGTATTGATGGTAATGAGTCCGAGCCTTCTAATAATTTCAGGATTATTTGAAATTTCCTGGGGCCGGAGAAGAATCCGTTTTTTAAAAAAGGGAAGGTTGCCGTAGATGTTTTTAAGAACGGGCTTTGAAACCGTAAGGCTGCACCCGCTTGCGAAAGAAACGGCATTATTCTTCATCAGGGTAATAACGGAATCCTGAATAACTTCAGTGTACATCCTGAACTGAGGAACAGTTCCTCCCAACGAGGAAAGAACCGCGTTGGCGATATTACCGACACCTGACTGCACTGGTAAAAATCCCGCGGGTATTGTTCCTCTTTCCAATTCTGACAAAAGGAATGATGCGACATTTCTACCAATTGTTTCTGTTTTATCATCAGATTCCTTAAATGGAGAAGTTTCATCTGGAATATCTGTTTCCACAATTCCCAGAATTTTATCAGGGTCTATGGTTATAACCGGAGACCCCGCTCTATCTTCAGGTGCAAAAACAGGAATCTCTTTTCTGTGCGGAGGATCCTCAGGTTCATAGATATCATGTATTCCCCTGAGAGCTGCCGGATGACTTTTATTAAGCTCAATAAGAACGTTCTGAGCTGATGCACAGATGGTCGGAGAAATGCCGACTGAAGATGTGAGAGTGATCTCCCCTTTTTCTGTTACATCAGCCGCCTCAATAATTGCAAAATTTATTTTTCCAAAGAAACCATACCGTATGGATTGAGCTACACTGGAAAGATGGATGTCAAAAAAATCAACTTCTCCATTGTTTATGAGATCCCTCAGCTCTCTGTTTGACTGGTACGGAGTGCGGAACAGTACCGCCCGTGCCCGTGCAAGTTCACCGTCAAGCGCATCTCCTGTGGAGGCTCCGGTAATAATACCCACTTTAAAAGGTTTTCCTGCCTGATGTTCTTTTCGTGCCCGTGCGGCAAGAGCTCCCGGAATTGCTTTGGCTGCACCTGCTGGTGTAAAACCGCTGAAACCGAGAATATCTCCGTTATTGATATATGAAGCTGCTTCATCTTTCGAAATAATTTTTAATCCCATGCGGAAAGTATAATCCAACGGTTAAGAAATGGATAGGGAATGTTAACATGTAAATCTTATTCTGATATAGTGGTACATACTATGGATTTTGACACTGTCATAAAGATTATGGAGTTTTCCGCTGACTGGTTCATGTGGATAGATAACGAGGGTGAAATAGTATATATTTCTTCCGGTGTAACAGATATTACAGGATACACTCCAGAAGAGTTTCTTTATAAAAATAATTTACTGAAACAGATACTGGATCCCCGGGATGGAGAGAACTATCCTGAAATTTTTTCCTTTGAATATTCAGATAAAAAGAACCAGCCAATAGAGTTTAGAATTATACATAAAGATGGTTCTATGCGTTGGATTGAACAGAGGTTCCAGCGTGCTTTCGATCAGCATCAGTTCCCCGCAGGATGGTGGATTGTTAACCGGGATGTTACTTCCGGCAAAACGATGTTCCGGAACCTTCTCCGTATGACCCAGATTGTTGATCAGTCTGCTGAGGCAATAGCAATAACCGATCCTTCCGGAGAAATTGAATACGTTAATTCCGCTTTTGAGGAAATTACCGGATATTCCCTTGAAGACGCCAAGAAATATAATTTGCCAACATTCATCATTAAAACAGACAGGAAAGAGCCCTTTGCATATCTTAAAAAAGTTCTGGATGAGAAGGGTATATGGCGGGGGCAGAATACGTTTCATAAAAAAGACGGATCAACTTTCTATCTCGATTCAGTTGTATTTCCCTTGAAGGATGAAGGGGGAAAGATTACCAACTATGTTAAAATATCGCGGGATATAACAGATCTCAAGAAAACAGAAGATGACCTGAAAGAAAGTGAATCAAAAAACAGGGCTATACTTAATTTACAGCCGGATCTAATATTTATTCAGAAGAAAGATGGTACCTACCTGGATTACTATACGAGCAATAAAGAAAATCTGTACGTTCCCCCCGACCGGTTTCTCGGTAAGAGAATGGAGGATGTATTACCAGGAGACAGAGTAAAACAGTTCCTGCTTCATGCTGAAAAAGCTTTTAGAACCGGCGGAGTCGAGTTGTACGATTACACGCTGCTGGTTAGAAATCAGACAAAACACTACGAAGCCCGGATTATTCCTTTTGGAGAAGACAGGGTCTTGTCAATTATACGGGATGTTACCGAAAAAAAACTGAGAGAGCAGGAACAGCTGAAGTATAGAAAACTCGAATCTGTAGGGCTCCTTGCCGGTGGTATTGCTCATGATTTTAATAATATTCTCACCAGCGTCCTCGGCAATATAGAACTGGCAAAACTGGAATTTGAAACAGATCATACAGCGTACAAGTACCTTGAGCGGGCTCAAAGAGGGCTTCACAGGGCTACCGGGTTGACAAAGCAGCTGTTGACGTTTGCAAGGGGGGGGGAACCTGTTCTTGGTATTGTTGATCTTAAGAAACTTGTGGAAGAAACAGTTTCGTTTAATCTCAGCGGAAGTAATGTTAAGGCAGTTTTTAACCTGCCGGATGCTCTTCTCAAGATAAAAGCGGACAGGGGGCAGATAGAGCAAGTATTCAGCAACCTCACGATAAATGCAAAACAGGCAATGCCTGAAGGCGGGATGTTACAGATTGAAGCCCGGAATGTTCCTGACGGATATGTCGAAATTCTTGTAAGAGATGAAGGAACCGGAATACCGGAAGAATACATTAACAAAATTTTTGATCCCTACTTCAGTACAAAACAGACAGGGAGCGGACTGGGGCTGACAACAGTTTACAGTATTATCAATAAGCACAACGGGCATATACATGTTGTATCAGGTCCAGAAAAGGGCACTGTCTTTACCATCCGCCTGCCGGCAGTTAAAACGGATAGTGTTTTAGTTCAGAAGAATGAAACAGAGGTTGGTTTTTCCATAGGGAATAAACATATGCTGGTGATGGATGATGAAGAGATGGTCCGCTCTGTCATGTCTTCGTTGATTAAAGCTCTCGGCTGTAGTGCTGATTGTGTTTCAAACGGTGCGGAAGCAATTAAAAAGTACCATAAAGCACTGAAAGATCAAAAACCGTACGATCTCGTATTTATGGATCTTACCATTCCCGGAGGTATGGGGGGGAAAGAAACCATGGAAAAGCTTATCGCTCTTGACCCCGGTGTAAAGGCAGTTGTTACTAGCGGATACTCCAGTGACCCCGTTATGGCACATTTTACAGACTACGGGTTCAGCGGTTGTTTGGTGAAACCATTTACCCTTGATTCGTTAAAAAGTATTCTGGATCATCTCTTTTCCTGAAAATCTTGTATTTTGAAAAAATTATTATTATATTGGTAATGTAAAGTAAGGGGGAACAATGACGTATCCTGATTTTTTTGACCAGGTGGAAAAGATACTTTTGAAGGATGAACTTTCAGATTTTCTTGGTGTTTTTGAAGATGGAATAATGGAGATCTCTTATCTTGACATCGTAAAAAGTGCCGGACATAGCTGTCCGACTATTGCAGGAGCATACCTCATGACATTGAAGGGGCTGAAAGCTCTGTACGGAAAGGATATCCCCTCTCGGGGCGGTGTCAGCGTTGAATTCCGTGACTCCGAAGAGACCGAGGTTACCGGTGTTATAGCAAATGCGGTTGAAAATATTACCGGTGCTACGGCTGTAAGGGGCTTCAAAGGGATCGGTGGAAAATTTATCCGTCATTCCCTTATGCGTTTTCATGTTCCGATCGATTCAAGTCTCCGTCTGATTCGGAATGATAACGGCAACAGTGTAGATGTGTACTATACTCCTGAGAAAGTACCGGGAGATCCCCGTATTCAGCAGCTGATGCCTGTCGTTTTACAGGGTAAGGCTTCTGTAGAGGAGAAAAAACTGTTTGGTACTCTCTGGCAGGACCGGGTGCGGAACATTTTCAGCAGAGCTGATGAAGTTATCTCCCTGCATCTGCATCAGTAATACGGGAGATGGAGGCAGCAATATCGGCTGTATTAAAAAGTTCAATGTTTACCAGACCGGAAAAGCTGTTTAGTAAAGGTATAAACTTGGTAAGCCATTTGCTTGTTGCGGAGAGTTTTGAGTGATCTTTGCCCTGTACGCAGTCGTGCAGGTGTATTTCACCAATCCTGTCGTAAAATCTGGTTAAATATCTTGCTGGAGAATGACCGCGGAGTAATGCGTGGCCGGTGTCAAGACAGAGGGGGAGGTCTGTATTTTTAAGAAACCAGGGATGATTTCTCCCTATCAAATTTTCAATGAGAAATCTGTCTCCGTACTTTTCTCTCCATGAGTTTATCAATGCTGAAAAGGAATGTTCTTTTCCTTGTTCCGGCGGATGAACTATCCAGTGCAGCGCATGTTGAGAAAATTTTTCAATAAGCTCTTCGTGTTTCGGAAGCAACGGATCAGGCAGATGTACCGTATAGGTGAGCCGTCCTTTGCAGGAAAGAATCTGTTCTTCTTCAGGAGCAAGCAGTTTCTTTGTTTCCTCATCGTAGATAAAAAAAAGAAGTTCAACATTTTTTATTTCCGGAAAATGTGTATCGATGTACGTAATATTTTTCCACCAGGTTCCGGGGATTATGTATGAGGGACAGGAAAGGTTCATCAGATTGTCCTTTCATAAGAAAATTTCATAAAAAAGCTGCCTCCGGGAGGAGACAGCTTTCCATAAAAGAAAACGTACTATGTGTATGCTTCTTCATCATGAATGGACTGGTCGAGTCCAAGTCTTTCTTCCTCTTCTGTTACACGGACATGGGTAATCTTGTTGATAAGCCAGAGCATAATGTACGTAAAGAGAAACGCGTACACTGCGGCAAGAGAAGCAATAAGCAGCTGCTTGAGGAAAAATGAGGTTCCTCCGAAGATGAGTCCATTGGCACCTGCACTGTTTAATGCCTTACTGGCAAATATACCGAGGAGAACAGTACCGGTAAAACCGCCGACTCCGTGAACACCCCATACATCAAGAGCGTCATCCCAGCCATGCTTGTTTTTCAGCTCAACAGCAAAGAAACTGACGGTGGAAGCAATAATCCCTATTAAGGCCGCTGCCCACACGGGAACAAACCCCGCTGCAGGGGTTATGGTAGCAAGTCCGGCAACAGCGCCTGTCATGAGACCGATAAACTTCGGTTTTCCTGTTTTAATTTTTTCAATAATAAGCCAGGTTACTGTCGCAAAGGAAGCCGCTATATCGGTATTTAAAAAAGCAGTAACAGTAATATGATCAACCCTTAATTCGCTTCCTGCGTTGAACCCGTACCATCCAAACCAGAGAAGACCGGTTCCAATGGCAACGAGGGGGATGTTGTTCGGCTGCATCTTTCTGTCTTTCCGGCTTCCGACATAAAACACAGATGCAAGAGCAGCAAATCCTGCTGAGATATGTACAACAATACCTCCGGCAAAATCAAGAATACCCCACTGCTGCAGAATTCCGCCGCCCCAGATCATGTGGACAAAGGGGTAGTAGACAAGGAGCTGCCAGAGAACGAGAAAAATGAGATACGCTTTAAAGGTAACCCGTCCGGTAAACGCTCCTGTTATAAGAGCCGGAGTAATAATTGCAAACATCATCTGGTATGCTATAAAAACATACTCGGGGATTTTGCCGTTCCCGAATGGCGTTGCAGCATTTATTCCCAGAAAAAACGCTTTATCCAGATTACCTATTATGGCTCCCGTACCGCTGAAACAGAGGGAGTATCCCGCAATAAACCAGAGTACTGTCGTTATACCGAGAGAAACAAAACTCTGAATCATGATTCCGAGTATGTTTTTCCGGGTGGCCAGACCACCGTAAAAAAATGCGAGAGCGGGAGTCATGAGCATAACGAGACTGGTAGCAAGCAGCATGAATCCTGTTGAACCTGTATCAAACATGTGACCTCCAAATAAAATTAGTTTAATAATTTTTTATGATTCCGGCATTCTATCACTAAATATTATGAATTACAATAAAAAAATAACAATTATTTAGTGCTTTCAGTAATATGCACAGTTTTACACGTTATAGCCACTTTTTCTTTTTGAAATATACAACAAGTCCGGCAACAGTAATAATCATGATAATGAGAACCGCGGGATATCCCCATCTAAGGGAAAGCTCCGGCATATACTTAAAATTCATTCCGTACAGTCCGGTAATAAAGGTGAGGGGGATAAAAAATGTAGAAATAACGGTAAGAACTTTCATGATTTCATTCATGCGGTTACTGACACTGGAGAGATAGATATCAAGCATACTAGAGAGGGAATCTCTGTAGGTTTCAACGGTATCAATAATCTGTATTGCATGATCATAGACATCCCGGATGTATTCATGGGTTGACCGTTGAATGAGCGGAGATTCTGAGCGTTCAAAGTTTGTAAGCAGCTCACGCAGCGGCCAGACGGAACGGCGGAGAGAGAGGACTTTCCGTTTCAGGGAATGGATTTTGTGGAGTGCTGCTTTAGTAGGATTCAAAAGGAGAACATCCTCAAGATGTTCAACTTCTTCACCAAGGGTTTCAAGAATAACAAAATAGTTGTCAATAATGACATCCATAAGACTGTAAGCCAGAAAATCTGATCCCCGAGTATTAATCCGGAACTTCTTTGCACGTATCCTCTCCCGCAGGGGGTCAAAAACATCTCCCGGTTTTTCCTGAAAGGTGATGATGTACGATCCTCCCATAACTATACTGACCTGTTCAGTTTGTATCTTGTCATTCTGGAAAGAAAACATTCTGAGAACGAAGTAGCTGTAGGTATCGAATTCTTCCATTTTCGGACGCTGCCCTATCCGTTTGATATCTTCAATAATAAGCGGGTGAATGTTGAAAAGGGAACCGATACTGTCAATAACCTTTTCATCTTCGATACTCTGGATATCAATCCACGTTACCGATGATTTGTCCTTGTACGGGATGCATTCCTCAACGGTAGAAACATCTGTCTCTTCAACAGTATTTGATGAATAGTCAATTATATGTATCATGGGCAAGAGTATACCCTTTTTTATAAATAGTTACCATGGCGGCTGCTATCATCAAAGTATAAATATCTCTTGCAGGCAGAAGATAAAAAGTTTAATATACGAGAATTAAACGAGTGGAGACCATGATGAATTTGAAAGATATCATTAAACCTGAGCATTGCATAATCCTTACGAGCAGGACAAAAACAGAAGCACTTCTTGAACTTATTGATTTGGTAAAGTCCGGGGGAGAAATATCCGATATCGAAGACTTGAAAAAAGAAATATTTTTCAGGGAACAACTTATGAGTACAGGTATAGGCCAGGGGATTGGTATTCCTCATGTGCGGTTTGAGGGTGTTCAGCATCCCGTTATTCTTGTCGGGATAAGCCCTGAGGGTATTGCTGACTATGGATCCATGGATGAAAAACCTGTCAACATTGTTTTCCTGTTTATCGTTGGAAAAGAACAGCATAAAGAATATCTGCGTCTTCTCTCTCTTATATCTTCCAGGGTTAAAGATGAAAATTTCCGGAATATACTTATAAAAACAGAAGAAAGCAGCGAAATTGCACGCCTGTTATCTGATGGAGAGACACGGTGAGCCGATTTATCACAGAGGTTATGCATATTCTTAATCAGGCGGATCTCAACGTTATACTATTATTGGGAATTATTGTTTTCTTTGGTACCTTTGGCGGACGGCTGTTCCAGGTTCTGAAAATTCCTCAGGTGGTTGGTTATATAACGGTAGGTATCATTCTCGGTTTGTCAGGTATCCGATTTATCAACCTTTCCATACTCAATGCGCTGCAGCCGTTTAATGCCTTTGCCCTTGGATTAATCGGGTTTATGATCGGGGGTGAACTGGAAATTAGTACCCTCCGCAAGTTTGGTAAACAGTTTACCTATATACTGCTTATGGAATCCCTGGGGGCTTTCTTTTTTGTAAGTCTTTTTATCTCTATTCTTGGGTATATCCTGTACGGAAATTTACCGTTTGCTGTTTCCCTCGGTCTCCTGATGGGTGCCATAGCTTCTGCAACAGCACCGGCTGCCACAACCGATGTCCTTTGGGAAAATAAGACAAAGGGACCGCTTACTACAACGGTTCTTGGAATTGTTGCCATGGACGACGGCGTTGCTCTCCTTTTGTTTGCCTTTGCTTCGAGTATTGCGTCAAGTCTGCTTGGTAAAACCGATGCAGGTGTCGTGTTAAGTATTCTGCGGCTGGTATATGAAATAGGTGTTGCCGTTCTGCTCGGTGTTTTGATCGGGTTTATTTTGAATAAGATTATCCGTAATTTTAATGATGAAGACAAAATTCTCGCTTTTTCCCTGGGAGCGCTGCTGCTGCTCATTGGGCTTGCTCAGGTTTTGGAGGTGGATATGATTCTTGGTGCCATGAGTATGGGCTTTTACATATCCAACTATGCTCCTAAACGGAGTGAGGAAACCTTCAACCTTGTGGGGAAGTTTACTCCTCCCATTTATGTCCTGTTTTTTGTACTTGTCGGCGCAAAACTCAATATTGCAAATATTTCAATTATAGTGGGGATTCTCGCGGTTGTATTTCTTTTTGGGCGACTCCTCGGGAAAGCACTGGGCGCAACGCTTGGTGCATCTCTTTCAAAGGCACCCCTGGGAGTACGGAAATATCTGCCCTTCTGCCTCTTGAGCCAGGCGGGGGTTGCCATTGGATTATCTATTGTAGCGGGGCAGACCTTCAAGGGATCTGTAGGTGATGTTATCATTATGGTTGTAACAACAACAACCTTCGTAGTGCAGATTGCGGGACCTCCCTTTGTCAAGTATGCTGTTACAAAGGCCGGAGAGGTTGGCCTTAATATTACCGAAGAAGACCTCATTAAAAAGAGTAAAGCGGATGATATCGCAGACAGAAGTATTCCCCATATCAGGGAAACTGACAATATTACCAAAATCCTGAATCTTTTCAGTGAAAGGGATAATTTTTACTATCCTGTTGTTGATAAAGATGAAAAACTGGTCGGTATTGTTTCCATAGATCATCTGAAAGATACCTTTATAGCCTCTGAACTTTCAGACTATCTTCTGGCGTATGATATTATGGAACCGGTCATCTGCACCTGCACTCCGGATACAGAAGCAACAGAAATTCGAAACGATCTTAAAAGATTTGATATCCAGTCCATGCCCATGGTTGATAAAGAGGGGCGGGTCCTCGGTATGATTGAAAACAGGGGTTTACAGCAGCTCTTTTCCCGAAGAATTGCCCAGCTGCAGATGAAGGCAAAAACACTGGAGGATAGTTGATGTTCTGATATGCGGAAGCAGAAAATTGCAGATATAAAAAAGTAAAACTTGAAGAAGAGAAAGGAGATGGGGATGGAAAGAGCTAACGTTAAGGTATACCCCTATCGGTGGGTTGTCCTCGGCGCGTACATGTTTATCAACATGACTATACAGATCCAGTGGCTGACATTTGCGCCTATCCGTTCGGCGGCGGTTGTCTATTACGGTGTTTCCGGTCAGTGGATAGATTTCCTTTCAATGAGCTACATGTTTGTATTTCTTGTATTAAGTATCCCGGCTTCGTACATTATAGATACGTACGGAATCAGAGTCGGTCTTGGACTCGGAGCAGTCCTGGCGGGGCTTTCTGCAGTCCTGAAGGGAGTATACGCGGATGTTTTTACCGTTGTTGTTATTGGGCAGATAGGTCTGGCGGCATCGCAGCCGTTTATTCTCAATGCAGTTACGGCTCTTTCAAGCAGGTGGTTCCCTTTGAAAGAACGGGCCATGGCCGCCGGGTTTGCAGCTCTTTCCCAGTATATCGGTATTATAGCTGTTATGATTCTGACACCCATGATGATACAGGTGCACTATGCGGGAAAGGTGATAACCGAAGTATCAGGCATTGGAACAATGCTGTTTATCTATGGTTTTGTAACGCTTTTCTCCGCTGTTTTAAGCCTTATTCTCATTCGGGACAAGCCTCCGCTTCCTCCGGAAATTGAAACGATACAGCGCCATTCGTTTATAAAAGGAATGATCCATCTCTTTAAACAGCGGAACATGGTTATCCTGATTATTCTTTTCTTTCTCGGTCTCGGTATGTTTAACGCGATAAGTACCATGATAGATTCAATCTGCCTTTCCAAAGGGCTGAATGTCGGACAGAGCGGTATGGTCGGCGGTATTATGCTCATAGGCGGAGTCATCGGTGCGGTGATTCTTCCTATTCTCTCTGACAAGCTGAGAAAAAGAAAGATATTCCTTGTTATCTGCATGATTGGAATGATTCCGGGGATTACGGGGCTGCACCTTTCGGCTGGTTATACCGGTGCGCTTATAAGTTCTTTTTTTCTCGGATTCTTTGTTATGAGTGCCGGACCCATAGGGTTTCAGTATGCAGCAGAGGTGAGCTTTCCGACTCCGGAGTCTACTTCCCAGGGTATTATTCTCTTGGCGGGACAGATCTCCGGATTGATTTTTGTTGCCGGTATGGGAACTCCGGAGGGGCTGAACATATTTATGTATCTTTTTATCGGTTTTTCAGTTCTTGCCCTCGGGGGATCGATGCTGCTCGGAGAGTCTCCCATGCTCCTTGATCCCTGAAGCGGTTATTCCGGAAAACACCGCAACGAATGCAGCTATGATAAACACCCAGTAGTAACCGTACTGTGCCCACAAAAAACCCGCTCCTAACGGAGCGGTCATAGAAATAACGTGTTCGATGGAAATACCCATGGCAAGGGTCGGGGTAAGGTCTGATTCCTTTTTCAGATTTTTTGAGATGTACGTTGTCCGTGCGGTACGAAGTGAAAAGAGCAGCTCATCGGTAATAAAACAAGCTGAAAGTACCGGCAGGGCTATGGACGGGCTAAAAATCAGCGGGGAAACCGCGTAGACAGATGAAAGAATGATAATGAGCACGGCATCCGCCATAAGAATCTTTCTCTCACCAAACCGGTCTATCAATGTTCCAAGGTACGGTTTAAAGAATACACCGATAACCGCTGCTATAAAAAGCAGCAGCGCGAGATCAGCAGCTTCCCTGTGATACATTTTAATGAGGAGCCATGGCCCGAATACAAGAAAAAGCTGTTTCCGCACTCCGAAGAGGGCGGCAAGGACATAAAAACGGGTATATTTTTTTCTAAAGATGAATTTAAATTTAAGAACAGGAGCCTTTATCGTTTTTCTTTTTTGAAGCGCGTATGAAATACCGCCTATGATAGAAGTTATGAATGCTCCCAGATACAAGGTACGGTACTGAACATGTAATTTCCCCATAAAGAGCCAGATAAAAAAGGTGCCTGCTATGATACCGATAGACCGGACACTGTTCATCCTGCCGAGTACAAAACCGCGGTTTCCTTTATGGGCATAGGTCAATGCGACCGGCTCAATAATTGTCATATGCAGGTGTGTTCCCAGGGACCAGATCATCATAAAAATGATCATGGTTTCGTAGGTGTGGGAAAAAAATCCAAGGCCGAGGAGACCAAAGCCGGCTATAACAACGGAAATACTGAGAATATTTATTTCACCAATAAAAAGAATAGAACTGATGATGAAGGTTATCAGCAGTCCCGGAAGTTCCCGGGGGAATTCCAGCGCTCCCCGTGCCTGCGCGCCAATTCCGAAGATATCATTAAGATAGTTCTGAAACGTTCCCTGCAGTGCGGTTGAAATAATACCGGCAAAAAATAGTCCGGCAAGGAAGAACATGAAGGATTCCGTACGGAGAGGTTTTTTAAGCGGTATTTTTATCACAGTATGTTTACTCCTGAGCAAAATATTGGTAGAGTATAGCCGCAATAGGATATGGAGTAAAGAATGATTAAAGTTGAAAGTTCTCTTTTTCTAAAATCAGTTAAGGGCGAATTACAAAAATTGCTGGAGCTCTTAACGCCGTCTTTTGAATATGCATCGATCCTCGGTGTTGATACCAACGGCTTTAAATATGAATATTCGGCGAAAAATTCTTCCTTGGAAGAAAGTATGTGGACGGACAGGGGTTTTGTTGTCAGGCTCTATAAAGCGGGAAAAGTTGTTGAATATTCATTTAACAATTTTTCAGTTGGTGATGCGGAAAAACAGTACAATGAAATACACCTCTTTGCCGAAAAAGCACTGCAGGGGAATTACCGGCTTTACCCCGTTCCAAATGAGACCCCTCTCGTGTTTTCATTCAGTGAGGATGTAAAAACAGATCCATCAGAAGGTGATCCTGAACGTATTTTTGGGAAACTGCAGTCCCTTTTTACCAGGGCAGTGGAAGAAGATCCCCATGTTTTTGATGCCAGAATCGTATACGAATGGGTAAAAGTATCAAAAATATTTTTATCTTCGAAAAGGGATCTTGAACAGAATTATATGTGGAGTCAGGGGTACGTTGTACCCATGGTGAGGGAGAGCGGGAAGGTAAAACTTCTCTATGCTGCTGTTTCGGGTTTTGATGGAGAAGAACTTATTGATAAAATGGAGCACAAAATTCCACAAACTGTCCATGATGCAGTGCTTCTTCTTTCAGCTGAAAGTATTGTTCCCGGAGAATACGAGGTACTTTGCTCACCTGATATCTCAGGTCTAATAGCTCATGAAGCATTTGGCCACGGCGTTGAAATGGATATGTTTGTAAAAAACAGGGCTCTTGGAAAGTACTATATCGGTAAGCAGGTTGCAAATACCATTGTGAGCATGAGGGATACTGCGTATCCAGTACGGCACGCAGGGAGTTTCCGGTTTGATGATGAAGGTAATCTTGCCGGCAGTACTCTCATTATTGACAGGGGCATGTTAAAGGGTGGTTTATCGGACCAGCTCTCCGCTTCATTTCTCCGGGAACAGCCGACGGGGAACGGCAGAAGACAATCCTACAAAAATAAAACCTACGCGCGGATGACAAATACCTATTTTGAATCAGGAAGCGACAGCCTTGATGAGATGATTGCATCAATATCCCACGGGTACCTTATCGATTATACTCAGAGCGGAATGGAAGATCCAAAAAATTGGGGGCTTCAGGCAATAGCATTCCTCGGCAGGGAGATACGGAACGGAGCATTTACCGGAAAGATAGTTTCACCGGTTGTTATGACCGGATACGTTCCGGATATTCTAAAAAATATTACCATGATCAGTGGAGACGTTGAGCTTTCGGGCTCCGGATATTGCGGAAAAGGATGGAAAGAATTTGTCAAGGTTTCCTCCGGCGGGCCGTATATTAAAACTAAAATGAGGTTGGGATAATGATAGATCGAATAACAGAGCTGCTTGAAAATAGCAGCTGTTCTGGCTGGAAACTGACCATAAAAGAAACTGACGGGGCTCAGGGATACTTTATTTTAAACCGGCTGGAGATGATGCGTGGGCAGAAGATAACGGAGATAACACTTACCGTGTATAAGGATTTTGAAGAAGACGCCACGAAGTACCGGGGTTCAATGTCTATCCAACTTTTTCCCACTATGACTGATGAAGAGATGACCGTTAAAATAAACCGTGCTGTTGCAGGAGCATCTGCGGTAAAAAACAGATGGTATCCGCTTCCCTCCACGTCAACAGCGGGTACTTTGCATACCGGCCCTGTTTCCAGATTCGGTGAACATAATGTACTGGACTGGATTTCTGTTCTTGCTGAAGATGTTGTGCGGCATAAAAGGGAGCGTGTTGATTTTAATGCAACAGAGATATTTCTCTCCCGGAATACGTATTGGTTCAAAAATTCAGAAGGGATTACATATTCCTGGGATGAATATTCAGGTATGGTGGAACTGGTTACAACGGTACGGGGAGCTGAAGGCGCGGTGGAGCTTTTTGATATATTTCGTTTCAGTGATTATTCTCCCTCGTGGCTCGATAAAAAAATAGAAACCCAAATTAATTCAGCACTGGACAGAGCTGAAAGTAAACCCCTTCCTGTGCTGACTGATACCCCTGTTCTCCTCGGACGGGCAGCTGTTCCGGAGTTTTTTGACTATTTCAGATATCAGCTGACGGCGAAAGCTGTATTTCAGGGGGTAAGTTCTTTTAAGAAAGGAGAAATTATAAGGAAGAATAAGGATGAAATGATAACTATTTCGATTGTTCCGTACCTGGAAAGGAGTCCTGACAATGTTGTTATCGACGCAGACGGGATTGTTCCCCGGGAAGTTATCATAGTAGAAAACAACACGGTTAGAGATATTCTATCTGATATTCAGTTCGGTACCTACCTTGAACAGGAGATTACCGGTATCAGTAGTAATATCACGGTACAACCGGGGAACATGATTACTTCGGATTATGAACAGACTCCCTATCTTGAAGCAGTAGAGTTCTCAGATTTTACTGTTGATAAAATAACGGGTGATTTCGGTGGAGAAATACGTCTTGCCTACTACTATGATGGTAAAACAAGAGTTCCTGTTACCGGCGGTTCTGTCACAGGAAAAATTGAAGATATTCTCGATACGTTTCGTATGTCTGAAAAAATTGTAACTGACGGAAAGTACTGCGGACCGGAATTCCTTTATCTTACCGGTGTAAATATTACGGGTATTGGCAAAGATAATCATGCCCGGTGATGGTACTAAAAAAGCTGTCCCTACGGGGACAGCTTTGCTTCATGCCGTTTCAAAAGACGTTACTGTATCTTTTTAAATACCAGTGTAGAATTATGACCGCCAAACCCGAATGAGTTTGAAAGTGCGACCTTGATATCTTTCTTTACAGCTTTCTTGTTTATGCAACCAAGAGTAATCTCAGGATCCTGATTTTCAAGATTCAGATTAGCCGGAACATAACTGTTTTCCATTGCCTTGATGGTTATAATTGACTCGAGAGCTGCAGTTGCTCCAAGGAGATGTCCATGGTAGGATTTTGTTGATCCCACCAAAACCCTATCTTCCTTTCCGTTGAGAAGTTTTGCTATAGCTTTTGTTTCTGCAATATCACCAACAGGAGTAGACGTCCCGTGGGTATTGATATAGTCAATATCTTCACTGGAAATACCTGCCTGGTCAAGAGCCATTTCCATGGAGATAAGCGCGCCACGCCCTTCAGGATCCGGTGCAACAAGATCGTATGCGTCTCCCGACATTCCTGAAGCCGCAAGTTCACAGAGAATATGGGCTCCCCGTTTCTTTGCGTGTTCATACTCTTCAAGAACGAGAACAGCAGCTCCCTCACTCATAATGAAACCATCTCTGTCCTTGTCGAAGGGACGGGAAGCCTTTTCCGGTTCATCGTTTCTTGTTGAAATAGCACGCATGTTGGAAAATCCTCCCACAGCAAGTTCATTGATAACCCCTTCAGAGCCTCCTGCAAACATTACATCAGCCATTCCTGATTTTATGAGCAGCGCGGCAACGGCGAGAGAATGATTTGATGTAGCACATGCGGACTGTATACTGAAGTTGGGACCTTTTATTCCGTACAGTTTCGCAACGTAGCCTGATGCAATATTACCAATTGAGAGAGGAATATAGAACGGACTTATTCTCCTGACTCCTTTATCATGGAGAGCAATAGAATTGGCATAGGAAACATTCAGACCTCCGATTCCGCTTCCGAGAAGAACTCCCATCCTGTTCGGAGTAATTTTTGTATCAAGTCCTGAATCAGCAACTGCTTCTTTCATGGCAGCAACCGCGTAGTGGCAGAAAAGATCCATCCGCTTTGCAGCTTTGACCTCAGATTCATCGTAATACTGCTTGTAATCAAAGTTCCTAACTTCTCCGGCTATCTGTGTTTTAAGATGGGACGCGTCAAACTTGGTAATGGGGCCTATCCCTGATTTTTCTGCAACAACACTGTCCCATGTGTCCTTTACATTATTCCCCAGCGGGTTTACTGTTCCCATTCCCGTAACTACAACTCTTTTCATGTTCATACCTTCCCTTTATTTTAGTTTATCTTAATATACCATCTGCTCGTAGATATTTCTTCTGAAATTATCTCATAAAATTGTGCAATTGTCTGATTGTTATAGATAGTTGTTATTCCCCGGGAATAAGAGTAAAATCCGGAATATGAAATTACTTTTTTTTATCCGGGAAACGGAGCTGAATAGAAATAATAAAGGTGATTTTCACCTGCATACTCATAAAGAACATGAACTTGTCTATTGTTTTGACGGTTTCTCCCATACTATTAAGAAAGGGGATTTGTTGTTTTATCCGGCGGGAAGCAGTCATGCTGTCCGTATTGATGACGGCAGTGAAATTAAGATATGGCAGATTTATTTTTCTGAAGACCTTTTTTCCAATTCAGTTAATATGGATAAAGAGGCTCTTTTTGTACTCGGCCAGATAAAGCTGTATTTAAAACGGGGGAATCGGATACATCTCTCAAAAATAGGGTCTGATCGAGTCGGTAAGTTGTTTGAAAGTATGCAGTGGGAATTTAAAAACAGATACCATGGATATTCCTGGACAATACGGTTGAAGCTAATTGAACTCCTTGTTTCCGTAATCAGGGATAGAGAGTTTGTTATTCCTATACGGGGTGATGTTGCTAAACCGCTGTCCAACAGTCATATTCAGGATGTTATTATGTACATACATACAAATTACATGAATGAAATGAATATTGATGATATTTTGCAATTCTGTCCTCTGAGCAGGAGCCACTTTCACGCTCTTTTTAAAAATGAAACAGGTACAACCTTCATAAAATACGTAAATGATGTGCGATGCCAGAAGGCCGGTGAATTGTTGGCTACGACAGATGAACCGATTCTTGATATCGCATTCTCCTGTGGATACAATAATTTCAGCCATTTCTGCCATACCTTCAAAGATGTTTACGGGTATCCTCCGGGGCAGTTCAGAAAGAACTGCATGGCCCTTAAATTCTAAGACAAGAAGTATGGGCAGCATTTTAAAAGAGGGAGCACGAATGCTCCCTCATGAATTTCATTTAGCGGAAAGTTCCTTTTCAAGGCCGTCTATGTTCTTCATGATGAGATCCCCTGTCCCTCCGTCTATAATGAAAGGTTTCTCAGTATACGAAGATGTCCCCGGGTATCCTGTGTTAGTTTTCCCCGAAAGAGTAAGTGAATGGAGCCCTTTGTCGTCTGATAACGTTATGGTAACAGCAGCACTTGAAGGTATTGTTTTAGAATATGCCGTGAAATTCAATCTGGAAAGCTGAGCAAGGTAATCAGTGATTTTTTTTGTGTCAACCTTTTTCCCCTTCGAAGTTTTCCAGGTAAAAGTTTTATCCTTTTTTTCCTTGATGAACGTTATATCCCTGCCTTCTTTTTTAATACTGATTTTTTGAATATCTCCGGGAATAAAAGAAAGTACCTTTTTGTCCATCAGGCTTTCTGCCGTTGTTTCAAAATGATTTCTGACCCTTCCTTTAATCGTGTAGACGTTTTTATCCTTATTCAATTTTATGTAGGTAAAATTTCCTCCTGTGGTCTGGTTGCCTATTATAAAATCACGGAGAACTTTTCCGTTTGGATCTTCAGCTACAACGTGAATCCCCTTATCTTTATCAAGACCGTACGCCACATAGCTGCCTGATCTGGAAACCATATCGACAAGATCAATAGATGTAAGATTGTTTATAAGAGAATCCATAAGGGTTTTATCTACGCGGTAATTATCCGGTGCAATCCGCCACCGGAGTTTGCCCTTGTTTAATCGTATTTCTTGTTTATCGTTCGTTATGGTAATGTGAGAGATAGTACTGCTCTTGATTGTTTTTATAACAGGCAGCGTATAATTAATTTTACCGGTTGAATGAAATACAAGGTAAAGAGACAACAGTACAACCAGTCCGGAAAGGATATAGTATTCTTTTTTAATCTTCATTAGTAAACTCTCCTTCTTCGTTAAAGAGTTTTTCAATTTTTTTACGCCGTGATATCCAGAAAAGCCATACGAGAATTCCCGTTATGATGACAAGTACCGGAAGAACAATTATATTAAAGCTTTTCACAAAAGATCGGAAACGGGGTGTTGTCTGAACAAGCGGATTGTATATCTGTCCTTTACTGCGCATCACAGCAAAATCGTCCCTTCCGTTAAGGTGATCCATCAGATTTGCTACAAAAACTGCATTCGGAGAAGCTCCGTTTTTGTCAAGCAGATTATCGGTTACAATAGTAGAAGTTCCAATTACAAAAATTTTACCATGATCGGTTTTGGGAATAAATACTTTATTTTCCAGAATTTTATCTGTTTTAATTTTTATCTCCTTCTTATCCTGACTCTCCTTTGGATTTTCTTTAGCTACCGGTCTTTTTGGTATGGGTTTTCCAGTAAAATAGCTGGTAAGAGAACCTTCAACAAGAACAGCGAGGGGATATTTTTTCTCCTTGTCCGGTCCTGGAGGGGTTATCATCTCCGGATTGTAAAGATTTATATTATTTTTCATTTCCCAGCTTTTCACAGAAGAAGAAAACAGCACCTGTACTTTCTTTGCAGCATCTTTTTCTATACTGATAGGAGAATTATTAAGGGTTATAAGCCCCTTGATATTTCGGATAAATGGAAGGTTTTTATTGATATTTTCAGATTGAATTTTCGGAGCAAAATAAATAGGTGTTTCCTTGTATCCACCGTTTGCGGTCTGTCCTTTATTAACGTAGCAGTTTTCATCCATGATGTATGAACTCTCTACATCAACACCATAGTGTTTCAGCAGGTCATCAAGCCCGGATTTTATCGGTACGTACGTTGGAGGCTGAGGATAGTAAGGATTTTGATTTGGAGGAGTTACCGCGTTGTGTGTATCCACAAGAAAGGCAACAGAGTTTCCTGCCATTATAAATTGGTCGATCTGGTAGAGATCCCACTGGGAAAACTTTTCTTTCGGACCGACAATGAGGAGCGTTTTTAATCCTTTCGGTATACCGTTCTTTGTAATGTCAATACCCTTTACCGTATAGGTGTCGGCAAGGATTCTGTGAAGATTATTAAGCGACACCTGGCCCTGCGGATTTTGAGCATAGGGATTTTGATAGAGCGGGAGGGTGCCGTAATCAACAACGTATCCTATCTCTTTGCTTATACCGAGAGAGCTTTCAATCATGCTGTCAACAGAGTCTTTAAGTTTACTTTTTTCAATGAGAGTATATCCGAAAAGACTTTTATTCAGCAGATTAAGCGCATAAAAAGTATTATTATTCTCAACAGCAACTGCTGCATACACCTTTTTGATGGCACCGGAAGCATCCTTTAAATTAAAAGGGGAAAGATTTTTCTCTGCTTTTTCTGTGAGCGGACTCTTGTCAGGGTCAATATTTTCAAAGACAAGCTTGTTGTAATTCTTTTTATTCAGGTCAGTAACTATCGACTTTACCGCAGCTGGATAGGCAGCTAAATCACTGCTCATACCAAAAAGGGATGAGGAAAGGTAAAGGCTGATTTTTATTGGGTTTTTAAGTGCGAGAAGTGCACTGATTTTGTCAGTAATTTTATAGATACTGGTAGTGAGCTGATATTCAAGATTTTTTACCGTAGCAAGAGATCCGATTGTTTCACTCATGTTGCCGTACTGGAGAACAATCCCCATATAGGCATTCTGAAGTTTAACTTCATCGCTCTGAATATTCTGAATCTGTACAGGGTAAATGGAATAGCTTTCTGCCAGATCTTTTATATTGCGGCCGCTTTTATCGGTGGTTGTGCCATCCTTGTTGATGGTATAGATCTGATAGTTAAAGTTTTTCCCCCCGGTAAGACTGTATTCTTCAAGCATATCAAGAATTTCCTGCGGCAGGTTATTGTAGGGCTGCGGCAGGTTATCGGAAAAGAATGCCCGAATAGTCAGAGGTTCCTGGAGAGAAGAAACGGCGATTTTGCTTGCTTTAGAAAGGGAATATACCTTGTTTGCGGTAAGATCAATACGGAAGAAAAGGGTAAGAGATACCAGATTAATAAGAACAGCCGCGAGAACATAGAGACCAAATTTAAACCAAAGTGATTTTTTCATTATTCCCTCCTAACTTCTTTCTTTATTCACTATGTATGTGCCATAGAGGGTTAAAAAGATCAGTGTCAAAAAATAAATTATATCCCGTGAATCAATTATACCCTTGGCGATGTTGTTAAAGTGGTAATCTGTACTCAGATACTGCAGAAACCCTGTAAGAAACGAAGGAAGAAAGATCAGGGATTTATTTATAACCGTTAAAAAGAAACAAGCTGCGGCACTGATGATAAATGCAACTACCTGATTTTTGGTCAGCGAAGAGGCGAGAATGCTGATTCCCGAAAAAGCTCCTGCAAGGAATACTGCTCCAAGGTATCCGCCTATAACGGGACCCCAGTCAAGATCTCCTAAAAAGCTGATAAAAATGGGATAAAAAATCGTCGGAGCCAGCATGATCAGTGTAAAAAACAGGGACGCTAGATACTTGCCGCCAATTATATCGATATCTGTAACGGGAAGTGTTTTTAAAATTTCAAAGGATCCGCTTTTATATTCTTCAGAAAAGAGGCGCATTGACAGAGCCGGGACACTGAATGCAAAGATAATGGGAAGCAGATTAAAAAAATTACGCATATCCGCGTTCCCAGAAAGAAAAAAGGTTGAAAAAAAGAACCAACCAATAATAATAAGAAAAAGAGAAATAATGATATATGCTCCCGGTGAAGTAAAGAATGTTTTAAATTCCCTTTTGTAAATAATTGAAATAGATTTAGCTGACATTTTAATTTTCCTTTGTAAGTTCTCTAAAAATATGTTCAAGGGATTGTTTTTCCTGTTTCAATTCAAGAAGAACCCAATCCTGTTTTTTTACTGCGTTATAAACATCGGCTCTTGCATCTTTGCTGCAGGAAAGAGTGATGGTTAGAATACCGGAATTCTCAGTGGTGTCAACTTTTTGTACTGCTTCAAGAGATCCGAGTACCTTTTTGACAGCATTCATTTCTGCATTCTGAAGTATCATACTAATATACTGACTTTTACTTGTATTTGCCTTCAGCATGTCTGCTGAACCATCAGCGGCCAGTTTCCCTTTATTAATAATGAGAACCCTGTCACAGGTAGCTTCAGCTTCACTGAGAATGTGGGTTGAAAAAATAATCGTTTTTGTTTTGCCGATTTCCTTGATAATGGTACGAATCTCTACAATCTGATTCGGATCCAAACCGCTTGTCGGTTCATCAAGAACAAGTATTTCAGGATCGCTCATCAAGGCGAGGGCAAGTCCAACCCGTTGTTTATACCCCTTGGAAAGATTGGAAACTGTTTTATGCATAATCTCTGTTATACTGCAGATCTTTGCGAGTTCTTTTATTCGTTCGAGCTGCCTTTTCTTTTCTATCCCCCTCATTTCAGCGATATAAAGCAGATAGTCGAAAACGATCATGTCAGGGTAGATGGGGGAAGATTCAGGAAGGTATCCTATGCTCTTTTTTACCTCTAGAGGATTTTCCCTGACATCAATACCGTTCACGATAATTGTACCTGATGTAGGCTGCAAATACCCTGTCAATATACGCAGGGTCGTCGTTTTTCCGGCACCGTTGGGCCCGAGAAGCCCGACAATCTGTCCCTTTGGTATTTCAACAACCAGATTATCAACAGCACAAGTCTGTCCGTAGTACCGTGTGAGTTCTTTGATACGTACCATGAAGTCTGTTTCTCCTCAATTTTTTTGATTAACGCGTTCTATGTAATAAACTACTGTAGCAGGAATTTGTTACAAAAAAAGTGTTATAAAAACAAATAAAAACCTGTTTTATTTAGTCATAAATGAGTATATTAAGAATATGAATATACTGAAAATAATAATTATTGTTATCTTGTCTGCAGCTGGAATGCCGGGGTACAGTTTGGGTGCTTCTGATCAACAGGGACAGACACAGAAAAAGGATGTGGTTATGGTAAATACGGAAGGATTAGAAACAGCAACTTTTGCCGGCGGATGCTTCTGGTGTATGGAAGCAGCTTTTGAGCAGATGGATGGTGTCATATCCGTTATATCAGGGTATACGGGAGGAACAGTAAAAAATCCTACCTACGAAGAAGTCTCCTCAGGAACAACGGGACATGTAGAATCAATTCAGATTACCTTTGATCCCGAAAAAGTTTCTTATGAGGAGCTGCTTAATTTTTTCTGGCGGCAAATTGATCCTACCGATGACGGTGGTTCATTCGTAGACCGGGGAAGCCAGTACCGGTCTGCAATATTCTACAGCAATGATAAACAGCGGGTAACAGCAGAACAGTCAAAAAAAGAACTGGAGGCATCTGGAATATTCAAAAACCCGGTGGTAACTGAAATAATACCGTATACAACCTTTTACAAAGCTGAATTGTATCATCAGGATTTCAGTAGAAAGAATCCGACACGCTACCGTCAATATAAACTTTTTTCAGGAAGGGATGCTTTTATTGAAAGAACCTGGGGGCATGCCAGTAAAGGAATTTACACGAAACCTTCGGATAGTATTTTAAAAAAAAAGCTTACCTCTCTGCAGTATCAGGTAACCCAGAAAGCGGGTACTGAACCTGCCTTTGACAATACGTACTGGGATAACAAGCAGGCAGGTATCTATGTGGATATCGTTTCGGGGGAGCCTCTCTTCAGCTCTCTTGATAAGTACGATTCCCATTCTGGCTGGCCGAGCTTCACGAAACCTCTTGATACTTCACATATTGAGGAAAGAGAAGATTCTTCTTTTTTTACAACACGGACAGAAGTGCTGAGTAAGGATGCTGAATCCCACCTCGGGCATGTTTTTAATGACGGGCCTTCGCCGGGGGGGCTCCTGTACTGTATAAACTCGGCAGCCTTGCGGTTTATCCCTGTTGAAGATCTCGAGAAAGAAGGATATGGGGAATATCTCCCGTTATTTGAAAGTACCCCGTAGTATCGGGATTACCAGTTTATTAATCCAGTTATGGAATTCCTGCTGTCGTATTTTATCTGAAAGTATTGTTTCATCAATATCATATTTCCACATGAGATCTTTCCGGGAAGGGTCTCGGTAAATTATTTTCAGATCACTGGTATATGAAAGCATATTCTCGTGACTCTTGAAATATCCCTGGCGTATCAATTTTTCTTCCCGGGCGGGGATCAGGTGGGCCATGACGTCAAGGTCATATTCCGGGTGATACTGGGTAGCCCAGAATATTCCTTTCTTGTACCGCACTTCGGCTGCCTGTACCGGAGAAAAATTGTTGGATGCAAGGATAGTTCCGCCCGGGGGCATCTCTGTGACAATGTCATCGTGGCTGACAAATCCGTCGTAGACAAGGGGTTTTCCTGTGAGCATGGGGTGGGTTTTCCCTGCATCAGTAAGATGAATTTTACGGGCCATTCCCATCTCCCGGCCTTTAGGATTTGCACCTACTTTGCCGCCTGCAGCATACGCAGCCATCTGGATTGCCCAGCAGCTTCCGAACTGGGGTATACCGTATTCATAGGCATCCTTTGAAAGCTGAACAAGTTTTTGTACTCTTTCATCGTCGTTATGATATACGGTAAGATTACATCCCGGCCAGATCACTCCAGCATAACCGGCAATTTCAGCCCCTTCAGGAAGAATAACCCCATGATCGCTGGAGAAGAAAATTCTGTAATCTGCTTCCGGCATGTATAATTTTAAAAGACGTGCGTAAAGTTCTCCCGCGTAGACAACTCCATGATGATCAAACTTGGCTCTACTCTCTCTGGTGTAACAGTCCGGGATAATGAACGTGGGAATAGTTTTCATACAGCATCTCCTTGATTCTTTATATCAAAAAAAAATCTATTGAGCAAGAAATTGATGTGTTTGAGTCAAAAATAAAGAGGCTTCCCATTAATAAATACTTCGTATATGCTGTTTTCCGTGGAGGTATGATGAAGTTATTTTCTGTGTGTGTTCTTGTTGTAACACCCCTTGTCATTGGTATTCTCATGGGGCCTGGTTTTGATATGCTTATTAAAAAGCTGTCTGCCGTTCTGAAACTGTTTACACAGAAGGGCGAAGAGTAATGAAAGAACTACTGGCTATGGTTGCACCACCTATCAATGCGTATTATTCAGGATACCTTTTATTCCTCATTCTCTCGGGAATGGGCTTTTTTGTAGGAATTATCACGGGCCTTTTTGGGGTTGGGGGCGGATTTCTTCTTGTTCCCCTTATGAACGTGCTTATTGGAATTCCTGTTGATGTAGCAGCGGGAAGTACCACCTGCTATATTATTGGTACCAGTTCAAGCGGTGTCCTTAAGCATTGGAAAAACAACAATATAGAAATGAAAGCCGCTTTCTACATAGCTTTCGGTTCAATATTCGGGGCGGTTAGTGGTGATTATCTGCAGGATTTCCTTAAATATTTTATAGCCGGAGGGAATGATATTCTGTTCAACAAAATCATGCAGAGTATTTTTGTATTACTGCTTTTGGTTGTGGGGTGGAGTATGTACCGGAAGACGGAAACTGCCGGGAGCGGAATTCCCTTTCTTCTGAAAATACATTTCGGGCCTGTTACTACTCTCAGCCAATCTGGTATCGAAGGAATAAGTATAGCGGGCCTTTTCCTCATAGGTCTTGGAGGGGGGCTCCTTCCCGGTCTCATGGGAGTGAGTGGTGGAGTTCTCTATCTTCCCATCCTTGTTGTCGGAATTGGTCTTCTTCCTCATCTTGCAGTGGGAACAAGTCTTACGATTGTGTTTATTGCCTCTACTACCGCAGTTATTAAGAAGGGGCTTTCCGGATCAGGTAAAGTGAGCCTTCCTGTAGCTGTTTCGCTTCTTGTTGCAGGTACTCTGGGAGTAAAGGTGGGGATGGCTTTAGCCAGAAAAGTCCATGGTGACAAGTTAAAACGTTATTTTTCACTGATTGCTTTTGCAGCAGCAGTAATGGTTTTCATAAAAGTACTTTTTTAAGGAGCGCCCATCCGAGATGAAATCTTTGGTACTTGCTGAAAAGCCTTCTGTAGGAAAAGATCTTGCCCGGGTTCTCGGCTGCCGGAGAGGCGGGCGAGGGTATCTTGAGGGTCCGGAGTATGTTGTAACCTGGGCTATGGGACACCTCGTTGAATTGGCAGATCCCGGAACCTATGATTCCCGGTATAAAACCTGGAAACTTGAAGACCTCCCTATACTGCCGAAAAAGATGAAATTTAAAGTCATAAAACGGACTTCAAGGCAGTTTTACCTGATAAAGTCCCTTATGAAACGTTCTGATATTGGTCTGCTCATTATTGCAACGGATGCCGGCAGGGAGGGTGAACTGGTTGCGCGTCTTATCATGAAGCTTGCATCATGGAAAGGTCCCTTTAAACGGTTGTGGATAAGCTCGCAGACAAGTAAAGCCATCAAAGAGGGATTCGGCAGTCTCAAGGATGGGCATGCCTACGATGGGCTCTACGAAGCTGCCCTGTGCCGGGGAGCAGCTGACTGGATTGTCGGTCTTAATGTGACGAGGGCTCTCAGCTGTAAATACGATGTACGGCTGTCCGCTGGCAGGGTTCAGACACCTACGCTGGCTATGATAGCGCAGAGGGAAAAAGAGAGAGAAAATTTTACCGGGAAAAAATACTGGACGGTGAAAGGTCTTTTCGGTAAGTTTTACGGAGTGTGGCGGAGTCCGGAAGGTGCAGCGCGCTTATTCAGCAGGGAAGAAGCAGTCAAGGTTGCAGAAGCTGCTTCCAACGGTGAAGGATTTGTAACAGGGCTTAAAAAAACGGTAAAGAATATCCCGCCCCCGCTTGCTTATGATCTTACTGCCTTACAGCGGGAAGCAAACATCCGACTGGGATTCTCAGCGAAAAAAACACTCTCTACCCTTCAGAGTCTTTATGAACGGCACAAAATCGCAACGTATCCCCGCACCGATTCCCGGTATATAACGGCGGATATGGTTCCGACGCTTCCCGGACGGCTTACGTCTTTGAAACATACCTCTTTTTGGCCGGCTGCTCAGAAACTGCTCACTCAGCCCCTTGTCCCCGGAAAACGTTTTGTAAATGATGCTAAAGTAACGGAGCACCATGCGGTTATTCCAACGGGAGATCCTGTTCTGCCGGAAAATCTGGACAGCGATGAGAGAAAGCTGATGAATCTTGTTATACAGCGTTTTTTGGAGGTTCTTTCTTCACCCCTTGTAAAAGAGCAGTCCGTTATCCGGATAAAAGTAAGGAATGAAACCTTTACTGCCAGAGGAGAACGGGTTATCAAGAGAGGATGGAGTAGTATTTCGGGAGAAGGGGAACAGGATTCAGATGGGGAAGATATCGAAGATATTCCGTATCAGATGACAACGTTTCCTCCTGAGGGCAGCCATGTGAAAGTGATTGAGATAAAAGTCCATGAGGAAATAACCAAACCTCCTTCACGTTATACGGAAGGAACACTGCTCGGCGTTATGGAGAATCCTGCTAGGTTTATTTCCAACACCGCCTTACGTGCGTCAATAGCTTCGGGAGGTCTTGGTACTCCGGCTACGAGGGCTGATATTATTGAAAAAATCCTTTCCAATAACTATATTGAGCGGGAAGGTAAAACACTCCGTCCCACTTCCCGGGGAATGGAGCTCTTGGCCCTTGTCCCTGAAGAACTAACTTTACCTGTTCTTACTGCCAGGTGGGAGCAGAGGCTTGCCCGTATTGCTGAAGGTTCAGAAAAATCTTCCCTTTTTTTAAGTGAAATACGGGATAAGACGGTACACCTCGTTCGGGAGATAAGGGAAAGTACAAAAAAATATACCCCTGTTCTATCCAGAGGGAAAAAGTGTCCTCTCTGCGGACAGCCTATGCTGGAGAGAAAAGATAAACACGGCCGGGCAGTTTTTGCATGTTTCGCGCTTTCCTGCGGTTATGAGGAACCTGTTGATACTGGCAGCGGTTTCTCACGGCCTCCCGGAAGAAAGGAAAAGGCACTGAATCGAAAGCTCATATCCCGGTACAGTGATCATTCAGAAAGTACTTCTTCTTTCGGTGATCTTGTTAAAGCTGCAGAAAAGCGGAAAAAGAAATGAAAGGTGTCAATACCCCAGGGTAAAACCTTCCCCTTAAGCCGCTATCGCGGCTTATTCCGCGGCAAGCCGCGGGGTATTGATATCTTTCGTTCTCTGCACTCGCTTAGGGCAGGAACCAGCAAGTTGTCCCTCTCCACTCACTCGTTTGAGAAGAACCTTATTGCATATAATACCTATTATCAATATAATGAAAACTCGTGAAAATAGGTACTTTTATTATATGCTTTGTTATTTTTATGGGCTCTCTTCTTTCGGCGTCAGAGTCAGGAAACCGTTTCTTCTTTCAGCATCCTGCGGTGGCAGGTGCTCTGTCCGATTCATCTATCTCTTCCATTGTGCAGGATTACCGCGGTTATATCTGGTTTGGAACGTTGAACGGGCTTGTACGCTACGATGGTGTAAAAATTATCCTTTTTGAATATGATCCGTACAACAGAGCGTCTCTTCCCCACAATAAAATACAGACCATGGTGGCTTATAAGCATTCCATTCTTATCGGGACATACAATGGATTAAGCATTTTTGATATTGATACGGGAACGTTCAAAAATTTCAGTAAGATTCCCGGAGACAGCAGTAGTTTATCGAACAGTGTCGTTGTTTCCATTCTTCCTGACAATAACGGGAAAATCTGGATAGGAACCCTGCAAGGACTTAACCTCCTTGACCCTTCGACGGGGAAATGTGAAGTATTTTTTCACGATGAACAGGACTCTTCAAGTATAGGCAACGATGTAATCCGGTCTCTCTACAGAGATAAACGGGGGAAAATATGGATCGGTACATACAACGGCCTCGACTGCTATAACCGGAAGACGGGGCATTTCCTTCATTTCGGCCTTACCGGAGAGAAAGGATTCCGTCTTCCCAGTAAGTATGTCATGTCCATCAGTGGCGGAGAAGGAAATCTTTTATGGCTTGGAACCTGGGGTGGAGGAATATCCTCCTTTAATACTGTTACCCGTGCAGTCATCTCCTATTCACTGGCTGATAACAGGGTATACACCGTTAATACTGATGAAAAAGACACTGTATGGGCCGGAACCTGGGGCGGGGGATTATTTATTTTGAACATTCCCTCCAAAAAGGTGGCAAAATACATTTATGAACCGGGAAATGCCCAGAGTTTAAGCAACAATATAGTGTATTCAATAATGAGAGATTCACAGGATCTTTTCTGGATTGGTACAAAGGGAGGAGGAATCAATAAAATTAATCTGCATAAACGAAACCCTATCGTTCTGTACCATGACAAGAAGGATCCTTCTTCCCTGACGGATGGGAACGTTTATTCGTTATATGAAGATACAAAGGGATTCATCTGGATCGGAACTGATCATGGACTTGATAGATGGAACAAAAAAACCGGAACAATTGAACATTTTAAGAAAGAAAATGGAAGCGGTCTTACGGAAAATACCGTAACAGATATTATTCAGGATTCTGCAGGGGAGCTTATAGCGGGAACATTAAAGGGAATTTTTGTTTTTAATAATACTTCCCGGACCTTTACTCCCCTTACATCTTCTTCCGGTACTGATATATCTTTTGCAAAAGAAAGAGTTTATGCACTTTTTGAAGATTCTTTTCAGAATCTCTGGGTAGGAACGTACGATAATGGATGTTACCGGATTAACAGAAAAACAGGAGAAATAAATCATTATCTCCACAGTATACATGATGAAGGATCTCTCAGTGATAATCTTGTAACCTCTTTTATTGAAACAGATCAGGGAATATGGATTGGAACAAACAATGGACTGAATAATTTCATTCCAGACAAAAAAGTATTTATTCATTACTATCTTGATCCTGATAATGTGAAATCCATCAGCGGTAATTCTATCAGGATGTTGTTCCTCGATTCTAAAGAGAGAATGTGGATAGCAACTGAGGGGGGAGGTCTGGATCTCTATAATAAACGAACCAATGGTTTTTCCCATTATCTTAAGCAAAACGGTTTATCTGGGAACAGGGTTCAGGGAATCCTTGAAGATAATTCAGGAAACATCTGGTGTGCTACAAACGAAGGAATCAGTATTCTCTCTCCTGACTCCGGAAAAATAGTTATTCTTGATGAGAGTGATGGCCTTCCTGACAGCAGTCTTAACTACGGTGTATTAAAAGGGAGAGATGGATATCTGTATTTCAGCAGCAGAAAAGGTATAGCGAGGTTTCAGGCAGATACCTATATTCCCCGCATGTACGATCCTCCCCTTTATGTAACAGATATTGAAACCATGGGGGAAATACTCAATACAATTCCTATTAAAGCGGATTCAAAGATACGTACCTTATCATACAAGCAGAACTCAGTAACGTTCCACTATATCTGTCTAGATTATTCTGATCCTTCAAGGAACAGGTACAAGTACTTTCTTGAAGGATTTGACGATTCCTGGAGAGATGCGGGAGGCCGTACTTCAGCATTGTATGCCGGCCTTCCTGCAGGGACATATACCTTTTACGTAAAGGCTTCGGTGAATAATGAAACCTGGTTACATAAGACTGCTTCTGTTAAAATACACATTGAGCCTCCTTTTTGGCGTTCCTGGTGGGCACAGATTATATATGATCTGCTTCTGGTTATGCTCTTCTATGCACTTATAAAGATACGACATCATTACAAGCTGAAGAAAAAGGTTGCTGAACTTGAGTCCTTACGGAACGAGCTCCTTGAATCAAACAGAATGTTAAAAAAAATGTCAGTAAAAGATGCTCTTACCGGGCTCTATAACCGCAGAGAGTTGAATGAGAGAATAGAAATAGAGGTAAACAGGGCACGGCGTTTTAAAGAACCGCTTTCTGTATTTATGGCAGACATAGATTTTTTTAAAGACTTCAATGACCGGTATGGCCATGTGGAAGGGGATGTATGCCTTGTTGCCATTGCTAACATATTCAGAAAATGTCTGGTCAGGGACTCAGATTTTATTGCACGGTACGGAGGAGAAGAGTTTTGTATCATTATACCGGATTGTGCATCTGAAACAGCCCTGGACATAGGAGAAAAAATAAAGCGTGCTGTACAGAAAAAAAGAATAGAGCACAAGGAAACAGGTCTTGGAGGTATCGTTACCCTCAGTATAGGAATAACCTCAGGTATCCCTGGTAAAAAAGAAGATGCGGAATTATTTATAAAAACGGCAGATAAAGCACTCTATAAGGCAAAGGCCGGCGGCCGGAACAAAGTAGTTTACAGGGATCTGCCTGGAAAGGAATGAAAGGTACAAGAGCCAGAGGTGGGAGTCGAACCCACGACCTACGCTTTACGAGAATGGGTTTTTATTTCATCCCTCTTTATCTCTGTTGATATAAGTTATTATAAAGCAACAAGTTAGTAATGGTTCAGAAAGATCTGTTTTATTTCTATTTATCTACAATTGCCGGATTTTAGTACAATTTTAGCTTTTTTACTAGCACTTTCTTTCTGACACTTTGATGAGTGATTGGCAGTGATTTGTTGATATTTTATATTTACATAGTTACCGGTAACTTACCATAAGGGAATCATCCACGGAGAGGTGTTTGACAAGAAGCATTTTCTTTTATTGCATACTTGGCCATTTTCATATATCTTAATGTAATGGATCGAAAAATAATTGATGGAATAAATGCTGTTAAACTTATATATCCTGATGCACAGTTTATAATCTTTGGATCAGAGGCGAGTGATTCTGCGGCAAAAGATAGTGATATTGATATCTGTGTGGTTTTCCCCGAAATTAAAAAGGATTCATTTGCACTTGCTGCTGAGTTAGCTACAGAAATTCGTAGATATCTGGACAGAGCTCTTGATGTGATAGTTGTTGAAGAATCAAATTTTGAAAAGAGAAGCATGGAACCCTGGACATTAGAACATACTATTAAATCTGAAGGAATTGCAGTCTAATGCATAGCGGCACAAAGGAGTGGGTAGAATTTGCAGAAAGAGATTATGATGCTGCAATATTACTGTCTAAGTCTCATAACCCTTGATCTGGGGAAGTTAAATAATGAATGTAGAAAATTACAAACTGATTTAGATGTACTTCAGGGCATCTGTGAAAGCCTGACACCATTCGGAACTGTTATCCGATATCCGGGAAGTTCAATGAAAGTAGGCCCTGAACATTTACCATTGGTTCTTTCCTGGACAAAGAAAATCAGAGAAATTATTCGTATTCAGCTAAAATTATCCTGACCTTTGTTGAAAAATAATTAAATAACTGTGCTTTCCTTCTAATCGAAGATTATTTATATATGATATAGTGATACTACACTGGAGTATTATAATACTGTGTTGTTAATAAATAAAGGAGGCACATTATCCGACTAGAATTAGAATCTCAACTTGAGAAAATAAGGAATGATTCTAAGCAACTATCTGTTGAGAAACGTATTTCCTTTCTTGATATTACTATTAAAGAATGGAAGCAACAGTTAGAGGAAGATCGTATAAAGTTTAAGATTTTACTCAAAGAAGGTGAATTAAATGCTGATCCTGAAGAACTACAGTATAGTCTTGAAGAAGATGAAGTAGCAATTTCAAGGCTTCAGCTATGGCTAGATATTGCTAAATCGGGTATTGAGGATGTTAAAGCAGACCCTTCTGATTTGGATATAGTTTCAGATACCAATAACGAAAATGAAGTTGAAAGTGTTCCAGAGTATCAAGGTAGAAACCGTGATTATATGAATATTAAGCAGTTAAGCGAATATCTAGGGATTGCCATAAGTACAATTTATTCTATGAGTTCTAAAGGTACTATTCCCAGGACCAAATTGGGAAATCGTGTGATATTTAATAAAGATGAAATTGATAAGTGGTTAAAGGTGTTGATTCCCGCATTATTTTTGGAGTAATTCCCGGAGAGTTTTTGTTAGGAAAAAGAGTAAAACAGGAAAGAATCCCGCACTATTTCTGTGCCTGATAAAAAGCGGGAAAATTGATGCATAAAAAAGCCCGGGATATTCACCCGGG
>WGCU01000065.1 GCA_015493635.1 Spirochaetaceae bacterium | reverse complement strand
TTTTTACCCTCTGTTCAATCACATACGACATGGTTATAATTATACCATACCTTGCACATATGTCAAGGACAATTTAATGATTATTTCCTTATATATAAGATATTTACTTATATAACGATTTCATCGTTACTAACTTTTTCGGGATTTTAGGCTAAATATTTTTAATATTACCCCATGGGAAATATGTCCCTTCAGTTTTTCCATGATAAAATCATGGTGTGAGAAAGACAAAAAAGGAGGACGACCCTCGATTATTTCCCTCTCATTTCTTTCATAATATCATTATATACATTTTCAAACTCGGTTTCTCTCATTTTAAGTCCCCGGGCAGATAGTCTATTGAAGAATTCAATTTTTACTTTTTCATTTCTAATCTTCTTCTCCTCTTCAAGTATTTCATCAACTGCAAAAAAACCGTAGTGAAACTCCCTGGCTTGTACGGAAAGGTTGGTTACCCTTAGCTTATCAGCTATTTTACCCCCAATCTCATAAATAAAACCAAAAAATAAAACAGGAAGAACAAAGGCTCCTACCACTGTGTACATAGAAAAAGCCAAGTGCCTGTATTTTGGAGGGAATAAATGTTTGATTATCCGTCCGGTAATGCTTGTATATTCAAAGATTTTTGAGCTGGCTGAATAATTGTTAAATTTATTTCCAATAGATATATTTATTCCCCTAAGTAAAGCTTCCGGGTAATTTGGGATCAGTACATAATCAAACAACACAAAAACTGCAAGGAAAATTGCTAATATAAGTCCGATCCTAAGTCCATAAGTCAACCCATTTTCTTCCGTGAGAGATTTTTTTGGAAAAGATAAAAATGGGATTTGCTCGATAACCTTCTTGGTAATTGTTTTTAAAGAATTGAGAATTTCACTTTTTTCCGCAGTATTTCCCCGTATTATTGTTAATGGTTTTCCATCCCTAAAATATACTGCACAGAATCGATCATAACCGTTTTCCGAAGATATAGAGCGGAGAGAAGGAACAATATAATTAAGCTCAGAATATATCTCCCATTTCCCCTTTCGGGTTTTCATTTCATAAGGGTCTGCCCCTTCATAGAGGTAAGTTACTTTACTGGCAGCCTCCTCAATACGCTCCTTATTTTCAAAACGTGCCTGCATGGTTCTTCTTATTATCAGAGGAATATTTAACTTATGACTTATTTTTTCCATTCGATTCTCTTTTTTTCTTTTATAAAATTAATATTCCTGTACCATCCTTTACTGTATTCTTACAGTTTGATTAATAATTCGCCATTCATTGTCTCTCTGTTCCAGCTCAAGAGTATTAATAAGTACTACATCCGAGGATTCGACATTTATAGTATATGTTATAGTGCTTCCAGTTTTTGAGTGCTCAGCAGTATCGACCAGAATATTAATTTCAGGTCTGTTGACAAAGCCACCTTCCTGACCAGATCTAATTTCATCACTTCCATTCAATACCATCGAATCACCATTAGGTGGGATAAATGTAAACACAGCATCAGGCCAATAGGTCTCCATTAATTGATCAATGTTTTTGTCTTTCAAACCTGCAGCCCAATTTTCAACAACCTTATCAACAGACTTTCCCTTAGATGCTGATTCTGTCAAACGTGTATCGATTACCGCTGTCTTACCCGGATTTACTGTTACCGATATGTTTTTATCTTCATACCCATCTTTCTTCAGCGTAATTTTATACTCTCCTGCTTCCATCTCCGAAAGCGTCAAAGGCGTCTTACATTTTTTATCTCCGTTTAGATATACTTCCACCCCTTCAGGGAAACTTTTTACATCTACACTTCCATGGGTCAAGGTAAAAGCTTCTGCCTCTGCTTTATCTATCTGTGACTTTAATGTTTTCTTCCTTCCATACACAAGCGAAAGGTTAAATGCTATCTTCGGCTGCTGTTTAACCGCTTTCTCCACCTTTTCCAGAGTTTTGTACGCTTCCCTCTTCATCCCTTTCCTCTCATACACCATCGCCAGGGTAAAGAGTATCTGTGGGGACGCTTTCCCCTCTTTTACCTTCTTTTCAAGAACTTCCTTAATCTCATCAAGACTCCCGTTCTTTTCCGCCTGATCAACAACAGATTTATAAATCTCAAGTTTTCCTTTACTTTCCTTTCCTACCGTATCTGTTTCCAGCACTTTCTTCAGAGTCACTGTTATCAGTTCCTGACCTGTTTCTGTAATAGATTTCCTAAAAGCTTTATCTGTTATCAGATCTTCAAAAAACAAACTGCTGCTTCTTAGGGCGTATCCGGAGACAGTTAGTAACAGCAGCAGTAAAACAAGTTCAGACTTTTTTATGTCTTTCATAGACTGTCTGACCTTTGCTCAAGCTCTTTAACAAACTCCGCCATCTTTTCATCCGCCTGTTTCAATACTTCAAGGTTCGCTGAATCCCCTGTTTCGTTAAACTTCTTAAGAGCTGTTGCGTATGTTCTGCATACTTCTATCTGCAGATCATTCAACTTCTTAATATCCTCTGATAATTCAAGCCCCTGCAGCGTTGTAAGAACCTCGGAAAACAATCCTGATGCCTGAGAATAGATGCTTTTAAGCTCATCAACATCCCCTGCCTTCTCTGCTCCTGAAAGAACAGCAAAAGCTTCCCGCTCTTTTTCCCATACAGGCAGTTCCGCGTACTGTTTAAAGGTAAGTTCTTCGGACTTACCGGCCTCCGGATGACCTGCATCACTCTTAATCTGGGCCTCTGTACCTGGCGATACTTTTTTTTGTGAACAGCTGGTACTGGCAAGGATTATGAAAGAAATTGTAATAACACAAAATGCAAACAAGAGATTCTTATTAAAGCTCACTTCAAACAACCATGAATTTTAATTTCCATTTTCCCCTCCCTTAGGAGGAACTGTAGTCGAAGGTCCAAAAGTTATGGTTGAAGATGAAGTTACTCTTTTTTTTGCGAAATCCGATGGTAATTCTACAACAATATCATTGGACTTGGTTATCCAGTATCTTGTCCCGACAATCTCTTGTTTTTTATTTATCAACAGACCTATGTTAATTCTATCTTTGCGAAAATAAGAATATTCTGGATAATCAGCAAAAAATTGTTTTAAAGCTTCAACGGCAAGCCCTCCATCTGAAAAAGCCCCGGCTAAAGTATATTTTAAAATACCGGATTTTTTATCAATATACATTTGCTTGAGAAAGGTAATCTCTGTGACAACAATACTATCTTCCACCACATCAAAGGGATAGTACATATCATAAAACGAGGTTGTCAATTTCGGAACCGGAGGAGTAACTCCCGGGTATTTTTTGAATGCAACATGGTTTATTGCATATTTCCCCGGAGGAAGTCCAGCTACAATTGTATATTTCCCGGAATGACTTAAATTTACAACTTTCACCCTCTTTTTAGATTCCCTATTAATTATTGTTACCTCAAAGGTTGCAAACAATTTATACTTTGTCGTATTCTTTGTTAATTGGGGTATTAAAACGACAGTATTATTTTTTGATATGCCATGTTGTAATAACCGCTGATTCTGATCCAGAGTAGTACATGAAATAATCACTAAACTTAAGATTAAGGCAGCAATTACAGATTTTCTGATCTTTAGTATCATATAACTCTCCTTTTAAAACTCAATCTACTTTATGGATAATTAATAGGGGTTATCATATTAAATCGTACATCAACGGGAGTATCGGGAAATCCCTCCGATGCTTCATTACCGATACTAACAAAAAAGCCGGATTTACCACCAGAGAGAAGACTGCCTGATGAGGAACCATCAAAATTAAGAATATTAGTACCATTTACTAATACATCATATGAAGCAGGTGAGGAATTGTATACAGCACTAAGAATATTGAGAACATCATAACCTGTATTAATTGCAGAATTTTGGGTCCATGGAAGTAATTCTGTAGAACTACCGTCAGCATTAATCTTACTTACCTGCCCCCAACCTCCTGTATCAATTAAAAATCTATAATAGCTTCCGTCACTCTGGTAAGCAAAGATTATACCATATCCGTTATTTTCGGCACCATTTATTTTCTTAACTTGGATTTCAACAGGTGTCAATCCATCGGTATTGTTCAAATACAACATACTTCCTTGCCCATAATCTTTAGTATCATTATCTAAAAATCTGGCTGCCCCCTCAAATATATCCCACTGGGCAGATATAATTGTCGGTTTCGTTGAAACATTATCACCAGGAGGACTAGGGCAACCAGTGAATAAAATAAAACTAATTGCAACACTAATAATTAAAATAATATCTTTTCTAACTATCAAAGATTTCTCCTTTTTTGCCAAAGTTCTACAAACCATTAGATAAAATCAATTTTTCCATAAGGAGAAATTTTTATAATCCTCCAATGAATTAAATAACTTATCAATCTCTGATCGTGAGAAATTACTCCACTTCCGATTCATCACATAATGAGTGGAGGATTGATCAAATATAATATATGTAAATTTATATGGCAAAATCGTAATATGTTCGGGTTGTATTGTAAAGCTTATATACCGTCTAGCTATTGTTCCTTTGTGATTTACACTACTTTTATCATAGACAAAAACATCCTGTGAGATATTATAGTTCCCAGGTTCTAAACCTGATATTTTGGTAAAACCATTGAGTATTGGAAGCATCATGGTTTTAACTACTTTACCAGTAGAAGAGCTAGTAATAGTAATTTTGTAATGCCCAAACCAATCCTTGGTACTTTTCTTTTCATAACTGATTGGTATAATCAATAAAGAATCATTTTCTGATTTCGGTATTGGTAAAGTTTTACATGATGCTAAAAATAATACTACTACCATAGAAAATATAATTATTTTAACGATGGTTTTCCTATACATAAATTCCTCCTTAAGTCAACAACCACCCCCAGAGGAGGTGGCTTACGGCGAGCTTCTAAAAGAGGCTAATTCTTTCTGTTGATTCTCTTCGAGCCACTCATTCTCTTCCTGATATTTTACATAGCTCCTTAATTTATCTTCATCCAAGCCTATTGTACTTACACAATATTCGTGGCTCCAGAAATAGTTCCCCCAATACGGTTTTTTCTTCAACGCTGCTAAATTCTTAAACAAACTTGTTGGCTGTTTTGCCTTTCAATATTCCCATCATTTCTGACACTGATATCTTCGGTGGTAGCGTTATTATCATATACACATAATCTTCCATCACATTCAACTCCAGAATTTCCACTCCTATAATGATCTAGTCCTCTGTTCTATATACGCCCACCCCCTACTTATCCTCTCATTATTCTATACCTGTATTTGGGGCACCATACCATATGATAGCTACACTGATACACTACATGTACTATTTTCCTCACTTTGTCATCTGCCTATTATATTATTATACTTTTCTTATGGCATAGCCTTCAGCCCAAGAACACCACCAAAGGTGGTGGATTTCTAAGTCTTATTAAAATAGCAACCCCGGTTTGTCAAAACAAACCGGGGTCATAACTTTTATTCCTATAGCCCCACAACAAAATAAAGGTTAATTCTAAAACTATTATTCTTCGGGTATGATACTGTAGCACTCCCTGCTGTTGTTGACTCTTTACCACTCTTTGTCGGAAGCGTATCAGTAGAAGGATTTGAATCGCCATATATATAGTCTGTCTGGAGGCCTAAGAAGAGGTTATCGGAGATGGTTATTCCTGCACCGGTAATAGTAAGCATTTCCCAATGTAGAGACTCAGACTGTTCCGTTTCTGTCCACACGTTATCATCCGCAGTATTAAACACATTGTAAGTCCTTGTTGTAGAGGAAGAGGAAAGAACCCCTCTCCCGAATAGAACAACCTTTGGAGAAACGTTCCATTGTAACCCGGCAAGTACCTTTATGGTATCAGAATGTCCGCTATTTTTTGACCCGTTTGATATTACATCACCATTATCAGGATCCGAAGTCCAGTTAACCTCAGTATAGTGGTTCGTGTTTTTGGGATCAAAGATCGAATCCCCGTTGTAATCTACACTATTGTTAGTATATTTATAGTTCTCTCCCGCATATCCTCCACCTAACCTTATTTCAATAGTATTTGAAGGTTTAAATATCAGGGCCGATATTATCTCATAACCAGGATCTGATGAAACACTATTTTGACTGCTTTTGTCACCTGCAGTGAAATGCTGATAATACTCATTCGTATTGTTGGAATAAACATCAGCACTTCCATTAACAAGTAGAGAAAATGAGTTGGAGAAATCATAAGTGATCACTGGTAAAAAACTTACAGTTGTACCATGTCTAGTATCGGTATACGCATACGCAGTATAAGGACCTGACGGATTTGCGCCCCAGGCTTCCGTACTTTTTTCATAGTCTGCCGTTGGCACATAAGCATCCGCGTAACCGTTACCATCCTTATCAACAGCAGTAAAGTAATTCCAATAACCAGAAACGTATTCTACCGATGAAGCAATTTTGATAGAAAGTTTGTCAAATGGTATGGCAGCACTTACCAGAGCAGAAATAGTATCCCTGTTTAATTCATACCCTGGATAACCAATTCCATTTGTTATATATTTTTTACCGCTATTAACACTTGAATCAGTGGTCCATGATTCATCCATTGGCTGGTGGTAGTAATTAAAAGCTCCATTTATTCCAAAATCAATGTTTCCGATCTTTTTAGCAATATAGTAGTTTGCAGCATAGGTCTGCCGCCCATTCCGGTTTGATTCTGCCGTTTTACTTTCAGGATTAGCATTATAGTTTTTATATGTCTCTTTATTGGATTCTTTCCAAATATTTACATAACCACCGGCTCCCATTACCATACCGTTTTTAAGTGGATAAAATCCGGTAATACTCACCAGAGGATTAAATCGATTACTGTAACTATCATAGGTACCACCTGCTGCCCCCGGACCTGTATACCCTGGAGAACGGGTTGATAATGTTTCATATTCATAAGAATATACATCAACGTGGTTAAAAAGTACCGGTTTATGCAAACTTAGAAGATCAGAGGGAAAAGTGTAATAATCTACTTCGGGATACAGATTTAGTAGATCTCCCCACAAAGCAAACATCATATACGGCGCCGGGACATCCTCTGCGGCAAGCGTTCCTGCAGAAGAAAACAACACTGCAATAAAAACTATCAGCGTGACAAACAAACGTTTCCTTAAAAATTTAATCATGTGGCCTCCTAAAAAATATTTTTCTTTATACTACTTTTTTAAATATATTTTTTATATGCAATTCTAATGCAAACACCATGCCAACTACATAAATTGTGCTAATGAGTATCTATAAAGAGGAAAAGAAAAAAAATGTTGCAAACATGATTATTTACCGGTAATATATGTCAAGATGCTAGACAGTAAGTGTCAAGTAAGTTTACACAAGGTGATTGGTTTTGAAAGAAAGAGAAAATGCGCGCATACTCATTGTCGATGATGATCCGGGAAATGCGGATTACATCTCCCGGGTATTGAGTAATTATACAATAAAAGTTTTTACCAGCTCCGAACAAGCACTAAAACATTTCATGGACAACCAGTATGACCTTGTGGTATCCGATCAGAAAATGCCGGGATTAACCGGAATAGAGATGATTAAAGCATGCAAAAAGATATCAGAAGATTTTCTAGGCATTATTATTTCAGCATATACTGACAGTGATGATCTCATAGATGCAGTGAATTCCAATGTTATTTACAGGTATATTATCAAACCTTTTATGCCGGACACACTGCTCCAGAATGTACACCGTGCGTACGAGTCGCTTTCTCTTATTCGCAGAAATAAAAAGTTGGAACACTTATTGCATGAAGAAAATGTACGATTGCAGAAAGAGAATACCCAGTTAAAGGGGGAAACGTCAAACTATGGCTTAGGAAGAATTGCCGGGCACAGTCGTGTAATGGTAAAGCTGAAGGAAAAAATTTCTACCTACGCAAATTCCAGCAGCAGTATCCTCATTACCGGGGAGACAGGTACCGGGAAAGAACTTGTTGCTAAAGCTCTTCATGAGCTGTCAGAAAGAAGTTTAAAACCGTTCATAAAAATTAACTGCGCAACATTGTCGCCGAGTATTATTGAAAGTGAGCTTTTCGGGTACCAAAAAGGTTCTTTTACCGGAGCGGATATTAATAAGAAAGGTTTTTTTGAAACTGCTCACCAGGGGACAATCTTCCTTGATGAAATTGGAGATCTTTCTCTTGAAATGCAGCCAAAACTATTAAGAATTCTGCAGTTTGGAACGTACTTTCCCGTTGGAGGCAGAGTGGAGAAATATGCAGATGTCCGGCTCATCGCTGCTACAAACGTACCTCTTGAGGAATATGTCGTTGCGGGAACTTTCAGAAAGGACCTCTATCACAGAATCAACATTCTGAGATTAAGGATTCCGCCTTTAAGGGAACGGAGAGAGGATATTATGGAAATATTCAATAAAATCCTGGAAAGAGAATACGGAACCGAGAGAAAGCTTCATTTATCCCCCGACGCACAGATGGTTCTTATTAATCGTTCTTTCCCCGGAAATATCAGAGAACTCGAAACATACATCCACCGGCTTGCTTTGCTGAATATTCCTGATGGGAATATAACACTTCAACTTCTGAACGATGTACTTGAACCTCTCAATACTGTTAATAAAGAGAATAGCATCGGAAATACGTTCGATGAATCAGGTTCGTTAAAATCGGAACTTGAAGAGATGGAAAAAAACAGGATAGAAAAAAGTTTACGGGAAAATAATTATAATATTACCAGAACAGCCGAACTGCTTGGTTTATCCAGGCAGGGACTACATAACAAAATTAATCGATATAAACTATATAGAGAGTGAAAATGCCTGGACTTAGCATAGACACGAAACTATCCGCCCGCAAAAGTCTTTTAGAATTTTCACTTGCGATAGGATCTCTTATTATTATCAGTATTTTTGAATGTATAATTTCACCTCTTGTTATACCCCGCTACCCTGATATACAGCTTTACAGAATACTGCTTCTCTCAGGGGGAGTTCTCCTCCTTGTTCTGTCCGCTCTCTTATCTGAAAAAAAATATATTTTTCAGTTATTGTTCCTTGCAGCATTCATGTTGTTACGATTAATCGAAGTAAAGTATTTCATACCAAAGCTTCATGCACCCGGGCAGCTCCTTTCCTTTTTTGTTTTTTCCAATTTCATTGCTCTCTTTATACTTGTCTTTTATACTCTTTATACTCAAAAACCCCTTATTGCAGGTATCTTTTTATTTTTTTCCCTTCTGTATGAATTCTTATATTTTACAAAACTTGCAAACCTTTCTCCCCTCGTTATAATGCTTGTTCTGGCCGCTACAGGATCCTTTGCCTTAATTTCAAGGCTTCTGAAATTTGAAAGAGAAAAGAAAAAGATTATTGAAAAGATGTACAGGGAAGAAAACGAACTAAAAAACAAGATTGCCCTGATGAGAATGAGAATGCTGGAACAGGAAAAAACATTTTCCTTATCTATGTTGACAGCGGGCATTGCCCATGAATTGGGGAACCCTATTAACTATCTTCGGGGAAATCTCTTTTTTATTAAAGATCACATGAGCGCACTTATTGCCATACTTAAGAAAAAAAAATTAAATAAAGACGAAAAATCAATAATTGAGAAGGTACTCTCTGACAGTAATGCAATTTTTACCCACGCAAATACCGGCTTTGAGAGTATGACAAACATTATTAACAACATGAAAAGCATATACCGGGGGAAAAACAGAACCCGCGAGCGTATTCCGATAAAAGAGATTCTCATAAAAACCGTTGATTTTTTCAAAGTTTCACACAGGTATAACAGCTATGAAATTAAAATAGATGTACCTCCCGATTTATACATCTGTATCTGTCCCGGAGAATACTATATCGTATTCTCAAATATTCTCACCAATGCTCTTGAAGCAATAAAAACAGCTGACCGGAAGGGGAGGATACTGATCAAGGGATATTCAAATAAGAATATGGTAACGGTTTCCATTAGTGACAACGGCTGCGGTATCTCCGGGAATAACAAAGAGAGAGTTTTTGACCCTTTCTTTTCAACCAAAAATACAGAAAACAACCTTGGCCTCGGCCTAGCATTATGCAAAGATATTGTAGAGGATGACGGCGGGGTCCTAAATATAAAGAGTACAAAAGATTCAGGAACGACAGTACTACTTGTTCTTAAGGAGTGTCTTGATGAAGCGTAAGCAACTTTTTCTTTCTTTTATAGTGATAACTGCCTCAATAGTAACAGGGTGTTCCTTTTTCTCAAAAGGAAATACCGCAACAGCACCATACTGGCAGAAAAACGGTGTTACTTCCTTTTCATTTCAAAAGGCTGATCTTGATCTTCTGCAAGCCTATACGTCTCTGGATACTTCTCCCGATTCCTCCATATATACGGGAGATGTTACAGGTGATGCCAAAAAAGAAATAATCATTGTGTCAAAAAATACCATAGCTATCTATTCTCTCACAGGAAAACTTATTCGGAAAAAAACTTTTGAAGATACAAACTTTGGCTCCGGTACTGTTGCAGATATAGACGGAGATGGTAAGCAGGATATTATTTTAGGCTGCAAGAAAGGAAAGGGGATACAAATACTTTCATACTCAGGGGTTCTTTCTGAATTGGTTAATTTTATCGATTCTAAAATTTATAATGCGGAGACAAAAATACAATTCTATAAAGAGGGGAAAATATACTTTAGTACTGTTTCTTCCCTTGAAATACCACCCAAAATTGTCGGTGCTTACGATATATCCAACAATTCTCTTGCATGGAAATATTTTACCGGACCTGTTCCCATTGATGTAGCAGCAGATAGGGATTTTGATAAGTTTACCATTTCAAATAAACCTAAAAGCGCAAAAGGGTTGGTACTGGATAAACGAACCGTTTCGGATCATTCAAAGTTTCAAAGCAGTATCTATGTCCTGGGAATAAACGGAAAAAGGAAAACACAGTTATCAATCGGCCCGGAATACAGGGTTGGAGAGTTTCAGGATGGTGGAATTAGTTCGGTAGCAGAACGCTTTTTTGATATTGATAATAACGGAACAAGCGAACTTCTTGTTGGTATTAACAGAGTCTCAGATTTCTACAAGGGTAAAGCAGCTCTGGAAATACGTTCTCTTGACGGAGAGATTAAAGCAAGACGTGAGTTCACACCGGATACAGAAATTGAATACTCTTTTTACAAAAAAAGGGGAAATGCTGTAATAGCCGCTCTTTTAAAACAGAACCGTACCTTCTATCTTCTTGACAATAAATTATCTGTAAAAAGAGAACGGACATTCACGGAAGTCACAGGGATAGGAACTTTACAGGAAAGTGGAGATTTTAACGGAGATGGAAGGATGGAATATCTTCTTACCATTGGAAGCCGCCTTTATCTGCTCGGTTCAGATCTGAAAACAATCTACAGCACAGCAGAGAGAACATATATACAAAAAGCATTTTTTGTTCCAGATGCATCAGGAAAGGCCGTGCTCGCTGTTCTTTCCAATACCTTAACTTTGTATAGAATAGGGAAGGATAAAACAGGATCAGTTTCCCTTTTTACCAATCCTGCAGGAGCATCCATATTCATGAACAGGACCCTTCTGGATCCCACCCCTGAATCGGGTTTGATAGCTGCTATTCCCGCAGGGACTGTTACTTTTCAGGCTAAAATGGATCAATACGTCAGCCCCGTTAAAAAAATAAAAGTAAAAGCGGGCCATCACTATGAAGTTACTTTAAACCTTGAAGGATATAACGACAAGGTGAATTCAGAACACCTGACTTTTAAGCAAAAAAAAGAAATATCTGCTGCCGAAAGCCCAGAAATACCCCTGCAAAAGTGGGAAAATATCCATCTGTCAAGGAAAACAGAGAAAGAAAAAAATGAAAAGCTTATGGCATGTAAAGATTATGCCAGTAACGGCGAAAAGGATTTCCTTTTCTATGATCTAAAAAGACATATTTTAATAACCCGTAGTTCCTCCATGCAGCTATTGGGGCAGGCCTCTCTTCCGTCCGACAGCTACTTTATCCTGCCGGACGGAGCAGCTTTGGATATCAATGCTGACGGCAAAGAAGATCTCTTAACCTACAGCAGGAAGTCATCAGCTTTCTCCGTATATTCTGCAGCAGGGAAACTATTGGCACATAAATGTCTCGGACACTTTCCGAATACAAGAATGAACCATGCTTTAATAAATCAGGGTGGAATGCTTTACATAAATTTTGTTACCGGTTATGTACAACAACCACGGGGTATTATGGTTATAGATCTTTACCATAGGAGCAGGATACATTCCTTCTTTCCCATTGCAGCGAATCCGATCGGTTTACTCCTCACCGGAGGCGGAACCATTCTTCCGGATATTCACACACCGAGTAACGGAGCAGCGGTTACCTATCCCAATGGAGATACCGCAAATGATTCTGAATATTATGTTTACATGATGGATAAGGATGGCAATCCTCTCCCTGAAAGCTTTAATCCTTCATTTAAAGATAACAATGGAACGCTTTTCTACTATGCAGCCGATTTAAATAACGATGGGAAGCAAGAGGTATATATGATTGCCAATAAAACAAACTACTATACCGGGACAACCCGTCTTGTCCGGATAAATGTTCTTAAAGGAAGCATTTCTAAAACGTTCTTCTCTCCGGGTAAAAACAAGAAAATATCTATACAGGCACTAGTCACAACAAAAAACAAAAGGCTCCTTGCAGTTTATCAGTACAAACCGGGAGAACTGTATCTGTTAGACAGCAACTTTACGATTGAAAGAAAATACGATATGGACAGCAGAGGTTTTGCCAATCCCGGTAAGTGGCTTTTTACAGATATAAACGGCGATGGGATTTCTGAAATGTTCTTCTGGCGGGACGATGGCTTATTCATCTATTCGCCGGATTTCAAACTTTTATTTTCAATTACGAAAGGTTTCGGGGAAGACCCTTTAAAAAACGTTATCGTTAATGATATAAATAACGATGGAAAAGCCGAGATTATTCTTTTTTCTGATAACGCTGTTTCTGTATATAACTATTAGCAGTATACTTTCCTGCAGCAATTCTGAAATGAAGTCAAAAGATTTCGGGCAAAGTGAATTGAGTAAAAAAATCTCGCTAAGATTCACTTTTGAACGAAATATTGAGCTCCCTTCCGGGAGATTTAATGATTACCAGATATTTATTTCTGACTGCAGGGGTAACAGTGATCCGGAGATTATAGTTGTATCAAACTCATATTTACAAATATCTACACTACAGGGGGAACCTCTTCTTGAGAAAAGCTTAAAATCTTCTTTTTATAGACCGGCACTTGTCAGAGATATGGATGGAGACAATAAAAGCGATATCATTTTGGGAACGTCAGGTGCTCTAAAAAACAAAATTGTTGTATTTAACGGTATGGGAAATGTCATATCGCAATATGACGGGAATAGATCCAACCATGCATTCTCAAGTATTATACCCATTGATGTATACAATAATTATCTATTCGCTATAGCCCGACCTGATACGGTAGAATCAGAGAGAGGCATACTTTGTCTTGATCCCTTTAGCTTGAAAAAACAATTTTTGTTTTTTACACCCGATCCTGTTGGTCTGTTAATTATCGGTAAATATATCATACCATCATATCAAATCCATGATAATGGCCTTTTTATAAAATATGGTAAAACCCCTGATGGCATCATTAAGAGTAATTTCGAATCCAACGGGATGCTTCTTGAAATAAGCCTAAAAGGAGAACGTCTTCACGAGTATAAACTTATAGAAGACCACAAAGAAGCCGAGGGTATTATGGATTACAGGGCTATTCCCGATTCAAATGATATTCTTCTCTATCATCATACTTCGCTGCAGGAGATTACCGATCCGCATTACTGCATATACATGATAAACAGTGAGACAGGAAAAATAATTCGTAAAAGTAAAGAATTTAATAACATACTTCTGAATTTTGCATCGTTGCCTGCCAGTACAGGATATTTGTCCATTGTTAGCGCTCAGAACAGCAAGGGATTTACCCTTAGCCTTTTAGGAAAAGACATAAAACAGCAGGAAGTGTTTCATACAAAGGAAAAACCTACTCTTGTAGATACAAGCGGATTCACCTTCAAAACCGATTTCCCCTTCTTTTTCCTGCTGCCTGACGGGCTGTACTCCATGGACAATAACATCGTTTTCCAAAAAGCAATAGTCCATGAAGGGTATACCCACTGTGTTTTTTTCTCGTCTAATAAAAAAACATATGCTGCTTTGGGAGGAAAAGGCAGCATTAACATATACTTGATACAGTAAACTATTTTATTTATTTCCCTGTAAAATTTGACACATTCTCCTTTAACGTAGACAAACTTGCATCTGAAAATAATTCTGAGAATTCTTTTGAATCGATAAGAGATAAAGCCTCATCCTTCTTACCTGAATCTATGAGTTCTTTTAGTTTCTCCAATAAAGTCTTCCTGTTTTTTGCCGAGCCGATTCTTTTTTTCGCTAATAAATCATACCCGGAAGAACTATCCCAAGAACCTCCTTCTGATTCGGATAACTGCTTCCATAACTCTGTAGAAAAGTAAGATCCATTATTAAACAGTAAATCGCCAATGGTTTGAGTATCCAAACGGGTAAATTCTCCGGCAGAAACGCGGTAAAGTCCTATAGCCTTTCCCTTGTCTGTGTTATCAAGCATAAGTTTTTTAGGATTAAAAGAAAACAAGGCCCTATTCCCATCCATCCAGGGATCTTTTCTTCCTACATCAAGTATACATAAAACAAGTCCATTGCCTTTTTCAAGATGGTTATAAACAGTCGCTACCGGCAGACAGGTTGCTGCTATACTGTTTATGTCGCTGCCTGAAAACATAATATACGGTCGTCCCTTTAGATCACTTATCCCCTGGGACGCAATATATACTACAGTTGAATCATCAACAGTTGTCTTTGCGAGCAATGAATCCAGTGCGGAAAGAAAATCACTTATCTTTGTTGCACCATCTGATAGAAGAACATCCTGCACAGATTCGTAGTACGAACTCTCTCTATCCTTAAGCATCTTTATCATTTTATCCACATCTGAAGCTGAATTAGTAAGATTAAGCGTTTTATTATTATACGTATCTATTCCTGCAGAAAAAACCCGTAATATGCCCCGTGGTTTAAGGTCAGGAATGGTCCACGGAACTTTTTTGACTTCTTTCTTCTCGACTGTTTTTTCTTCAACAATTTTTTCATCTTTCGGTATATTGAGCCATAAGGCAATATTCTCACTATATTTTGGTCTATATAGCCACTGGGTAGCACCTTTAATTTTGGCTCTTCCGGGTTTTCTATGGATAGAGATTTAATTTACCACAATAGAAAAGAATTGAAGTCCTGTAATTTTTAAAGTTTCTAAAGCCCCGAGCCGTTGCTTTTATATGTTGTATCGTACTGTTTATCCCTTCTGCAAATGCGT
>WGCU01000064.1 GCA_015493635.1 Spirochaetaceae bacterium | reverse complement strand
GTTCAATCACATACGACATGGTTATAATTATACCATACCTTGCACATATGTCAAGGACAATTTAATGATTATTTCCTTATATATAAGATATTTACTTATATAACGATTTCATCGTTACTAACTTTTTCGGGATTTTAGGATATACCATATAAGAATAATTTTCTAGCATAAAAACCAGTTTTTTTATTTTTTTACTAAATCATCTCAAAATAGTCATAAAATCCTAAAATGGAACACCGGTTAGCATTTCCATATACAAGAGAGCTTTACCTTTTCAAAATGTATCTAAACAAATTGATTTGAATTTTGAGGTCTTTAAAACAGGGATTTTAGTATTGACATCTCAATTTTCTTCTTTAACAATTATTATGTATGAGCTATAATGCACAGGAGCATTTAGTACAAAATATGGGGTTCGAATTGAATCATTTTATCATAAAGGGTATTTTTTTTATCTCATTTCTCATTTTTGCCAGCACTGCATGTGTAACAGATATTAAATACCGCCGTATTCCAGACTGGACTACTTTTCTGGGGATAGGCATTCTTTCCGTGCTGAGGCTGTTTCTGCTGAAGGATACTCCAGTGATTATTCTGGCAGAACTCTTTTCCGGTGCCATACTGTTTTTAGGTATCAGAATCCTGACCGGGGGAAAACTTGGTATGGGTGATGTTAAATTTGCCGCACTAATGGGTCTTTTCAACGGGTTCCCACAGTGGTTTACTGCTGTGGCAATTGCTTCTTTTTCCGGACTTCTTTTTATGCTGGCAGGTATGGCAACCGGAAAATTGAACAGGAATTCACGTATTCCTTTTGCTCCTTTTTTAACAGCGGGGAGTATAAGTGCTTTTATCACTGCTCCGGAACTTCTTAAGACAGTAGGGAGATACATGCATTGAAACGATTTTTTAAAATGTTTTTTTTATTTTTTGCGCTGTATTCCGTTTCAGCTGGAGAAATCAAGCAGATGGAATTTGTAAATCAGTCCATAAAAGATATTCTTTTTACCCTGGCTAGAGCAACTGGTGTTTCAATCATTACCGATGATACCATTACAGGGACAGCTTCATATCATTTTACCGATACTGATCTTGACACATCCTTGCACCACTTCCTCGCCATCCATAATATGTATTTCTGGAAAAAAGACGGAATCTACTATGTTTCCAAAGTACTGGTTACATACACAAAAGGGACCGGACTTATATCGCTTTTTGCCAGCGATGTAGAACCCCGGATACTTGTTGAAAAGATTGCAAAAAAAATACAATCGACTATACTTTTTGACCCGCTTCCCCGTGAAAAACTGACCATACAGGCAGAAAAGCTTCCCGTATACGAAGTCCTTGAAATGATAATGCACCGTTTTGACAATTATAAAGTTGAAAACCTTTCCGACTATTACTACATAAAAAAGCAGCCGGTTCAACAAACTGCTGCGGCGGGGAGAACAAACGCTGACATAAAGAAAGACGGCACTTCTTATACAGTAGAAGCTGATTCCGTGCGTTTATCAGATGTACTTTCACAGCTTTTTAAACTTTCCGGCAATGAATATTCACTGATGAAACGCGGTGATGCTTTTCTGAAAAATATTCATTTCAAAAAAAAATCTTTTAACACCATCCTTAGACTCCTTCTTGAACAGGCAGACGGAGATTTTACCATACGAAACGGAATTTATTATATATTTGACATATCTAGAAACGAAATCCTCAAGAAAATGAATACAGTTGATTATATTAAACTGCGTACGGTTCCTGTGGAATTACTGCCGGCGCTTTTCCCAAGCAGACTTGCCAGCTCTTCCATCTTTAAAATAGACAAAGAGAATAATGCAATTATACTCTCCGGATCATCGGAAGAAACCGCTCCGATTAAGAATTTTATTGCAAAACTGGAAGCAGAGTATAAAATAAAACACGTGGTAAAACTAAAGCTTTCTTATCTTACAGCGGATGAACTGGTAAAGGATCTTCCCCCCCGATTACAGAAACTTCAGATACTTCGGACAGGTGATCCCTATACCCTGATACTTGATGCGACAAAAGAGCAGATAGAGAATTTTACCTCCTTCTTGAATATGATCGACAAGCAAGGCAAAGGGCGTGCCGTTGCCCTGAAGTATATACGGGCAAAAGACCTGTTAAAATATCTCCCGCCTTCCCTGAATAAAAATGATATAATTGCTTCAAATGACCCGAATCTGCTTTTCTTTAAGGGTACTGATGAAAAATTCAAGCTGTTTCTTAAGGATCTGGAATATATTGATACCCCTATTCCTCAAATCCGCTATGAATTGTTAGTCGTACAGTATCAGGAGAGCAGGAATAAGGATTACAATCTTTCCGCGGAAGCAACAGTTATGAAACAGGGGGCTCAAACAACCATTCTTGGGGCTCTCGGAAATCTTCTCAATGTAAATCTTGATATAGTATCGGCTTTCGGGTATCAGTTCGCTCTTGACCTGAACGCAAAGCTAAGTGATTCCGATGCGCGTATTCTGGCTGATACAACACTGAATGGTCTTACAGGGGAAAATATAAGCTTTCAGAACACCAATACCTACCGGTACCGGGATATGGAAATTGATCCCGATACAGGTAAAGCCACATCAACAGGAGTTACCCGTGAAATTACTTCAGGGCTGATTATAACTATAAATGGCTGGGTTTCAGGTGATGACATGATTACCATGAATGTCAAATCTACAGTTTCCAAAAGGGGTGCCGATGTATCCCAGTCATCCGGGAACCCCCCTCCCACTTCCGAGAAAGTTATTAACACACATGTCCGCACTCCGTCGGGGAAACCAGTGGTAATTGGCGGTCTTCTTCAGCAGGAAAAGGATGTTACCGTTCAAAAGACACCTGTTTTAAGTAGTATCCCTCTTGTTGGACCACTTTTTACCAGTCGGGTTTCAACGCTGGAAAATACAGAACTGGTTATCTATATTGTTCCTCATCTGGAATATCCCGATCGGGAGAAAGAAAATAGTGACACCATATTTAAAAACTATTATAACACTTTTCTGTCAGGATCTGCTTTGTGGCATTGACAGATGAGACTCCTGTGGTGTCACTCTCAGCTTATATGCCTCTTCCCGACAGAGAGAGACAGTACCGTTCCGATTTTATTGAATCCCATTCTGCCATCATTCTCGCTGAAGATACTACATCCGTTACCATTGGGGTCTGCAATACAAACGATAAAGTACTACAGGAGATCCTCTCACATTTTCATGACAAAGAAATCATATACAAACATATTGAATATGATGAGCTCTCGGAATACCTGGGTAAACGCAACGCGGGATTCTCCGATAAAACATTTTCTTCTTCCCCAAAAAAAGAGAAGCTTCTTCTTGATAAAATAGCCAATGATGCTCCAGTAATCAACTTTGTAAACAGTACCATCATTGAAGCAATACGTAAACGTGCTTCGGACATCCATATAGAGGCCTTTAGTGAAACCGTGAAAGTTCGTTACCGTATTGACGGTGTCCTTCGGACTCATAACAGCATAGATCCCGCACTGTTCCCTGCGGTCTCTTCCCGCCTGAAAATAATGGCAAATCTTAACATAATGGAAAAACGTCTTCCCCAGGATGGTAGAACTTCAGTTTTTCTGGGTGGATATAATCAGGACATCCGCGTGTCCATTGTTCCGACAGTTCGTGGAGAATCCATTGTACTCAGACTCCTGAACAGAAAAAGCGCTCGCCCCGGACTGGATAGACTGGGATTAAACCGAAAAAGTCTTCATGATATGAAAAAAATAGTTAAGATCCCCTCAGGGCTGGTACTGGTCACTGGTCCTACAGGAAGCGGGAAAACAACAACCCTGAATTCCATGCTGAAAGAGATGGATTATGAATCCCTGAAGATTATAACAGTGGAAGATCCCATTGAATATGTTATTGACGGAATAGATCAAATACAGACAAACGAAACAATAGGTCTCACCTTCAACAGCATTTTACGGCGCATTCTCAGACAGGATCCGAATGTAATCATGATTGGTGAAATCAGGGATCGTGAAACAGCGGTTCTTTCCATACGAGCAGCACTGACCGGACATCTTGTCCTTTCAACACTGCATACAAACGATTCCGTATCGGTTATTAATCGTCTTAAAGATATGGGTGTTGAACCTTTCATGATTTCAGCAGTCTTGAAAGTATCCATGGCTCAGCGGCTGGTCCGAAAGCTTTGCCCCCACTGCAGAAAAAAGCGGCCGATTGATGCTCTTGAGACGAAAGCCTTTAAACAATTAAAAAGATCTCCCGATTATCTGTATGAAGCTGTAGGATGCAGTAGATGCGACGGGACAGGATATCGGGGAAGGACAATTATTCATGAATACTTTTTCTGTGATGAAAAGATGGAACGAATGATTGCAAAAGGTACAGGAGATACAGAAATAAGGAACTTCTTAAATGCGAAAGGAATGATTACCTTATGGGAGAACGGCCTTGAGAAAGTGGAAAAAGGTCTGACGACCTTTACCGAGCTTAAGACGGTACTGGCAGTCAGATGAACATATATAGTTGTAAAGTTTCAGATACAAACGGAAAGATTCTGAAGCTCTCCAGAGCGGGAGTTTCCTTCGAAACAGTTCAAGCTGGTCTTCAAAGCGAGGGATACTTTCCCCTGTCCATCCAGCTAAAAACGGAAACAGAAAAAGCCCAGGCAGTACGAATTTCAAAAAAGACACTTCTTGATTTCACCGAGCTGCTTTCCCTCCTTTTTGACGCTGGTCTGGGAGTAAAAGACGGACTGGAAATTATGAAATATGCGACTAGGGATCGTAAGATACAAGTACTGGTTCTACGAATGGAAAAGGAAATGAAAGAGGGAATTTCATTTTTCACAAGTATTCAGCATCTAGGTTCTTCTTTACCTCAAATATACGGCAGTATGGTAAGAATTGGTGAAACGACAGGAGATTTAGCATATATTTTTAAGAGACTAAACAGTTATCTTCTCCGTCGCAAGAAAATACGTGAAAAACTTGTCAGTGCCTTGATATACCCTGTTATTGTACTTTGCGTTGCTGTTATGAGCCTGATCCTGATTGCTACTTTTATTATCCCGAAAATGACTGCAATTTTCATAGGGATGGGTTCATCGGTACCTGATTCAATTGGAAAAGTCCTTGCCCTATCACAAGGTATTTTTACAACATTTTTTATTTCTGTTCCCTTGATACTCCTTGTAATTCTCTTTCTTTATGTCCTGGGGAGGAAGAATCCATCCGTAAGAACGGGAGTGGACAGTATAAAATTGAAAATTCCGCTTATTGGGTCTTTTACAGAAGACACCGAATTTATTAATATCCTGTTTAACTTTGATGCCTTGACTGCTTGTGGTGTTGCCATTGAAGACACGCTGAAAGAAGTTATAGATACTGCCGGAAATGTCGCTATTAAGAAAGCGTTTATTCGGGTACGTGAAAAGGTTCTCAAGGGGGTAAGTTTGTCCGAGGCTATGATTTTAGAAAAAATCATTCCCCTTCGTATTTCCAGATGGATTGCTATTGGAGAGCAGGCTGGTAGTATGAAAGAAGTTTTTAACCAGCTGTCAAGATATTACGAGAATGAACTTGAAAAAAAATCATCAAGATTTATGAACCTTATTGAACCGGCATTGATACTTTTTACCGGAATCATCGTCTTTGGTATAGTTCTTCTTATCATAGTACCTTTATATACAACATTCGGGACACTTCTGAAATGAAAAGAGAACTTTACTATACCGATAGCACACATCCGGAAAAAAATCATAGAAACCTGTGTGGAGCTCTACTTTCACACAACACAAAGATTTACATGCTTCCTGACAGAAAAATAAGTTTTATATCGATATTCGAGTTTCCTCCAGCACCAAAAAGCAGGCTCAGGGATTTGGCAGCTTTTCATGTAAAGAAAATTTACCCGGGTCATTCCCGGGAAATAATATTTGATTTCATCCCTTTTAAAACACAGGCGGGATGGAAAGTAGTAATATATACCCTCAAAATGAACCGTTTCTCCGATATTATTACCAACAAAAACTTCCGGGGGGTAGTGCTTCCGCTTCAATTTATTTCGAAACAAAAACTAAAAAAAATATCTGGACTTTTTATCTCATACCCCGACATGGTAGAATACTGGGGTATCAGGAACGGCATCCCGTATATCAATGTACGATATGATAAGCATGATTTTCCATTAATGTACACTCAATTACAGGAGAATAAAAAAACAGAATTAAAAGAAACCATGGCAATTGTACCATTAAATGAAATAGAGCAATGGAAAACACTGTATAATATAGGGTCCATTAAGACGTTTACAGAAAGCTTTAATTCTTTAAAGAGGAAGATTGTATATTTTAAAAACCTACAAGGGAAGAGAAAAGATATATTAACACCAGTTATTGTACTCCTTGCGTTGGCACTTTCTCTTTTTCTTCTTTTTCTAACTATATCAAAAAAACGGGAACTACAAAAAGAAGAAGCATCACTAAAAGCATACAACATCACTCTTCACAAGCAAATCTCTGAAGTTCAGAAAAAACAACTAACCATTAAAAAACTGAAACGAGAATTAGCCGAAACAACTCAGACCTCTTCTGTCAATGTATACAATCTTCTTCTCAAAGTCCGTAGAGCTATGGATGCAAGCACTACACTGGACTCATTTTCTTTCAAAGGGCAAGAGTTCGCTTTAACATTGACAAGCCATCGTGCTCTTATCAATTTGCAGAAGCTGGATAAAGAATTAGGTATATTGAGAGTTTCAAACATAAAAAAGCTTCCCAATGACAATGAAAAGTATACTGTCTGGGTTGAGGCAGTTAAATGAAGCAGAGAGTAATGGCTATTCTTTTTACCTTGACTGTTATAAGCAGTAGTATTACCGTTGTTTTAATTTGGGGAAATAGCCGGAAAGCTGAAACAATAATTCGGGAGAAAAAGAAAACAGGGACTGCAGACAGTATCCTTTATAGTATACCATCTCTTGATTCGGCAATTGCCCAATTGAAAAAGGATAAAGAAACTTTGAATTCTCTTGCCGAGGACAAAACAGCATATTCGTCCCTTACAATGACTGGTGATGTACTACGTATGTTCAAAGAACACATGATAACTATCTTCAGTTACCGGCTTGAGGGGAAATCCACTGATAAAGAACTTGCAGTAATCGCAGAAGGTAATATGGAAGATATTCTCAAACTCATTTATGACCTTTCTTTTACAAATAAAGAATTTCATATAAGTTTTATATCGGTTGATACCAGAAAAGCAGGAAAACCAGCATCACTTGTTTTAAGGATTGCCCATGGATAAAAATAATTTTACTTCAGTCCTGCGGGTTTTATCTCTCATAAATATTTGTATATCAGGTATTCTTCTTTACAGGCTGGAAAGAATCCCCATCATACCTGCTAAAGAAGTTTCCGTTGGAGCTATGTCTGTCCGTAAATATATTCTAAAAGATAGCCATTACGAAGAGAGTATTCCCCACTTTTCCCCTTCGCTTCAATCACTCTTCCCCCAGCAGACTGTCTCTTCTCCGGTGAGAATAAAAATATCCGAGGACAAGAATGAATCCTTTGAAATTCCGCACCTTATCTTTATCGGAATGGTTGATACAGGGGCAAACGTCCTGTACTCATTTAAGAACACTGTTACCAATAAACTTCTTTTTCTTGAGAAAGGAGTCAATGTTAACGGTTTGACCCTTCTTGAGTGTCAGGATACGGTATGTACGATAAAAACAGGTAACAAGATATTCCAGGTGGTAAAAGAATGAAAAAAATAAGCTTGATATTCATCGCTTTTGTACTGGCGGCATGTCAGAGTATGGACAACAGCACCATATCGCCCTTTACGGAAGCTCCGTTATTCGGAATGATATATGATTCCGAAAGCTCTCCTGTTTCCGGAGCAAAAGTAATACTTGATGACACTGCAACAGCTTTTACCGATATAAACGGAAGAGTGGTTCTGCAAGCTGTTTCCCGGGGAGAGCATACTGTAGTAATACAGAAAAAAGGATTTGAAGAAATGCGGATCAAAGTAAATTTCTCAAGCCGTGAACAGGTACTGTATGCAAATCTTTTATCCATGGATACTATTCTTGGGAATATGGAAAAAGCATTATTATCAGGAGAATTGACAGAAGCAGAGGCATTCATGCAGCGTGCTTCATCCATCAATCCTGATAATATCAGTTTACAGTATCTTTCTGCCATGTATCACATCAGAAAGAAATCGTATACACAAGCTTTAACGGAACTCAAATATCTCGCAGTACGGTATCCAGATGATCCTTATCTTGTTATGACCCGGGCACATATCCTGTTTTTCGGTCTGGGACAGAAAGATTCTTCGATCCGTATCTTACAGAGCTATCTCTCCCTTCATACAAATGAAGAAGTTGAAAATCTCATTAAAACATTAAGCAATCGACAGGATCCAAAAACAAAACAAGATGATTGAGGAGCAAAAGATGATAGTAAAAGATAAAATTGCGGTTGGAAGTCTTTTAAAAAATGATGAGGGTTGGACGTTTATTGAAACATTGATCGTCATTTCCATTGTCTTGATTCTTACCAGTACTGTCGGATTTATGGCTTTCCGGTATGTCGGAAAAGCAAGAGCAGTTGCAGCGCGTTCACAAATAGAAAATCTTTCCATGGCACTTGATACCTATTACCTTGATAACAAAAGCTATCCTTCGGAAGAACAGGGACTTGCTTCTCTGTGGGAAAAGCCGATTCTCGAACCTGTCCCTAAAAAATGGGACGGACCATATCTACAAAAGAAACTAATGAAAGATCCCTGGGGAAATGAATATGAATATACTGTTCCCGGTCCACATGGACTTCCTTACAGCATCCGTTCATTCGGCTCCGATGGAAATCCCGGAGGGGAAGGGACTGCAAAAGATATTACCTCCTGGGAAAACTAAATGGGGGAAAAAACTTCCACGAAAGGTTTTTTTCTTTTGGATACAGTCGTGGCCTTGCTTGTCGCTTCGGTTATCAGTATGAGCATCCTTACCTTGGTTCGGAATGCCTCCTATTCCGCATTAAAGCTTAATACTGCAATACATCAATCCATCAGCAGAAGGAACAAGGATGCCGTTGAATTTTTTTAATATAAAAAATAACATAAATTCGGAAGACAGCTTTACTCTTCTGGAAACACTCATTGCCATGACTATACTTTCTCTCATAGTAACGGTAATTTTTATATTTTTTACCCAAGCAGTAACGTTTACAGGACGAATACGAACTTTTACCAGGGAAAACAAGGATCTCATAGTACTTGAAAAGTCACTTCGGTATGCTGTTTCACAAATCCGCATTCCTTTCTGGATTGATGTAACGGTTAAAACAGGAGAAAAAAACACTATAACAATCCCATGGTGGAAAGGCAAAAAAGATTCATACCTAAAGATAACAGGTGATGATGAGGGTTTGAAAATAACTTCTCCGGAAGATCATGAACTTTTTCATGGATTCAATATTATTTCTTATACTCTCCTGAAGGATAAAGATAAAAGAACGGTAGGTATAACCATGATTTTAAAGAGTCCTCGAAATTCCGAATTACTTTTTCAATGTGCATTCGGTTCAATCGGGAAAGATGTATTTACGGAAAGAGTACAATGAAGGAAAACGGCTTTGGAAGTATACAGGTAATACTTGTTCTTTTCCTGCTGAGCCTTCTGGTTCTTGGAATAGGTACGGGCATATCACTTACCGGTGTTTTCTATAAAAAGAGAGAAGATGTTTGGCAGAATACAAAATTTCTTCAAAATGAAGTCAAAACAGTACTTATGCATTTACAGAATGATCCTACACCGGAAACCGATTCTCATTTCGATCCGGTATGGACTTTTATCCGCAGCCGTTCAAATAACCATTTTTCTCTGAGAATTACAGACATTTCAAGCAGAATTAACCCTAACTGGGTTCGCCCCGGCTTTCTTGAGAAAACAGATCTGCGGAATTTTTTTCTTCCGGGGGTAACCGCGGAAACCTTTAAGGATGTCCGTAATCAACATGGTTTTAGTCTCGATATAACTTTAGAATACTCATCTTTGATTAAACCTTCAGCTCTTGAGAAATATTTTACCCCTTTCAGCTATGCAAACATCAATACCTCTTATGAATTTGTTCTGCAGGATTTATACAGTAAACTTGCAGAAGATCCAGCCGGAGCTGAAGTATTTCATACCTTTATCGCCAGAAATCTCTCAAGAAAACATCTTGTTTCTGCGGATGAGTTTTACGCAGCAGCGGGTGATGCATTTGATTCACTGTACCCGGTAATAAATACATTTCCAGCAATGAATATTAATTTTGTTCCGGAATTCCTATTGAGGCAGATACTCTCATATCCATATGGCGGGAATGTTATTACAAACAGCAGCTCACTGACAGACCAGTTCATTGCCATCAGACAAGAAGGTGAAATTGACCAGAAAGAACTGCATGATCTCATACCGATCAAGTATAAAACACAAGAAAGAGTCTTTCAGTACCTTGGTACGAAAACATGGTTCTGGAAGGTGGAAATTAAAGCTGAGAAAACTGCCGCTGAAGCAATTATTATCTGTTATCCAAAATACAATAAGCACCTTTCTTCTGACACCAAAGGAACAGTGTACGTATACCGTCTTTACTCTTTTAAACTATCCTAAAAGATAGTCACACTTTATTATAAACTCCATAACACGTAAATAATCGCAGAAAGTCATATATCCTGACAAAAATCATAAAAAATATTTGACAAAAAGCAATATCTGTATAAACATGATAGTAGGAATGCATTATTAGAAAAATTGAACTAAAAAGCAATTTGTGAATACTACTATTAGAAAGGGATTTTTTTAACAGCAACCCTAATTTACTAATTCGGATATCTTTCCTGAACAACCAGCCAAACTGGTTATTTTGAGGGGTATTGTGTTCCCACTACACAGGAGGGGACCTATGGGTGGTATTAAAAATACTACTTGGCAACCTTTGCCTATATTTTATAGCCGTACTTTTACATTTTTTTAATGGAGGATTTGAGTGGATATTTTGTTCATCTGGTATCGGGAAATCAAGAAAACCCGAATATAAATCCAATGGAGGTATTTTATGCAAATTAATAAAATGGTTTTCTCATTTTTAATATTATTCTCCTGCATTATCCTTAATGCTTCTGCTGAAACTAAAATTCCCAATCAATCAGGAAAATATTTTGAGTTATCCTTCATAGATGCTTTAAGTGGAGATTCTATTAACACCAAAGAGATGCAAGGTAAAACTATCGTTGTAAATTTTTGGTTCAGTGAATGTCCTCCATGTCAGGCTTCAACTCCAATGCTCAGAAGATTATATGAGAAGTATTCATCAGAAGATGTTGAATTTATCGGCATAAACATGGATACAGAAAGAACCGTGTTTCAGAAATATTGCAGTGAAAATAATATAACCTGGCCTCAGTTTTTTGAGGAAAACAAAAAATGGGATACATCTGTTGCTCTTGAATGGGATGTAACAATGACTCCCATGTTTTTTATCATAGATGCAGATGGATTTATCATAGAGAACACTGTAAGTACCAAAAGATTAGAAAATATTATTAAAAAAAGAATTAAGGAGAGAAATGAATTATGAAAAAAATTCTAATATTGCTTGTTGTATTAATTGTGATTAGTACCTACATTTTTGCTTATACAATTACCGTAAGTTATCAGGATTGTAAAAATGTACAGGTACAAGTTGGCGAACAATGCGAAGAGATTTGCGATATGTGGGAAGGTGTAAAAGTTTGCAGTAATGTATGTACTCCCATTTATGAAACAAAAAAAGTGTGTACAACAAAAAAAGTGGTGAAGTCATTTCCTGATATTCCATCTTCTGGAGAAATACTACAGTTAATTAGTGAAATTTCATCTACTTCTAATATGGGAATCACTCTTAATGATGTTGAAACAAAAGATGAGGAAATTGTACACAATAAAACATTAGCAGATGAACGGCAAACAGATATGAAGATAACTATTCAAAAAAATAGTATGCTTACAGCTGAAGAGCAGTTCAGACAGATAGATATCCGGCATAACGATAATGCGGTAAGCTCAGGAGATCCCGTAAGGGTATCTATAGGTGATTTCCGTTCAACTGAAACGGATACTTCTCTTCCTTATGTAAATAATACAATTAAACTTACTAGAACATTTTTAAGTTCAAATAAATCAAGTCATTCTTTTGGAACAGGTTGGATATTCAATTATGACACAAAGGTTATTAAAGGAGTCAACCCTGATGCTGATGATTTGGTCTTTGAAATGAAAAATACAATTTCAAATATTAATGGTCTGATTTCATCCTCTATAGAGAAATATAATTCATCTCTTACAGCCATCAATGGGGTCATTGCGCAATCAAATAGTATCGTTGTACAGATTGAGAGTACAATTTCTACCTTACAGAATGCTCTCTCCGGGAATCTTCATCCGAAAATAAGACCTGAAGTAGAAGCAGATCTTGCCAATGCACAGAATAAACTAACTACAGCCCAGGCGTTTTTTGAACGTGCACAAACAGCAAAACAGGATATTCTAAACAGTTATATCAATATTGAAAATATGCAAGCCGACCTAGCTTCCCTAAACATTCAATTGGCGGTTATGGAAGATGAAGCAAAATTAGCGGATGCCAACAGCAATGCAAACAGATTTGTTGTAAACAGCACCGATCCTTCTTTCTATCAGAATACTGGAAATGAGTTTCTCATCTTGATGGATGAGAATGGATCTCCCCAGAGGTATAAACTTGTGGAGGTCCCTGATTATAACAGCACATTCCTTTATGCGGACGGTTCTCCCAATTTTTATCCGAATGGTTCAATGACAGAAAGCATACAGCCTTCAGACAACACCCTTGAACTACTTCCGAATGGAAGTTTTCTTCTAACAAAAAAGGACAAAACAAAGCACTATTACAGCCTCTACGGACAGCTTACAAAAATAGAAGATGCCAATGGCAACGGTCTTGAGTTTAGCTATGACAACAGCCACAGACTTGTAAAAATCACAGACGGTTTCGGAAGAAAAATAATTATCAAAAGAACTGGTGATAAAATAGCTTCGGTAGTTGACCCTGACGGAAACATTGTAAGCTATGCATATGATTCAGCAGGTATGCTTTCAGCTGTCACCGATACGGAAGGTGATACGGTCCGGTATACCTACTATACAACCGGAGAACTTGAAAAAATAATTAAGCCAGATAACAGCTTCCGTCAGTACAACTACATTACACAAAATGGTAAACAGGTTGTAGAAAGCACAGTTGATGAAGAGGGGGATACCGAATACTTCAGTTATCACTTCGATGAAGGATATACTGAGTATACAAATCCGGCGGGTGTCAGGGAGCTGCATTACTATGATGACAAAAACCGTGAAACAAAAGTCATATACGCAGACGGTTCATGGATTGGAAACACCTATGATGATGATAACAACCTGACAAGCACACGCAGCAGGACAGGATATATAACAAATTTCGAGTATGATGAAAATCGTAATATTACCCGAATAAACTATCCCGATGGTACATCAGAGAGCAGAAGCTACAATACTTTTTCAAAGCCTGTCGAAATAACAGATCCTGATGGAAACAGGATAGTTAACACTTATGATACCAAAGGGAACGTAAGCTTAACAAAGGTATACGGAGAAAACGGAAATTTGGAATCGGTAGAATCAATAAGCTACACTCCTAAGGGGCAGGTAAAGAGCAGAACCAGTGAAAATATTGCCGATTCCTCCAGTACGACCGAAAATTATTACTATGATGAAAACGGAAACATAGATAGTGTCACTGATGGAAACGGTAATGACTGGGACTACACCTTCGGTGTTACAGGACTCCTTGAAAAGATTACAGACCCTCTGGGGAATGCTACACAGTATGAATACACTCCGGCTGGACGAATAAAAAAGATCATCTATCCGGATAAAACAACTGAAGAAACTGCTTATACCAACAGAAAAGATATTGATTATAAAATTGACCGGGACGGAAACAGGTACGAATATACCTACAATAAGCGTCATAATCTACTGAGTATCGAAAATCCGCTTGAAGAAACGGTGGAATATACCTACAATCCAATGGGCGAAGTTTTAACAAAGTCGATCTATGACAAAAATAATCTCGAAGCATACTGGGAATACCAGTACAATCCGTATACCGGAAAATTGATCTTACAGAAACAGCAGCTTGATGATACATCCTTTATTGAAACAGGGTATGAGTATGATAAAGGATTGCTCTGGAAGATAACAGACCCCACTGGGACCATAACCGAGATAACTTATAATTCAAGAGACAGAGCTTCTTCAAGGACAGTTTATGGAGATATTACGGAGTTTTCTGTTACTGAATACATGGACTATACAGGGCGTGGACTCCTTGAAAAATACACCGACCCATTAGGAAATGAAACAGAATATGAATACACCGCGTTGGGAAAAGTAGCCTCTATACTAAACCCCGATTACAGTCGGAAAGAGTATACCTATGACGGTCATGGCAGAATCATTGGTTCTACTGACGAAGAAGGATATACAACAAAATACAAGTATGACAAAAACGGGCGAAAAACAGAAATTATTCATTCTGATAATACAAATGAGAAATGGGAATATAACGATGCTGGATATGTTATATCTTACACGGATAGAAACGGTATAAAAACTACCTACGACGTAGATGCTTTCGGCAGAGTTTTAACAAAAAAGCTTCCCTCTCCATATAATGGAGTTACTGAAAAGTATACCTACAACACAAGAAACCAGATACTTACCTGGACCGATCCCAACAACAACACCTGGAAACGTAACTATGACAAGATGGGAAGACTTATCGAGACTACAGATCCTGAAGGTAATGTTACAACCAACGAATACAATCCGCTTGGTCAGATAGTTAAAACAACTACTCCGGAAAATACTGTATGGAAACGTTCCTACAACATGGCAGGACGAGTTGTTAGTCAGACAGATCCCCTTGGAGCAGTAAGCAGTTACATCTATAATAAAGCAGGAAGAATTATCTCCAGGAAAGACCCATTGGGTAGAACAAACATCTTCACCTGGGACAGCATGGGCAGGCTCAGTTCAACCAGAAACAGTGAAAACAGCGGTGTAGATTATACCTATGATGCAGCAGGAAACCGTACAAGCGAGACCCAAACAGGGGGCACAGCCTACAAATACTACTACGACAGCCGAAACCGCTTAAGCCGGGAAGTAAACCGTCTGGGAGCAGAAAAGAAATATGAGTATTACAAAAACGGACAGATTTCCAAAATAACAGACTTCAACGGAAATGAGACAACATTTACCTACAACGAAGCAGCCCGTCTTGCGGAAAAAAAGTTTGATAACGGCGACAAAGAGAGCTATACTTATGATGGTATGGGAAATATTCTCACAGCAGTCAACCCATCCTCCAATCTTGAGTATGCTTACGATCCCTTGGGGCGTCTTACTAAATCCATTGATCACGTTCTTGATCAGACAATAAACTATGAATATGATTCAGCCGGCAACCGCACACAGATGTCCTGGCTTGAGGATGAAAGATCAATGAACTATACTTACGGAAAGATGAATGAACTTCTCTCAGTAACTGATTCTGAAGGAGAGATAACAACTTTTGAGTATGATAAGTTGGGACATGAGATAACAAGGAACCTTCCAAATGGAGTAGTAACCCAAACAAGTTATGACCCTGTTGGGCACATTACGTCTATAAAGAATGAAGCATCACAAAGATGGGGATGGAGATGGGAAAATGATAAAACTCTCAAATCCTTTGCTTATCTGTACAATGCAGCAGGAGAAAGGACTTATCAGATAGATGAGAAGGGTCGGATAACGGCCTACTCATACGATCCCACAGGCCGGATCAAGACAGTACTGTACCCTTTTAACAGTGGGAAGAAACTGGAAGACTTTAACAGGATGCTTGATGTGGGTCTCTATCCCGGGCAGTTGGATAAGGGTAAGACCCGCTTTGATATTCCGGAGATACCGGGGATGAGCAGGGGCCATTTAGAGGAAGATCTTAAACACCTCCTTAAAGACCATGAGAACATCTACAAAGCCATAAATAGCCTTGATAAGAAAACAAAACTTACCTGGGATGTTACTCCCAAAGAGGGAGCCTTTGATTTTGCAAGACAAATGAACCTTCCTTTTGAAACAGAGATGGCTTTAAAGGATGCTTATAGTGTTATTTCACACAATCAGAACCATGACCTTGATACAGATCAGTGGATGTGGTCAGAAAGCTACAGCTATGATGAGAGAAACAACATTACCTCAAAGACCAACGGCTGGGGGGTAACAGATTACACCTACAACGCCGGAAACCGGCTTGTAAAAGCAGGAAACATGACCTTCGAACATGATGCCAACGGCAACATGACAAAAGAAATACTGGGTAATGTAACAACCGACTACAGCTACACCCCCTTAAACAGAGTAACCGGAATCACCAGCTCTTACCCCGGCTTATTAAGCCCTGATCCAAAGAACAGAACAACCATGGTCCAGTATGAATACGACGCCTTCGGAAGAAGAAACAGCCGAACCGTCTACACCGGACATGAAAAGCATGGTGAAGTCGAGATGAAGATAGAAAAACAAACAAACCATCTCTACGAAGGTCTTGGGTTTACTGTACTTGCAGAGTTTGAGAATAAAAAGGATAATGACAGGTACAGGTACAGGTACGATCCAAAGAATAACCCAACAATTGAGTATCTTTATGCAGAGGGTGATATACTCAGCCGGAACATGTTTAAGGACAGGAAATACCGTGGAAACTATCGGAATATGAAAGTGAAAGACACAGCTTATTACCATCAGGATCCTCTCGGCAGTACTGTTATGATAACAGATAAAAAGGGGCATGTGGAAGGGAATTTTAGTTATGATGCCTTCGGCAGCCTCTACGATGATCAAACCCTTCCATGGGGCAATGATAATTGGGAGCAAGGTGGAAAGCATTCTGCTCCCCTTAACCTGTACAATGGTAAACGGCTGGATCCGGTGGTTGGGTTATATGACTACGGGTACAGGGACTACTCGCCACAACAGATGAGATTTACTACTGTTGATCCGATTAAATCGGGCTCAAATTGGTATGCTTATGTGAATAATGATCCGGTTAACTTCATAGATCCGCTGGGGTTGACGGCTAGTGATACGCAGGCAGCACGAGATTTGACTGAGTGGGAAAAATTAGCTGGTGCTGAAGTTATTGGTGTAGGAGCAACGATTGCAGTAGGAGCTGGAGCCGCTATTGCTGAAGGTACAGTTGCAGGTGTAATTGCAGGAACTGGATGGGGTGCGCTTGCAGTTGGAATCGTAGCTGTTGGAGTTGACATAGCAGAAGGGGATGGACCTGATAAAATTATTTCCTTTATAAAAGAATGGTGGGAAAGGTGAAAAAAACATATCAGCCACCAACAGAAAATATGAATAGTTTATCTAAAGTGCTAACTGGATTATATGAAACAATTTTATTTTATCGATTGAATAATTCAGCATTTAGAGAAAAGAAGGGCATATGACAAGTATATTATTGATAGCAATTTCTATTGTTGGCACCTGTTTAGTAGGTGGGGTAATCGTTACTCTTATAAATAAGAGTAATAAAAGAAGATGGATTAATGAAGGAAATGAAAAACTTGTTTCCATGTATGATCATGCTAAAAGAATAAAAATGGTAATGCTTTGTTTCCTATTTTTAGTGATTCCATTCGTGTCAATTTTTGTTGGTAAATTCTATTATGTCACAATTTATATTCTAGAACCTGTCACTGCAATATTGACTTTTTTCTGGTGGAAGAGGGAGAAACTATTAATATCAGAAATTGGTATTCGAAATAACAGCTCTGAAACAGCCGAATAACCTTGTTGAGCTACCCCTCCCTTTTTCGGGTGTCAGTTCCAACGACAAGTTCGGCAGGAATTTAATAGATCTTTGAAAATACAGAGAAGGAAAGAGGAAGAATTTTAACCACGGCCTGGTCGTTCGCTCCGATCTCTGCTCGCATATGCATCCTTAACCATTCCTTTCCAGGACAAAGAGGTATTTCTACAATTAAAAAGATAGCCAACACTTAAGCCGGAAATGGAAAGGTAATTTAAAAGCTGAGCTTCTGCGACATTTGTTAAGAAGAATATTTTTTTACGAAAAGATCGTCGTTTAGTTTTACGAAGTGGGACTGAATTTAAACAACCCCAAAGCATTACCGATAGCCTCCAGCTATCGGCAGTGCTGAGCAAAGCGTACCTCAAAGGAGGAGAGGCAAAATTACGGACAATAGGCTATTGTACGTATGTTTGCTGAGAAATTGTACGTGATTACTTTCTTGAGATTTTGAGTCTTAATTGTGCATTATGTAATGAACTTAGTATAATCAACATTTAAAGCCTTTCCCAATTTTTTTGCCATCCGTAAGCCTATAGACCTCCTGTCGTTCTCAATTGCTGAAATATTTGGATATGAAGTTCCTACTTTCTTTGCAAGTTCAATTACAGAAAGCCCTTCTCTTTCCCTGTAAGCACGAAGAAGTTTCCCGGGAGTTTTCTCAATTTTAATGCTTTTTTCAAGATCTGAATTCTTCCATACAATGGAATCAGAATTACTACTAAGAATCTCTGCATCAGGGAATTCCTTCAAGACCAAGTCAGCAATAAGATTCGAACCATCTCCGGAAATCTCTGCTTTAATACGGTGCGCTTTCTCTACTACCAGCATAATATACCTCTATTTCAATAGATCCTTTTTCAAAATACCAGCATGCAACCCAGGAATAAGCTAAATGACAGTGATACTTATTTTTTCCCAAGGGTGAATAATTCGGCCATGAATGTTGAAAAGGACCTTTAAGTTCAAGGTCTTCCAGCAATTCATGAAAAAGAATTTGAATAGACTCAGGTGCTCTTGCTATCTTCTTGTATGCCGACTTCTTCACTTTAATCTGATACACACAATAAATGTATCAACTTTGATACATAAAGTCAAATATATTTTATAGTTTTCTCACCCAAAAACAAACCGCCTGAACTGGACCCTGGTGTTCCTGAAGTTAACAAGATACCCCACCGGAACCTTTGAAAGACGAAGATAATTGATAATCTGCGCTTCCATAACAGGGGAAAGAGAAACAACCGATTTTAATTCAAGAATAATCTTACCGTCTACCACAAGATCAGCTATGTAGGCCCCGGCCAGTTCCCCTTTGTAGTAAACAGGATAAACCTTCTGCCTTTCAAAGGGAATACCAAG
>WGCU01000063.1 GCA_015493635.1 Spirochaetaceae bacterium | reverse complement strand
TACGATCCCTAAGCACCTTTCCTTTATCTCCCCTATCGACAGATAAAGTCTATTCGGTATTACCACATGTTTCCATGTGCTATCCCCAATATAAAGATAGATTATCTACGTGTTACTCACCCGTTCGCCACTCTCTGAATAGTGCAAGCACTATTCATACCGTTCGACTTGCATGCTTAAAACGCGCCGCCAGCGTTCGTTCTGAGCCAGGATCAAACTCTCCATTATATATTTTAACACCATAAATGGTGTTTACACTCCAAATCGTTCGTCCAAGCTACTCTTTACTTCTCTCTACTTTTCCTTCCCTTCCCTGTTTCCTCTGTCAAAGACCCTGGCATATTCAAGCTCATTTTTATCTTTACGAATAAAACTGCTTATCAGTATTACGCCGGTGAAACGTAATGTATAGAGTGTGGCAAAAAATGTCAACAGCCTTTTACAAAAATATTAAAAAAATCACATATCTGATTTCATTCTGTATCAAGTTGTGCTTTTTTTTGAATAAGGGATCCCCTTACTTCCTTCAACCGATTGATAATTGGCTTAATTTCAGCAGTTCTGGTGCTGATAGAAGTACGGCCGCCGTCAGCAAACAACGTATAAACACTTTCACCGAGTTCTTTTATCAGTTTATTTTCTTCTTTTTCCAGTTCTTTAATTTCAAAAGCAAGCAAACTTTGATCACCCAGTTTTTTCGCTTTGTCTCTTGCTTTGTCAATAAGTTTTTTTGATACATCAATACTCTGATTAAGCCCTTTATCAAATTTCTTTTGCCAATCCATAGTCACCTCCTCTTTCTATAGTATAATAATATCCATAAAATTGCAGTTTACAAAGACAATTAATCAATTTTACGCTATACTTCAGGTATGTTCAGATGTTGTGTCAACTGTCATTCATATTTTGAAACGGAAGATGGCTCTACAGAGCTTTTCTGTTCACGGGCATGCAAACTCAGATACAGCAGATGTAAAGTATGCGGGCGGTACTTTGAGCTTACAAAAGATCTGGAGGAAGGTTTCTGCTCTGAGGATTGCAAAAAGGTATATACGGAAGTAAAAGCATAGTTTACTTCTCGGTAGCGGCCGTTTTATATTCATCAAGTACTTTCAAAATCCGTTCTCTATACAACAGATCAGGATAATCTCTTAATTTTTTGAGTTTTCCCTGGCCGTTAAATCCTCCCGAAAGAGCTTCTCTGAGCACTTTGAGACCTTTGTCGTAATCTTCAACTTTTGTTAAAAGGACGAAAGCTTTATTAAAGAGAGTTTCGGGATCTTTACCTTTCTTCAGCAGAAGATCATACGTTTCAAGGGCCTTAGAATAATTTTTATCTACAACATAAGCTGCGGCCAGCAAGCTTAAAACATCTTTATCACCAGGATTTTCTTTTTCCGCTTGTTCAAACCAAACCGCTCCCGAAGATATTCCCAGCTTACTTTCTGCTATTCCAAGTTGTTTATCCGTAAAAAAATCATCGGGATCAAGTTCCCTCAGCTTCTTGAGATATGAATACGCATCAGTATAATTCTCATCGGATATTAAAAGAACACAGATGTTACGGAGAACACTCTTATTATATGCGTCTGATGAAAGGATATCTTTATACCATTCAAGAGACTTTTTTTTATCACCTTTTCTGTAGTAACCCCAGGCAAGTGCTTCTTTAACGACCGTATTACCCTTGTCTTTTTTAAGAAGCGTTTGGAAAATATCAATACCTTCATTATATTTTCCTGCTTCAATATCCACTCTACCGAGATTGTACGCCGCTTTTATAAAATCAGGTTCAAGAGCAAAAGCTCTTCGATAAGCCGCGCCCGCATCTTCCGACCGGCCAAGCTCACTGTAGGCATTCCCCAAATTATAGTAAACATCAGCAAGCTCGGAAATCGACGGCGAAGTTCGACACCCGGTCGTGAACAAGAGAAAGAACACGAGAATGCCGCCAAAAAAACAAGAACTAATTTTCAAGAACTGTCTTCTCAATTTCCCGGACCTGGGATCGGTAAAGTGCTGAAATATTTGCTCCGTAATCTGCTATTAATTGAATTATATTACGGGAATTGTCATCTGCATCCGGACCGTTTATTCTGTCCCCTGCATCCCCCAGCCCCGGAACAATATAGGCGTTTGTATTAACAACCGGATCCATCCAGAGAGTGTACAGTTCAATATTTTCAACAGCCCTGATGATCCGAAGAGAACCCTTTAAGGCTGAAATAACATTAAAAAACTTGATAGACTTTGGTTTTACACCCTGATCCTGCAGATATTTAATAATGGTTACAAAACTCCCGCCGGTTGCATTCATGGGATCGGCAAAAATAAGATCTTTGCCATCGAGATCTTTCAGATTAAAAAAAGATCTCTTTAAATCGAGAACATACTTCATATTGTATTCTTTTTTTGTATCATCCCGCTTTATCTTGAACAGGGCAAAAGGGGTAAGATAGCTGGAAGAAGAATATTCCTGTATCTCCTTGCTCATAATCATTGACGGAAGGAGAGCACCCCGCAGCATAACACACATAACCGAGTTTTCAATAAGGTCATCAATATCCGGTATCTTGTGTATGGCAAAATTCTGCACAGGATGAACCACCGGTGTATCAATAATAAGGTAGTTCTTTTTACTGGATTCTTTTTTTGTACTGAAAGCAAGATTAAACAGCATTTCATATGCCCGCTGAATGTAATAAACAAATTCATGTTCCTGTGTCTTCTTGCTTCTCAACTTTGCAATAAGCCGGGAAGCTTCTCCGTGAATCTCTTTCGGTGTATCATACGAATAGATATGAAGTCCGGGTTCCGCAACTGATATTTCATGCATCAGGTTTCCCATTTCAGTAAAGAGATCAACCAGATTTTTCTTTTCCTTTTTTAAACGCTGCTCACTGTGGGAATGTTCAAGAATCTCGAATGATGCAGTAGCTTCCTTATAGTACGCATCAATTTTTTGTATATAACTTTTATCCTTGTCTGTCAGGTAGCCGTCAAGATCCGTTGCCCTTAAAATAATCTTATCCATAGTACAATCATACAATAGAAAGAGACAAAAAAAAAGCCCCGCATCAAAAAATGATGCAGAGCGTCATCTCCTAGGGGAGTCGGACCCCTGTTGCCGGGATGAAAACCCGGTGTCCTAACCACTAGACGAAGGAGACAAAAGATGAGCCGCACAGGATTCGAACCTGTGACCCACGCCTTAAAAGGGCGTTGCTCTACCAACTGAGCTAGCGGCCCGTCTGCCCCTCTACAGGGGTACGGTGCGAACTATACAAATTAGTCAAAAAAATGTCAAGACGTGATTTCAAATCCTGAAAGATACTCCAAGCTGAACATTGTACACTGGATGGAGTCCCGGTTCTGTAGAGAGTTCTGTCCCGAACATTGCCGCGTCAAAAATAAAATAATGAAGATCAAGACCCAATCCGGCTGAAAAAAGCCCCTGGTAAAAACCGGCCCGTAAATTCAGAATCTCGAGAATTGTTACATCAGTGCCAAGCCCGATATGAAGCAGCGGGTTCGTTGCCAGTGAAGGATACAGCCAAAAATCAAGGATATCGAAGTAATCCGCAAAAAACCGGAGACGGCTGACAAATGAATTTGTATCCAGAATAGGCGGAGCATACATAACTCCCGCATCAAGAGCAAAAGGAACAATACCGTAACTGCTTCCCGATGGAGCTGCTCCGCTCATAAATGAACTTACAGAACCATAGAGGGTATGAAGTGTCGGTGAAAAAACATCTCTCCCGACAAGACCGGCTGTAAAGATGTTTTTATACGTGTACCGCAGTCCCATATCAAACCCTATACCTGAAATAAAGTCAAAAGGCTCCCCCAGTATTGCTGCTGTACTGATATTCAAGATGTTTAAAGCGGACTCATCAAAATCGACCAATCCTTTAAACGTTCCCTTCAACAGCATCCCAAAATCAAGGGTCTGCGGAGTTGACAATCCGAGAGGGATACGGAGAGCATATCCTCCGCAGATAGCAACTTCTTCTCCCATCTTGATGTTAACCGTCAGAGGTCCTGAACTGGCAACTGAGCTTATGGTACTGTTGTAAATACCAAATCCAAGCCCGTTTCCAACATATCCGAAAGAAAGGGGGCCCAAAAGATCCAACCCCGCGTATATGCCCTGCATAATTGTCGGCAGATTAGAAAGATCAGACGTAATAAGCATCGTTGCAATATCAAAAACAGGCCCTTTCAGTCCTGCCGTCAGTTCCGCTATACTTATTTCTGGTTTGGCGGATTTAAATGATGCAGGGTTGTTGAGAAGGCTGGAAAACCCGTCATTCATGGTAACATGAGGACCGCCGACCGCTGACATAACAGGAGAAATGATCTGTACCGGATCATCGTAGGTTACCGCGGACAACGGTAGAACTGACGCCAGAATCAAACAGGCTGCTATTCGGCCAATTTTTAATATATTCACACTACCTTCTCCTCATATCCTTGTTTATAGGTTAAGCATACTATCCAGATCAGCTGAAGTGTATCCTGCCTTTTCCGCATAATAGACAGCCTTTGCAAGATCCGATCCGTCTTTATCTCCCGACGAAGGAAACGTAAGAGTGCTTACATCATTTCCGTTAGCCTGAGCTGCCAGAACAACAAGCCCCGCTGCAACGGTAAGATACTCATCGGAAGTAATGGCCGCACCGCCGCTGTCAGCAGTATCCATGGCGGTAACCGCACTGATCAACCATGTTCTATCTATCCCTTTGATTGTGGTATCATCAAAGGTCTGGGTTGAGAGCGCATCAGCTATGGCTTCATTGAAACCTGAAGCACTTACTGCCAGCTGAGAAGCAAGGGCCTGGGTATCAGGATCAGGTGAGGTTTTCAATGCTTCGTAAGCGGCCTTTACCGCAGTGATATCGCCGCTTGCCAGTGCTTCTTCTGCATACGCGATTTTCTGCGCTTCAGGCAGGGTTGAAGGATCCCGCTGTGCCCAGGAAAGCGGACTGTAGGTAAAAACCTGCTGGCAGGAAGCCAGGAGAAGAAAAGAAAAAACAACCCCTACTCCATAATACAGCTTTTTCATCATAAACCTCCTTACAGCATCCCCTGCTCTTTAATGTATCACGTACACCTATAAAATCAAGAGTACGTTTATAAAAAAAACACAGAGACGGATAAATCTGTCTCTGTGTTCAATAATTCAAAGATTTTAAACTATACTGCGAGTATTAAAACCGCAAAGCAGCCTCCATCGTTAAACCCTGATTCGGCTGGGATCCCGCAAACCGTCCCATTTCACGGGTAAAGTAAGAAGCATTTATGTCAATAAACAGAAGTTTTGCGCCTACTCCGGCGGTTACATACCCCTGATTGATACCTGCCCGGACTTTCAGAAACCGCAGAACCTTTATTTCGGTTCCGGCATGTATTCCTGTCCAGAATGAGGTTGTATTTTCATCTTCGGCATAGAAAACTTTCTGATAATCAAAACTGACGATAGGATCAAAGAGGAAACTGAGTCCTCCAAGGTCAGGGTGATAACTCACGCCGACCGTTCCCGACATGGGAATCTTGTAATCCTTGACATCCCCCGCACCCATCGGATCAAAGGCATCGGAATCAACAGGATTAAAATCTGAATACATAAACTGTGTCCCGCCGAGATCACGTATGGAAAGTCCGACAGAGAGAGACCCAAGCTGCATAATTGCTCCAAGATCAAGAGCAAGAGCGTTTCCTACGGCTGCGTCAAACGAAGGATTATCCGCAAGAAGATCGGTAATTGCAATATTCTCCATCTTTATCCGGTGCATCAGCCGAACATCTCCACCTATGTTGATCCCAAAGGTATCATTCCCCAGTTTCAGAGAGTATCCTGCTATACCGGTTGCGGTAACCGCACCGTCAAAAGAGGTTCCAAAGGCTGTTTTACCATAACCAAAGGTGTCCGCATCGATAATAATCCCAAGACCGAGCCCCTTTCCCACAATACCCAGTCCTGCATTAACGTTGGCTCCGATGCCGTTGGTTGTGATAATCTTACTCAAGGACGTTATGCCAGCTGTTGTGTCCCCATCCATAAGAGCCTGGATACCGTCTATTGCTTCCTTCGTAGGCAGAAAATATGGTCCGACATTAGCCGAAAGCAGGGTAAATGACCCGCCTTTCATGGAAAACCCCGCCGGATTCGTTATGAGGGCACCATAACCGTGGGCATTAGCAGTAAAGGCGCCTCCCTGTCCTATAATTTCCGGCAGTACCGGGGTAAACAATGGACCATCCAGCCCAAAGGAGGAACCTGCTGCGATAATGACAATAACAAGAATTAAAACTATTTTTTTCATTCAGTACCTCCTTACAAATTAATCAAACTAAAAATTGAGTCTAGAGCTGATGCATACTCTGCTCCACTTCCTGGATCAAAAGGATCATGAGTAATGGTTATTGATCCACCTTTGATAGCATTATACAATGCCTGGTCGCCGACTTCATTTCTAACACTGGCGACAACTAGAGAAATTGACGCATACACAACTAAATCCCCTTTTTTATCTGAATCAAGAGTAGAAAAACCAACATACTTGCTTGCTTCTTCATACGCCAAAGCTGCTTGATCAAATACATTTAAAATTTTAGTTAGATCGTCAACGTTATTTATAGTTACATCATCTGAAGAATCATCGGGATTACCGTTAAATATAGCATCAATAAAGTCAGCAGGATCAGTATTATCTAATGTTTTGCTGTTTATGGCAGTACTCAAAACATCTGTTATATTACCAACAACTTTTGACGCATTATCATTTGTATCAATTATAATTTCTCCTGCAAGACTTGCCGCTTCAAGTTTATCACTTTTGTCTGCTGTAGATTCCGGTTTATAAATTTCTTTGAGAGCGATAACAACGTTATCAGCATCCTCTTTAGTAGTTATTGCTCCGCTGTCTACGTAGTCCTGTACATCACTGACAAACCCTTTTGCATCCGAACTGGCTTTATCAACCAAATCATTCAAGTTCGGCACCTTGATGGTATCCAGAGCTTTAAACAGATTAAAATTACACCCGGAAAGGACTATGGCAAACGCAGCTACGAGTCAACAACCACCCCCAGAGGAGGTGGCTTGCGGCGGGCCTCTAAAAGAGGCCAAATTCTCTCTGCTGACTCTCTTCGAGCCGCTCATTCTCTTCCTGATATTTAACATATCTCCTTATTTTATCTTCATCCAAGCCTATTGTACTTAC
>WGCU01000062.1 GCA_015493635.1 Spirochaetaceae bacterium | reverse complement strand
GTAAGTACAATAGGCTTGGATGAAGATAAAATAAGGAGATATGTTAAATATCAGGAAGAGAATGAGCGGCTCGAAGAGAGTCAGCAGAGAGAATTTGGCCTCTTTTAGAGGCCCGCCGCAAGCCACCTCCTCTGGGGGTGGTTGTTGACTGAAGCTGTATCGACAACCCTTGTTGTAGCCGGTAACCAGATAAAACATTCAGCGGATGTAAAAACGCATTTAGGGAAGGTACCATATATCTACTGCAACAGCAGCCAGATAAATCAGGTACTTCTTAATATTGTTATCAATGCGGTGCAGGCCCTTGGTTCATCAGAGAATGTATCGGGTCACAAGAAAGGGGAAATTGATATTTTTACCTACACTGAACCCGGATATGTCTGTTGTAAAATTGCGGATAACGGCCCCGGCATACCGGAAGATGTTCTTCCCAATATTTTTGAACCGTTCTTTACAACAAAACCAGTGGGTGAAGGGACCGGACTCGGGCTCAATATTTCGTATGACATCATTGTAAACAAACACAGTGGTGAGCTTTTGGCGGGGAATAATGAAAAGGGGGGGGCTTACTTTATCATAAAATTACCCCTTGAAGGGGAAGAAGAAAATGAAAGCAGTACCTAGAATTCTCTGTGTGGACGATGAAAATTCTATTCTCAGATCCATCCGCCGGTCGTTCTTCGATGAGGAAGTTCATATTACCGGGGTAACAAGCGGCAGTGAAGCCCTGGAATACTGTAAAAAAAATGAGATCGATTGTATTATATCAGATTATCTTATGCCGGAAATGACCGGATACGAACTGCTTGAGACCATAAAGAAGAGATATCCGTCGGTTATCCGTATTATGCTCAGCGGGTACGTGGAGAAGGAGGTAATTCTCAAGTCCCTCTTTGATTATACGGCGGTTACCTTTTTTGCAAAACCCTGGGATGAAGATCTGCTGAAGAGCAGAATATATCAACTGCTTGAATGTAAACGCTCTGTGAAACAGGAAAAACTGTGGGCCCTTATCAACAATGGTTTCCCGATACGCAAAGAGCTTCCTGCTCCTCTAAAGGTTCGTATTCCCGCGTTTACGTATACAACAGGCGGCAGGCTGGAAGAATTTTTAAGGAACGATTGTCTCTATTATCTGAAGCTGCTCCATCTTGGTAACGCGGACTATCTAAACGGCAGCGGTACATGGGCTCTTTCAGAACTTATGGACATACCCGGCCGGGATTATCTGGAAGAAGTTGTTTCCTCTGATAGAAGAAGTCCTGACAGCACCGGAAACTATATTCATGCTTCCATGGAGATAACTTCCGTACTCTACCGTGATATATACACAATGCTTTTTCAGGAAACACCGCCTGAGCTCCCGGATTACGCAAGTATTGCACAGCTGGACACGTATATTCTGGCTTCCATTGCCCCAGGCTATCTGAAAAACCGGATACATGCGGAGAAAGATCTTGGCGGCCTTGTGGAATTAATGGGAAAGCTCTGGCATCTGCCGGATCGGATCGAAACGTTTTACCGGGAGCTGCATACGGATACTTCTGAAAATAAGCAGATAAAAGCCCTCCGGATAAGCAGCCGTACGGCTGACAGAGTGCTGGGCGGAGAAGCTGCAACAGAAGTACCTTCCTGGTGGCCTCTGACAGATACACAGTACAGAGAAATAATTAAAAAGGGAGAAGCGTTCAGGAAGTAACTGCTTTGAGAAGTGCTATCAGGGTATCACCGTCCCAGGGTTTTGCCATAACATCGAGTATGTTATCCCTGTATGGGCCTATTGCCTGTATAACATCTTTTGTTACGGTACCCGACAGGATAATTATCTGTATGGCAGGGTGTTCGGAAACAACCTGCTTAATAAACTCTACACCGTCCATAACCGGCATCCGGATATCGGTAATAACAACATCCACCGATTGTTTTTCCAGCTTATTGAGTGCCATAAGCCCTGTTTCAGCGGGAATAGCATTAAAACCGTTAAACCGGAGTTCTCTGGCCAGCGCTGTACGGACATTGAAATCATCATCTACAACCATGACATTCTTTATCATGGAAATAATTCTACTGCAATAAGCTTGTTACGGCAAGACTGCGTCGGAGTTCTGTGCGAGAAATACATTATACTTATTGTACTTTTTACCGATAAAACAAAAGTGAGTATACTTCTTTTGTATAAAACCAGTGATGAAGAGACAGCTGAACAGATACTGGCAATCTGCAGGGCTGTAGGAACAGAGGTACAGCTGTATCCCTATGAATCACCATGGAGAGAAAATCTGACAGGTGCTCTGGAAGGAAACGCCGTTGTTATAGCGGTTGTGGATAAGGATTTTTTTAAGTTTGCCAGTTCGGTTTTTATGTCCGGATATATTGCAGGCAGAAAGATGCCGCTTATTCTGTACAAAAAAAGCCATTACAAACTTCCCCGTTTTTTTGCAGGGATTCCTTCTACCAGTGAATTACGGTCTCTTACGGGGCTCCTGACTGCAGAACTCCAGAAGAGCGAAGGCCGGGACGCGCGGAAACAGGCGAAGAAAGCCTTACAGGAAATGGGGTTCTCGCTTACTCATGAAGCTTTTATACAAACCGTTAAAGATGGAGAAATACTGGCCGTTGAACAGTTTTTAAAGGGGGGATTTTTACCGGATCTTGAAGATGAAAACGGTGTTCCGCTTCTCTGTCTTGCTGCCCGGAATAAACACCGTGCGGTTGTTTCCCTGCTTTCAAGAAGCGGGGCAAATATAAACGCTGTTAGTATGGACAGAGGAAACACAGCCCTCATGGATGCGGCAGCCGCGGGAGCGATGGATATTATGGCTGATCTTATTGGGTTGGGAGCGGATCTGGATATCAGGAGCAAGGCGGGACAGACGGCTCTTATTCTTGCCATTGGACAGAAGAACGAGGAAAGTGCCCGGATGCTTATTGAGGCTGGAGCATCTATTCAGGGTGAGGACAGCCTTGGTATGTCCGCTGAAAAATATGCCCGCCTTTTTAAACTTTCAAAAGTAATTGACTTGATAGAGCAAAAGCCTTTATCTTAGCGGTAAGGGTTGCCATGAATAAAGCACAAAAAAAGATATTAATTTTCCATGTTTATAAAAAGGACGGTTCCTCATTATTTCTCCATCCGTTTGAACGTACGGATGCCCTTTTGAATCTTGATGAATCGGTTGCAGTTGAAGGCTGGTACGGGAAAGAGCCCCGGATAGAAAGTCTGACAATGTTCCGGAACCAACTTTACCGGTATATAGAGACAGCGGTGAAAGAATGGGTCCAGGATAAAAAATTTATCCCACGGTTTATTATTTCCGCCGGAGTTTTTCTTGTTGTTTATTTTTTTACCTCCTTTGTTATCCGTGATCCCATTCCGGTTATCGACGAAACGGTTGTTTCTCTTCTTTCATCAATTGCTGTTTATTATCTGTTGTCAAAACGGGATCAAAGTTCGGAGAAAGCTTCCAAAAAGCGGCTGAAACTGCGGATGCTTGTTGACAGGATTGTTTTTAACGAAAGTGCTTTTATCAGGGAATTTGAAGAAATGCTTCACCACAACGAATCAGTAGCGGCTGAAACCCTTGTTCAATCCATGCTTGCTTCAGAGGAGAAGTCTTTATCTGTCCCTTCCTCTGTGGAAGAATCGCAGGCGCTGATCGGGTATCTTGAAAAGATGTTTTCAGGGAAAATATACCGCAGGCAGGAGCGGAAAATAGTAAAGATGCGGGTATCCGCTGATAAAAAAGGGAGTACGAAACACATAATCAAGTGGGCGCGCTCTCATAAAGTTGATCTGCCCCTCTTTGCTGTGTATCATACCATCAAGATAAAAACACTTACCTGATTTTACTTCTCCACCTGGTTAATCGCTTCCATCTTTTTCTGAAGATCAATGGCATTCTTTGCAACAGTAAGGTTCTCTGCTGCCGGTTGAAAGGTTGGATCAATTTCCAGAGCAGCTTCCCAGAATTTGATTGCCCGGGAGTAATTTCCATTTGCATATTCTTTCAGTCCCGCAATATAATAATCATCAACCTTCTTTGCTTTTCCATAACGGCCCTTGTCTCCCATGTTGAGTGACATCTGTACGGTAAATTTGTCCATTGAGGTAAGCTGTGTTGTCATGTCAAGGGTGTAGTTTGCGGTAATGGATATCTTTTGAAGGGTAACCTCACTGCCGATGGTAAACCGGGGATTTGATCCTCTGTAGGAGAATCCGGAGTGTATTGAGAAAAAGTCTGTCAGAACAAGGTTCATTCCGCTGGCAATGTTCCATTTTTCCCATTGGTCAGAGGGGGTTGTGAAACTAAAGGGATAGTTAAAGTCCAGAGAAATAATAAGGGGACGGATGGGGGAGTATGCGATACCCGCTGTAGCTACTGAGGGAAGCGGCTCCCCAAGGGCGTTGATACCGATGTTTTTAACAACTCCGCCGAAAGAGAAATTCCTGTCTCTGGATGCGTAGAATTTCGCCAGATTAAAACGGGTAAGGAACCCGATATCTGTCATAAGCGTCAAAATGGATTGATTCTCCCTGATAACTGCCGGAACGTTTCTGTATGCTGCCTTTAAGTTGGCGCCCAGGGATAATCCGGAAAAATAGTAGCTTGAAAAAAAGTTGTATGAAACATTTACCGTAGCTACGGTCTCGGAATAGTAGCTGCTTGAAAGTTCTTCGCCCCACCGGTTGTACCCGATAAAAGGAACATAGAGAAACTTGCCTCCAATCCCTATGCCAAGATTGTTGAATCTTGTTGTATAGACAACACCTTCCATGTTGGAATCTGCTATCCAGTTGTTATGGTTGAGAGCAACTTCTGTGTACTGCAGAGTAGAGCTGCCGGCTGGATTAGCCTCAAGAAAGCTTGCATCGGATGCGACAGCGGTAAAGGCAGTTCCCATCCCTTCGTACAATCCCCCCGATGGTATGAGGAGTGTCGGGAATATGGTAAGACCGGTATTTTTATCAGAAATAAACGTATCGGAACCAAGGCTGGAAAATCCGCTGTAAAAATCAGCCAGATCAGCAGCTCCGGCATTGATAAAGAGAAAAACAAGAATAATAATAAAGAGAATCCGCTTCATTATGTAAAAATATACTACCTCATTTTAATTTTATCTACTCTTTTTATAGGATATGTTAGGTGAATGGGGTAAAATTACGGTAACCCCCTCTCAATTATATGCCGAAAAACGTAAAGGAGGAGTGTAGTTTCTTAAAGTGTTAATACAGCTCAGGCGTTGTATCCTCATTTTACTCATTTTAATTGGCACAGGGGTACAGGTGTGTCTTTATGCGGGAGGGCAGAAAGAGAACCGGCTGCCTGAAGCACAGAAACTTATAGATGAAAAAAAATATAATGACGCGATACTTATACTTGCTGATATCATGCGCACAAACCCGGATCAATTTACCGAGGCTGAAAAGATGATTAAAGAGATACGTACTGCGCGTACTGAGTATAATGACCTTTATGCGAAACTTATTCCTGTTCTTAATCCTCCCAAGGGAGAAGCCATTGACGAAGAAAAAGCGTATGGCCTGATACGGGCTATGGAGGCCCTGGATAAAACCCCCAATAAAGCCGCGGTAGCCGCATTTGCCCAGGCGAGAAACACTATTGTTTTTGCGGTTACCAACCGGAAGTTTGAGAATATCCTTGATGAGTGTACCGTACTGTTGAGAGACGGGAAATATCTGGAAGCTATCGATAAGTACCTTTCAGGATTTGTGCTTCACCGGGAGTTCTTTGTCACGAAAGATTACGGAAATATTATTCTTAATCAAATTGATAGTGATATTGCGGAGATACAATCGTATACATCTCAGTTTAAATCTCTCTATGAGCTTATAAACGCGCAGGCAGAAATTGTTCATAAGGCAGTACAGAATAGATCAATTGAAGACTTGTTAAATTCAATTGGAACATACAAAGACCTGCTTCTCGAGGCTGCGGGTTTAAAACGGAAACTTATTGCTGCTGCCCTTGCGCTTGATGCTATTCGAGTTTCAATTCAGAAGGAGGGGGAATCAGATATACCGTATCTTTCAACACTCCGGGTACTCACAAAAGGAAGAGTCAAATCTGCGGAACCTGAAGGTATTGCCGGTGCAGTTGAACGCTACTGGGACAGCATTGTTTCTACAGGAGACAAAGAAATAGAACCGATCCTTTCTGAAACATACAAAAAGAGTATAACGCTGTATACCAAGGGCTCGTTTCAGCAAAGTGAGTCATCCTTTGCCCTTTCAATACGGTATGCTGATATTCTTGCCGGTGTTCTTGATCTCTGGGGGAGTATGGTAGATCTGGACCAAAAAGGTAATCCTGCTCCCAAGGGATGGACTCTTATAACCACCTGGCTCCCCCGGGTTCTCTACGTGGAAAATCTGGATAAAACAGCTCTTTCATTTATAAAACTTGCGAAGCAGAATGAACAGATAGCAGCATTTGTACAGCTTGCCGATGGTAGTAATAATCCTGCGGATATAGAATCACAGCGGAAAGATCTTCTTGCTGTAAGGAATGAGCTTGAGAAAGATATAACAGCTGCCGGTAAGGACCTGGATGACTTAAAAAGGTTTACCTCTACCGGTATAGATGTATCGCAGACCCGGTCTCTCTTTGATGAGATGTCAACGTATCAGAATAAACTCCATGGAGAATCATTTGTTGTTGAAACAGAGTTTGCGGAAAAAATTGCCCGGCTTCAGATTGACCCGCTGGAAAAGACTGTTTCTGAAATGAAAAAGCAGCTTGACACGGCGGAAACCATGATTTCCGGAACGAAAGAAAAGATAGATGGTATCGAATACCTTGTTAAGAGACCGGACAAAGCAGCGGAACTGCTTGATTCCGCGAAAAATACGCTTAAAAAGACCGCTGCGGTTCTTTCTTCCATAACGGAGACCGTGCAGAAGTACAACAGCACAGTACGGAATGCGGAAACCGTTCTTGCACAGGTTTCAAGGGTGAACAATCTGCAAGCAGCCATAGGGAAATATCTTTCCCGCATCCTTGTGGATAAGGGCGGGGCAAAGAAGCTTAATGATGAGGCGGATAATCTCTACAATCTTGGAAACCTGCGTCTTGATGAAGCCTATTCATTGTACGATAGAGGGAAATATGACGGAGCGAGAAGTAAATATTACGATGCGGAAAAGGCACTGTTGAAATCACTCGAATACCGGGAAGACTCTGCTGTCCGAAAACTTCTTTCCGGAGAGATGCCTAAATTTTACGACCGGATAATGACAGCATTAAACAAACAGATTATCAGGGAAGTCCGGGCATTGATCAATCAGGGAAAAGATTTCTACAATGTTGAGAAGTTCATCAAAGCTGAACAGACATTTCAGCAGGCACGAGAACGCTATAAAACTACCCATGATGAGCCTAATCCTGAAATTGAAAGCTGGCTTGTAAAGGTCAAGAAAGCTCTTGAGGCAACAAGCGGCAGGGTTATTTCCCAGACAGATCCTCTGTATCAGGAGATGATACATATTCTTAATATAGCTGAACAGGACTTTATCAAAGGCAAGAAACTGCTTAAGGAAAAGAAACCGGATGAAGCGAAAACCATCTTTTCCGAAGCGGTAAAAAATATTGAGTATGTAAAAGAGACCTTCCCCCGCAATTTCAAGGCCAGTGTTCTTTATCTACGAATTCTTGAATATACTGAACGAGGTACGTTTGATGCCTATTTTAAGTCCATGTATGAATCAGCTGTTGCCAAGATTAAAACAGATCCGAAATCAGCTGATGATGATCTCCTTGCTCTTGCGGAAGTAAAACCGGATTATCCGGGAATTAAAACGATGCTGTACAGGTCAGGAGTTGCTGCCGGTAGAATTACACCGCCTCCTGCGAAGGTGGATATTGCGAAAGCACGCAGCCTCTATCGGAAAGCAAAGAGAATAGCGGATGCAGATAACCGCGCGCAATTTCCCATTGCCATAGCGTACCTTGAAGAAGCAGTACAGATTGACAGTAATTATAATACTGCTGCAGTACTTCTGGACCAGCTGAGAACCCGGTCCGGCGGGGTCACGGTATCTTCCATGTCTGATACGGACCAACAGAAGCTGCGTTATGCAGAAACCCTCTATATCAGTGGTAAGTACCTGGAAGCAAGTATCATTATCAATCAGCTGTGGAGCAATCCGAAAAACAGGAGCAGTTCCAAGCTTAATGATTTAAAGAAAAAGGTGGAAGCACAGCTTTGAGAAAGAATATAAAAGGCCTAATAACAGCAATAATCTTTTTCTTTACGTTGTTCTGCGGTGCAGCACCGGGGTTTGGAGAGGATTTTTACTGGGAAAATCCGCGGATTCTTGTCTCTTCAAATGCATGGTTTCCTGTAACTGCATCAGACGGTCATACGGGATACATCTTGTGGCAAGAGTATTCAGCATTTACAGAAAGTACGGGAAAGGTCTGGTTTTCAGTTGCTTCTACTACTAACGGTGCAGCTTTCTCCCGGCATCAGAAAGTATTAGGCCCTTTTTCTGTTACCGGTGATAAAATTCCCATGGCTTCTATAACTGTTGACAGACAGGGAATACTGTATGTTGCCGTTGCCATTTCCGGTACCGGTATAGCAGTATACCGTTCTACCGATTCAGGGAAAACTTTTACCCTTGCAGGGACAGCTTCAGGCGGAGCTAATACCCCAACGGTTGCACCGAAACTTTTTACTACATCTAAAAATCATTTTATTCTTTTTGTTACTCAACCCCTCTCCCAGTCTGCTACAGAAGGCTCACCCGGGGGAGTCCTTGGAAGTACCTATGCAACATCGTTGGATGGATCCTTCTGGGATCCGTTTAAGCCCCTTGTTACGGTACCCGGTCTTTCCAATATATACCTGCCTAACGCTGTATCAGCTGATGGAACTGAGTATGTTGTATTTCAGGCTTCGCCGGTTGAAAGCAGGTTTTATCAACTTTATGTAACAAGGAGTTTTGACGAGGGGCGGACATGGAGCCCCCCTGTACGGATAACCACCGCTGATGAGAATGGTCAGATTGCTGATAATTATGATAATCAGCGTCCCTATCTAGCTGTTGCCGGAGGTTCTGTTTATATTACCTGGGAAAGAAAGCTTGGAAAAGGATCTGCGTCACCGTATTTTGGAAAGATTGCATCTGTTGAAAAAAGTATAACCGGTATGGAACGGATTCAGGGACCGGAGATAAATACAAATCCTGCAAATAATCCCCAGGTTGTTTTTATAAACAAAAGTCCGGTAGTTTTATGGTACAACAACGTCGGACGAGTGGTAATGGTTCAGAAACATGGAAATATCTGGACAAATATCGATATACTCGGTCAGAAGAACGGAGGTATCAATTCCTTCGCCCGGTTTCTCAATCTTTCTTCGGGTCTTGATGTCGTCTGGAAAAGTTCTGTTTCTGACCGTTCGGAACTTCTGCTCCTTTCGCCGGATAAAACAGTTTCTACCCTGACACTTAATCCCAGGAATTTTAGGCCTGATAAACCCAATAAACAGAATTCCTTTGAAATTACGTGGAATCTACCCTCAGATTCATCGGGGATAGCCGGTTTCAGCTATTCGGTCGATAGATCATCCGGCGGTACTGCACCTGAACGGATTATGATCACGCGGAGAGATCCCCGGAAGGCGATTGCACAAGTAGCCGATGACGGGCGGTGGTATTTCCATGTCAGGGCAAAAGATTATGCTGGAAACTGGTCCAAACCTGCTACCATCTCTTTTATACGGGATACAACACCTCCGCAGCCGGTAACCTATGTTTCTCCCCCGGTAGATAAAGATGGATTCTTACTCTCCAATACTGGTGTACTGACATGGAATTCGCCTGCTGACGAAAAGACTGCACGATACAGCTACAGAGTACAGTATCTGGCTTCTGAAAACTTCGGCGGTGATATTACAAAATTCAAAATTCTGAAAACATCTGATATCCCCCAGACCAGCGAGAATTTCTACCGATTTAAAAACAAGGACAACGGTCTCTGGGCGCTTACTGTTTCCGCATTTGATACAGTAGGGAACAAGAGTAAACCTGAAACCTTCTTTTTCAGATTGAATAAGTATATCCCGGTTACGTATATAACAAAAATTCAGGCGTCACAGGATGTTCTTGGGAAGATCAGCATAGATATTTTCGGCAGAGGTTTTACTGTCGGAGGGAAAATTACTTCTGTTATCCTCGATAGAGACCGTAAAAAACCGTACGATTATGTCTACACAAGAAAAGATGGTTTCTATAAAGTAAAAACAGACCGGATAATAACGGGTCTTTCCATCGATGATATGGAAGCAGGGCAGTACTATGTAGGGCTTATACATCCCACCCGTGGATTGTATTTCAGTAAAACAAAACTGACCTTTGATTCGACAGGGGCAGTTAAGTTCGGAAATTTTAGTATTCTGAATGAAAAGGGAGGAGGGAGCAGGATACTCAGACAGCTTTTTACCCTCTCTGTTAATACGGTCACCATTCTTGTTGTTATGCTGTTTCTTATACTCATGTTTATTGCTTCTACATTCAAGATTGCTGCTCTCCTGAGGGAAAGTTCAGAATTAAAACAGGAAGCTCACGCATTGCTATTCAATAAGGAGCTTCCATCCGAAAAGAGAAAAGAGAGGATGAAAATAATGAAAAAACGCGGAATGGGTCTTCGAATTAAATTTGCACTTCTTATTACCTTTCTTGTTCTTATTATAGTCCTCATTGTTGCGTATCCGTTAAGTGTTTTTATGGTGAAAACCCAGCAGAGGAATTTGACTGAATCATTGAACCAGACAACGAAAGTGCTCATAACCAGCATAAAAACATCAGCGGCTAAATATCTGCAGGAGAATAATACCCTGGAACTAAAACGGCTTCCGGCGCAGATTGAATCCATGAAAGCCGCCCGGTTTCTTACCATCACCGGTTCGGGAGTAAATAAAAAATCCGGCCAGATAAATGACTTTATATGGGTTACCAATGACGGGCAGATAGAGAAGAAGATAGATCCTGAGAGTTTAAAGGTGTATGGATCCAACCCGCAGCCCTTCCTTCCCGGCGGTGAAAAGTTTCTTGAAGGAAGTCTTTATATGAAAGATTCCCTGTCGCCTGTCCTTAAAAAACTGTCAGAGGATATCGATAAAAAAGGCAGAGAGAATGTAGGAAAGCTTACTGCCGAACTTGCAAAGCTTCAGGCTACAGCTGCCAAAGCAACAAAGACAGCCCGTACAGCAGCTGATATTGCGGAAATTCGCCGGATGCAGGATGAAATTAGTCTTATCAGTACTTCTATTACAGAAAAACTTGCACAGATTAGTAATCAATTCAGCAGTTTCCCGGTTTTTGATACGGAAAATATATTGAAGGGGCCCGAGGAGTATACCTTTTATACTCCTATTGTGTATCAGCCCCGCGGCGGGAGTGAGTCATACTATAAGGGCGCTGTCCGGCTGGGGATTTCAACAACTGCCATTATTAATGAAATACGACTTTCCAGAAATTTACTCATGAAGCGGACCGTTCTTATTGCCCTCATTGCCATCGGTCTTGGCATTGTCGGTGCGTTGATACTTGCAACAATCATCATTATTCCCATAAACCAGCTGTTGAAAAAGGTTAAGGAGATCAGCAGTACTGAAGATCACTCAAATTTGAAGGGCTTCACCGTGAAGGTGAAAACGAAAGATGAGATTTCTGATCTTGCTGAAGCGGTAAATGTGATGGCTCATGGTTTGTATGTCGCTGCAGAGGCTAAAAAGGAACTGACGGTAGGAAAAGAGATTCAAAAGAGATTCATTCCCCTTGAAATGGGAGATGATGGTTCAAAATTATCAACCGGTGCCAAGGCAACCGATTATGTGGATATTTTTGGCTACTATGAAGGAGCAAAGGGAGTTTCAGGTGACTATTTTGATTTTATCGAAATAGAACCGGATACCTTTGCCGTTATAAAGTGTGATATAGCCGGTAAAGGGGTCTCGGCCTCTCTTATCATGGTGGAAGTTGCAACCATCTTCCATAACTATTTTAATGAGTGGAAGAAGGACCAGCAGAAACGTAAAATAATTTCAGTACGGAAAAAAATACCCTACCGGTCGGTAAAACCCCGCATAACCGAGCTGGTTTATTCGATAAACAGTCTTGTGGAGGAAATGGGATTCAAGGGGCGGTTTGCCGCACTTATTATTGCCCTTATAGATACAAAAACGGGGCAGACAGAATTTTGTAATGCCGGTGATAATCTTGTTCACGTATACAAAAGCAGTAAAAGGTCCATGGAAATTGTGACGCTTCCTGAAGCACCGGCATGCGGCGTTTTTCCCAATGATCTTGTCGAAATGAAGAGCGGGTTTCAAAGCATACCCTATAAATTTGAACATGGGGATTTTCTGTTTCTCTTTACAGATGGAGTTGAAGAAGCACAGCGGGTATTCAGGGATGCAAATTTTAACCGTATTGCCTGTAATGAACCGGGATTAAAGGAGGGGGATCTGCATGATACCCATCCCTTCGGTAATGAGACAGAAGAGCTGGGGATTCCCCGTATTCAGCAGATTGTTCGAGCAGTAATGACCAAAGGAACATACAAACTCTATAAGTACCATAATCCTGTTGAAAATGAAGATCTGTCATTTGATTTTTCCTCCTGCAGCGGAACAGCAGAAGAAGCTGTTCTTGCAATGGTTTCGGTGGAAAAGATTTTCAGAATCTATCCCGATGATTCCGCGGGACCCATGGACCGTATACGGATTGACAGTAAAATAAACGCGTTCCTTGTAGCCCATTTTCTGGAGTACAAGGTTTATTTTAAAAATCCTGTAGAGAATGCGGGAGAAGACAACTATGTTGTTTTTTCACATTTAAAAGAAGATGCGCAGTATGATGACCTCACTGTTCTGGGCATTAATCGTAAATAGGGCTATTGAGAGGAGGATTTGTGCCGGCTTTTTACTGTGAAAACTGCGGAAGAGAGGTTCCTCCAGAGGTTAACCGCTGTCCGTACTGCGGAAAAAGATTCTATTCTGTACGGTGCCCTGTGTGTTCGTTTACCGGCAAAGCCGCGTTGTTTGTTAACGGCTGTCCCTCTTGCGGGTATCAGGGGTCGGATACCGGGAGCGGAAAGAAGTTCCTGAGTGAGAAAAATGAGAAAAAAAAGCGTGACTTCCCCCGCTGGCTTTACATTGCTTTTCTTATGTTTTTATTAGGCGGCCTCGGGGCTTTAATCATGATCTATATCGGTCTTTGATCCTGCCTCTTCTAGAGTTCTTTCAGGGGGTGTGCTGGTAATGGTGAAGGAGCTGCTGAAAGGAATCAGTGGGTACTGGATTAGTTTTAAAATAGAACAAGTGGGAACCGCAGCTGCAGTCACTCGATCCGAAACCCGGGACTGAAGTATCGGCAATCTCTTTCAGATTATCCGCCATGGCACACTCAATATTCTTCTCTGTATATATCGGAAAAGAAGTGAGCGTATCAGCCTCTGCTGAAAGATAATCTATATGCCAGTGAAAGTGTTTTTTCTTTTTTGAAAGATGCCGTTTTATCCGTTGTGAGAGGATTTTCATTGCGGAACCGGTATAGATATAGAATCCTTTTTTAAAAGGGATTACTCCCAACCTTCCGACCTCTATCGATTTATTTGTCTCCAGTGTTATAAGAATGAGATAGGATCCTGTATTTTCCGTAGCAAAGTGAACGGGGGAAATATCGACGGGGATATGAAGCTTTTTAACAGTAATCTCTCCTTCTGCAGTACATGCAACTGAAACAGCATTGATAGTTATATTTTCCGAAACTTCCCGAAGCGCCAGTGAGAATTTCTGATCGGTATGGATATTGGGAGAAAATACGTTTGTATCGGGGTTCAGAATAACAAAGAGGACGTATCCGTGAAGGGACGGAAAAGTTTTTGCCAGGTGTGAAAGCTCCATGATATGTTTTTTCCCCCGTTCTGTCGGGGCATCAGGAAACATTGCTCTTCCCTCTTCAACAAGACTGCAGGCTTTGACTTCGAGAAAAGTTTTTTCTCTGCCGTGCATAATGAGAAAATCAAATCTGCTGTTTCCTTGTTTCTGTTCCGGTTTAATTATATCTGCTGCAGGAAATAGAAGAGGCAGAATAAGTTCTCCTGCAATTTTGTTTGCTTTTGCTGCGTAGAGAGGGATCACCTTTCCTTTATAGTACGCAGCTTCAAGGGTAAAGGGGGTCTTGCGCTTTGGATTTGTGCTTTTTGAGAATATGAGTCTCCGCCCCGGAATAAGTATTTCCTGTAGCCTTCCGGGGTTCGGACAGTGTGCCTGGATGACCCCTTCTGAGGACCGGGCAGTTACAATAAATCTGTTGGGCCGTGCAATAAAAACACCTTCTCTATCGTTTGAGAATAGTCTCATTGCTAATGGAAAAGCTCTTTTATCTCTTTTTCATACATTCTGTTAACCACATCTCTGCGTGTTTTAAGGGTCTGAGTCAGTTCTTTCCCCACTTCAAAAGGTTTTGAAAGAATTTTAAATCTAAAAATACACTCAAATGGTTTAAACCCTGTTTTCGGATTTATCTGGGCCTGGATTTCATTATGAATATATTCTTCAATTTCAGGATCAGAAAGAAGTTCTTCCGGCTGGATATATGCAATACCGTTCTGAGCCGCAAATTCTTCTATCTTCTCCATATTGGGAACAATTAATGCGCCTAAAAACTTTTTATCCTGTCCGAGAACAATATTCTGAAGGATGGCTTCTGAAGCGTTCAGCCGGTCTTCAATGGGGACAGGTTCAATGTTCTCACCCCCCATCAGTACGATCGTTTCCTTGGATCTCCCGATAATTCTTACTTCCCTGTGATGGGTCATGATGCAGATATCTCCTGTATTCAGCCAGCCGTCCTGAAGAACCTCAGCTGTTTGATCCGGTTGTTTGTAGTAGCCTTTCATAATCTGGTCACTTTTTACGTAAAGTGTTCCCTTTTCACCGGGTCCTTTTAATGCACCGTCCCTGTCAATTATTCTGTATTCAATATCGGGAAAAAGAGGCCCGACGGTGGAACCAACGGGATGTTTCTGTTTACGTACTGCCATAACAGGCCCTGTTTCTGTGAGCCCGTAGCCTTCAAGGAGCAGGATCCCCGTTGCTTGAAAAAATTGATCGACGTACGGGGGAAGAGCACCACCACCGGAAATGCCGGCAATAAATTTACCGCCGAGTTTGGCTTTTATTTTTGAAAAAACAAGTGCGTCTCCAAGAAGTTTAAAAGGAGTCAACAGAAGCAGGGGGATACAGCTCAAGGTGATGTCAAGCCACCGCATTCTGAGTTTAAAATTCGGCAGCCGGCCTGAAAACATGTTAAAAAGAACAACCCAGGTTATTCCGACATTTGTAAAGAAAAGGAAAAGCGCTTTTTTTGCACCTCCCTCTTTGCTTACGTTTCTGAATATCGATGCCCGGACCCCTTCCCATATTCTCGGTACTGAAGCCATCCACTGCGGCTGAACCTGGGCCATATCGGGAATCATTACTGCTCCGATGGGTTTTGAATACGCGAGGGTTCCCCCGGCGTTAAGAATAATATATTCAACAGCCCGTTCAAATGAGTGCCAGACCGGGAGAACACTAAGGAATCTGTGCCCCTCTTTTATTTCAATATAGTCGTATACTCTATCGAGCTGGAAAATAAAACTACCGTGGTGCAGCATTACTCCCTTTGGTGTCCCTGTTGTCCCTGATGTATAAATAAGCGTAGCAATGTCTTCAAGTGTTCCTTGATCCACTTCTTTATCATAAAAATCAGGATGAGCTTCAAATTCTCTCTCGGAAATATCAACGATTTCATCAAAGGAGAGTATATCGTATTCATCTATCTCTTTTTTAGAAAGGGAGTCCTTGCCCTCAAAAACTATAATCCGTGACAAGTTTTTGATATCTTTTTTCTTTGAGATGATTTTGCGTACCTGGGCTGCATTTTCCGCGAGAACACAGGAGCTTTCTGAATGGTCAAGGATGTAGGCTATCTCCTCATCAGTGGAATCGGATCCCCGGGGTACATCAATTGCTCCGATTCCCAGCAGTGCAAGATCGGCGAGTATCCATTCCATCCTGTTGTCAGAGATAATAGCAACATGATCCCCCCGTTTTATGCCGATCTTGTGAAAACCTGTCCCCAGCGCAGCAATCTTTTTGTAGACGTCTCTGTAGGTAAAGCTCTGGAATTCTCCTTTTTCATCCTTCACCATTAATGCCGCGGTGTCCGCATGTATTTTTGATGCGGCTCTAAACCGTTTCGGTACCGTATCCTGATTTTTCATGGGTTCCTCCGTACTATGTACTCTTTCTATTCAGGTTGACGTAAAAAATTGCTGCCGTCAAGTTTTTTTGGAGCAATATTATCAATTTTATCCTCAAGAATACTCCATGTGAGTATTTCCGGCAAAAGAATATACTGATCTGCATCCGGAGGGTAATAAGCATACACGGGAACACCGGCTTTCCCGTAGTTTTTTATCCATTCTCCAATAAGGGGGTCACGCTTGGTGTAATCTCCATATAGCAAGGCGATATTTCTCTTTTTGAAAAATGAAGCACCTCGTTCAGTATGAAAGATGGTGCTGTCGTTAATTTTACATACGGTACACCATTTTGCTGAGAAAGCAACAAAAACACCTTTCCTTTCATTCCTGTATTTTTCAAGAAGATCCGGCGAAAAAGGTTCCCATCCGTAGGAAAGAGCAGTTCCTTGAACCTGTTCCTGCCTGGGCCCAGCAGAGGATGTATCAGTATGAAAATTAAGAAAATAAATTCCTCCGGCAATAAGCAACCCGAGTGCAAGGATCAGCGAAGTTTTCGGGAACCTGTGCCGTGCGGCAGGATGGGTAAACTTTCCGTACACCCAGGCAATAAAGGCGGCAATAAGGAGGTATAAAATGACATGGACCTGATTATCAGAGTTAATTTCAAACCGCAGTGTTGTAAAAAGATACAGGACGGTGCCCATGAGGAGAAATCCCATAAGTTCTTTAAAGGTATCCATCCATGGTCCTGGTTTAGGTATAGACTGGATCCACCGCGGCCAAATACCGAGAAGAACAAAAGGAAGGGCAAATCCCGCGCCAATGGCCGTAAAACTTGCAATAATGAAAAGGGGAGACTGGCTGAATGCAAACCCTAATGCGGCTCCCAGAAAGGGAGCGGTACAGGGAGTTGCCAGGAGAACGGCAAATATACCGTTAAAAAAGGATCCTAAGTAGCCTTTACCTGAAGCAGCCTTTACCATGCCGGTCATTCCCGGAGGATTTATAACGTATACATCAAAAAGTGAAAGAGAGAATACAAAAATGATGACCATCAGTATGGAAACGAAGACAGGATCCTGAAACTGGAAACCCCATCCCGCTATCTGTCCGGTATACTTTAGAATGATAACAATAACTGCCATGGCAATTAATGACAGAATAACTCCCCCTCCGTACAGAAGGGAACTAATAAGGATACTTCTTTTGTCATTTTTACTCTGATGGACAAGATTCAGCGCCCGCAGTGAGAGGATGGGTAGCACGCACGGCATGATGTTAAGAAGCAATCCTCCTATAAAGGCGAAAAGAATGAACTTCAGGAGCAGCAGAAGACGTTCGTATGATGGCTGCTGTACCGATGACTCAAGAGGAACCTTTACGGTTTTTTCTTCCGGAAACAAACAGGTACCGCCGTCGGAACATATCTGATACCCTGCTTTCAGCTGGGGAGTATATCCTTCAGGTATTGCTCCGTTTAGTGTAATCTCGGCAGACAGCGTTACAGATCCATAATAATTTTCTCCGGGAGGATACAGTACTTTCCCCAGGGTATATATGCGTGAATCTTTTACTGAAGCGGGGGCAATATAAAAAAAATCCGGCGTTTTACTCTGATGATACCCTGTAGGCAGGCTAAACGTAACCTTAAGTTTCCCACTTTTCCCGGGCTGCAGTGTTTTCGGTGTAATATTGACAGTGATTCCAACCGCCGGCTTGGTGTCCGGACTGTTATCGGTGGTAAAAAGCGTCTGCCCGGAAAGAGCAGCCGCAGCAATAATAAAAACAAGAATACAGAGGAATTTCTTCATACACCAGTTATTTTAATAATGCGTTGAAAAGTGCTATCATTTCTTTTGTATCCCATTCCCGGGCACCAACGAGCCGGCCGACGACCGTTCCGTCGGGAGCGATAATCCATGTTGTAGGAATACTGCCGGAGCCGTAGATTCCGTAGACTTTCCCTGATTCATCTACCATGACAGGAAAAGTGTAGTTGTTCTTTTTGATAAATGAGATAATTTTTTCTTTCGTTTCCCGGGGAGGAGTAGGTGTTGCCACAGCAAGAATGGAAAACTTTTTCCCCGACATTTTTTTATAGAGATTTTCTATAGAAGGCATTTCCTTCTGACAGGGAGGACACCAGGTTGCCCAGAGGTTAAGAAAAACGACGTTTCCTTTCAGGGAATGCAGACTTACTTTTTTCCCGTTTATATCTGTTGTCGTAAAATCGGGTGCTTCCATGGTACTTTTGGGAATCCCGAAACCAATTTTCCACAGTTCTTTCTGGGTATTGCTCATCTGAATGTTTTCCTGAGCAAAAAGAAGCCCGCCAAGAAGTGTCAGTAATATAATTGTCAGTTTCTTTTTCATACTGATAAAGTAATAGATAATAGTATTTAATGCAAGCTGAAAGGAACGAAAAGAGGATCCTGTATAAAGAACGTACCGATAAGAAGGACGCCAAAATCATACAGAGCATGCCCTATGGCAATGGTATGAACGTTTCTGTTTTTTAAAAAGGCAATGGAGAAGAAAATTCCAATAGTGAAAGTAATAACAAATCCCAGGATTCCCTGATAGAGATGTCCTGCCGCGAAAAGAAGTGAAACGGCAATAACAACCGAAGTACGGCTTTTTTTTTCAGAAATGAATTCCGTAAGCATATAGCTTCTGAAGAACAGCTCCTCCCTGTAACCGGTAGAAAGGAAGGTTATAAAAACAACAGGAAGCATCCATGGGTTATCGATTTTCCATCCGGGTGGTTCTGGAATGTTAATTTTGAGAATAACCGATAACAGACTGATCCCTGCTCCCATGGCAAGAATCACCATCATTATCCCAATAAAGTACAAAAATCCCTTCTGTACATCTTTCATGGAAAACCGGGGTATGCCGTAGCGGGAGTAGGCGCCGCCTCCTTTTTTGTAGATAAGATACAAAAGGAGCATAATTTGAGGGAGTGTGCCGGCGAGGTAGTATATATTAAAAAAAAGGGAATTGAAAATATCAGCCTGAATATTTCGGGCTTGACCCAATAATCCAGGTAAAAAGAACACTAAAAATAGGATAATTGGCTCTATTGGAGATTTGTTTTGTGATTTTTTTTTAAAGTTTAATAAAAACATGTTTTTTTTACCATCAAATTGTTATATCATGGTACTGTATATTTTAGCTATAACGTTGTCCAGAGTACGGAGTTAGAAAAAGCAAGTATGTTGATATTTATCGTAATGATTGTTGTTTTTATACTTCTTGTTGCATTCATTATTGTTCTGAGAAGAGCCGGAGGCGGATCTTTCCCCTGGTTTCACTTTTATGCCAAAGGGAAAGAAGCTGGTTTCAGTTTTAAAGAAGTAAACATGCTGAGAAAGGTTGCTGTTGAAAACCGGCTTAACAACCCTACCTCTCTTTTTTGGTCAATAAAGCAGCTGGACCGTTCAATCCGGGGTATGATTATCCGTTTTCACGCCGAAAATGCCATGCAGGATGAAGCTAATATCTACTTTCTTTCAAAACTTTTTGAGTTTAGAAAAGTTGTTGAGATGAATCTTCCAAAGTATAAAATCGGCCTTAAAACAACGAGAAAAATTCCTGCCCGTCAGCATTTAAAGGTTACCCTTCCGGGGATAGGAGTTTATTTTTCCCAGGTTGTAGAAAACCAGCGCCGGTATATTGCGGTATCTTATCCTGAAGGGCCGAAACTCCCTCCTGGTTTCGAGTTTAAAGGACAGCGGATAACGGTTTATTTCTGGCGTCAGGAAGATGCGGGGTATGTTTTTGAGTCACGGGTACTGGAAGATTTTCTTGACCGTAAGTATCCGATTCTCTATATTTCTCATTCAGATTCCCTTATAAGGAGCCAGAAACGAAGGTCTGTCAGGGTTCCGCTGAATAAGCCTGCGTATCTTTTTACTCTTAAACATATAAATCAGGCTAATGAAGAGGTTGAAACGGCCCGGGGACTGAGATGCCGTCTGCAGGATATTTCAGAGGATGGTGCCGCCCTCTACATTGGAGGGAGGGCCAAAGTAGGCCTTTCGGTTAAACTGCAGTTTAAACTTTCTGATTCAACCATTATTATGAACGGTGTGGTAAAAGGGGTAAATTTCCATCAGAAAAAAAACACATCAGTTCTGCACATCCAGGCAATTCCGCCTTCCAAACGGATGTCAAACAGGATTCTTGCCTATGTCTACAACATCTTTGGAGAGAGGGACAACGGGGGAAGAAGGGGACAAGGATCTGTTCCTGAAGGGTGGTAAAACACATGAATAAACGATACAGGCTAACCATTTTATTTCTTTTTGCAGGTACCATTTTTATAACTGCTCAGGATATCAATCCCATGCTGACTGCATTCCAGAAAAGTTTTGCCCGGGGCAGTATATCAACAAAAATACAGGTTCTTCAGGATTCTTCAAAAATAACAGACAAGAGTATGGGCCCTCTGTACCTGCAGGCTCTCCAGTTTATAATAGACAACAATAAAACACTGTACGATGACCCGACTGCCAGAGAACTGACTGTTTTGACGATCCGTTTAACCGGCCTGCATCATTACAGTGAAACTGCCGCATCCCTGTGGAAACTATTCGGCGAAACTGCTGACGATGGTGTAAAGGTAGAGATTCTTTCGGCCCTTGGAGAAATGGAACCTCCAGACAATATTGTTCAGGATATGAACAACTGGCTGAAAGAAGAAAACAAAAAAGTAAGGTCCGGCGTAACTGTTAATGCTAAACTTCTCTCCGAAGCGGTGGTAAGTCTTGGGAATATCGGGCATTCATCTTCTTTTAATGTAGTATTCAGTACCGGTGCATTAAAGTATTCCGCTGAAATTACGGAAGAAGCTGCTGCAGCGCTTAAAAAACTGGGAACCGATTATGCAGGGGCCCTTATAGATGTTGTTAACAATAATCTACCATCGGAAAAATTACTGGCTGTTAAGCTGGCTGAATCTGATCCTGATTTGGACAATGAACAGAAGGGGAAAATCTTTCAGGCAGCCCTTGAAAAGGGACTTGGTAAGGAGCCTGTTGGAAAAAGTGACGAGCAGTATCTTCGGAAATTAAGGTTTGAAGCGGTTAAGCAGCTGACAGCATTACATTGGACTGCGGCGGCTTCTCTTGCTATAGAAAATTTTAACAGGACAAGTGAAGAGGTTGACAGCGGGCGCGTATCTGCATCACAACTGGTGGAATCGATAAATTTTCTGGGATCAGTCAATACACATGAAGCAGCACTTCGATTATCTATGTATTTAGAAGTATTAAACTCTCATAAAGAGAGAGGACAGCAGATTAATACACAGGTGGTCATGGCTGTAATAAAAAGTCTCGGTGTACTGGGTGATAAAACAGCTTTTGATAATCTCCTCTATGCCGGATATCTTGATTATCCTGCATCGGTAAAGAAGGCTGCCCGGGAGGCTTTGAACAATCTTAAAACAGAATAGAACTGTTGATAGTATTCTCATTTTTCCTCTCATTGCAGTACTGTATCTGCTGCCGTCAGCATTTCCCTATTCGGTAATTTTAATCCTTGCATTTTTATCAGCTTCAGCAGGTATTATTCTGTATAAGGTAAAAGTATCTTCCGCATTACCGCTTTTAGTACTGTCGATAGTTCTTGCCGCTGCTTTAGGTGTGCATTACAGAGAGGAGGGCTTTCTTGATTCATGGATTATTCCCCGGTACAGAGTTGAGAATTTTGTTGTCGAAGCGGTGTCAGACAGCAGAAAAATAAGAGGTGGAAAAGAGTTCCTGAATATCAGGGTACGTACATACAGCGGAAGTGATACAGAAGAACTTCGTCTTACGCCTCCTGTTACTGCATTTATTACCGGGAACAGACAATACTATAAAGGCGAAATTCTGTTTATTAATTTCGGTAAGTACATAAAAGCCGAAACTTCTTCTCTTGCTTTAAAGACAGAAAACATAACCCATCTCTTCTGGAGTACCCGGATATTACAGCTGCGGGGACATTTCCTTGAGGCAATTTATAGAAAAGTATCTCTCCTTGACAAAACTTCACGAATGCTTTTTACCGCTTTTTTTCTCGGAAAAAAGAATAGCCCTGCGGATCCTCTTTTCCGTGACTTTACCCGCGCAGGAGCATCGCATCTTTTAGCCCTTTCGGGAATGCATCTCGGCATCCTTTCCGGTGGAGTAATACTTGTTTTCTCTCCCTTTTTCGGCAGGAGACGTTCTTTTATAATCTCTCTGCCGCTTCTTTTTGGATATCTGTTCTTGACGGGAGTTTCTCCTTCTCTCTTTAGAGCATACCTTTTTTTATGTTTACTCGGGATATCCATGCTGACCGGAATAAAACCGGATTATTTTCATATACTTGCCCTCACATTCCTTTTTCATTGCTTTGTCAATCCTCTTTCTGCCGGGACGGTGTCATTCAAACTTTCCTATCTTGCTCTTGCAGGAATATTTCTCTTTTCCAAGCCTTTTATCAGAAGCCTGCCCGGGATTATCCCTTATCAGATCTGCACTGTTATGGCTGCGTCCGCTGCTGCTCAGCTGGGAACATTGCCGGTAGTCCTTTATTTTTTTCATGCGTTTTATCCTGTCGGTATTGTTTCTTCACTCATCCTTATTCCCCTTACCTCTGTTTTCCTGCTCGGTGGAATAATCTTTCTCTTTTTGCCGGCGGGGTGGCTGCTTTCTGTTCTTCTCTTTCTGGAAAACAGTGCAGGGAGTGTTCTTGCATCGTCTGTTCGCTTTTTTTCTACTGACACCTCTTTTAGCAGGGCTGTAATCTTGACTCTTGTTTTTCTTACAGGGTACCTTCTCTATAAAAGATATAAGTGCAGGAGTTCATGAAGCTATTACAAAATTATGATTCTGTTAATGAATTGAAACGTTTTCTCAATGAAAATAATTTTGCAATGAGCAGAAGATTTGGACAAAATTTCCTTGTTTCTCCCGGAGGAAGAAAGAAAATACTCTCATTGCTCAACCCCGTCGAGCATGAACAAATCTGGGAAATCGGTCCCGGTCTCGGAGCATTGACCCATGAACTTGTTAAACGGTCCGGAATGCTGACTGTTTTTGAGATAGACCATGGGTTCATACGGTATCTTAACGAAGCATTCGGGAACAATCCCTGTTTTACTCTTGTAGGCGGCGATGCGGTAAAAACATGGGAATCCTGGTCAGTAGAACATCAAAAACCTGATAAAATAGTGGGGAACTTACCGTACAATTCGGCCTCTGCCATTATTTCAAGTTTTATCGAACATGAATTTATTCCGGATGCAATGGTTTATACGGTGCAGAAGGAGATGGGAGAACGCATGACAGCGCAGCCGGGATCCAGGAATTATTCTTCATTTTCAATGCTTTGCCAATTTAGGTGTGATATTCAGGACGCGGGAGATTTAAAACCGGGAGCATTTTATCCTTCACCGGATGTTGTTTCAAAGATTGTTGTAATGAAACCTCACCGAAAATACCAGGATATAGACGTTACATTGTATACTTCTTTTACTCATGATCTCTTTCTATCCAGGAGAAAAAAAATACGCAACAATATAAAAAGGGGGAAGCTTTCCCGTATTTTTCTTCCTGAGCAAGTGTCGGCAGCTCTTGAATATGCGGGAATTGTTGAAGACGACCGGGGAGAAACTATTGATCCTGCCCGTGCTGCAGCGGCGGTCTCTTATCTTCAGAAAACTTTATCAAACAAAGGTTGATTTTCAGAGGTACCTCTATTATACTCGTAGCGACAGACTGTAAGGAGATAGTATGAAAAATTTATATGCATTGTTGGCCGTGGGAGCTCTCATTTTTGCCGGATGTGCATCCGCTCCACAGACGCAGAAAGCGGTTCCAAAGACACAGAAACCGGCTGTAACGGTGAAAAAAAAGGCTCCGGTAAAGATCGAAACAACGGTATTCTATCCTGTCAAAGAAATATCATACTATGGTGACGGCGGTGTGGATGAAATAACACTGTATACCTATGATGAGAACGGCGTTAATCTCCTGAAAAAGGAAGTATTTGACAGCGACAAGGTCCTGGAAGAGATGGAGAAATATGAATATTCCGGTTCCATGGTTGCTGTAATAAAACGCTTTGACAAGAACAAAGAACTGCAGGGATATCACAAACTCCAGTATAACAAGGACAAAAAACTTACAGTAGATGCAGTATACAATGCAAAAGATGAGCTGCAGTCGAAATCGGAATATGTCTGGAAAGATGGAGTAAAGGTTACCTGGAAAGTTTTCGATTCTACGGGAGCACTGCTCAACACCACAAACTATATCTATAAAAACGGATTGAATGTCCGCATAAACAATCTGAATTCCGGTGGAGATATGGCCGATTATTTTGTTATTGACTACAATGTTTCCCGTCTACCTGTAAAGAATACCCATTATAATAAAGCGGGAACTGTTCTTGATTCACGAAGCTTCAGCTATAAGGATGGACATTTGGTTGGATCAACTGTATTGAGGGGGAATGGTTCTGTTAAACGTAAAATAGTATATTCCAATGATAAAGATGGAAATCCGGTTGAGATACTGTACATGGATGCCGGAAACAATGTTTCGGAACGAATTGTCCGGGAATACAAAAGCCGGAAAGTAATCAGTTATGTATCTGAATAAAGAAGGGAAAAAATGAAAAAAAGAAAACTCATTATCTTGTGGACAATTTTTATAGCGGTACTCTTTTCCCTTCCTGTTTCTGCCAATGAAGTATCTGCTGTGTGGACCCGTCTGTACAAGAAGGCTACATCACTCAGTCAGAAATATAATATTATGGAAAATATTGTTGAACAGCACAGCAGGGATATGATCCCTGTTCTTGAACAGGCACTCCAGGAGCAGGTGGCTCATTTCAGTAATACCGGAAATACGACAACCCGCATGGAAAATACCAAATTTACCAAGCTTATTGTAAAAGAGCTTGGGAGCCTCAAAGATCATGAAGCAGCGGATCTTATCTGGCAGGTTGTTGAGAATGCCGGGGATCCCTTCCTGAAAGGGGAGGCCATAATAGCAGAGGGCCGTGTCGGAGCGAAGAAGTATGTCAACAAGATGGATCTGATGCTGCGGAACCTGAATCTAAACTTCGGTACTATTCAAAATCAACGGAACAATGAAATTGTTGCTTATGCTCTTGTAATGGCTTTGGAGAGGCTGAAACAGCCGGAAAGTTATACTCCTCTCTTTTTTGCGGCCAATGGCTGGTATTCAAGGCAGAGCGGTGTAAAAGAAAAAGCGCAGGCAGCGCTTCTGACAATTGTGGATGATCCTACACAGCAGCTGGGAAAAATTATTACCGATACGAAAGAGTATAATCTGAAACTCGCTGCATTAACTGCCGGAGAAAACTCAAAAGCCTCACCGGAAAACAAGGCTTCTCTGGCTGTCATGGCTCTTGATCAGGGGCTGTCGCATTCTCCTCAGAATGTTATGGAAAAAACACAATTAAAGAGTTTGAGGCTTGAAGCATTGAAAATTCTTGAAAACGGCAGTGCGAAGCCGGAAACTGCCGTTCCTCTTATGAAATCCATCATTATCGGTTATCAGACAGAACGTCTTTTTGATGAAGATGAGATGCTGCAGTTGTTTGAAACCCTCGGTACCTATTCCAGTGATGCCAGTGCCAAGATAATGGCATCATTTCTTTCCTATCTTACTGACAGAAAAGAGAGCGGGGGAACAGTTCCTTTTAGAATATCAAAAGCTCTTATTATCGCTATGGGTAACAATGGAAACAAGCTCTGCTTTGAAGAACTTACAAGAGCACAGTATTCAGATTCCTGGGAAAACTCGATAAAACGTGAAGTTAAAAATGCACTGGGAAAACTAAAAAAATGAAAAAGATAAAATAGAAAGGTGAAAAGCTGCTCTCATCCTGTAGAGGAGAGCAGCTTTTTTTTCATTTTGCCTGAATTAATGTCATTGCCGAGGTCACAACGATATCTTCTATGCTGCAGCCTCTGGAGAGATCACTGACGGGTTTTGCAAACCCCTGAAGTATCGGTCCCCAGGCATCGGCACCCGCAAAACGCTGCGTTAGTTTGTATCCGATATTTCCGGACTGAAGATCAGGGAATATGAGCACGTTCGCTTTTCCCGCGACGGGAGAACCGGGGGCTTTTTTTGCTCCTATTGATTCAATCACTGCCGCATCCAGCTGAAGTTCCCCGTCTACCCTCAGATCCGGTTCCCGTTTTTTGACCATGGCCAGAGCCTCAACTACTTTGTCTACATTCGGATGTTTGGCGGATCCTTTGGTTGAGAATGAAAGCATTGCGGTAACCGGTTCAACACCAAGAAATGTTTTACAGGTTTCAGAAGAGGCAATGGCGATATCAGCCAGCTGCTCCGCTGTCGGATCGGGAAGAATCGCACAATCAGAGAATACAAGATTTCCGTTTATACCGAAGCTTTTATCTTTTAAGGTCATAATAAAACTTGAAGAAGCGGTTTTTGTTCCCGGTTTTGTTTTAATAATGTAGAGAGAAGCCCGGATAACATTTCCGGTAGCATTTTCTGCTCCTGCTACCATGGCGTCTGCTATTCCCTTTCGCACCATCATGGCCCCCCAGAAAAGGTTGCCTTTGATGGACTTCTCAGCATCCTCCAGTGAAATTCCTTTGTGTTTTCTTAATTCGAAAAATTCATTTCTGAATGATTCCAGATTTTGAGAGGTTTCAGGATTGATCAGTTTTATTCCACCCAGATCTACGCCTTTTTCTTCTGCGGCCTTTTTAATTTCAGCTTCATTTCCCACAAGAAAAACTTCCTTCGCAATTTTTTTGTCAAGAATAATTCGTGCGGCCTGAATTGTCCGTGGTTCTGTACCCTCGGGGAGTACCAGTTTTTTAGCCATACGTACGGCTTTGTTTATCATCTGTTCCGGAAAAGTCATTATGTGTCTCCTTTAAAAAAGTGAAGAATAATTCTAACATATTATAAAAAATATTTCTATAATTATTTCCCGGGTATTGTTTACTCCCGGCTATTTCTATACTATCCCTACTATGAAAGTAGGTGTATACGGGCTGGGACGGTTCGGCAGATTCTGGGCGGGAATTCTTTCTCGTGATTTTGATGTCTATGGATACAATCGTAGTGGAATCAATGATCCTCCGGAAAAGGTAGCTCTTGTTTCAGAAAAAGATCTCTTTACCTGTGATTCAGTTTTCCTGTGTGTTGCCATTTCATCCCTTGAAGAAGTGCTCCTTCGTATACGCTCTTTTATGCATTCAAACCTGACCATCCTGGATACCTGTTCGGTCAAGGTGTATCCCGCAGAGAAAATGAAGGAAATTTTGCCTGACCATGTTACTATTATCGGGACTCACCCCATGTTTGGTCCGGACTCGGGAAAAAATGGAATAGAGGGACTGCCCCTTGTTTTTTCACCGGTGAGGGGTGATGCTGGCTCTTTTGATGTATGGCGGCGGTATTTTAATAAAAAGTATCTCGATGTTATCGAAATATCTCCTGCGGAGCATGACAGGGAAGCGGCCTACACTCAAGGTGTAACCCATTTTATCGGGAGAGTATTGAAAGATCTTGATCTTAAGGAAAGCCGGATCGGTACCCGTGGATATCGGGCACTGCTTAATATTGTTGAGCAGACGTGTAATGATCCCCTTCAGCTTTTTATGGATCTGCAGCACTATAATGCGTACACCCATGAAATGAGGAGCAGTTTAAGTCAATCAATCAGCAAAACCATGAAAATGCTGGAAGATGCCGATCCTGTGCGGGGTGGAGTGTGAGCTTTTTGCGAAGTACCCCAACTTACTATACTGAGAGAAAATAACAAAGGGGTCAAAAATATTTTACCCCGAGAGAATGCCCTGAAGAGGCTTTAGAGCATCTAAAAGCCAAAAATTTGTAATATTTACCCCACAAAAAAGGTGCC
>WGCU01000061.1 GCA_015493635.1 Spirochaetaceae bacterium | reverse complement strand
TTGAGTAGTATTATTTTGGGTAAGCCGGGAATAAGCAGAGCTCTAACTCGTACCTTTTTCCCGGTTTATCCTCCCTTTTCAAATTCTTCTACAAGAATTCTTTTCGGGAAATTATCTCTCTTTATTTAATTTGGGCGCGGGAATCAACAATGTCCAATTTTATCTTTTTTTACAACGAAGGATTTCTATTAAAATCCGGTCCAAATGTATATTCGTTTTCAAATGAGGGGAAAACACGTTTTTATTTTAGATTGAACAGTTATTATGTCAGCACTTTTCCGGTATTCCACGATATAGACTATGATGGAAAAAAAGAAATTATCCTTACAGGGAAGGGGAAGACATGGTTACTGGATGATAACGGAAAACAAATTGGTAAAGCGGAATATACTGATACTGTTTATGATTGTCTTGTTGAGGATAATAAAATATTTCTTTTAAACTATCGGGGAAAAATCTGGTGTTATGATTACTCCATGAAAAGGCTGTGGGAATTTAAGAATCCGGATAAATTAAAAACAGGTTTTTTTCTTTTCGATATGTTTGATCTAAGAGAACCTTTTAATGACGGTCTAGCCTTATTAACAGAAAAGGGAGGGGGAAAATATCTCTTTGCTGTTAGTAGCAGCAGTGATGCAGCTTATGTTATTTCGGAAGAGGGTGTTCTGGAAAAAAAGATTAAACTGGGTTTATCAGAGTCTTCAGGAGGAATAAAAAGTGTTATGTTTTGGATGGCAAGCTCCTCATCCCGTCCGACCATATATAATGGAAGCATAATCTTTCCCGCGAGTAGAGTGATTGGAACTATTGACAAGGATTCTGATGCCTTTCATGTAGAAGATTATATTATTGAGATGAAGTAAGAGAGTAAAAAGTTATGGAATTTAAACTGTTTAAAAGAAATGGCATAAATGTTTGTTACAGTCCTGTTACAATGGATTTTTATCTGCTTGATACAAAAACTCTGCTTGTTATGAAGAAAATTCAAAGGAGAGAGAAACTCTCTAAAGAAGAGAAGATAAAGGAGAAAGAAATAGAAAATACATTAATAGCACCTGTCAGGGGGAGTATATCTTCTTTCGATATTGAAGCTCGTACGGCTAACTACCTTCAAGTACTTAGTAGGTTGACTCTGATTGTAACTAATGATTGTAATATGCGATGCAAATATTGTTATGAATCCATGAATGATGTGAAGTATAAATTCAATTTTAGCTCGACCATGGGAATGAGTTTAGATACGGCCAAAAAAGCACTGGATGATTATTTTAGAGTGTACAAGAGAATTCAGACAATTATGTTTTTTGGTGGCGAGCCTACGCTTAAAGCAAACTTAATTAAAGATATTTGTGCTTATATCAACGATAAATATACTTCTGGTACTATTGAACAGATGCCCAGTTTTGGAATAATAACAAATGGTACTATTCTAAACAATCATATTATTGATATTTTTCTCAAATATGAATTTCAGGTAACAGTGAGCCTTGATGGGGGAAAGGATGATCACGACCGGTATCGAATTCTAAGAAATGGAATGGGTTCTTACACAAAGGTAGCGGAAAATATTAAGAAACTAAAAGAACGAAATATTCCTGTTATGATCCAGTCCACAATTACACCCGAAAGTGTAAAAGTAGATAGAGATGTTTATGAGCTTTCGAAACAATATCTTAATAAGTTTGGTATAAGCAATCCTCACATTGTTCCTGCTCAATTTTCTGATGATGTTTGGAGCAGAGAGGTGTCAGAGCTACTTCAAAATGAATTTACAGAAGGGATTCAAAAAAATCTTGATGCAATAGAAGCCGGAAATCTGGACACAGTTTATCCTTTTAGTTATATGATTAGTATTCTAGGCGCTTTGGTTTCAAAAGACTATAAAGGAATTCGTTGCCCGGCAGGTTTTGAGGCTGCAATTTCACCTGAAGGCAAATATTATCCGTGCTTTATGCTGGTAGATGAAACTTACGATTTTTCTTTTGGAAGTGTATCAACCGGCATTGATTCCAACCATCTTAAAAAAATGGATTCGTTTATCATGAGAAATTTTAAAAGCCTAAATACTGAATGCTCAACATGCTGGGCCCGCGGGTTTTGTACAGGTTGTCTTGGTGCATCGTATAAAACTGGTAATAGTCTTGATTTTAACTATCAAATTACTTGTAATTTGACAAAGCAGATGGGTGAAGAGATTATTTTGTACCTTTCGGAGTTATCATCTGTGCCGGAGAGGTGGAATTGCTTTGTGGAAAATTTTAAAAGATTAAATGCCACTGTTCCGGGTAAAAATGAAACATGTTAAATTCTGCTGTAGTGATTGAATGCCGCTCTCTTGTGAAACATTTTGGGAAGCATACCGTTTTGAAAGAAGTTGATATAACCATAAGGGAGGGAGATATCTACCTTCTTCTTGGACCGAATGGAGCAGGGAAGACAACACTTCTCTCAATTATTACGGGTTGTTGATTCCCGCACCTAAATTAAATAATAGGAGAAAATTTCCCGAAAAGAATTCTTGTTAAAGGATTTGAAAAGGGAGGATAAACCGGGAAAAAGGTACGAGTTAGAGCTCTGCTTATTCCCGGCTTACCCAAAATAATACTACTCAAT
>WGCU01000060.1 GCA_015493635.1 Spirochaetaceae bacterium | reverse complement strand
TTGAGTAGTATTATTTTGGGTAAGCCGGGAATAAGCAGAGCTCTAACTCGTACCTTTTTCCCGGTTTATCCTCCCTTTTCAAATTCTTCTACAAGAATTCTTTTCGGGAAATTATCTCTCTTTATTTAATTTGGGCGCGGGAATCAACACCCATTTGCTTTCGCAGTTTCTATCAGTGAATACATTCCGCAGGAGCTTTCGGCTCCTTCAAGACTACCTGAAAGCAGCCAGTTACGCCGTACTACCACAACCTTCCCTATCAGGATCTTGACTGCTTTTCCATACACCGGCCGGTCGTGGTTCCCGCAGGAACACTACTGTCCCAGCTGCTCTGAATTCCTCATATTAATATGCGACGTTTATCTGCCAGTCAAAAAGGTCGTTAAAAAAATCTGTTGCTTTATACCCCTCATCAGGAACCCAGTCCATAAATCCAGACAGTCTGCAGTAGCCTTCGAGAAAATACTCGGTAAAAATATCAACCGTTTTCTTCTTACCGATTTTCATTTTCTTAAATTCTTCGTATACCGGAGATATTTTGTCCACTTCATTAAGAAGCTCCGACGGTTTTACATACTCTTTTATTTCTTTAAAATAACTTATGGTAAAAAGAATGATACCCGAAAGATCCTGCAAGTACCCTACCTCATCATTAAGGCCGGAAGAATAAAACCAGTTAAACTTTTCTGTCAGAAATAACAAGAAACTGAAGTAAACGGTTTTTATCCCCGTACCTTTCAGCAGTTTCAGACCCTTATCTGTTATCTCAAGAATTGTTTTCCCTGAATAGCGGATAAACTTCTTTTTAATCAACAGTATATTTACAAACTTGAACCACATTTCAAATGCAGATATGTCTCCGGGTCCTATAAAAACATCCGGATCAATCCATTCATACAGGATATCAACCAATACATCTAAATCCAGATGAACTTCAGAATCCCAGCTAATATCTATCTTGCCGCCCTTCCTGACCAAATACTCCAGAATACCCTGGGCAATCATAATAATCGGAGTTGTACGGAAATAAACAGTGCTGATATACTTGTCAACGGTAACAGCACTTTCCGCCTTGAAAGGCCCCTTGTCGTACAGCTCCTTTAATTGATCCTCTATCCTGACAGGCGGCAGTTCTTCTTTTAGTACGTTTTCATCCAATGCTATTCCGTAGTCATTAGCAGTACTATTATCAACAGGAATTACTTTTGGCTTATTTAGACAGCAATACTTGTACTTCTTACCGCTCCCGCATGGACACGGATCGTTTCTTCCAATCTTCATCTATAAATCCCTCACCAGTAACCCGGGTACATTTTTAAAATGCTTATCCCTGCTTACAAGAATTGATCCGGTATCCATAACCGAAGCTGCAATCCATACATCATTAGAGGGGATAGGAGTGCCCTGCTTTCTCAGTTCCTTAATAAGAGAACCATATCTAAAGGATTTATCCTTGTCGAATTCAATAACAGAAATTCCCGGTTTTGAAAGAAACTCGTCCAGTTCATTCATATTCTTTTCCGTTAACCTGCCGATTTGAAAACCAGCATACAATTCCCCCAGGACAGTTACCGGAACAAGTATCTCATCCGCTTTTTCCAGCAATTCCCTTATGTGCATACTACCGCTCTTTAAAGCAGCATAAATATTAGTATCTATTGTCAATCTCATTTTTCAATCCCATATCTCAGAGTCGATGTGCTCAAATTCCTTGATATTTTCCTCAAATTCCTCATACTGCTGCTTATTCCAGGTGCCGCATAAATCAGACAAATCCCTTTTCTTTTGATCATTATTCTCTGAAATACCAAGTTCCTTCATCAACAGTGCAAGAATTACCTTGTTCAGACTCTTTTTATTCTTATGCGCCAGACTTCTTAACTGTACATCGAGAATCTCCGGAATATTTCTAAGCGTTATTTGACTCATACTTTGCCTCTTTGACTCGATATATATGAGTCAGTATACATACTTCACAGGTCAAAGTCAACGTTTGCCTCTTTCTATGGTTCCCCTTTATCCCCGTCAAGCATATACTAGTGTACAGAAAAACCAGGGAGCCCGTATGAGAATAAGAGGAACAGCTGTTGTTATCCATAACGAAATGGTGGAATATGAAAGATCCCGTCCCCCGCTATAAACATGTCGATTACATACTTAAAAAAATGCAGCTCATGGAATAATACACCGCAAAAGCATTTCCCAAAGAGGGGAAAGCCTTCCCCACGCTTCAACCCCGCTGTTTCCGCACTGCTTATCCGGCTCCGTCCCCTCCGCCGGGCAGCGCGGGCGGGTTTTCCGCTACCCCTTCTCTTCCCCAAACGGCAGCCTCTGTGTAAATCAGTATCCTCCTTAGGTGTCTGCATAACTCCGGAATATGCAATGATTATCTATTTACTGGTTTTATCATTTTTCCAAAACAGTTTCTTTGGAGCATCAATTATTATTTTTGTTCAGGTGATACTTGAAAAAACATGTATTCAAGGTTATATTTAAACCATAATATTGTCTTTATATGGAGTTATACATGAAAAGTATTCAGATTAGTACCGATATCGTCCCAATTGCAGAATTCAAAACCCATGCCTCTGCCATATTGGATAACGTAAAATCAAACCATCAATCTATAATAATAACAAAAAACGGGAAAGCGGCCGGAGTAGTCATAAGTCCTGAGAAATTTGACCGGTGGGTAGAAAGGGATAATTTTATACACTCCCTGAAACAGGGATTAAAGGATTCAGAATCAGTAAGCGTCAACCCTACCCCGTCTTGACATCAGCTTGAATCATTTCTCTCTACTAATTTAAGAGGGGGAACACCTTCCATATTCCAGGGTAAAAGCCTTTCAAGATCTTCTTTTCTTTCAGCTTCCGGTATTTTCTCAAAGAGCTTTTCCA
>WGCU01000059.1 GCA_015493635.1 Spirochaetaceae bacterium | reverse complement strand
TTGAGTAGTATTATTTTGGGTAAGCCGGGAATAAGCAGAGCTCTAACTCGTACCTTTTTCCCGGTTTATCCTCCCTTTTCAAATTCTTCTACAAGAATTCTTTTCGGGAAATTATCTCTCTTTATTTAATTTGGGCGCGGGAATCAACACCTTTCTTTATTCTGACAAATATCTTGGTACAGAAAACAATATTCTTTTAACAATGGATGAGAAAGAAGAGGAATTGGAATATAAAGGCTGCAAGGTTGAAAAAAAATATATAATAAAATGGCTGCTTGATTTGTAATATCCTGTAAGAATTTTATAAAATTTAAATTATAAAAAAACTATTTTCCCCTTGACCCTGCCCTATGGTGCAGGGTTTATATTACTATTACAGTAATGTACTTGTGCGGGGAGGTTGTAATGGAAAAAGCTAAAAGTATTGATAATCCACAGGATAAGGCAGAGATGGCCAGAATAATAAATGCTGAACTGGAAAAGATTGATTATCATTTTGTTGAAATAAAGGAGCTTTCCAATGGTTAAATCTGATTTTGATGTTATTGTTATAGGCGGAGGATCTGCAGGGTTTGCAGCTGTTATAAGAGCTGCAGAAATGGGTAAAAAAACTGCTCTTATTGAAGAAGCCACCATCGGCGGAACCTGCGTAAACATAGGTTGTGTTCCGTCTAAATTCATTATACATGAAGCATTCGCCGGTTCAAACTGGGATGCTGTTACGACAGGAAGGGATTCCCTTGTCGAGAATCTGAGAAACGAAAAATATATCAATGTCCTGGAAAACTATACTGATAATGTAAAGTACATTCATCAGACAGCACGTTTTACAGATAAAAAATCGATACAGTTGACAGACGGCAGAATCCTTACCGCAGGTAAGTATATACTTACAACAGGCTCCCGGCCGGTATTTCCTGATCTCCCGGGAATTGAGGATATTGAACCTTTAGACAGCACCGGCTTGCTCTTTATTAAAAAGCTGCCCAAATCCATCATTATAGTAGGAGGGCGGTTTGTTGCCCTTGAACTCGGACAAGCCTTTGCAAAACTCGGAGTACAGGTAACTATACTTCAGCGCAGCAGCCGACTGATACCCCAGTATGATTCCGAGATAAGCGAAAGTATTGAAGAGGTTTTTACAAGTCAGGGGATTACTGTTATTACCGGGACAAAACTTGTTAAGGCTTCAAAAATAAATGGAGTTAAAACTCTTAGCTACAGCAGCGGAGATGAACAAAAAGAAATAAGTGCGGAGCAGATTGTTTTTGCAACAGGCAGAAAAGGAAATACCGAATCATTGCACCTGGACCGCGCAGGTATTAAAACGGATAGTGCCGCTCATATTGTTGTCGACAAATACTTGCGAACATCAAACCCGGCTGTTTTTGCTGCAGGGGACGTTCTTTCAAACCCCGGTCTGGTATATGTAGCAGCAAAAGAGGGGCAGACTGCAGCGGGTAATGCCTTTGCAGATGTACCTGTTCCCCTTGCATACGACAATGTCCCGGAGGTGATATTCACTCATCCCCAGATAGCTAAAGCCGGAATAACCGCGGCCGCGGCAAGAGAAAAGGGAATAAAGGTTTCTTCTGTTAAATTTTATATTGCTGATACCCCTTACGGTCTTGCCAATAACGATACAAAGGGACTTATCAAAATTATTAAAAAAACTGATACCGGAGAGCTCCTTTGTGCAGAAATAGTGGCACAGGATGCCGGAAATATGATTCAGACCCTTACCATAGCCATACAGTCTCACATGACTGTTGCAGATATTACAGATACATACTTTCCATACCTGACAGCAGTAGAAGGGATAAAACTCGGGGCAATTATCTTTGATAAAGATGTACATGCATTAAGCTGCTGTGCAGGTTAAGAGGGAGTAATGAAAGGTATCAATACCCCAGGGCGCGGGGTATTGATACCTTTCGTCCTCTGTACTATCAATTCCTCATTCTTTAAATATTTTTTCTAAAAGACAGTTTGCAGATACCCTCCCTCTTATCTCATTTAGTACATTAAAATTTATAAAATTGCTATATTTCATTCATATTTCCTTTATATTCAACCTCTATATTCTCCTACATAAAGAACAGGAGATTAACTCCTGAAAAAATTACAGGGAGAAAAAAATGAATAAAAAATTAGCTACAGCAGTTACGGTACTTATGATGGTTTCGGTTTTATCTTTTGCAAACGGAAATAAAGAAGATGGGTCTCAGGGAACATGGGGACAGGGATACGGAAGGAATTCCAACATAAACGGAACATCAGTTGAACGGCCCTTCGAACAGGGAGATCTTATAACATTAAGCGGAACGCTGAAGATTACCGGCAGTAAAAGGCCTGAAATAGTTACAGAGAAAGGAACCTACGAATTGATGTACCCCTACATGAACGGGGATAATCTTGAACTGAAAGACGGCCAGACAGCAACCGTAAAGGGGTATGATACCCCAGCATACCGATGGTCCAACGATGGTGATGAAAAACATCTTATGGTAACGGAAGCTACCATTAATGGCAAAGCGTACAAACTGGATACTGAGAATTTCGGCCCTATGAACGGGAGAGGAAACGGGATGCACGGCAGCCGAATGGCCTCGTCACAGACCGGAAAAGGCTCAGGTAGAATGGGCGGCCGCTGGCAGTAACAGAAATACATATACAGGAGATCCTCCACTCCTGCACATAGCTTTAGACAGGGTTTACAACGGCCCTGTCTTTTTTATGCTGCATCCTGTCTACAATTAAAAAAATTATTCTTCCAGACCAATCTTATCCTCCAACAGTACAGTAATAGGATCGGTAAACAGTTTTGCATTAGGAATAAGAATCTTGATTCCATTATCCGTAAGCTCGGTGTAGCGGAGGTCAATGGTAACCACTTCCCCTTCATATCCAGCAAGCTTTATTCTGTCACCCACAGCAAACGGCCGGTACATAAGGATAAGGATCCCTGACAGGAGGTTGGAGATTGTATCCTTTAGTGCAAATCCAAGGGCAAAACCTGTAAGCCCGAGCCCCGCTACCAAGGCTGAAACATTGATCCCGATAGTACCCAGGGCGGTTACTACGCCGAAGAGTAAAAGAATGCTGCCGGCTGTCCGTCCAAAAAAGAAAGCAAGGCTCTTGTCAAAAGAAAGCTTTGCCGCGGAATGAGTAATTATCTTCCTCGTTATTATTGCAAGAATCCAGAAACCGATCAGTATCAGTATACCTGACAGCAGCGGCAGTCCCAGAGCTGCGGCCTTTTCCTTCAGCAGATCAAAAAAACCTTCCATAGCGGTAAACTCCTTTCATACAGACTATATGAACTGTTACAAAATCGCTATATTCGCATACATAAACTTTAACTATTGAAGAAACAAAAGATGAAAAAAGCAATTGTAATGACAGTATTATTGGCTATGATGGTTTCAGCACAGAACGGAAGGGGCTCCGGTAAGAACAGATATATTTCCTCAAAAGGGGACAGAGCGGGCCAGAAGACCTGCTCTGCCCTTATTTAAGTACCTTTTATTCCCAATACTTCAAATGGATTTTTGTTTTTACCTAATGCCTTTAAAAATAACGTACACGGAATACAATATATTGAATCAATAGTAAGCCGCTGATCCCCGAGGTAAAGCAATACCACTTCTGCTTCAGGATAGTCTTCTTTGAATGCCTTTAATCCGTTCAGATCCTTTTTTCTGATAAATTTAGTATGTTTTACCTCAATTCCAAAAAAATCAGTATCTCCATAGACAACAAAATCAACTTCATTTCCCGACTTTGTCCGCCAGAAATATACGGTTCCCCTTCTTTTTCCATACTCAATCCAGGCAAGCAGGTGATGCAGTACAATACCTTCCAGAGCAGCCCCTCCTGTCTCGGAAGGCAGATCAAGAAGTCCTTTCGGTCTAAGGGTATGAAAAACACTAGAATCGAAATAATAGAATTTCGAGCTCTTTATCATAATCCTTTTCGCCCGTTTTAAAAACGGACCAATTTTGTAAGCTATCAGTAAATCTTCAAGAATATCGGTATATTCTTCAACAAGATGCCGCTTAACCTGACATTCTCTGGCAATCTCGGAATAGTTAAGAACCTGCCCATGAGAAAAACTCATGATTTCCAGAAACCTGGCAAACCCGGCTATATTACGCACCAAACCCTCTGCATGGACTTCTTCCTTCAGATATAGGTTAATATATGCTTCAAGGGCTTCTTCCTTATCCTCTGCCTGAAGAATCAAAGGAACTAAACCGTGTATCAGAGAATCCTCAATCTGAAATTCACTTTCGAGTTCCGAAGCTGTAAACGGATACATTCTTTTTAATACAGCCCTGCCTCCGAGAAGATCAACACCTTCCCGTTTGAGTTTGCGGGAACTTGACCCGGTGAGTATAAACTGACGGGAGGTATCCTCTTCTATCATTTTGTGAACAACACTCAGGAGCTGAGGAACTTTCTGTATTTCATCGATTATCACCGTTTTTTTATTTTTCTCCCCGGAAATAATATCCTGAAGGGCATCCGGATTAGTTACAAGATTCCGATACACTGCAGCACTAAGCAAATCGATATAAACTGCATCAGGATACTTTGCTTCCACATTTCTATATATTTTTAAAATTTGCTTCTATATTTCAATTTTTATGTAAATACGCAACTATAAGACCAGAGAGGTTAAGATATGATCCTCCCACTTTCCTGCTATCTTCAGGTATGAACGGGCATAGCCCTCCTTTTCAAACCCGAGGCTCTCAAGAAGCGCTCCGCTCCTTTTGTTCGAGGGCATGTAGTTTGCCATAATCCGGTGGAGCTTAAGATCTTCAAAGACGTAGGCTATTGTACGGGAGAGGATTTCGAACATTATCCCCTTCCCTTTAAAGCGTCCCGAAACGGAATACCCAAGATGACAAGCCTGAAAAGGTCCTCTGACTACGTTTGAGTAGGTGCAGAGTCCGGCTGTTTCTCCGGTATTTTTATCCAGAGCGATAAAGGGGACAAGAGTTCCTGATCTGATAAAATCCTCATACCCTGCGGCAAGGCGCTTTTCTATTTCTCCTGCGGTGTAATAGGAGGGGTCCCGCAGCGGTTCCCACGGGGCGAGACGCTCCCGGTTCTCCCGGTAGTAGCTGTACAACAGCTCTGCATGCTCTGCCCGGGCGATGGTGCAGAAGGTCCGCTTTGTTTTCAGTTTCGGTACGGTATTCACATTGGCATTATACCAAATAGAGGGGGTGCCGGAAAACCCGCCCGCGGGCCCCGGCGGAGGGGACGGAGCCGGATCAGGCCCGGGGATAAGCGGGGTTGGAGGCAGGGGGAGCCTTCCCCCTTTTATAAAATACGTATACTATTCACCCATGTTTTTACCGGTTTCAAGAGATGACATGAAAAAGAGGGGCTGGGACAGGTGCGACTTCATAATGGTTTCGGGGGACGCATACGTGGATCATCCCTCCTTCGGAGCGCCTTTGATAGCACGGGTTCTGGAGGCGGAAGGGTACCGGGTAGGGTTTATCTCCCAGCCAAGGTGGGACAGCAGTGAAGATTTCGAAGTCCTGGGCAGGCCTTCTCTGGGATTTCTTGTAACTTCGGGAAACATGGATTCCATGGTAAACCACTACACGGCGGCTAAAAAGGTACGCAGGAGTGACGCATACTCTCCCGGAGCAGTACGGGGACGCAGGCCGGACAGGGCAGTTATTGTCTACACCTCCAGAATAAGGCAGGCATGCAAGGGAATTCCGGTTATTCTGGGGGGAATCGAGGCATCTTTAAGGCGCCTGGGGCACTACGACTACTGGTCGAACAAGGTGCGCAGATCGATCCTGATGGACTCCAAGGCGGACATGATTGTCTACGGTATGGGGGAAAACACGGTTAAAAGGGTTGCAGCCCTTCTTGCTTCGGGGAAAGAAATACAGGAAATAACGGACATCCCCGGAACGGTAGTAAAGGTGAAGGCCGGAAGCAGGAGCGGCAGGGAAGGCAGAAAGGCTCTCAGGCTTCCCTCCTTCAGCGATATTACCGGTTCAAAACAGGCCTACGCCAAGAGCTTCCGTATTCAGTACGAAAACACCGACGCCATTACCGCCGCTCCTCTTGCGGAGAACTACGGGGATTGGGATGTTCTGCAGAATATTCCCGCAAGTCCTTTGAGCGGGGATGAGCTGGATGCGGTATACGAGCTCCCCTTTACAAGAAAGGTACACCCGGAGGAACTGAAAAAGGGGGATGTTCCGGCGATAAAGGAAGTAAAGTTCAGTATTGTAAGCAGCCGGGGATGTTTCGGGGGCTGCAGCTACTGCTCCCTCACCTTCCTGCAGGGAAGAACCATCCAGGCCCGTAGCCGCAGGTCCATTCTTGCAGAGGCGGAAAGGCTTACAAAAGAGAAGGACTTCAAGGGGTATATTCACGATGTCGGAGGGCCGACGGCAAACTTTAGAAAACCCTCCTGCACCAGGCAGCTTACTTTTGGGGTGTGCAAACACAAGCAGTGCCTGTATCCGGAACCCTGCGGGCTTCTCGAGGTGGATCACGAAGACTACACCGCTCTGCTGCGGGAAATCCGGTCCCTTCCGGGGATAAAGAAGGTATTTATCCGCTCCGGGATAAGGTACGACTACATCCTGGCCGGAGGGGACAACAGTTTTATACGGGAGCTTGCCAAGCACCACGTAAGCGGACAGCTGAAGGTTGCCCCGGAACACGTTTCCGCTGTGGTTCTCGATGCAATGCAGAGGCCGGGGATAGAGTCTTTTCTTGCCTTCGGCAGGATATTCTCAGAGGTAAACAAAGAATTGGGTAAAAAGCAGTACCTTATTCCCTACCTTATATCCTCACATCCCGGATCAGGGCTCAAAGAGGCCGTAGAACTTGCGGAGTTCTTAAGGGATTACGGTTTTGTCCCCGATCAGGTGCAGGATTTCTACCCCACTCCGGGAACCCTTTCCACGGCCATGTACCATACAGGATTGAATCCCCTTACCATGAAGCCGGTTTACGTTCCCGACACTCCGGAGGAAAAGGCTATGCAGCGGGCTCTTATCCACTACAAGAAACCGGAGAACTACAAGCTGGTACGCAGAGCTCTTGTAAAGGCGGGAAGGGAGGATTTAATAGGTAGGGGGAAACAATGTCTTATATCTTTCCGCCCGAGAACAAAACAGTGAAAAACCCGTTCTACCGAAAATTTATCCATCTTGCTCTTCCCATTGCCTTTCAGAACCTTCTTGTTTCCTCTCTTGCCATGATTGATACCTTGATGATAGGCCAGCTGGGAGCCCCTTCCATTGCCGCCGTCGGCCTGGGAGGCATGTTCTTTTTTTTAGCAACACTCTTTTACTACGGCATAGCCAGCGGTGCTGCGGTCTTCATTGCACAATACTGGGGAAATAAGGATATTACCGGCATCAGACGGACCATCGGAATGGCTCTTGTTTCCGCTGAATTGGGGGGGATTATTCTTGCCTTGTCAGCGGTAGCGGCTCCAGGGGTAATTATGAGAATTCTTACTCCTGATCCTGCTGTTGTCGAAATCGGGATTATTTATTTACGATTTACCGGAATAAGCTTTCTCTTTACCGGAATTACCCTTACCTATTCACTTGTTCTCCGGAGCATCAATGAAGCAAAACTGCCTCTTATTGCTTCCGGGATTGTGTTTCTTATCAATACCTTTTTAAATTATATTCTTATTTTCGGTCATTTGGGTTTCCCTGCCCTTGGAGTGAAAGGGGCTGCAGTAGCTACCCTGCTGTCAAGATTTATTGAGATGGTTATTATCGTAAGTATTATCTACCGGAGAAAGAATGCCGCCGCCGCAAAATTGAACGAACTTTTTGCTTTTACTGCTGTTCACGTAAGAAATTTCTTAAAAACGACCGTTCCGGTAATTGCCAATGAGCTGGGGTGGGCGGTATGCGCTGTCCTTTTTAAAATGATCTACGCCCGTATGGGAACGGATATTCTGGCAGCGGTAAATATAACTGAGACGGTGGGCAATATGTTCTTTTCATTCTTCATCGGCTCATCTAACGCATGTGCTATTATGATTGGTAACAAAATAGGAAAAAGAGAGCTGGAGACAGCACAGCAGTACGCAAAAAAGTTTACCTTTCTTTCTGTTCTGCTTGGAATTACACTTGGAATATTTCTTGCCGCTATCGCCTCATTCATTCCTTCCGCCTTTAAGGTTAGCAGTGAGATAAAAAGAACGGTAATGATCATCCTCTTTATCAATGCTGCCTTTTTCCCGCTGGAATCTTTGAATCTTCACTATGTTATAGGGGTCTTACGCGGCGGAGGCGATACAACCTTCGCATTTTTACTTGATATTATTATAACATTGGGAGTGGGGATCCCCCTTGCTTTTTTTACAGGCCTCGTTCTGCATAAGACAATTTTTCTACTGATGATTCTCCTTGGGATGGAAGAGGTCATAAAGGCAGTTATCGGGCTATTAAGAATGATGAGTAAAAAATGGATCAATAATCTAACGGAGGGCTAGATGAACATTACCAGATATTTTAAACAGACCGTTAAAATTCTATCAATAGACGGCGGAGGAATCCGGGGCTACATTCCTGCGCTCATTCTTGAGGATCTTGCTGAACGGTTAAAGAAGAGGGGGAAATCCCCGGATTTTGCCAGCCATTTTGATATTATTGCCGGTACATCCAGCGGATCCCTTACTGCACTGGGTCTGACAGCACCGGCGGCAGATACAGAGGGGGATAACAAATACCTGAACATACCCCGACACTCAATTTCTGATATTGTAAACATGTACGAAGTCCGCCGGAATGAAATTTTCCCTGAAATGCCCCTCTCCGGATTAAAGACCATCCGCCAGGCTTTTCATGAAAAATACGATGATACAGGGTTGGAAAGGGTTCTGGAGGATCTTTTTGGTGACCGGACCATGGAGGACACACTGACCGATGTTCTTATTTCCAGTTATGACCTGAAAACCGCCCGGCCGGTAATGATACAGAAGAGTTCAAAAGGTCAAACCCGGGAGAACTTTTTCATGAAAGATGTAGCAAGGGGTTCATCAGCAGCTCCAACCTACTTTGAACCCCACCTCATGACTTCCCTTTCCGGCAACACTGAATACTGCCTGATAGACGGCGCCATGGCGGCAAACAATCCGTCTCTCTGCGCGTATGTTGAAGCACGCCAGCTGTACCCGAAAGCGCAAAAGTTTATTATCTGTTCCTTCGGGACAGGGTACAGCCCCCAGCGCTGGGATTACCGGAAAGCTCAAAAATGGGGATTCCTTGACTGGATATCACCTCAAAACGGTACTCCTCTCTACCACATTATGGCGGGAGCTCAGGAGCAGTGTGTTGATTCCCAGGTTTCGGCAATTCCGGAGGTAACATATTACCGGATCAATCCGCTGCTGACAAATACAAAAGACAACATCGATGACGCAAGTATAGAAAATATGAAACTGTTAAAAAAGATCGCTCAAAAAGAGATACTTGAAAGGGAGGATACCCTCGATACTATTGCGGAAAAAATATGATACTCAGTGCGCGGCATCTCCATAGGTAACGGAAATATCAACGAGCTCATCCCTTACTTTAAAATAAATATCGATAAGAGCAGGATCAAAATGGCTGCCCCTTTCCTCTCTAAAGAGCTCATCAACCTTTTCAAGCGGCCACGCGGATTTGTATACTCTTTTACATACAAGGGCATCAAATACATCAGCCAAAGCTGTAATTCTGCCGAAGATATGTATCTTGTTTCCCTTTAATCTGTTGGGATATCCCGTCCCGTCCCACTTTTCATGATGCTGATACGCTACAATTGCCGCTGCTTTTATGAGCTCTCTGTCGGAATGTTTCAGCATTTCATACCCGAGGGTTGTATGGTTCTTCATTATTTCCCGCTCTTTATCAGTTAAAAGTCCATTCTTTAAAAGAATGGAATCGGGAATGGCAATTTTACCTATGTCATGCATGGGGGACGAATCCTTTAGCAACTCCAGCTCGTCCCGTGAAAGTCCGTAAGCCCTGCCGATAACTTCAGAATATTTCGCTACCCGTTTTACATGGTTGCCTGTCTCTTTTGAGCGCATTTCTCCTGTTTCGGCCAAGGTAAGTATTATTTCCCGCTGCGTCTGCTTAATCTCTTCCTGCAGTGCGAAAGCTTCCAGCTGTTTGCTGGTATAGCTTGCTGCCAGGAGAAGGTGTTCTTCATCTTTCTGGGTGAACATTTTGCTGGCTGTCATTTTGTTTATTGCCTGATACACCCCCATAATTTCACCATTGCTGTCTTCAATGGGTAGGGCAAGGATATTCCGGGTATGATATCCTGTTTCCTTATCAACCTGCTGATCAAACCGTGCATCAGAATAGGCATCATTGATTACAATACCCTCTTTTGTCTTTGCAACATACCCTGCAATACCTGCAGTAAGAGGAATAACAATTCTATCCACTCCGTGAGCAACCTTGCTCCAGAGGGTTTTATTCTTTTTATCGATAAGCCAGACAGTACACCGGTCTGCGGAAACGAGGTCCCTTCCCATGTCTGCAAGAGATATGAGAAGTTTATCCACATCTCTTTCATTTGCTATCTGGACAACATATTTAAAGATAACCTGGAGTAGTTCCTCCGGTGTTGTAGCATGCCGATAGATTTTCTTGGTACTCATATTTCTAGTATATCGGTAAAAAGTATTATTTCCATAAACGGATTGTTTTTAACTTCAAAAATATGCTATTGTTTGTTATAGGAGATTTTAATGGCGGTCAATATTCTGGATAATCTTGAACCAAAAGATGTATGGAAGAATTTTTATGATATTTCACAGATTCCCCGATGTTCCAGGCACGAAGAAAAAATAATAAACTATCTTGAAAGCTTTGCTCAGCATCATGCTCTTGTATACAAAAAAGACGCCATCGGCAACATCTGTATCAAAAAGAGTGCGTCTCCCGGTTTCGAGAAGAAACCTGGAATTATCCTGCAGGGTCATGTGGATATGGTATGCGAAAAGAATACAACGGTATCTTTCAACTTTGAAACCGATCCTCTCAACCTGAAAAAAGAGGGGGACTGGCTCACAGCTGACGGGACAACTCTTGGAGCGGACAATGGGATTGCTGTTGCCATGGCTATGGCTGTTCTTGCGGATAAGTCTCTTCAGCATGGTCCGCTGGAAGCTCTTTTTACGGTGGATGAAGAAACCGGTCTTACCGGTGCGGCCAATCTCGACCCGTCCATTATTGAAGGGAACATCCTTTTAAATATTGATTCTGAAGAAGAGGGCACCTTTTATATTGGGTGCGCCGGCGGAATTACCACCATTGGAGAGAAAAAAATTACCCGTGAACGTGCTCCTGAAAATACAACGGCAGTATCCTTTGCAATTAAAGGGCTCCGCGGCGGGCATTCGGGCGCCGAAATTCACGAAGGACGGGGGAATTCTGTAGTTATGGGAGCAAGGATTCTCTATGCTGCCCTTCAGAAATATGATATCAGGCTGTACAATCTGGATGGCGGGGACAAGCATAATGCAATTCCCAGGGAATTTGCTGCAACCCTTGCAGTCCATTCTTCAGATGTGGAAGATATCAAGGCATTAATCAGGAAATACGGTGAAATTTTCAAAGCGGAGTCCGGGGATATTGAACCTGATCTAAAAACAGAACTGACAGCGGCAGATTCCATCCCTGAAGGAGTTTTTTCAAAAGAAGATACCGAAACAGTAATAAAAACCCTCTTTTCACTGCCCCATGGTGTTATCTCCATGAGCAGAAAGCTGCCAAGTCTTGTAGAAACCTCCACAAATGCGGCTGCAGTACATTCAAAAGGTTCTTCGGTAACGTTTCTGACCAGCCAGAGATCGTCAGTTATGAGCCAGCTTGATCACATAGCAGAAATAGTTAAAGTACTCTTACAGTCAGGAGGGGCTGATATTTCTCTGGAGGGACAGCATCCCGCCTGGGATCCTGACCCCGATTCTTCCATTCTTAAAACCTTCAAAGAAGTGTATAAAAGAACAACATCCAGAGAACCGGAAATCGCGGCAATTCATGCCGGCCTTGAATGCGGCGTTATCGGAGAAAAATTCAAGGACATGGAAATGATTTCCTTCGGGCCTGACATGAAAGATGTTCACACTCCGGATGAGCGGCTTAATATTCCTTCGGTTAAGCGGACATGGGACTTTCTGCTTGAGGTTTTGAAAAGCGTATAATTTCATTCCTTTTTCAGCAGGTGTGCCGCCTTCGGGGAAAAGTCTATGCTAACCTCATCGCCGACATTAAAAAAACCTTCTTCTATGGGGTTATGGGTTACCGCATATATAGGATCTCTGCCGGGAATTTCAATATCATACTCAACAGTTGGCCCAAGATACACCATCTTCTCAATCCTGCCATGGAAGAGTGATTCGTCTCCTTCCTGAAAATTTTTGATCCTTAATGATTCGGGACGTACAATGGCTTTCACGGAATCATTCATACCAAGAGTGTTAATCTCCGAGGGGATTTTTTTAACCTTCCCGCCAAATGTAACCTCATATCCATCACCATTGTTCAATCCTACTATCAGCCCTTCAATGGAATTGACACGCCCGACAAAATCAGCAACGAACTGATTCACCGGTTTTGAATATATTTCAAAGGGAGTACCAACCTGCATTATATGACCCTCGTTCATCACTACTATTCTATCGGATACAATCATTGCTTCAGCCTGATCGTGGGTAACATAGATACTGGTTATTTTAAATTTCTGCTGGATACGTCGGATTTCAAAACGCATCTGCTCCCGTAGCTTAGCGTCCAGATTGGATAGCGGCTCGTCAAAGAGCAGTACACTGGGACGGTTTATAATTGAACGTGCCAAGGCAACACGCTGCTGCTGCCCTCCGGAAAGCTGGTCCGGTCTTCGGTTGTAGTATTCTCTTAGATTCATTATTTCCATGATGGAATCCACTTCTTTGCGGATTGTCTTCTTATCATACCCTTTTAATTCCAAACCAAACGCAATATTCTGACCGACAGAGAGGTGGGGGAAAATTGCATAACTCTGGAATACCATTGCGGTATCCCTCTTGTTCGGGGGGAGATCATTTATCATTTTCCCCGAAAGCCAGACTTCCCCTGTTGTAGGAGTTTCAAAACCGGAAACTATCCTCAGCGTCGTTGTTTTCCCGCAGCCGGAGGGTCCTAAGAAACTAACCATTTCCCCTTCATTAATTTCCAGATTCACCCCTTCCACAGCAACTATCTGCTTGTTCGGCTGATCAGGATCTTTAAAAACTTTTGAAATATTAACCAGTTTTAAACTCATACTACACCTCTAAAATTTCAACGTTGTGCCGCCGAATTTACCGTACCGGAGATTAAGAATGGAACGGATCATCAGTATTGCCAGCAGAATAATGATAACAAGAATAACACTGAACGCCGCGGCAGCACCCAGCCTTCCCGATTCAACCTGGGACATAATCTGGACAGTCATTAAATTCCAGTTGGATGAAACAAGAAATATTACAGCACTTATCGCCGTCATTGCCCGGACAAAGGAATATATAAGTCCGGAGAAAAATGCCGGTACCATCAAGGGGAGTGTTACTTTCCGGAATGTTGATTTCGCATCAGCCCCGAGATCTATTGCCGCTTCTTCAATGGAAGGATCAACCTGCTGAAGAATTGCCACTCCTGCCTGTATGCCGACAGGAACATAACGAAAGATAAAGTTCAACAGCAGAATAAGAAGGGTTCCTGTCAATAAAAGTGGATAGGAATTAAAAGCAAGAATGTATCCGATACCGACGACCGTTCCCGGAACCGCAAAACTCAACATGGAGGACACTTCCATAAATCCTTTTAAGGGGAATTTCTTCCGAACCACAAGAAACGCGATAACCATTCCCAGAATCCCCGCAATCGGAGTTGAAATTCCGGCGATAATAATCGTATCCTGCACAGCTTTAAAACCGACACTAAAAACATACGCAAAATGCCGAAGAGTCAGTGTATTTGTGCTTCCCCAGACACTTACAAGGGCTCCCCAGAGAATCGTAACGTAGATTAAGAGAATAGTCAGTGTAAAAATAATACATAAAGCAAGAAGAACCCACTTAACAAGAGGACTCACAAGCTTTAAAGTAGAAGAGGTGGGCTTCCCTGTAATGGTAACATACTTCTTTTTTGATACCCAGTATTTTTCTATGAGAAAGACGGTGAGAGAGGGAATCAGCAGAACAAAAGCTAATCCCGCACCTTTCGGAAGATTGTACATCCCTGTTATTTCCAGATACGCCTGTACCGAGAGAATAGGGAACTGACTTCCCGCAAGTATCAGAGGATTTCCAAAATCAGCAAGCGTTTCGACAAAAAGAACAAGCATTGCACTTGCAATACCCGGCAATGCCAGGGGGAATGTCACTCTCCTAAAAACCTTAAACCTGGATCCGCCGAGATCCAGGGCAGCATCCTCCAGTGTCGGACTGATTGATTCAAGTACGCCTTTCAGAGTGATGTATGCAACAGGAAAGAAGGTTACAATCTGAGCGAACAGCAGCCCTCTGAAACCGTATATTTTCGTGTTTGCCAGATGCAGCAGCGATGATGAAATCATACCATTATTACCAAACAGCATAATAATGGACAGAGCACCAATAAAGGGAGGAGATATAATCGGAATAATTGCAATAATATGAAAGAATTTTTTAAACGGTATATCCGTTCTTGTCAGGGTAAAAGCAAAAATAAAACCGACAAGAGCACCAAATACAGCGGTTAATGTACCCATCATGATACTATTTAAAAAAGCCCTTCTCAGATACCAGGATGTCACAATTTCTTTATATACCGATAGTGAAAAATGATTCTTGGAATATACACTGGTAAGTATTACTTTTATAAGCGGATAAATAATAAAGATAATAAGTGAAAGTAAAATGACAGTAATAACAGAAAACAACAGGGGATCCTTAACCAGCATTCTTAACTGACGTTTACTTCTCTTTACCCATGACTCTGCCAACTAACTACCCTCTTTATAAAATAGGGAGCTCAAAACGAGCTCCCGTTATTATTTACCGTATTACTTTGCCGGAAGAACCTCGTTAACCCATTTATTCACGAGCCGTGCCTTGTTCTGGCCTGCCCATTCTACATCAATAGCAACAGTCTTCAATTCAGAAAACTTGGGCATTCCCTTCCCTAACGCAGCTTTAGGATTAACCGGGTAGAAAAATGTCTTCTTTTCCGACAGTACATCCTGTCCCTGTTTTGAAACAAGCCAGTCAACAAGAATTTTTGCTGCTGCAAGATTCTTGGCACCTTTGATTATTGAAACTGCGGGAGCTTCAAATCCAACACCTTCAGAGGGGAATACAACCTTTAAAGGATATCCTTCATCAATAAACTTGAAAAAAGCGGGGGTAAACTGAATACCAATGGCACACTGCCCAACTGCAACTCCCTTGGAAGGAGCTGTACCGGAAGAAGTATACGTCTGAACGTTCGGATTAAGTTTCTCCATATAATCAAAAGCCTTTTTTTCTCCCCAAATGGTAACAAGACTGCCTACGATATTATAAGCAGTACCGGAAGACTGAGGGGTTGGCATCTGAATCTGTCCTTTGTAGACAGGATTAAGAAGATCCATCCAGGACTTCGGCATTGGTGCGCCTATTTTGGCAAGTGCTTTTGTATTTACAGCAAAAGCCATGGGGTTCATATAGAATGAACGCCAGTATCCATCAGGATCTTTGAACTGCGCTGGAAGATCATTGTATGCAGCTGATTTGTAGGGGATGGTCAATCCTTTCTCTTTGGCAATAACATGGGTTTCACTGGGAGCACCAAGCCATACATCCGCCTGGGGATTGTTTGCTTCAGCAGTTATTCTTGCGAGTGCAGGTCCGGAAGAGAGATGTACGAATGAAGCTGTTATTCCGGTATCCGCTGTAAACGCATCAAGAATAAGTTTCGCGTTACCTTCGTCAACACTTGCATAGATAACAACTTTATCCGCCTTTACATCTTTCTGCCCATTTGCAAAAACAGAAAACGGCAGGCTGACAAGCAGCACAATGAGAATACAAAAAATGAGTCTTTTTTTCATCTAAGAGCCTCCTAATAAATATAATATTCATACAGCAAACTCCATACCAACTAATCAGAGTGCTGTTCTACCATTGTTTCACCATCAATGTGTGCAAAAAAGTGTGCCATTATCCAAAAAATCCGCACACCTTACATACTTTTGTACTCTTCCGTCCGGATAGCATACTTATCTATCTTGTGATAAAGCGTTCGTCTTGGAATAGCAAGAATTTTTGAACTTTCTGTCTTATTCCCGCCGCATAACCTCAGCGCATTGAGAATTCTCTCACGCTCGGATAACCCTGCACCGGGATGTACCCCGAACATGTTTGATTCTTCATACAAAAGCTGCTCTTCAAGAATCACGGGATGATGAAGAATCAGCAGCCTCTCCATAAGATTCTCAAGCTCCCGGACATTTCCCGGCCATGAGTACGTTTTAAGAGTATGAATGAAAGAAGCTGCTATTTTCGGGACAGGAATCTTCTCAAGTAAACAGATTCTCTGTACAACGGCCTTTACCAGAATTTCCATATCCTCTAAATGATCTCTGAGGGGTGGAGTCAAAATCGGGATAACATTTAACCGGTAGAATAAATCATGGCGGAAAGTCCCTGATTTAACAAGGTCCTCAAGGTTTTTGTTGGAGGCTGCAATAATCCGTACATCAATCTCTACAAATTCGGTTCCTCCAACCCGGGTAAATGAGTGCTCCTGCAGAACCCGAAGCAGTTTAACCTGTGTTGAGGGAGGAAGTTCAGAAACCTCATCGAGAAAGAGTGTGCCGTTGTGTGCGGTTTCAAAAAATCCCTGTTTCCGTATATCGGCTCCGGTGAAAGCTCCTTTCTCATAACCGAAAAGTTCAGACTCAAGAAGATGTTCACTGAGAGCCGAACAATTTATGGGGATAAACCTTCTTTCCCTCCGCTGACTTGCCGTATGTATTGCTTTTGCAATCAGTTCTTTACCCGTTCCGCTTTCCCCGGTAATAAGAATGGTAGCGTTACTTTTTGCCACAGCATTCACTCTCTTGAAAAGTCTTTCCATCACCGGGCTGTTCCCGATAAGCTGTTTCCCGCCCTTGAGACCGGACAGGGGGATCTTAAGCATACGGGCTATTGTCTTTTTTAAGTAATCATAATCCACGGGCTTTGTCAGATAGTCTACCGCTCCTTCTTTTATGGCAGAAACGGCACCTTCAATGGAAGCAAAAGCCGTTATAAATATAAAAGGGATAGAGAACCCTCTGGATTTAAGCAGATGAAATAATTCTGTTCCGCTCAGATCATCCATGCGGATATCAGAAATTATAAGATCAGGATGTTCTTCAACCGCTTTTTTTAATCCTTCTCTCCCTCCTTGGGCTGTAAGAACCGAGTACCCCTCCTTCTCCAGGATAACTTTCATAACTTTCAGTATATTTTCCTTATCATCTATAATAAGTATTATGTTCATGCATGTATCTCCATTTCAGTAACAGCCGGAAGCTGAATATTAACTTCTGTTTCTTTCCCGAATATACTGTTTATTTCAATGATACCGTCATGCTGCTCAATAATTTTTCTGCTCAGTGCCAGCCCAATACCTGAACCGTTCTTTTTCGTTGTAAAATAGGGTTCAAATATATTCCCTCTGTCTTCCTCGCAGATTCCAGTACCGTTATCCCGTATGGAAACACGTATCGTTTCCTCCTCTGGGTTGAAAGATGTTTTAATATCTATTTCCCCTCCTGTTGGAAGAGCTTCAATACTGTTTATAAGAATATTTAAAAATACCCGCTTCATCTGGTTTACATCTATATAGCAGACAGCTCCTGATACATCATACTCTTTACGCAGCGTTATCAAACTTTTTTTTATTAATGGAGTCAGCAGAAGCAGTGTATCCTCCAGGACATGTTCAACTCCTGTATATTCACGATTTCTCGGCTGTGAACGGGTAAACTCCAGAAACCCGGTAAGATACTCATTAAGATTACGTATTTCATCCTTGATGATTGTTACGTAATCATTTTTCCCGGATCTTTTCTCAATATCCGGGCCGAGGATTTCAATGGCTCCGGATATCGCCTCAAGAGGGTTACGTATTTCATGTGCAAGATTAAATGCAATTTTCCCCATTGTCGCAAACTTAGCTTTGGAAACAAGCTCTTCCCTGTTCTCCAGAAGCTTCCCCCTCATGGTTTCAAGCGCTTCTCCGACTTTCTGTATCTCAACAGTGGAATGAAGCGGAATGTTAAAAACCTCTTCAAACTCATCCAGCGGCATCTGTTCAACTCCCGCAGCTACCCCTCCTAAAGGCCGGATAACCTGTATTTCAAGAAAGACAGCAAATGCTGCACTAAGCATCAACTCAATAAGAAGAAGCACGATAAATATTATACGGCTATGGAGTATCTTTACGTTCATTGTTTCCAGAGAAAAAACAACCTCAGCCATACCATACATTTTTTGCATTATGAGGATAGGTTCCCGAACAACAAGGGTATCCCCGGAAAAATTCAGATCCGGTTTATCTGAAAGCTGTCCTGAAAATATCCACCCTTCATTTTCCCGTGAAGTATCAGCAAGGACAAGATACTGCCGGGTTACTATACGTGCGGAAAGAACATCTTCTTCACTTTTTATGGAATCAACAAGCCCCTCAAGCCTCGTTATTTGATAATTAATCATGGGATTAACACTGAGCTGGGCAAGGGTCCGGGTAAGTACTTCCCCGCGGGAAATCTTTTCTTCCTTAAGTATTTTTTCTTCATGCGTTATAAAAAACAGCCATTGAAACGTTATAAGAGAAAGTAAAATAATAAAAAAGAGAACAATTTTACTCTGGAGCGGCATGATTTTCTTCCAGAACTTCCATATATTCCCCAAGCTGATAAAAATTCTTGTCTGAAACGGGAAGAAATCTGGTAAATCCTGCCTTATGGAGAATTTTTATTCCTTCGTCTGAATGAACAAGATCTATAAGCACGGCACCTATTTTCGATGCTGTCTCTTTATCAAAATCAGCTCTCATAACAAGGATCCACTGAGGAATCTGTGTTGAAACAAGGAGTATACGCAGTGAATTGGTTAGATTCTTATACTCTTTACGGTTATAGATATTCGAAGTAATAAATCCGGCGTCCAGCTTACCGTATGCCACCCCTTTAAGAATGCTCTGAAACGTTTCGGAAAAAATATTTTCTTCAAAAAAACTGAAGGGATCAATATTTTTTTCTAGCAGCATGGCCAGAGGGAGATAAAAACCGGCAGCTGATTCATTTTGCAGGGTAAAGGCAATCCTTTTGTTTTTTAAATCTTCAAGTTTCCTAAAAATTGAATCTTTATGTACAACAAGCATTATTCGCCTGAAGGTACTGCCTTCTATCTCTGCCTGGGCAACAGATTGACAGAGCGAGTTCTTTTCCCACAAAAAGTACCAGAAAGGATCTACAAAAGCCATATCGTAATTTTTTGACTGAAACCCTCTTTTTATTACTTCATTATCCCGTGCAACGATAAGATTGATGTTTAAACCGCAGATGTCTTCAAGTATTTCAACGATCGGTGTCCACTGCTGTAATTTAAGCATCCCTTCTCCCAGAGCCGGAACAACCACATGAACGGGTACAGAAAACCCGGGAAAACAAATGAATAGAAACAGAGAAAGAGCTAATAGTATTTTAGAGAAGGTACCCTTTATACTCATAACATTTTATAAACCTTATCCCAGCCCGGGAAGCAGTTCTTTCAATCCGAAAGTAAAAATCATAAATGCAAGACTGAGTAAAATAATACCGCCGATCCGGGTTATAACAACATTCCCCTGATTCCCGATTTTTTTCAGTACAGCACTTGAAAAGTAGTATGTTATAAAAACCAGCAGCCCATGAATCAAAATAATAATATTTAATACAAGGCGGTCTCCAAAGGATACAGCCTGACGTGCCTGGGTCATGACAATGGATATTGTTCCGGCACCCATGGTTATGGGGAAAAGAAGCGGCGTTACAACTATCGATTGCCAGCCGTCATCATCATTCACCAAGTCCTGGTTAACCTTCCGTCTGGGTGAATCGCCTTTTCGAATCATGGGAAACGCTGCAAAAATAAGAACAAGACCGCCGGCACATCGTAGTGATGCTAAAGATATTCCAAGTATTATCAGGATATAGTTACCAAGCCAGGCAATTAAGGTAAGGTTGATAACCGTGTACAATCCTATCCGAAACGCAATTTTATTTTTAATACTGGGACGGTAATCTTCGATCAAGGATGAATAGGGCCCAATAACAGCAAAAGGGCTGAATATCGAAAATAACGCTACCTGGTAGAGGAGAAGTTCTTTTAACGTAAAATTTATATCCATCTCTGTAATTCCACCTATTCCTGATGCATCCCCTGATGAATATCAGTCCGCCATATACTGTAACCAAGATCCCACCCATAACTTGCCGAACAATCCAGGTCCAGGTCCAGCTTGATCTTTCCCACTTTTTCGGAAAACTCAAGCTCTTCCCCTGAAGGTGCAAAATAGGTATAGCGGGTAGGTTTCCCCTGATACGTTAAACGTATATCCGCATTTCCCCCTTTTTTAGGCGTATCCGTCTCTTTAAAATCAATCACTAGCGATATATTTATTACCTTTCCTTCACGATCAGTAAACTTCAATGAATGTGAAACCTGCTTACTATCAGCTTTTCCGGGAGTAATACTCATCTCTTTTCTGAGCAGAAGCATCATTCTATACAGGAGGTCATTAAAATGGCGGGTCTTGTCCTCAAGTATTATTTTCTCTTTCGGTAAAAGCTCAAACGGTTTTTCCCAATCATGAAAAACTATTTCAGGGGTATCGATAACGCCGAAATTGTCCGTCAGATGGGTACGGATTGTATGCTTTCCGGGGGAAACCTTTAACACAAGAGGAACAGTATGATCTCCGGTGGTGTATCCGACAAAGACATCATCTATATACACCCGTGAGTTTATAATATACGAAAATAGTTCTACGGTACCCGGCTCCTGCTGCTTTAACGCAAGAATGGTTTTTTCTCCTGCTTTACTCTGCAGAGAGATTTTGCTGCCGGTCAGATATTCCAGAAGTTTTTCTGAAAGAGCATGAACAGTATTTTCCTGATACCCCCTTTGGGAAAAAGTCCGGCTGCTGCCCGTTTCCACATCTATAAGGGTGGTATTGATGAACACATCCTGACCAAGAAAAACATACCCGCCTTTTAATATATACGAAGCTCCGAGAAGCTTACCTGCTTTCATTGCACTTTTCTCATCAAGAAGCCCGGACATCTGAAGCCTCTGCTCTTTAAGCACTTCCCGGATATTTTCACGTTCTACAATCCTGAGTGATCCGGACTGCGAAAGATCCTCTACCAGTATGGAGGTGACAATCCCTGTCAGATAATCCTGATCCTGATTCCCGTTCATATTATTAAAAGGGAATACAGCCAGAGAAACTGGTTCCTGAGCTGCTAAGGAAACAACCGGAACGGAAAGAAGTAATACAACACTATAAACTAACAGTACTTTAAAAAAATTGAGTGGAGAAGAACTTCCCATAATCCCAGTATACTATATAAAAAGGCATTTGTGAAATAGTTTTAATTCTCCGGCGGGGCAGGAACTCCCTCGGTAATACCATACTCATACTTTCCGGTAAAACAGAGATGAGAAACAAGTCCTGTTTCCGGATCCCAGCGGAAAACCCGGTAAGCCGGAGGTTCCATTAGCGGATCAAGATCATCCACATCGTGGAATTCAAGCTTGTAGCTGAATGAAGAACTTGGCGTTGTATACGCGACTGTTCCATGCCACCGGAGGGAAGCTTCCCTGTGTGTGTGGCCGCTAACCACCGCCTCAATATTATGGTATTTTTCAATAATTTCCGCCAGAGCTTCCTTTCCGTCCATTCCCAGACTGTCAGGATAGGGCATTCCGGTTTCAAAGGGAGGATGATGCATAAAGATTATGGTAGGCTTTTCCCTGTTCTCAGCAAGCGTTTTATCCAGCCAGTCCAGCCGTTCTGTATCAAGCAGACCTCTATGACTGCCGACAGCAAGGGTATCCAGAACAACAATCCGCAGAGGAAGATCCTCTACGGTATACTGAATAAACTCACTTCCTGTATTCAGGTACGTATGTTCAGAAAAAATAGTCCGCAACGATGACCGCTGATCATGATTCCCTACAACGATGTAATAGGGCATTTTCAGAGTTTTAAACAGCGCATGAACCTTACGGTAATCATCCTCATTACCATGATTGGCCAAATCTCCGGATACCACCAGAACATCAGGGAGAGGATCAAGATTATTCACACTCTGTACCGCCGTAACAAGCTGGTCATATAACGCAATTTTTCCAGAAGGGAAAGGGATCACCCTTCCCACATGCAGATCAGTAATCTGAGCTATCGTAAACAATTTTTTCATTTTGTGCCTCGTTACCTTTGTTTATAAGATGGTAATTTATAAAGTTCGTTCCGTCAAGTAAATCAAAAATGAGCTTTTTGCGAAGTACCCCATTTTAGCGAAATAATACATGACAATTTTCATAGTAGAATGTCTTTTGGAGCAGAGGAGTTCATTATTTTATTGATTTTTCACTTCTCAAAGGTAGAATCAGCACTTTTTTTGTGATTTTAGGCTCCTGA
>WGCU01000058.1 GCA_015493635.1 Spirochaetaceae bacterium | reverse complement strand
GTAAGTACAATAGGCTTGGATGAAGATAAAATAAGGAGATATGTTAAATATCAGGAAGAGAATGAGCGGCTCGAAGAGAGTCAGCAGAGAGAATTTGGCCTCTTTTAGAGGCCCGCCGCAAGCCACCTCCTCTGGGGGTGGTTGTTGACTGCGGCTATTTTTTTAAACATCTTTTCAAGCCTTTTCGTTTCTGATTGGGATATGAGTGACCGTGACAGGATATCTTTATAAAAACGCCTGACTTCTTCTTTTTCTTCACGTTTGAAAAATCCAATTTGTTCCAGGGATTCAGTTATAACGCCGGTAAGCTGATCCAGCTGTTTCCCCCTGACAGGAGTATAGGAACCTAAAGGGTGAGTACTGTTAAAGAGGGTATAGGTTAAAATCTGAACTGCCTGTGCCAGATTAAGCGAGGGGAATTCTTGCGATGTCGGGATTCTGACTGCCATATTGCACAGGGCAAGTTCCTTGTCAGTTAAACCGTCCGATTCCCGTCCGAATACGATGGAGACCGTACCTTCTTTGACAAGAGCAATTTTCTCCGCCATCATTTCCGGTGATATGGAGAAATATTTCCTGAATTTACCCCGCCGTCTTGACGCTCCGAAGACGATAACACTTTCGGTAAGAGCTTCCTCAAGGGTTGCATAACGGCGGGAGTTTTCATATACCTCTTTTGCGTGAAGAGCCAGGGTAAAGACTCGGTTTGTATCGTACATACGGTTTCCAACAATACCAAGATGTTTTAATCCCATGGTTTTCATAGCGCGGCAGACTGAACCGATATTGGCCGCATCCTGGGGTTCAACAAGAATTACCTGAACAGTTCTCATGCTATTACTTTAAGCTCTTTTCCTATTCTCGTAAAGGCTGAGATAAGGGTCTGTACATCCTTCTCTGTGTGTGCGGCTGACAGCTGAACCCGGATACGTGCTTTCCCTTTGGGAACGACAGGGTAGGTAAAGCCGATAACGTATATACCTTCATCAAGAAATCTGGACGACATTGCAACAGCACGTTTCTCATCGTACAGCATAACCGGGACAATGGCGGTATCTCCTTTTACAATATCAAAACCATTTTTAATCATGGCTTTCTTAAAAAGATCAGCGTTGTGCATAACCAGTTTTCTAAGATCCGGGGAGGCTGTCAGAATTTCGAGTGCTTTTAATGTTCCGCCCGCAACTGCCGGCGATAAGGTATTGGAAAAAAGATAAGGCCGTGATTTTTGCCTGAGCATGGCAACGATCTCTTTCCGCCCGGAAATACATCCTCCGGAAGCTCCTCCAAGGGCTTTGCCGAAGGTGGTGGACAGAATATCTATCCTGCCCTGTACTCCGCAGTATTCGGGAGTTCCCCTTCCTGTTTCTCCAATATATCCGGTTGCGTGGCTGTCATCCACCATGACAAGGGCGTGATACTCTTCAGCAAGCCTGCAGATGTTCGTTAAATCTGCTATATCTCCATCCATTGAAAAGACACCGTCCGTTACAATGAGGCGGTACCGTTTGTCCGTGTGGTTTTTTAGTATCTTCTCAAGACTCGCCATATCAGAGTGCTGATACTTCTCTTTGTTCGTTTTTGTAAGACGGATGCCGTCAATGATTGAAGCATGATTCAGCTCATCAGAAATAATAATATCTTCTGTTGTAAGGAGCGGTTCAAAAACGCCGCCGTTGGCATCAAACGCCGATGAATAGAGGATAGTGTCTTCTGTCCCGAGGAATTCTGAAACTTTTTGCTCCAGTGTTTTATGCAGGGATTGGGTACCACAGATAAATCGCACCGATGAAAGTCCGAATCCGAACCGGTCCATGGCCTTTTTTGCAGCTTCGATGATATCAGGGTTGTTGGACAATCCGAGATAATTGTTGGAGCAGAAATTGAGTACCTCTCCGTTTTTTTCAGTTTTGACAGATGCGTTCTGGGGCGTTGTAAGTACCCTTTCTTCTTTGAATAATCCCTGTTGTTTCAACGCTGTGAGTTCTTTTGATAAATTCTCTTTCATCGTGTCTGCCATTTTCCTTCTCCTTGCATGATAATGTATGAAGCATATCTTTTGTCATTGTTTCAAGATCAAATTCCGGAGACCAGCCCCATTCTGACCGCGCTGTACTGTCATCAAGACTGTCCGGCCATGATTCCGCAATTGCCTGTTTTACCGGATCGACGCGGTATGTTATTTTAAAATCTGGAAGGAAGGACCGAATCCCTTCAGCTTGTTCTTCCGGAGTAAAGTTCATGGCTGTTACATTCTACGCGTTTCTATGTTTGAGATGTGAAGCGGGCGCTTCCATAAGTGAAACCATTGCTTTGAGTGCATCCGGCATGTACATCATATCAAGACGGGTATGAGGCGCAAGAAAACACTCATAGCTGTTTTTCTCCAGTGCAGCATAGTATATTTCAACTGCGTAGTCTGTTGTTCCTCCTCCGGGAGGAGCTTCCGAGGAGATAATCCCGGGGAACCGCACTCCCCGGGTATCAACTCCGTATTTCCGGTAGTAATAGTCACAAAGAAGTTCCCCTGTTACTTTGGTAATTCCGTACATGGTTACCGGACGCTGAATCGTAACCTGAGGTGTTTTCTGCAGAGGTGTTGACGGTCCAAAAGAACCGATTGAACTTGGTACAAAAACTGAACATCCTCTTTCCCGTGCAATTTCAAGAATATTTACAAGACCATTGACGTTTATATCCCAGGCTTTCAAGGGAATATTTTCTCCCGTTGCGGACAGAATTGCCGCCAGGTGATATATCGTATTTATACCCTGTTCTCTGATAATGGTTTTTACGGTTCTGCTTTCTCTGACATCGGCAGTGTAGTAGGTGAAATCCTGCAAAGTCCGATCCTCTACATGGGATTTTATATCAGTCAGAATAATATTTTGTACTCCGTACCGGCTACCGAGATAGTGCGACAGGGCGGTTCCAATCTGTCCCAGTGCTCCTGTTATAAGAATTTTCACTCCGTCCTCCTTGAATACTTGTCATAGGCTTTTCCAGTTGCTATACTAAATATATACTATAATGAAAATAAATTCAATATAGTGAATATAAATTCAGGGAGAATTTATGGAAGATGCTGTCGTAAAAACAATAAGCAGGAATATTCAGACCGCCAGGAAAAAGAAACATCTTACGCTCGATCAGTTATCATCATTATGCGGTGTTTCAAAGGCCATGATCTCCCAGATAGAAACAGGGAAAGCGAATCCAACGGTTGCTACCCTTTGGAAAATTGCCCGGGGACTTGAAAAGGATATTAACTATTTTCTTAAGGGTATTCAGGATGCGGAAAGAAAGTTTCATGTACAGCGGAGCCATTCCCTGACAACACTGGACACTGAAGAGGATGGTCTTCACATAAAGGTTCTTTCTCCCTTTTCGATGGTAGAGGATCTTGAAATGTATCTGCTGACGTTTAAACCGGGGGGAAAGCTTGAATCTTCCCCCCATTTCAGGAGAACTGAAGAGTTTCTGACCGTTATTAAGGGTTCTGTAAAGGTTGTGGCCGGTGCCAGGAATTCAGAACTTAATGAAGGCGATTTTATCGTTTATCACTGTGATATAGAGCATGCGATCTACAATATTTCCGATTCGGATGCTGTTGTGCACATGGTTGTCCGCTTTCATGAGGAAAAGTAGATGCTGTTTACTCTTCCCTGTGAACCTTATCCGGAGTAAAAGCGGGTATGCATACAGACCAGTATTCAGCTGTTTCACTGAAAGGGTTCGCATATCTCACCCGTGCTCCCTTTTTAACAAGCAATGATTCTCCTGCCTTAAGAACTACCGTGTCCCCGTCAATCTCAACTCTCTTTTTACCGCTTACCATCAAAGTATATTCATCAAACTCCGGTACCTGATGAGGCTCGCTCCATCCGGGAGGAGCACTCATCCGTGCGATGCTGACATCCTTCTGCCCGGTTGCAGCAGCTCCAAAATGTTCAAGAATTAACTTGTGATCTTCAGTTGGAAACTGCCGTGGTGCATCCTGTTTGAAATAAGACTTATTCATCATTGTTCTTGATCAGGCAGAGCCATTCCGCTTCAATTGCCATTTCATCGCCGACATACCCTTTGCCTCTCTGTTTGAGCATTGTCTTTGAAATTCTTAAATTCTCAATTTCATACCGGACTTCTTCATTGGGGCGCACCTGCCTCCGGAATTTGACCTTGTCTACGGTAGCAAGAAGAAAGATGACGTTTCCAACGATTCCCAGTTCACCGATTCCTGCTCCGCCGGTTTGGGCCATGGATTCTATAAGAATGACACCGGGGACAACAGGATATCCCGGGAAGTGCCCGGCAAAGAAGAACTCTTCATCAGTGAATGTTTTCCTTCCGACAATTTTTTCCCTGCTTACTTCATCAAGAACGTCAACAAACAAAAAAGGTTTTCGATGCGGAATCAAGTCTGTTATTTTTTTCATTTTTCATATCCTTTTATGGCCAATACTGCGTTATGTCCGCCAAACCCCAAAGAGTTTGAAAGAACAGTATTTATTTTCCCTTTTTCACCTTTTCCAGGTACATAGTACAGATCACATCCCTCTCCGGGATTTTCGTGATTAATAGTCGGAGGGAAAAACTGGTTCTGAATTGCCAGTATACTTATAATTGCTTCCAAGGCTCCAGCTGCTCCCACAAGGTGGCCCGTCATTGATTTTGTCGATGAGACTTTTACCTTGTACGCATGATCTCCCAACGCTGTTTTTATGGCCTGTGTTTCTATGGGATCATTTGTTGGCGTGGATGTGCCGTGGGCATTTACGTAATCAATATCCTCAGGAGCAAGACCCGCGTCATTCATTGCGATACGCATTGCCTGAGCTGCACCCCGTCCGTCAGAATGAGGAGCTGTCAAGTGAAACGCGTCAGCGGTAGATCCGTATCCGGCAATTTCAGCAAGTATGTCCGCACCCCGTTTTTTTGCGTGTTCGAGCTCCTCCAGGACCAGGATCCCGGAACCTTCCGAAATAATAAATCCGTCCCGAGTCGCATCAAAAGGTCTGCATGCTTTTTCAGGAGTATCATTGTAACTGGTGCTTAATGCTTTAAGAACACAGAAGCCTCCGACACCCATCTCGTTAATACCTCCCTCAGACCCGCCTGCAAGAATAACATCGGCAGAACCGTACCGGATGGCTTGAACCGCTTGACCGATAGCATCTGTTCCCGATGCACACGCAGTGTTCAGAGCGTACGCAGAACCCGTTGCGCCAAACTGAATGGCAATATTCCCCGCTCCTTCATTGGAAAGTATTTTAGGGATGGTCATAGGAGGGATTCTGCCCGGGCCTTTATCAAAAAGTGTCCGGAAGGAACTTTGCAGCACTTCAAAACCTCCGATGCCGTTGCCCAGAACTACACCGGTACGTTCCGGAGTAATGGTTTCTTTCGTCAATCCTGCCATTTTCATTGCCTGGACGGCTGATGCAACCGCATACTGTGTAAAAAGAGCCATCTTCCGGCTTTCTCTTTTATCCATGAAATCAGCAGGATTGAAGTCTCTGACTTCTCCAGCTATTTTGGAAGGGAAATCAGTTGTATCAAATCTTGTTATCCGTCCAATACCGGATTTACCTGCAGTTATTCCTTCCCACAATTCCGAAATACTATGTCCGAGGGGGTTTATTGTTCCCATTCCTGTAACAACAACTCTTCGTTTCATAATTAATACTTTACTCCGTTTATTACATTGTCATCCCGCCGTCAACGGCGAGAACCTGACCAGTGATGTATGAACTTTTGCCTGAGGCCAGAAACAGAACCGTTTCTGCGATCTCCTCCGGCTTTCCGGTGCGTTTGGCAGGGATAATTTCAGCTAGTGCTTCTCTGGCTTTTTCCCCGAGTTTTTCCGTCATGCTTGTGTCGATAAATCCGGGTGCTACCGCATTGACACGTATGCCGCGGGCGGCAACCTCTTTGGCCAGGCTTTTTGTCAATCCGATCAGCCCCGCTTTGGAAGCGGAATAATTTGACTGTCCTGCGTTGCCCATAATGCCGACAACACTTGATATATTGATAATGGAACCGCTCCGCTGTTTTATCATGGTACGGGCAATACCTCTGCAGAGCGCAAAAGCAGAAGTCAGATTAGTCGTAATGACATCATCCCAGTCCTCATCTTTCATGCGGAATATCAAACCGTCCCGGGTTATACCCGCATTATTTACAAGAATATCCACCGAGGAAGCAGTCTTAAGTATCGTTTCCAATGCTTTCGTTATATCTTCTCTCTTTGAAATATCAGTTTTAATCCATGTAAAAGAGGTCCCTTTTTGTTTTGCTGTTTCAGCAAAAGCACCATACTTTTCACCTTCACTTCTGCTGAGAACAAAAACATGAGCCCCTTCTTCCAGAAATCTGGTTACAATGGCTTCCCCTATTCCCCGTGATCCTCCTGTTACAATGGCCGTTTTTCCGTGCAGCATTATTTTAACTCCTTCACTAAGGTATCAATTGCATCTTTTTTATCGGTAGGAGAACAGGAGATATCTGATTTTATATTCTTCCACAGGCCGGTAAGCACCTTGCCGGGACCTGCCTCCACGCATGCCTCGAATCCGTCGGCAACAATATTATTCTGTATCTGTACCCACTGTACCGGAGAGATGATCTGTAATGCGGACAACTCCTGAGCTTCCTTACCCGCTGCTACCCGTTTCCCTGTAACATTGGAATAGAATGCCTTTTTAGGATCAAGAAACTCCAGCTTGGAAATATAGTCACCGAAGGCCTGTTTTGCTTCATCCAGAAGAGGTGTGTGAAAGGGCCCTGAAACCTTCAGGGGTATAACTCTCCGGGCACCAGCTTCTTTCAGAGCTGTTTTTGCCCATTCTATACCGGCCGCAGTACCCGAAACCACTGTCTGAACCGGTGAATTGTAGTTTGCGGGAAATACATCTTTTCTTCCTGCCACCGTTTTTTCGACTGCGTCTGCACTCATACCGATAACCGCTGCCATACCGCAGCCGTCAGCAAGAGCGGGGCTTGTATCAGCAACCCGTGCCATAATTTCACCACGTTCAATAACAAGGGGGAGAACCTGTTCTTCTGTAAGAACTCCTGTATCCACCATGGCTGAAAACTCCCCAAGTGAAAAGCCCGCGGCACCGCTGGAAACAACGCCCTGTTCATTTAGATATCTTCTGATAGCAAGGTTTATAAGGGTTATAGCTACCTGAGTATTCTCTGTCTGCTTGAGATCCTCTGCAGAACCCTCAAAGAGGAGAGCTTTAAGATCTCTTCCTGTTACGCTGTCAGCAATACTGAACAGTTCCTTCACGGTGGAAGAAGCATCGTACAGATCCTTCCCCATACCCGGGTATTGTGCTCCTTGTCCTGGAAATAAAAAACAGTTTTTCATATCACATCCTTTTTATAAAATACAGGCACATACCGTGTCGGTCCATGCCTGAAATATGGTAAAAAAATGAAGTGTAAAAAGGTTTACCACCTTAAAATACTTCCTCCATAGGTTAAGCCGGCACCGAATCCTGTTAAAAGGAGTTTATCTCCTCTTTTAAGTTTGCCCTTTTCATACATGTCATTAAGAGCAATAGGAATAGAAGCTGATGAGGTATTCGCGTATTCTTCCAGGTTCATAAAAAATTTCTCAATGGGAAGTTTCAGCCGCTTTGCTGCTGCCTGTATAATCCTTTCATTAGCCTGATGGGGGACAATCCAGGCCAAATCATCAATAGTAAGGTTGTTTCTTTCCAGAAGTGAAGTTATGAGTATGGCATTCACTTTAACAGCAAATTTATATACTGCCTGGCCATCCATAAAGAGAGCAGTGTCAGCCCAGGTTGTTTTTCCTTCTTCATAGGGATGCACTACGCCGCCGGTATGGCGTTCAAGCGTCCATGCCCCGGATCCATCTGCTTTGAGAATGGTATCATCAATACCGCTGACACCGCTTTCATCGGCGCTGATAACAGCAGCACCTGAACCGTCACCAAAAAGTACTGCTGTATTACGGTCTTCCCAGTTTGCTATCTGTGTCAGCATTTCCGCGCTTACCAGGAGAATATTCTTCATGCTTCCGTTTTCAATAAAGTTTTTGGCTACTTCGAGACCATAGACAAAGCCGGTGCATCCTGCTGTTAGGTCAAATGCTCCGGCATTAACTGCACCGAGTTTATCCTGAATAATACAGGAAGTTGCCGGAAACCCGACGTAATCAGGGGTAGCAGTCGTAAGAATAACCATATCTATATCTTCTGCTTTAAGTCCGGCCCGTTCGAGCGCTACTTCTGCCGCTTTAACGCCAAGATCCGCGGTATTCATTTCTTTATCTGCAATATGCCGTGATCCTATACCTGTATGTGAACGGATCCATTCATCTGAAGTATCCATTGTTTTTGACAATTCATCGTTTGTTACCCGCTTTTCCGGTATATACGCGCCGATTGATTTTATATATGCATTCATAGTTCCTCCTCAAGAACAAAGGTAGTTTAAAACAGAAAACACCGATCAGGGCAGTATGTCAAGGTGAGGTAAACCCTATTTTTTAAAAAAAATCTTTTTCCTGGATTGTTTCGGGAAAAGGAAAAAAAGTAGCCATTTGTCGGTTGACGACCGATAAAAACCGTGTTATAATGGTGTTGCAGAGTTTTGCTGTTTACTAACCACGGTAAGAATGGTACACTATCTTAATGAAATCAGGGAATATTCAAACTGTCCTTATTGGATTTATTGCGCTGGTACTTTTTGGTGCTGTATTAAAACTTGCCGGGTCAATTCTCCTCCCTCTCGTCCTTGCAAGTATTCTTTCTGTTATTCTGGGCCCTCTCATTAACCGTCTTGATAAGTGGCACTTTCCCCGTTCTCTGGCAGTTATAATTGTTATTCTGGTTCTTTTCGGGGTGGTATTTCTCGTAACCCTGTTTCTGCAGACAAGTTTCTATTCATTCATTGCTCAGTATCCAAAGTATGCTGAACGGTTTATAAAGCTGAATAAAATGATTATCGCTCTCTCTGAAAGTAAACTGGGTGTATCTCTTGATATTTTCAAGGATTTTAACTGGACCAACCAGGTTGTGTCACACCTTATGTCTTTTTCAGGGTCAGTAATGAATATCCTGAAAGCTGCACTTTTAATAATGATTTTTCTTATTTTTCTTCTTTTGGAGAACCCTTTTTCAAAACGTAAACTGCTTCGTGCGTTTGACAGAAAAACAGGGCTCCAAATAGCACGCATGCTTCATGAAATAAACCGGCAGGTAGCACGTTATCTTAATCTGAAGTTTTTTATCAGTCTTGCTACGGGAATATGTGTCTGGTTTTCTTTAAAACTAATAGGGATGGATTTTGCATTAATGTGGGGGGTTTTGGCCTTTTTACTGAACTTTATACCAACGATAGGGTCCGGAATTATTCTTTTCTTAACGATTCTCATGGGAATTATTCAGTTCTATCCCTCCCTGGGAAAGATTAGTGCGGTTATCATTTCAATGAGCCTTATTCAGCTGATTATAGGTAATTTCCTTGATCCACGGATGCAGGGCCACCGTTTAAACTTAAGCCCGCTTATTATTCTTTTTTCTCTCGTTTTCTGGGGATGGATCTGGGGTATTGTCGGAATGTTTCTTGCGGTTCCAATAACAGTAATTATTCAGATTATCTGCAAGAACATCCCTTATCTGAAACCGGTGAGCATTATCATGAGCAGCGGTAAAAATATTCCAAAAATCTAGGTTTTGTAATCTCCTTCTCTTGTTAATTACTTATGCACATTATATATTACCGGTATTATTTAGACTTAACGCAAGGTGGATAGAATGACTGAAAAACGAATGCTCACTGGAGACCGACCTACGGGGAAGCTGCATCTTGGACATTATGTCGGTTCGCTGGCAAACCGGGTAAAGCTTCAGGATGCCTACCATTGTTATTTTATTATTGCTGATCTTCATATGCTCACTACAAAACCATCCAAAGAGGATGTTGAAAATATTGCGTTGAATGCCCGGGAAATGGTTCTCGATTATCTGGCCTGCGGTATCGATCCGGAGAAGTCAGTTATTTATCTGCAGTCCGCGGTTCATGAAGTATATGAGATGAATCTTTTTTTTGAAATGCTTGTTACAGTACCCCGGCTGCAGCGTGTTCCAAGCTTGAAGGAAATGGCAAAGTCGGCACATCTTAACGAGATGCCTCTGGGCTTGCTGGGTTATCCTGTGCTCCAGGCTGCAGATATTCTCATGCCCCGGGCACATCTTGTTCCTGTGGGAAAGGATAATGAAGCACATGTTGAGTTGACCCGGGAGATAGCACGGCGGTTTAACAGTATGTATGGAGAAGTATTTCCTGTCCCCGATGTTATGGTTGGAGAGGTTCCTTCCCTTGTTGGAACAGACGGCAACGCAAAGATGTCCAAATCTCTTGGTAATGCCATATATCTCTCTGACGATGTAAAAACAGTAGAAAAGAAAGTGAGGGGAATGTACACTGACCCTAAACGGGTACGTGCAGATATTCCCGGTACCGTCGAAGGGAATCCGGTATTTATTTATCATGATATTTTTAATCCTGATAAAGAAGAGGTTGAAGATTTAAAAACCCGTTACCGGAAAGGAAAAGTCGGAGATGTGGAAGTAAAGGATAAACTTACCCGGGCCATTAACAATTTTCTTGACCCGATTCGTGACCGGCGTCAGGAATATGAGAAAAGAAGCGGGTATGTAGATGAAGTTATTTTTGATGGTACAATGAAAATGAGAAAGGAAGCTGAACAGACCCTTTCTGCTATGAAGAAGGCAATGGGGCTTTCCGGAGCATGGAATAAAATAAGCAGAAAAGCAGAAAAGGCCCGGAAAAAGAGGTGATTCAGTATGCACTTTTTTTTATTATATACTCTTTTGCAGGTTGGGTTGTGGAATCAATGTTCCGTTCCCTGGTTGAAAAAGGACACCCGGTAAACTCGGGATTTCTCATGGGTCCCTTTATTCCGATTTACGGATTCGGTGCTCTCAGTGTTATGGCTATCGGAATGGTAACGGCACCGTATCCATTCCCTGCACAGCTTGTTATTTTTACCTTGTTTGCGACAGCGTTGGAGTATGGTACGTCGGTATTATTAGAGAAAATTTTTGGCATGAAACTATGGGATTACAGTAATTATCCAATCTACGGCAGGCACCATGTCCGCTTCCCGCTTAATATCAACGGCAGGGTATGCCTCTTTTTCAGTCTTTTCTGGGCGGGGCTTATCTCTTTTCAGATATTTATTCTTAATCCTCCTGTTACCCGTTTTATCAGCATGGTTCCCGTGCGTATCCAATATATTGTACTCTTCGTTTTTCTTGTCTATCTCGGTGTGGATCTTTATTTCTCTACACAGCTGTATCTTCGTTTTGCCGGATTTCTGAAAAGTGTAAAGCAGCTTCAGATGGGGAAAGTAACGAAGGAACTTCAAACGAGACTGCAGCTGTTAAGTTCTAACCGCATAATGCATACTTTTTTACGGCCGTTGCGGGCATTCCCTCATCTGCGTGATCAGCTTTCATCGGCATGGGGAAGAATGCCCAAAGGGATGAACTCATCCTACTTGAAAGATATCAGAAAGGTTATAGTAGAAAAGCTTCCGCAGCTGAAAAAGAAAAATAAAACGGGGTTACTGAAAGAATTCTTTGCCATTGGCAGTACTATTATCAAGCGGCCGGAATATCAGCAGCTTAAAACCATCAAGCATCATGATAAAGATATCTATACGCATAATTTAAATGTAGCGTGGATTTCCTTTCTGTTGGCCAAGAAGTTTCATCTTCATGTTGAGGAAGTAGTAAAAGGCGCCCTGCTTCATGATTTCTTTTTCTATGACTGGCGTACCTTCAGGGATAAAGATTATCTGCTTCCTCATGGATTTTCCCACCCCACAATATCGTACAAGAATGCAGTAAAGGTCTACGGGAAGCTTACCCTCAGGGAAAAGGATATCATTTTAAAACATATGTGGCCGCTCACCGTTATACCTCCCAGATACAGAGAAAGTTTTCTCGTTTCCATGGTGGATAAAGCACTAGCCAGTGTAGAATCAGTAAAGGCTGTATTGCCTGAGAGTAAACGGGAATGATTCTTCATGTTCTACGATTTGACAGTATAAAATAATCAAGATATAGTGTCGTGTAAGGAGTCTGTTATGTTAAAAGGTATTCCGAATATTCTTTCCCCGGAGCTGTTAAAAATACTGATGGAAATGGGCCATGGGGATGAAATTGTTATTGTTGACGGAAACTATCCCGCTGCTGCCCACGCGCGGAGGCTTGTCCGTCTGGACGGCCATGGTGTTCCGGAAATTCTCGAAGCGGTAGTAAAGTTTTTTCCTCTGGATACATTTGTACAGAAACCTGTTGCCCTTATGGCCAAGGTGCCCGGAAGTGATGTAGCAACCCCCATATGGGACGTCTTTAAGGAAATTATCAGTAAAGAGGATCCAAAAGCGGCAGATGTAGGTTTTGAAGAACGCTTTGCATTTTATGAAAGGGCAAAAAAGGCTTACGCTATTGTCGCAACAGGAGAATCTGCTCTCTATGCCAATATTATTCTGAGGAAAGGTGTTATTGCCTAGAAATATGAGCTTTTTGCGAAGTACCCCAACTTACTATACTGAGAGAAAATAACAAAGGGGTCAAAAATATTTTACCCCGAGAGAATGCCCTGAAGAGGCTTTAGAGCATCTAAAAGCCAAAAATTTGTAATATTTACCCCACAAAAAAAGGTGCCCT
>WGCU01000057.1 GCA_015493635.1 Spirochaetaceae bacterium | reverse complement strand
TTGAGTAGTATTATTTTGGGTAAGCCGGGAATAAGCAGAGCTCTAACTCGTACCTTTTTCCCGGTTTATCCTCCCTTTTCAAATTCTTCTACAAGAATTCTTTTCGGGAAATTATCTCTCTTTATTTAATTTGGGCGCGGGAATCAACAGTTGTTACCTGTGAACTTGTATCGGTGGAAACCGGAGAGATTGTGGTTCACGAAAAGGCTGACGGAAAGATATCCGACTATGACAAAATAACAAAAACCCTTGCCGAAGCTGTTGTTTCCGGACTGGGCTAAAAGAAAGAGATAAAAGCTGTCAAGGCCGAAGAAAAGCCCAAACAAACAAAACAAACAACGGAGAAAGAGGCGGAAAAAGTACTGGTAAGTTTCTCCCAGGCAGTAGAAGTACCAATTCCCCATAGGAAAAAGTCTGGGTATATCAGCTACCATAGCTTATTATGATGTGACTAGTAGTGGATGGGGATTACCGGCAGCGGAAAATCCCTGTATATTTGCAGGAACAGCAGGTTTTATCCTTAAGAACAGCCCGGGCTCAGTAATATTCAACTTTACCGTTGGTGCCTCAAACCTCTCGACCAATGAAATTGATCTTGTCAACGAAACGATAGGAGATAAAGCTGCATACCCGCTTTACAACGATATGAGCCTTACCCTGGGTTTTAACAGCATGCGATCCTTTGCCGTTCTTAAAGAAGTTATGCAGATATATCTGTACGATGGCGAAACCGGGAAGGTTGCACTCTTCAGAAACGGTTCCCAGGCACCCTATGTACAGCTGATTCCCGTATTTGAACAGTGGCTTACCCCCTCCTTTTCTTTAAGGGCCGGACCGGTGGTGTCCACCGATTATGAATCCTGGGGTTTCGGCGGGGTACTGGGAAGCACCATATCCTTTAACAAGACAAAAGAATTGGATATAAGCATTACCTACCGGCAGCGTCCCTCCCGGGCTATAAGAGCGGAACTTATACCTGAATTTATTATAAGCGTCGGCTACTCCCGCTCCACTCGTAACAATGTTTTTTTACTTGCAAAAAACAATAAAAAAATATATATTTATTACATGAGAAATCTACAGATAAGTTTGGATAACAACATTGTTTCCTCTATTGAAAAGATAACAAAAGAACAACACAAAACACGTTCTGCAGTTATTCGGGAAGCTATCAACTACTGGATTAAACATAGAACCATAGATAATTTTGAATCCCAATGGATAAGTACCCTGAAGAAGGAAAAATCTGAATACAATGCAGCAAATGATGAAGCATGGATGGATGCAGAACAATGGGATGAATCATGAATCGCGGGGATATTTGGTATATTGATCTTGGCGGAAAATCAGGGAAAAGGCCTGTGGTTGTTATAACTCGTCAGAATGTGATCGAACATCTAAACAAGGTTACTGTAGTTGAAATTACAACAAAAGGGAAGGGGTACCCAACTGAAGTTTTTATAGATCAGAAAGGCAATCTGCCTGTCTCATCATTTGTACAGACAGATAATATACATACTATTCCAAAGAACAGACTGGTAAAATATACAGGAACACTGGATACTTCCATTATGAAAGAAATATCATTTAAAATAATTCTTGCACTTGGTTTGGAAGAAGCAGCAGAAAGTATTTGAGTGGAATCTCATTCGGACTCGTTTAATAGTTTATTCTCAAACGAGTGAGTGGAGCGGGACAACTTGTTGGTTCCGTACCCGAGTGAGTGCAGAGAAAGAAAGGTGTCAATACCCCAGGGCTCTGCCCTGGGGTATTGACACCTTTCTTTTATCAGATGCAGGGGGTTCCCGACATGGATTTTTCTTTTTTTATCAAAGACGTAGGAATCGGTAACCGGTGCTACAATCCAGCTCTCGTCTGGATCAAGATCTTCTCTTGCAATATAAAACCCTTTATTTAATTCAGGAGCCGAGGAAACCTTGAATTCAACAGCAATCTTTTTTCTTCCTTTCGTGAGTATCAGATCTATCTCATTTCCTGAAGAGGTACGGTAAAAGTACCCCTTCCACCCTCTGAGGGTTCCGAGAATCTGCTCTACCGAAAATGTTTCCCAGGATGCACCGTAAGAGGGATGACCGAGAAGTATATTTCTATTTTCAATATCCAGTAGAGCATGAAGCAGTCCGGTATCCCGTATGTAGAGTTTATGAGATTTAACTAATCGCTTTTTTAAATTAGCTGAATAAGGCGGAACCAAGCAGCAGAATCCGACAGTTCCCTCCCTGACAGTCTACAATACACCTGAGAGAAGCAAACAGATCCGGACGTCTCTGGATTTCATCAATACATATTAAACTGCCGCTGTTATCTTCGAAGAACGTTTCAGGATCATTAAGTTTCCGTAAGTCCCTGTTGCTTTCGAGATCGAGATAAAGGGAATTCCGGATATTCCCAATAATATGCTTTGCAAGCGTTGTTTTACCGTATTGCTGTAACCGGCATCTTTTCGAGTCTCTTTCTAATATAATCTGTTTGATACCTTTCAACATAACTTTGCATATTGGAAGTTTAACTTCAAATATACAAAGTTGCAACTGATTCATCAGCGAAAGATGAATAGTTGACTATCGTAAATTCACTCCAATAAGCAGCCTCTTTAGCTTTTGAAGCTCCTGTGGTTTCCTTTTGTATTAGCGATAACCCGGCTTCATGGTGGTACCACGACAATAAAATCGGTTGAGGGGATGATAACAACTGTTAATTTATATTTTCCCGTAAAAGAATTGTATGGGATATAAAAGGAAGCCAAAACATGGATTGTCTTTCTATGATTTTTTTCCTTGTTATCTGCAGCTCTACGCATTATGATTTATTGTATGAAGAAAGCCAAACTCAGCTTGAGTATTGTTAAAACTGAAATTGCAGACCGCATTCTTTCGCGGCTGATTCCCATGGTTTTTCTGCTGGAAGGAGTGAATATACTAGCTGTACTGCTGTTTGCTTTCGGACAATGGGAGCGTATAATCGTTCCATTACTGGCCCTCTTTTTTCTGATTCCCTCATTCTATCTGCACAGAAAGCGGAGGATGAAGGCCGCTTCGGTGCTTTTTATTTCCGCCGTTCTGCTGTCCATTAGTGCGGGAGTCCTGTCCGCCGGAGGAGTACATGCCCCTATCTATGTCGGTATTCTTGTACTCCCTGCTTTTGTAACCGTTATTTTTGATTTAAAGGGGGGGATGCTTACTTCTGCAGTGCTTGTACTTCTTGGGATTGGTTCGATTATAATGGAGAAAACAGGCCTTCTCCCTGCTATACAGAATCCTTCTTCGCTGTATCTGCTCAGTGTTTACAGTCTGTGGCTTGTTTTTGTGCTGATAATAGTATGGTTTACCGTTAAATCCATGACCAATGCTCTTAAAGCAAGCGAAGAAGAGAGGATGAAAACTGAAGAGGCGGTAAAGGAAGCGACCGCAACCTGGAAGGAGCTGGAAAAGTTTAAGTCCCTTGTAGAGCAGATAAGAGAAGATATCGTCATAACCGATTCTGATTCTGTTATTGAATACGTGAATCCCTGTTTCGAGCGGACAACGGGTTATTCAAAGAAAGAAGTTATCGGTAAAAAAATAACCATGCTAAAGAGCGGAAAGCATGATGAGTCCTTCTATAAAGATCTTGATGAAACGGTACGATCGGGAAAAACATGGAGGAATAAGGTATGGATTAAGCTTAAGGACGGCAGAATTATTCTTCAGGATGTAACCATAACTCCTGTTATATTTGAGGATGGTGAATCCCACTCTGTATCCTTCCGGAAGGATATTACCAACGAAATAAAGATACGGGATATGATGATGCAGTCGGAGAAAATGATGGCGGTGGGAGGTCTTGCGGCAGGGATTGCCCACGAAATAAACAATCCCTTAACCATAATCCTGCAGCTTTCCCAGAATATAAAACGGAGAATGGCTCCTGAGCTTAAAAAGAATCTTGAAGCAGCAGAAGAAGCCGGAGCTTTTTGCGAAGTACCCCAACTTACTATACTGAGAGAAAATAACAAAGGGGTCAAAAATATTTTACCCCGAGAGAATGCCCTGAAGAGGCTTTAGAGCATCTAAAAGCCAAAAATTTGTAATATTTACCCCACAAAAAAGGTGCCCT
>WGCU01000056.1 GCA_015493635.1 Spirochaetaceae bacterium | reverse complement strand
TTGAGTAGTATTATTTTGGGTAAGCCGGGAATAAGCAGAGCTCTAACTCGTACCTTTTTCCCGGTTTATCCTCCCTTTTCAAATTCTTCTACAAGAATTCTTTTCGGGAAATTATCTCTCTTTATTTAATTTGGGCGCGGGAATCAACATAAAGGAAGGATAAAACGATGAAGAAATTTCTTGTTATGGGGACTATAATAGTATTGTTATCTATCAGTTGTAAAACAACTAACCATCCGGTAACAGATAAAGGTCTTCAGGAGAAAAAGACAATAGAAACTGAATCCGAAGAAAAGTTTAACGGAAAATCAGCATACGTTGCTATCTCCGATTTTTCCATCCTTGCCAAAGATAAATCGTTTCATTTCCTTTCTACAGAGATACCAAATGATTTAGCTGCCGGGTTTGCAAAGGGAGGGTTGGTTAAACCTGTTGAACGGCAAGAACTTGATAAGGCAATGAAAGAGATAAAGTTATCCATGAGCGGCCTTACTGATGAAGATTATTCGCTGCAAGCCGGAAAATTACTTGGAGCAAAATATATTCTTTTGGGAAGTATGAGCAAGATAGGTGATCAGATAAAAATTACCTGCCGTTTGATAGAAACTGAAACCTCCCAGATCGTTTATACAGAGTCAGCAAGAGGTTTATATTCAAACCTTTTTGATGTGGAAGATGCACTCAAAGAAAAGATAGAATCATATTTCAAAGAATAAAATATACCTAGACAGCTGTGGAGAGGGTGTTGCACTATCTCCCGGCTATAATTCCATCATAGATATTATCCCAGGAAACGACGTTCATCCCGTTTCTGATGAGATTATCTCTGCCGCCATAGACAAGGTATAGATCTTCTTTTTCCGTACCTGTCAGCTCCCTCCAGTACTTAAGACCGTCAAAGTACTTTTCACTTATTGTTTCACTTGATTTAATCTCCAGTCCATACATTTTATTCCCAAAGTCTATAATGATATCTATCTCCTTTTTGTGATTATCCCTCCAGAAGTATATTTCAAAATTTCCCCCCGTATTATAACCGGCTTTCAGGATTTCAGTTACTACAAATGTTTCAAATATACTGCCCTTTAAAAAGTGATAATCAAGCTCTTCCTTTTTTCTTATCCCCAGTAAGCTGCACACCAAACCTGTATCAATAAAATATAATTTTGGTGATTTGACCAACCTTTTGTTGTAATTTTTGTAGTATGGTCTCAATCGGTATATGATAAAACTTGCTTCCAAAACCGAAATCCACTCCATTATGGTAGCATGTGAAACTCCGCAATCTTCTCCGATAGATTTGTAATTAAGTTCCTGCCCTGTTCTGCCCGCCAAAATCTTCATAAACGTAACAAAGACATCCAGTTTTGTAATATTTTTTAATAGCCGGACATCTTTTTCTATGTATGTTGTTATGTAATTTTTATAGAACGTTCCAGGCCTGATATCCTGATCATATATTCTGGGATATAATCCGCTGAATATAATCTCATCTTTTTTCTTTTTCAGGTGCTTTATTTCTTCAACCGAAAACGGCAACAGTTTTGTTATTCCGACACGCCCCGCTAGTGACTGGCTTATCTTTTCCATTAAAAGAAAGTTTTGAGAACCCGTAACTACTATTTTCCCATTCTTCCCCAATGCATCTACATGGGTCTGCAAGTAGCTGATTATCCGGGGGTTCCTCTGTATTTCATCAAATATTACGTTTTCACTGTATCTGTTTAGAAAGCCTCTTGGATCATTTTCCGCATACTCATTTACGTCATAATCCTCAAGGGACACATACTCATATTCCGGGAACATTTTCTTTGCAAGAGTCGTTTTCCCGGATTGCCGGGGACCCAAAATTGCTAGTATGGGGAATTCATTTTTCAGTAGTTCAATTTCAGATTCAACTTGTCTGTCTATCATGGATTAATTATATCTCATTTGTACATTTTGTCAATTGTTGTTTCAACTTGTACAGCTGTGGAATGAGTGCGGGAGCCGCTGCTTGGTTTTGTCGGCTCGGTAGAGGTAAGAAAGTTGGGATTGTCGGTTTTCCTGTCAAAGAAACTGCCTGCTGCTTCCCTCTTCCACTGTACCCAGCCCCCCTGATTTAGTGAAACAGCGCCGGAAATTATATTCTCCGTTACCCTCGCAGTTACCCGTATTTCACCGGTCTCACTTGTTACCGTTACAGTCTGACCGTCTTTTATTCCTCTTTCCGCCGCATCATCAGGGTTTATCCACAAAAAACGGTCAGTCAGTCTTCTAAAACCTTCAATGTTGTCAAATTGAGAATGAATCCGGTACTTTTCGTGGGGGGTAAAGAGCCGCAAAGGATACCTGCTGGAGACGTCCATTACTACTGCCTCCGGAAGCTCCGTCCCTCCCATTGCAGGGAAGGAACCGAGCGCAATCTCGATCTTTCCGGAAGGGGTATTCAAAGGGTCTGCTTCAGGATCTTTAAAAAAACCGGACAGGCCTATGTAACTCTGTTCTTCTGCGGCATAGATCCCCGTTTTCTTAAAGGCAGCACGATCCTCCACCTCGGAGTTATCCAGAAAGTAATCAAGCCACTGCTCCTCTGTCCTCGATTCGGTAAAGGCTTCCCAATATCCAAGACGCCGGCTGAGCCTGGAAAATATTTCGTAATCGCTCTTTGATTCTCCCACCGGTTCTGCTGCTTTGGCAGAGTAGAAAAGATATTTTGAATTGGAAAAGACAATATCATTCCGCTCAAGAAAGGTTGCGACGGGAAGAACAAGATCGGAAAAGGAGGCGGTAGGGGTCATAAAGTACTCATGGGAGACCACAAAATCGACTTTATGAAAAGCGGCCTGTACTTTACCAAGATCGCTTCCCTGCCCCAGATAGTTCCCTCCCACGTTGTAGAGCATCCGGATATCCGAAGGGTATCCTCCGGCTGTTCCCTCCAAAACCGCGTCAGCCCACCGGTACACGGGCACAGTGCGGACTTCGGGATTCGTGGGTACTTTCATGCTGCCGCATCGTGGAGGGGGAATTTTATTCCACTGACCGCAGCCGGGTGAACCTCCGGGGATTCCAAAGTTCCCTGTTGCCAGCTGCAGTATTGCACCGAGGCGGTCGGTATTCTCTCCGCCTATGGTCCGCTGTACGGAGAGCCCGGAAAGAAGAGCAGCAGGTTTAGCCTCACAGTACATACCGGCCAGTTCCTCAATGCGTGAAGCTGGAAGACCGCAGATTCTCTCCGCCCAAAGCGGATCCTTTGGAACACCGTCAAGAATGCCGGTTACGTAATCCCGCAGCCCATTGAAACCGGTGCTGTACCTCAGGATATACTCCTCATCTATCCTGAGGTCCCGTATCAATACAAAAAGGAGAGCAAGCATCAGAGCAGAATCCGTTCCCGGAAGAACCGGGAACCACTTCGCACGGTACCGCCGTACAGAAGCAGTTTTTCTCGGATCAATTACGACAATCGATACACCTTTTGCTGCTGCGGCACTCAATACCTCCTCGGTCTCGCTTCCCATCCTGGTTTCCTCAGGATTCATCCCCCAGAGGATAACAAGGTTTGATTCAAAAAGGGTTTTGACATCAATCCCCACGTATTTCGTTCCGAACATAAAGGGTTTGACAAAATCGCTCGCTTCACTGGAAAAATTTCCCGTGGTTTCCGTGTATCCGCCATAGAGACTCAGAAAACGCTGCGTAAGAACTGCTGTATTATGGAGAGCTCCCCTGCAGGATCCGGAACCTCCGATTCTCATAACGGACTGCGGTCCATAGCTGTCCTTAAAAGAGAAGAGTTTCTCTGCAAGCAGATCCAGGGCGTCATCCCAGGAAATTTCTTTGTAGGTACCCGATCCCCGCTCCCCTTTGCGCAGCAGAGGTCTTTTCAGACGCTCAGGATGGTAAAGAGCATCAGCCATCCGATACCCTTTTATGCATCCGCGCATGTACTCCGGCCGGAAACTGCTGTCGGTAATTTTCCGTATCCGGCCATTTTCCAGATGGGCCGATAAAGCACAGCCGCCTCCGCAGTCCTTGTTGCAGGAAATAGGAATCTTTACCGCCATAGAGATTATCCTCCGTGGTTACCAGACCATCGGAACATACCCGTCTTTTACCAGATCGGATATCATCTCACCGACAAACTCCACCTTTACGCCAAGGATCTCAATTTTTGCGGTAGTGCTGTCTCTGTCAGCGATAAACTTGCAGGCTACGACATCTTTCTTTTCTTCCTGGTACTGCCGCAGAAAATCCTGCATTACAGAATCAGTCAAGAGCAGTTCTTCAGCCGGTCCAAAAATGATCAGCTTAACATCTCCCATCCACCCTTTCTTTAACGCGTTTACCGCATACATCATTCCAGTCCGGGCCTTCTCTGCCTCGGCAGTGCTTATGATCACAACTGTTTTATCAGACATGGTATCTCCTTGGTTTGTTTTATGAGTATTATAGTTAAGAACTGAGAAAATATAAAGAGAAAAACTTCGAGATGAATAAGAACCGTTATATAAAATATCTGAGTAAGGAGAAGCCCCCGAAGGGGCTTCTCCTTATAGGATAACCTATGGAAGGGCGATAATTGCCTGGGCAGTTAAATCTCTAAAATCAAAAACATCTGAAGCTGAAGTACTTGAATCAAGATTTACATCCAGTCGGAAAGAATCGTTTATCTTCATCGAGAATCCAATGTTATGGGTTGCACTAACACTGTAAACGGTAGTCATAACAGAGGTTTCATTTGCAGTAACCGCATTTACAGTTGTTGTAACTCCAGATGCAGCTCCTGTTCCATCCACAGCAGAGGTAACCGTTGAACTAGTTGAAGTTTTTGTGTTGGTAAAGACCATTTCAGAACCGATGGAAGGTTTGCTGCCAAGGGTAAAAGTAATAGGCCATTTGGGAGGAGTAAAGGTAACAGCTAGGGGCAGACCAATACTGCAGGAGACAGCATTAATCATTACAGTACTGCTGATAGTACCCGTTAACGGAACTATTGATGAATTTGTATAGGTTACCGTCTGTGTTTGTATGGTATCGGCAGCATCTGAAAAATCTCCATCGCCATTTCCATCTGTACTGGTAACAGTTGTTTTGTTTTTTACTGATACCGGTAACACCAGGTTATACTCCAATCCTACCTCCGGTTTAAGACCGAACTCAACTCCGGATCCAAGATCAAAATAGAAGGAATGACCGGCCCCGCCTCTGACCTTTCCTGTTATACCGAAAATACCATCAGTTGTGATCTCCTGATCATGCCGTGTACCTGATACAATAGCTGCTCCGCCTCCGGCTGCACTTATATTCTGCGTTATATGAGAGATACTATAGGTTCCTCCGTTTAGAGTAACGTCAGCAGTTCCTTTAATCCAGAGCTGATCCTTGGGATTGTTACCCCAGATCCCTCTTTTCTTCAACGTATAGTCTCCGACAAGCTCACCGGCTAACGAGCGCCGGGTTGCATCATTTGCTACAGTAGTAGTTGTTGTTAGAATTGCAGTATGCGGGCTACCGCTGTAACTATCAGAATATGAATTAGAATTGTCTGTAATATCAAACTTTGTTTTTATATTAAACATCTGGCTGGAATCGGTACCCGGTATAAAGAGAGGAACAGCAACAGTAAAAGCAGAAGTATTATTCCTGCTGGTTCTTGTCCTGGCGTAAGTATAATCCTCGACGGGAGCAGGAGCCCCTGTAGTAGCGGAATTGTAGTAATGAACATCAGTCCCTACATAGTTCAAATTCTGGGGGTCACTGTCAGACAGATTAACATCAATAAAAACACCGCTGTTCATGTCCCCCATAGTAAAAAGATACTGACCTGACAACCTGAGTGCATTAGCAATCCGGTTTGCAGTATACTTAACGGTCGATGAGAGATTATTCCATTGGTATGTCGTTGTATTTGAACCACTCGTAACAGTCACTGGGGTACCCTGGGTGTACATTGTCCCGCCAGTCTGGTTCCCCGTAGGGGAGTCGGCCATAAAAGCTCCAAAAGCTGACCACGGTTTATCTCCAGCCTTATAAAATCCCGCCCAGAGGGGAGAACTAATTGTGAAACCGCTAGTACTTTGTAGGGCTATCAGTTCAAGATTTGTCAGCCCGGCAAAAAGGTAATCATGCGTCAAATCCCTGAATCCGGGGCCGCTGCTTAAAAGCCCCTCCACGGAAACAGCCGCATCAAGCTCGTTGGTAAAAACTCCTTCACTTACCGTATTCAAAACAGACGATATTCCCGTATTCTGCGCAAATACGAAAACCCCCATGGAAAGAAACAAAATGATCAATAGAATCTTTTTCATACGAATCTCCTTTCTAAATTTTTTATTACTTTGATTATATATCTTTTGGTGTATAATACAAGTGTTTTTTGAAAAGTAACCGTAAAACTGCAAATAGAGAGGTGCATGCCATGAAACTCAACTGGGGCGTTATGGGAACAGGGGGAATAGCACGGAAGTATGTTATTCCTGCAATGCAGAAGGGAACATTTTCACACATTTCGGCTATTGCATCCCGGAATAAGCAAAAAGCGGAGAAGGCAGCCGCGGAACGGGGAATCGAAAAGGCATACGGATCCTACGAAGAGCTGCTGGCAGACCCTGACATTCAGGCAGTGTACATCCCCCTGCCAAACCATATGCATGTTCAATGGAGCATAAAAGCCATGGAAGCGGGGAAGCACGTTCTTTGCGAAAAACCCTTTGCCCTTTCAGTGGATGACGTAAAAAAAGCCATCCAAGTACGTAACAGAACCGGGATGAAGATATCCGAAGCCTTTATGGTCCGGTCAAACCTCCAGTGGCTGAAGGCCCGGGAGCTGGTATGCTCTCCGGAATTCGGCGAGCTGCGAGCTGTGCAGGGTTTTTTCAGCTACTACAATACCGATCCTGAGAACATTCGCAACTCTCCTGAGATGGGAGGAGGCGGTCTTTGGGATATAGGGTGCTATCCGGTAAACACGTCCAGATTTTTATTTCAAGAGGAACCGGCCCGGGTAGCCGCTACTCTGGAAACTGATCCACTCTTCAAGGTTGACCGTCTTGCTTCGGCTCTTCTGGAGTTTCCTTCCGGGAAGGCCCAGTTTATAAGCTCAACCCAGGTCGCTCCCTTCCAGCGGATGCTTGCGGTGGGAACAAAAAAGCATCTCGAGATAGAAATTCCCTTCAATGCTCCCTCTGATACGCCTGCAAGAATTCTTACCGGCGGGGATTTCGGACGAAGTGAAGATCGGGAAATTACCGAGCTCCCTGTCTGCAATCAGTACACTCTGCAGGGAGATGCCTTCTCCAAAGCTGTGTTGGAAGACAGCGAAGTACCGGTACCTTTGGAGGATACGTTGTGGAACACTGCCGTTCTTACAGCATTGTTCAGGGCAGCAGAATCAGGCAGATGGGAGAGGGTAACCCTGTGACGATCTACAGCGCCTCCCTTATGCTTATTCTTGTTATGGATCCATTCGGTAACATTCCGGTCTTTATATCCGTACTTGCCTCGGTTGATCCAGCGAAACGGAGCCGTATTATTTTCCGGGAAATGCTGATCGCCCTTGGAATTCTCATTCTTTTTCTCTTTTTTGGGAAATACATCCTTTCTGGGATGCACATAACAGAACCCGCTTTGAGCATTTCCGGAGGGATCATCCTCTTCCTTATCGCCCTGAAAATGATCTTCCCTCCCGCTGTACAGCCCCATGGAGAAGATTTCGGCAGTGATCCTTTGATAGTCCCCCTGGCTATGCCGATGGTTGCCGGTCCTTCTGCCATGACAATGGTAATTCTTTTAAGTACCGGAAATCCGGGGAAACTGTGGATGATATTCGCTGCCCTTATTATCGCGTGGAGTTTAACCGCCCTCATTCTTGTATCTGCTGAAAAAACAAGCGCTCTTCTCGGCAAGAAGTTCCTTACGGCAATCGAACGCCTAATGGGGATGATTCTCACCACCATGGCAATACAGATGCTACTTACCGGGATTAAGAATTTTATGAAGTAAGTGTAATCGTGCGCCTAGGTTTCCACTTCTGCGGCAGTAAGCACATTCCCCGCGGGATCGAGAAACTTAAACATCCGCATACCATGTTCCGGAAACTCCCGGACAGGCCCCTGAAGGGGAACGAGCTTTGTTTCAAGATTCTTTCTGAACTCATCCAGATTATCAACACTCAGGGTAAGGTACTCGTTTACCGGATGCCTTCCCTCTCCCGCCCAGCGGTTCAATGCAAGAAAGGCATTCTGTGTTCCGGGAATGGCACATTCAACCCACCCGTCTGAATCAAAAACAATAGAAAACCCAAGGATATCGGTATAGAATGCCCTGGTTTTCTCCATATTGGAAGTCCATACAAATGATAGAATATTTTTATACGTCTGTTTCAATGCGATACTCCTTTTTAAACATAATCCCCGCCGTTGGACAGACAGCAACACACTCACCGCAGCCGTCACAGGCAGTATCCACAAGGGAGCGTCCGAACGGCGCTGTCATCCGGGTGGTAAACCCTCTCCCTACAAAGCTTAAAACACTCAAGCCCTTTATTTCAGCACATGCGCGGACACAGGCTCCGCAGTTGATGCATTTATTTATCTCCATCTTTATCTTTTCGTGGGAATAATCCACCTGATACTGCCGTATCTCGCCGCCAAAATACTGCTGATCCGCATTAAAACGGGTCGCGTAGGTGCGGAGCTTACAGTCAACCGCTGCGTCACATCCGCATTCCAGACACCGCGCCGCTTCTGCCCGGGCTTCTTCCTTTGAGAACCCTCTTTCCATCTCTTCAAAGGTTGTTATCCGTCTTGTTTTTTCAAGAACCGGCATTTTTACTTTTTCAGCCTTCTCTATTCCGATAAAAAGATCTTCACTGACATCTTCAAGGGCTCCCATGGTGGAATTAAAAAGAACCGGTTCTCCCGTTACTTCCTGTCCGGATAGATACTGATGTACCGAATACGCTGTTTTCCGTCCGTTTCCGACAGCCCTTACCGCGATATCCGCACCTGTCTGACAGTCACCGCAGGCAAAAATACCGGGCCGGTCAGTCATAAAGGTTTTCGGATCCGCCTGTACAGTTCCCCAGCGGGTCAACCCCACACCGGTATCTATGATACCGTCCGGCACAACTTTCTGTCCAATGGCACTGATAACAGCCGTAGCTTTGATTTCAAATTCCGAACCCTCGACAGGAAGGGGACGTCTCCGTCCGCTGGCATCAGGCTCTCCAAGCTTCATCCTTATGCAGGAAACAGTTACTTCCCCGTTTTCAGAGGAAATATGGACCGGAGAAGCAAGGAACTGTATGTTTACCCCTTCTTCCAGTGCTTCGTCAATTTCAAAACTGCTTGCCGGCATCTCCGCGCGGGTTCTGCGGTACAGAATGGTGGCCTTCGCGCCGTTACGGATAGCGGAACGGGAAACATCAATTGCCGTATTACCGCCGCCGACAATAACAACTTCGTTACCAATATCAGGAGTCTTTCCCTCCGCAAGGTTTCCAAGATATTCTATTCCGGAATAAACCCCGGAAGAATCTTCTCCTTCTACCCGCATGGAGGAAGCACCCTGAGCACCGATAGCCAATATAAGAGCATCGTGTTCCACTTCCAGTTTTTTAGCGGTAATGTCTTTTCCCACAACCGTATTATAGTGCACCGTCACACCCAGCCGTTCTATGGCATCAAACTCATCCTTCAAGGTCTGATCTGTAAGGCGGTAGTAGGGAATGCCGTAGCGCATCATTCCCCCGGACTTTCCTTTAGCTTCATACACGGTAACATCATGCCCCTGCAGTTTCAGATAGTAAGCCGCACTCATTCCCGCAGGACCCGCACCGATAATTGCAACCCTTTTTCCGGTAGAAGGAGCACAATCAGGCAGCTGGGCCTCTCCGCACTCTTCCAGCTCAGTATCGGAAATGTACCGTTTCATGTAACAGATGGAAACAGACTCCTCAACCCTGTTACGCCGGCATGCCGTTTCACAGGGCCGGGGGCAGATCCTTCCGAGAGCTCCGGGAAAGGGTGCTTTCTCCCTGATGAGTTTTGCAGCTTCAAGCTCCTTTCCCTCCCGGACAAGAGCAAGAAATCCCCGGATATCTATGGAAGCAGGACACGCATCTTCACACGGAGGAAGACAGTCACCGCAATGATCAGAAAGAAGCAGGTTAAGCGCCATGCGTCTACTTTCGTTTATCTCATCAGATTCCACCGTTACGGACATACCATCCCTGACCTTGGTAGCACAGGAGGGAACAAGGTTCCCCCTGCCGCCGTCTACCTTGACCGCACACATAAAGCAGCTTGTAAAGTGCTCAAGGCTGTCGGAATGGCAGAGTGTCGGGATATCAAATCCAAGTTTTGTTGCTGCCTGAAGGATGGTGGAGCCTTCCTCTATCTGCATATCAATACCATTAATTGTTACGTTGACCATTCCCATTACACTACCTCTATCGCGTTAAAATTACAGGTCTCAATACAGAGTCCACATCGTGTACATACATCAGGATCAATGGTATGCGGTTTTTTTACCTCACCGGAAATAGCATGAACAGGACATACCCGTGCACAGGCAGTACAACCGGTACAGTTGTCCGAAATAATCCGAATGGTGATAAGCGGTTTACATACTCCCGCGGGACATTTTTTATCATAGATATGGGCTTCATACTCTTCTCTGAAATATTTCAGGGTAGTCAGGACTGGATTCGGTGCAAGCTGTCCCAAACCGCAGAGGGAGGTTTTCTGAACATGGTGGGCAAGTTCTTCCAGCCTGTCCAGATCCTCCGGAACTCCCTTCCCTTCAGTAATGCGGGTAAGAATCTCCAGCATCCTTTTTGTTCCAATACGGCAGAAAGTACACTTGCCGCAGGATTCTTTCTGTGTAAAAGCAAGAAAATAACGGGCAACATCAACCATGCAGGTCTTGTCATCCATAACAACAAGTCCGCCGGAACCCATAATTGCACCGGTAGCATTTATGGAATCATAGTCTATGGGCGTATCGAACATCCGGGCCGGTATACAGCCGCCGGCAGGTCCTCCCATCTGAACTGCCTTTACCGGTCTGCCGGAATCGGTTCCTCCTCCAATCTCCTCAACTATTTCCCCAATGGTAAGTCCCATGGGAACTTCAATGAGCCCTCCCCGTTTTATCTTTCCCGCCAGAGCAAACACCTTTGTCCCGTAACTCTTTTTAAACGAATACTTGTTATAGGCATCAGCACCGTTGAGAATGATGTACGAAATATTGGCATAGGTTTCCACATTGTTGATATTTGTCGGAGAATGCTGTATTCCCGATTCAGCCGGAAAGGGCGGCCTGAGACGGGGGAATCCCCGTTTCCCCTCAATTGATGCCATAAGGGCTGTTTCCTCTCCGCAGACAAAAGCCCCGGCACCCTCTTTAACATGAAGATGAAAAGAAAAATCAGTACCTAAAATGTTATCACCAAGAAAGTGGCGGTCTTCTGCATCCTTTATGGCTTTGTTCAGACGCTTTATCGCCAGTGGATACTCAGCCCTGCAGTAGACAACACCCTCTCCTGCACCCGTTGCATACGAAGCTACCAGCATTCCCTCTATTACTTTATGGGGATCTCCTTCAAGTACACTCCGGTCCATAAACGCACCGGGATCTCCTTCATCAGCATTACATACCAGGAACTTTTTATCTCCCTTTGCCCCTGCCAGAAACGACCACTTCTGACCAGTCAGAAACCCTGCTCCGCCTCTTCCCCGGAGTCCGGATTGTTTAACAATCTCTATAATTTCTGCCGGAGTATAATCGTGCATAGCTTTTTTAATTGCCTCATATCCCCCGGCTTTAAGATATTCATCGATACTTTCAGGATTGATGATACCGCAGTTCTTTAAGACGATCTTTACCTGCCGGTCAAGATACGCTTTACCGGCATCAGTTTCCGTTATAATATTTTTATCCGGAAAAACACCGTCCTCCAGCGATTGAATAATTTCATCGGCAAACTTTTTGTCAACGTACCCGTACCGCACTCTTTTACCGCCGCGTTCAATCTCAACAACCGGTTCCGCGTAACACATTCCAACGCAGGAGGTAACCTCAAGTTCTGATACCTGTGTATCAATTTTCTCATCAAGATAGTTAAAAACATCCTGGGCACCGGCTGCAATTCCACAGGATCCGAGACCGACAAATACTTTAGTTTTTTCCATCACTGTACCCTTTTATCAGTTTTTTTACCTTGGCGGATGTTAATTTACCATAAACTTTACCGTCTATCATAACAACAGGAGCCAGCGAGCAGCAGCCGAGACAGGCTACCGTTTCAAGCGTAAAATTCATATCATCTGTCGTCCCTTCTCCGTCAAGCCCCAACTCTTCCTGCAGTGCAGATGCAAGAAGATCAGCTCCCTGGACATGACACGCTGTTCCTTTACATACCTTGATGAGATGTTTCCCCATGGGAGTAAACCGGAACTGTGAATAGAATGTTGCAACTCCATAGATATCTGAAACGGGTACATCAATTTCCTGTGCAACAGCTTCCACAAGATCTTCAGGAAGATAACTGTGCCTTTTTTGAATTTCCTGTAAAAGGGGAATTACTTTTTCCTGTTCTGCCCCAATTTCCCTGACAATATCTTTGGCTTCATCCCTGACAGCCCGGTCAATAGTTTTCAACCCCATTATCTACTCCTTGCACATGGTTACGTGAAGCCATTTTAGTATAGAACGGGGAAAAAATACAGAAAAAAATTACAAAAAATACCTAGATATCCTACGTAAGATCATCCTTCTGAAGGATCTGGATACCGGTCTTGACCATCTCTTCTCTTTTTTCATCCTGGAACCCTTCCGGAAAATTAACAGCTCGGCACAGATCCTCAACAACAAAAGTTCTGAATCCGAGACTTACTGCATCGAGAGCACTGAAAAAGACACACCAGTCAAAGGCCAGGCCGCAGAGGAAGATATCCGTTATTTCATGCTCTACAAGATATCCCTTCAATCCGGTGGGAGTTTTCTTGTCATTTTCAAAAAAAACTGAATAGGAATCAAGTTTTGGATCCCTCCCTTTTCTTAAAAAGAGATCTCCCCTTTCTACCGCGAGGTAGGGATGAAACGCCGCTCCCTTTGAATTTTCAACGCAGTGATCCGGCCACAGGGTCTGAAGTCCTGTTTTTGTTTCAATAATCTCCAGCGGTTTTCTGTGATGTGTGGAAGCAAAGGAAACATGATGTACCGGGTGCCAATCAGCAGTAAAAATTACCTTCTTAAATAGTTTTTTTCCAAGAACTGCATTTATACCCGGAACGACATCCTCTCCGTTTTTTACTTCCAGAGCACCTCCGGTACAAAAATCATTCTGAACATCAATAACTACAAGCGCGCTTTTATGTACATTAATTTTCATAGTTCCCATCCTTTTTTACCATGCATACATAACCGATCCATCTGCTGCAATTAATTTGCATATTATTTAGTTTTAGTATAGTATCAGACAACTCATACGACAAGTTATATTATGCATTCAGGGAGAATATTGTGGCCGCTATACTCATAGTAGATGATGAAGAACTCATGAGAAAGATGATTGCAAAAAGTCTGTTGCGTCTCGGATATCAAATAAGTGAAGCAGGAAACGGTCTTGAAGCTTTAGACCTCCTTAAAAAGCGTCCCTTTGATCTCATCATTATGGATCTTGTTATGCCTGAAAAGGGAGGCATTGAAACACTTATTGACCTCAACAGGCTGTATCCTTCCATTAAACGGATTGCTATTTCAGGAAAGGTTGAGACTTCACTGGATTCCATCCAGGAACTTGCCAGGCAGTTCAATATTGACGCCGTCTTTGCAAAACCCTTTGAAATTTTTGACCTGCTGGAAAAAATAGAAACGCTCGTTCCCCTCCACAACGGAAACAGCTGATGCATGCACAATCATCAATCCGTTCCACCGTTTTTATATCACTTTTTACAGCTCTTACTGCCGTTGGAGCGTATCTTGCTGTTCCTGTGGGACCAGTACCGATAGTCCTTCAGAATTTTTTTGTACTTCTTGCCGGTGTTCTGCTGGGTAAAAAGAGGGGCTTTGCTGTTGTTACAACGTATCTCTTTCTTGGTGCAGCCGGATTACCGGTATTCCATAGCGGAACCGGCGGCTTTGGTGTTATTTCAGGACCCACAGGAGGTTATCTTCTGGGATATCTGCCGGCTGTTTACGTTACAGGATATATCGCAGAACAAGGGAGATCTCTGGGGTTTACTTTTACCGCACTTCTTGCCGGAGCTCTCGTTGTCTATATCATAGGTATCCCCTGGCTGAAAATTGTAATGAAGCTTACCTGGATCAAGGCATTTTCAGCCGGTTTCATCCCGTTTATCATTGGGGATGCACTGAAAATAGCTGTTGCTATACCTATTATTAAATGGCTCCGCCCTCCTGTCGATGCATTTCTTCAATCAGAAAACCATGGCACTTCTTGAAGTAGTACATCTGTCAAAGTCTTTTCCCGGAGGAACTGAAGCATTGAAAGATGTTTCTTTTCTTGTGGGAGAAGGGGAATTCCTTGTCATTTCAGGAAAAAACGGTTCCGGGAAAAGCGTTCTCATGCGGCACTTAAACGGGCTCTACAAACCGGATGAGGGAAAGGTTCTGTACCGGGGCACTCCTATTTTCAAAGATATTTTAATGGTACGGCAAAAAATAGGTATGGTATTCCAGAACTCATCAAGCCAGATTGTCAGCCAGACAGTAGGAAAAGACGTAGCTTTTGGTCCTGAAAATCTTCACATAAATGCGGTGGAACAGAACAAACGGACGAACAAAGCCCTTGAAGATGTCGGACTTCTTGACAAGATAGATCACAACACACGGACACTATCCGGCGGGGAAAAACGACGTCTTGCCATAGCAGGAATTCTCGCCATGAATCCCGAAATAATAATTCTGGATGAACCCTTTTCCAACCTGGATTTCCCCGGGGTTCAGCAGGTCCTCAGGCAGATCCTGTTCCTGCACAAAAAAGGTCATACCATTATCTGTATCACCCATGAACTTGACAAAGTTCTGTACCATGCTGACAGACTAATACTGATGGATAAAGGGAGTATTGTCTGTGATAATATCCCTGGAAAAATTCTTATCAAAGCTCCACAGTATGGAATCAGAATCCCCGGCAATATAGAGAAAGAGCCCCCTTTATTGATTCTTGAAAGAATGTCATGGCTGAAATAGATCTTTTTCACTATTCTCCTGTCCCTTCTCCGTTAAAAAATCTGGATCCGAGAATCAAGTTCTCCCTCCTTCTGCTCTACACCGTTTTAATCTATCAGGTTCATACATGGGGTCTTGTACTGCTTACCGCCATCGCTACTATCCTGTTTTTTTCGGGAAAACCTTCTCTTAAGCATCTGCTGTTTAGAGGGAAAGGTATTTTAATTCTGGGGATTCTTATCTACTTTGCTACCTATGGGGCAGAGAAAAACACGATAACAGCACTCCTTTCAGTCCTGCGGTTTGTTACCACTGTACTTCTGGGTATGTGCCTTATCAGCACAACCCTTCCGGAAGAAATTGAAAAAGCTGTATACTGGTTTTTAAAGCCGCTGCCTTTTATATCTGCTTCTGTTATAGCAACACGAATCAGACTTACCTTCATGTTTATACCCGATCTCATGGAAACTGCCGAAAAAATAAAGGAAGCACGTATTTCAAGATGCATTCAGAGAGAACGCAACCCTTTTAAAAAAATGACAACCCTTATTATTCCGCTCCTTTCCTCTGTTATTGAACGGGCCGAAGTAACTGCCTTTGCCATGGAAGCCCGGTGCTATACAGACAAAAAACACTATACCCTGAAGCACCTCACCCTTAAAGACTATGCCGCGGCTGCAGTGGGATTGGGCGCGGCGGGATTAAGTATCCTGCTGTAAATTCATAATCATTATCCGGGAATTTCTTGTAAAATTGTACGCTTTCCGTTTTGCTTCCGGCAGATCTTCCAGCCCGCCAACACTAAACCCTCTTGATTCAAACCAGTCAGCTGTACGTGTTGTCAGGAGAAAAAGCTTTTTAAACTGCTGTCTGGAAGCTTCAGTAATAAGGTACATGATAAGCTTCCTGCCTATTCCCAACTTTTCATATTCAGGATCAACAGCAACACCGGCTATTTCTCCCACCTTGTTTCCCCAGTCGGTAAGTGAAGCACAACCGTGGATGAGCCCATCGGTTTCATACACAACAAATGTCTCAAGATTGTCCAGGAGAGATCTTTTATCCCGGGGGATAAGCACACCTTTCTGGACAAAAGGCTGCATTAAACGCAGGACCTCCGGTATGTCATCAACCTTCATTGATCGAATACGGTCAAATTCATTCTGAAATATCATTGTACCCGCACCAAGATTGGAAAAAATTTCCGCAAGGATTCCTTTTCCCTCTCTGCTATTAATAATATGGACCCGCTTAATCCCGCCTTTTATTCCCTGAAGTGCCTTTCGAAACGTTTGAAGGTGTTCAGATTTTTCTTTGTTCAGAGATAAAAACAATTCACCGGCAGCCTCATCCATACGGGATATTCTCCCATCCGGGGCGGATACAACGGAAAGAGGTATGGAAAAGTCTTTTACATTGAGGGTGCCCTCCTGGGAGATAAAAAACAGCTTTTCTGCTCCGACAGCATAAGCCACCTCCAGGGCTATATCATCAGAAGAAAGATTGTATGGACGCCCTACAGGATTCCAGCCAACAACAGGAATGATGGGAACAAATAAATCATCGATAACCCTTTGCAGAGGCTCTTCAAGAATTCGGTCCACTTCTCCGGTATACTTAAAATCAATACCATCGATAACACCCGTTCCCTTTGCCCGGATCCAGTTCCCCACCAGCGCGTTGATCTGCAGTCCGGCGAGTCCAGTCATAATTTTGTTGGTAACATCAAAAGCAGCCATTTTCACAAAAGGAACAGCCTCCTCTGATGTTATCCTCACCCCTCCGTGAAACACCGAGGAAATGCCGTACTGCATAAGTACTTCATCTATACGTTTCCGCGCTCCCGGAACAATGATAATTCTTATTCCCGCGTTGTATAACGTAGCAAGATCTTTAAGAAGAACGGGGAAATATGCATCTTCAATTACGTTATTATCTATCTTTATAACGAAAATCTTGTCCTTAAACCGGTTGATATAGGTAAATACCTCACGGATAATTTCAATTTCATCTTTTCCGTCAATTCCCACTGGATATCTCCCACTTGTATGGTAATCTGTATTTTCTTCCCTGATTTTACGTAATAGAGGACTCAATAGCAAGTTATTTCATTTAAATTTATCGGTTATAAACCGACAAATTGCCGTTTTCTTCTTGACATCCAGGGTAAAGTCTAAATAATAGGATTGATGGCAAAGAGTAAACTCGATTATGCGGGTATAGATAACAAACAGAGAATTATAGAAACTGCTACGAAACTGTTTATTAAGCAGGGGGCTCATGAAACAAGTCTTGCGGACATTGCCAAAGAGCTCAAAATAAGCAAAGGCACACTCTACTACTACTATACAACAAAATCAGATCTTATCTTTGATGTTACCGATATTTACATGAAACGGCTCTCGGCGAAACTTTTAAAATGGGTAAAGGAACATGACAGTGCATCAAGTCCCGCGGAAATTATTTCAGTCGTTTTTAAAACGATGTTCAAGACAACAACCCGGGGAAAACTGCATATCTATCTTATCTACGAAGCCATCAGCCATAATAAAGTACTGAAAAAGAGAATTCAAACCGCATATAAAGAATGGCAGAGGATGCTCGAAGAAGCCCTTGGAGAAATTCTGAAAGATGATAAAGATCCGGAAATTATAGCTGAAATAATTCTTACCCTTATTACCGGCGGGATTGTACATTCGTCCCTGGGGGTAAAAATGCGTCCGTTAAAAGATATTCTGCCGCCTATAGTACAATGAAAAACTAAAAACTCCTGCCCGGGAGCAGGAGTCCTTTTCCTTTCAGATACATACCTGCTATCTATTTATTTCCGAGCAGTTCTTTTTCTATTACTTCGATAAACGTATCTTTTGGTAATGCACCAGCAGCCATCTGAGGCTTACCGTCTACCGGAATAAATAACAGTGATGGTATACTCTGTATTCCAAACGCAGCAGCAAGCTCCTGCTCGGCTTCAGTATCAATTTTATAAAAGTTTACTTTCCCCTCATATTCTGTGGAAAGTTCTTCTATAATGGGAGCAACCATTTTACATGGTCCGCACCAGTCAGCATAAAAATCAATAACTGCAGGAATTGTTCCTTCAAACTTCCATTCCTTGTTATTCTCATAATCAAAAACTTCTTTTAAAAAAGTATCCTTTGTAAGATGTGTCGGCATCTTAATCCTCCTGTTCATTTAATTTATTTAATGAGCATTCGCAGCTATACTACGAAATAAATTTCTTTATTGAAGCACCAGTTTTTAACGTGTCTATATACTTCTGAATAACATCTCCAAGTTTCACCTGGAAAAGATGATCCTGGATCTGTTTTTTTACCTTATCATAGGGAACAAGTCCCGCTGCCTTTCTGTCTGTCAGTTTAATAATATGGTACCCGAACTGGGTTTCCACAATATTACTCATTTCTCCCTTCTTTAAGGCAAACGCAGCATCTTCAAAGGGTTTAACCATCTGTCCTTTACCGAAATACCCAAGATCGCCTCCATTCTTACTGCTGGGGCCTTCAGAAACTTTCTTTGCCAGATCGGAAAACTTCGCTCCGCCTTTAAGTTTTTTCTGTACATCTTCTATTTTTTTCCGTGCTGCAGCTTTTGTAGCCGCATCAGCATCTTTCGGAACCTTGATGAGAATGTGGCTTGCCCGTATCTGCTCCGGCTGGGAGAAATACTGGGGATTTGCTCCATAGAAAGCAGCGTCTTCTGCATCAGTAATAGTAACCTGCGGTTTAAAGGTTTTGTCTATGTATTTGTTTAAGGCTATATTCATTTTTATATCGCCTTTAAGAAAATCTTCGGTAATACCCTGAGATTTTAACGCATTCTGGTACTCCGCATCATCCTTAAACTGTTTCTTGATCCCGTCAAGCTGAGTGTCAACATCTTCTTTGGAAACCTTTATCCCTTTTTTCTCCGCATCCTGATACAGGAGTTCCTGCCCGATAAGGTTATCAAGAACCTTCTGCCTGAGCTGTGTTTTCCGACTGTCATCTATGGCAACACCCTGACTGGCATACTGCTGAAGGACTGTCTGAAGCTGACTTGTAAACTTAGCCATGGGAATTTTAATACCATTTACTTCCGCAGCGATTTCGTTGGATGTTTTAATGGGTTCTCTTTTGGAATCTTTAACCACCGGTTTATCTGCCGCTTTATCCTCTTTCTGGGAAGATGTCTGGACAGCGTTCTTATCCGCAGGAGCATTCTCTTTCTTTCCTCCTGCGAAAACACTCAATGGCATAAGGAAAAGAGTTATGGTAAATATAACAAGATACCACGTCGTTAACTTACGTATCATACAATTATTCTCCATTGTTTAGTCTTGAAAGGTAATATACTGCTATTTAAATAACAAATCCACTGGAACCGGCTATTTTTCTGAATAAAATCCTAAAACAAGACCATTTGGATCAACTATTTTAAAATCGCGGTGTCCCCACTCCCTTTTTAGGATCTCCTGGACAACAGATACTCCCCGTTTTTTTAAATCGCTATAGTAGGTATCAAGATCTTCAACCTGAATAAGGAGAACTGCATCTTTTAAAGGCTCAATCTGCATCGTCGCACTCTGAAGCACAACAATAAGACCGGATGCAGCTTGAAAGAGATGCCCGCTGTCATTAAAACCTCTGTTCCAGGTTTTAACTACCGGGAACTGAAGAATGTCTCGATAAAATTCAATAGTTTCCTGATATTTCATCGTATGAAAACTGAATCTGAATTCCAACTGTACGTCCATTTTTACCTCTTGTACCGAGTATAATGAATTTTATAAACCCCGGCAACATTCATCGGGTACTGTATTTAATTTTTAACCTGTTGTTCTTGACAGAAATAAAAAAATACAGCATACTAGTAATTGTTCCGATTTTTATTTTTAACAGGATAATTGCAGTGATCTATAAAAAAAGCAGACAGAGGGAAAGGCTCCTTGAACTTCTACAAAGTACCGGCAGGCATCCTGCAGCAGACTGGCTGTATGATAAACTCAAACCAGAGTTTCCTCATTTAAGTATGGGAACTGTCTATAGAAATCTCTCCATTCTGGAAAAACAGGGGCTTATCAAAAAAATTGATTTTGGAAGTACGTACGACAGGTTTGAAGCTAAAATAACTCCTCATTATCACTTTATATGTGAGGTTTGCGGCGCTATTAAGGATCTTGAGATTCCCATGGAATACCGGCTGGAAAAAAAAGTGGAAGAAACAACCCATATGACAGTCCATAACCACAGAATTGAGTTTTTTGGTATTTGTGATGCATGTATGGCAAAAAGAGATAGCATACCCGGGCAGACGTAATGAAGGAAAGTAAATTTTTTTATGCTTATTATAATAATCGTTCCGATTATTCTTAAGAGGTGATGGTATCACCTGAAATACAATTATTTTTTCAAGGAGAGCTATTTTGAACAATTCAAAAAAAGGTAAATGCCCTGTTATGCATGGGGCAAATACGGAAACAAACAATTCTGTCATGAGTTGGTGGCCAAATGCATTAAATTTAGACATTTTGCACCAGCACGACACCAAGACAAACCCGCTTGGTGAAGACTTCAATTATCGGGAAGAATTTAACAAACTCGATTATGAAGGACTAAAAAACGACTTAAAAAAACTAATGACGAACAGTCAGGATTGGTGGCCTGCCGATTGGGGACAGTATGGAGGCTTAATGATTCGTATGACATGGCATGACGCAGGAACATACCGGATGGCTGACGGACGCGGAGGCGCAAATACAGGAAATCAACGATTTGCTCCTGTCAACAGCTGGCCGGACAATGTCAACCTGGACAAGGCAAGAAGACTGCTATGGCCGATTAAGAAAAAATACGGTAACAAGATTTCATGGGCTGATCTATTTATTCTAGCCGGAACAATGGCTTATGAATCAATGGGATTTAAAATATTTGGATTCGGTGCCGGCAGGGAAGATATCTGGCATCCGGAAAAAGATGTTTATTGGGGCTCGGAAAAAGAATGGCTGGATAAAGACCGTTATTCTGATAAATCAGACGAAGAAACTCTTGAAAATCCGTTGGCAGCTGTTCAAATGGGATTGATTTATGTAAATCCTGAAGGTGTTGATGGAAATCCAGACCCGTTAAAAACGGCCCAAGCCGTTAGGGCTACATTCAAACGAATGGCAATGAATGATGAAGAAACAGTTGCTTTAACCGCTGGAGGTCATACGGTTGGTAAAGCCCACGGAAATGGCGATGCTTCCAAGTTAGGACCTGAACCGGAAGGCGCGCCTGTTGAAAATCAGGGGTTTGGATGGAAGAATCCTCATGGTAAAGGAAATGCTGAAGATACTGTTTCAAGCGGCCTGGAAGGCGCCTGGACAACAACACCTGACAAATGGAATCATACCTATTTTCATCTCTTACTCAATCATGAATGGGGCGCAAAAAAAAGTCCTGCGGGCGCTTGGCAATGGGAACCCTTCAATATTAAAGAAGAAGATAAACCTTTTGATGCCCATATTCCTGGTGTTCGCAGAAATCCAATAATGACAGATGCAGATATGGCATTGAAAATGGATCCTGAATACAGGAAAATATCAGAGCGTTTTTACAAAGACCCAAAATATTTTGAAGAAGTATTTGCCAGAGCATGGTTTAAACTTACTCATCGTGATTTGGGTCCCAAAAGCAGATACTTAGGACCTGACGTTCCTGAAGAAGATTTAATTTGGCAGGACCCGGTTCCGGCGGTTGATTATACTCTTCCAGAATCTGAAATTGAAAAATTAAAAACAAAACTTCTGAATTCCGGCTTAACTCCAACTGAGCTTATCAATACAGCTTGGGACAGTGCAAGAACTTTTAGATGTTCTGATTTCAGAGGAGGTGCAAACGGGGCAAGAATCCGGCTTGAACCCCAAAAAGATTGGGAAGGTAATGAACCAAAGCGGCTTGAAAAAGTTTTGAGTAAACTCACCGAAATTCAAGCAGAATTGACAAAAAAAGTAAGCATTGCTGATTTGATTGTTTTGGGCGGAAACGCTGCAATTGAAAAAGCAGCAGAGAAAGCAGGTATAAAAATTAAAGTTCCATTTATACCGGGGAGAGGTGACGCAACTGAAGAAATGACAGATAGAGAGTCATTTGACGTTCTCGAACCCCTTCATGACGGTTACAGGAATTGGCAGAAAAAAGAATACGCTGTAAAACCCGAAGAATTGCTCCTTGACAGAACGCAGCTTATGGGGCTGACTGCTCCCGAAATGACTGTTCTGATTGGAGGTATGCGCGTCTTGGGCACTAATCATGGCGGAACCAAACATGGCGTATTTACAGAAAAAGAAGGTATTTTAACGAACGACTTTTTTGTAAATCTAACGGATATGAAATACTCCTGGCGACCTGTTTCTGAAAATCTTTACAATATTGTTGACAGAAAATCCGGTAAAACAAAATGGACAGCAACCAGAGTTGATTTGGTTTTTGGTTCCAATTCAATATTACGTGCTTATGCAGAGGTTTACGCACAAGACGATAACAAAGAAAAATTCGCAAATGACTTTGTTAAAGCATGGGGTAAAGTAATGAATGCAGATAGATTTGATACATTATCGGGAAGCAAGAAATTATAGTTACATCTTTTAATAAGCACGAGAAGTAAGTCAAAAAAAAGTCAGTTGGAAAATACCGGCGGGTTTGCTGACGGCAGGCCCCCGGTATTTTTATTCTCAAGCGAGTGAGTGGAGCGGGACAACGAGGTGGTCCCGTTACCGAGCAAGTGCAGAGAACGAAAGGTTAAAATACCCCGCAGCTTGCTGCGGAATAGGCCGCGATAGCGGCTTAAGGGGAAGGGTTTACCCTAGGGTATTGATACCTTTCATTGAACACTACACCTGTACCTTTGAGCGCGACAGGAGTCGAACCTGCGACCTCTTCCTCCGGAGGGAAGCGCTCTATCCAGCTGAGCTACGCACCCGCACTAAGCCGTAATACTAACCTTATTTTTCGGTCATGTCAATGTATCAGCTCTTGACCATGAATGCCGGGGAAGGCTACTCTAACTGCCATGAGAATTCGATACAACGCACCGGTAACCCTGTCATTTGCTCTTCTGGCTGCAGGGATTTTGGTGGCTGATCAATTAACCGGCCACACCCTCATCCTCCGGTATTTTACTGTCCCTGGACGCAATGGATTTAACTGGTCAGAGCCATTGGGATATGCAAGACTCGTAACTCATGTTCTCGGGCATGCAGGATGGCCTCATCTACTGGGAAACTTTTCAATTATTCTCCTTGTAGGTCCGATTCTTGAAGAAAAGTACGGGTCTATGTCACTTTTTATCATGATAATTACAACAGCTCTCGTAACAGGGATTATTAATGTTCTTTTTTTATCCACTGGGCTGCTTGGTGCCAGCGGGGTTGCTTTCATGATGATTCTTCTTGCGCCTTTTACCAATACAAAAGCAGGAGACATCCCGCTTACCTTTATTCTCATTGTTATCCTTTATCTGACGAAACAGATAATCGGATCTTTTCAGCATAACTCCATCGCGGAGTTTGCCCATCTTGCCGGGGGCTTTTGCGGCAGCTTGTTCGGGTTTCTGCATACCCCCCGGACACCCCGGAAAGCAACAGTCAACAATGAGTATCCTGGAGACGCTGATTGATACCATTCGGTGAATCTGTTATAGTACCGGTATGATTGATAAACTACAGAGGATTGCGGAAAAATATAAAAGTCTTGAACAGGAACTCTCAAACCCTGAGATTATGAAGGATATGAACCGCTACAAAGAGGTTATGCAGGAACATGCGGGACTCAGCGAAGTTGTCGCAGCTTATGAAGAATACAAACAGGTTATCCAGGGCCTCGAAGATACGAAAATGCTCATTGAAGATGAATCAGACCCTGAAATGAAAGAGATGGCCAAAGAAGAACTTGCAGGTCTTGAAGAAAATAAAGATACCATTGAAATCAGGCTGAAAAAACTGCTCATTCCGAAAGATCCTCTGGACGGTAAGAATATCATCATGGAAATCAGAGCCGGAACAGGCGGTGATGAGGCAGCCCTTTTTGCCGCTGATCTCTACCGTATGTACACGAAGTTTGCCGAACAGAACAAATGGAAAATAGAAGTAATGAACGCGAACGAAATAGGGATAGGCGGATTTAAGGAAATCTCCTTTTCCGTATCCGGAAAAAATGTGTATGGCAATCTACGGTATGAAAGCGGTGTTCACCGGGTACAGCGTGTACCGACAACAGAATCAGGAGGAAGAGTACACACCTCCGCCGTTACTGTTGCGGTTCTGCCTGAAGCAAAAGAAACTGATATTGCCATAAAGACTGAAGACTTAAAAATTGATGTATTCCGTTCATCCGGTCCGGGAGGCCAGAGTGTCAATACAACTGATTCGGCCGTCCGTATTACCCACCTGCCGACAGGAGTTGTCGTAACCTGCCAGGATGAAAAATCACAGATAAAAAACAAAGCGAAAGCATTGAGAGTTCTCAGAGCCCGGCTGTATGAAGCGGAAGAAGCCAAGAAACAAAGTGAACGGGCTGAAAACCGGCGGAACCAGGTTGGATCAGGAGACAGATCAGAACGGATACGGACCTACAATTTCCCTCAAAACAGAGTAACAGACCACCGGATAAACCTTACACTGTACAAGCTTGAAAATATTATGCAGGGGGATCTGTCGGAGATTATTGAAAGTCTTAAAGTTGCCGCAGGCGAGCAGGCCCTGAAAGCATAGGCATGAAAACCATACGGGAAGCTCTTACAAAAGGAGCTTCATTGCTGGCAGAAAGTGATACCCCTTTTCTGGACGCTTCTCTCCTCCTTACCTCAGTCTTGAATATTTCTAAAGAGAAGCTCCTCGCTTCATATCCTGATCCTGTCACCGACGAACAGTATAACCGTTACAGGGAATTGCTTGACAGACGGGAACAAAATATTCCCATAGCGTACCTACTTAACAGGAAAGAGTTTTACGGACTTCCTTTCTTTGTGGATGAACGGGTACTTATTCCACGGCCGGATACAGAAACACTTGTTGAAACAGCACTTACCCTTTTACACGAACAGTCAACCCTTACCAGAATTCTTGATCTCTGCTGCGGTTCCGGCTGCATAGGAATAACCTTAAAACACGAGGCTCCGGAATGCAGAGTTACCTGTTCAGATGTTTCCGAAGATGCGCTTGATGTGTGCAGGCTCAATAGTAAAAAGCTTCTCGGCGAAGTACTGCCTGCTGTTAAAAGCAACCTTTTAGATTCTATCAGCGGAAAATTCGATATCATTATCTCCAATCCGCCCTACCTGACAAAAAAAGAAGTACACCGGATGGCAGACAAGAAATGGCCGGAACCATATCTTGCCCTGGAGGGGGGAGATGACGGTCTGCGTTTTATCAGAAAAATTATTGCTGACGCAGGGGCTTATCTTGCTCCGGGCGGTTACATTCTCCTTGAATCTGCGATAGATCAAACGTATTATATAGAACAGGAACTAACTGCCGCCGGATTTACAGGGAGTACCGTTGTACAGGATTTGACAGGAAGGAACCGGGTAACCCTGGGCAGAAAACAGGAACAGGAGCCGCATGCAGAGTAAAATTGAACTCTTCAAAGAAAAACTTGCTCATTCTCTCTACACGCCCAAAGAGATAGAAAGAATCAGCAGTGCTGCGGAATGGGCAAAAACCCTTCACAGAGATCAAAAACGTGCAAGCGGTGAGCCGTATTTTATTCATCCGTTAAAGGTCGCGGAATTCCTTATCGACATGAAAATGGATGCTGATTCCATTATTGCCGCTCTTCTGCACGATATTCTTGAAGATACCGATACAGCTTTTAGTGAAATAAGCAAACGCTACGGGAAACAAACCGCGCTTCTCGTTGAAGGTGTTACCAAAATATCCATACTTAAAGCAAAAAGCAAATCAATTCAGGAAGCTGAAACGATCCGTAAAATGCTTCTCGCCATGTCAAAAGACATCCGTGTTATCATTATCAAACTTGCAGACAAACTGCATAATATGAGCACACTTGAATACCTGCCTGAGAAAAAAAGAAAAGCAATCGCCAACGAATGCCTTGAAATATACGCACCCCTTGCAGACAGACTTGGTTTTTTCTGGCTGAAAGCAGAACTTGAAGATATGTCATTAAAACATTTGAATCCGCATGTGTATCAGTACATTGTAGATTATCTCAAAGACAATAAATCCGAACAGAAAAATTATCTTAAAAAGGTTGAACAGACCATATTGAAAGCTGCAGCGGAGGAAAATCACCGTATTAAGGTCTATACGAGAGAGAAGCACATCTATTCCATCTACATGAAAATGAAAAAACGGAAAAAGGATATCCAGGAGATATATGATATTCTCGGAATACGCATTATCTGCAGTACGGTGAATGAATGCTACTCAATTCTCGGTATGGTCCACCGCCTCTGGCCTCCTATTGAGGGACGGTTTAAGGATTACATTGCCATGCCTAAGGCGAATCAGTATCAGAGTCTTCATACAAGTGTCATGTGCTTTAACGGACGGGTAACGGAGGTACAGATTCGGACAGAGGAGATGCATTCAACCGCGGAGTATGGAATTGCCGCTCACTGGCTGTACAAGAACAGCGGTTTTGACGGACGAAAGATAAAAAACAAGGACCTGCCTATTGTAAGCAGGCTGAAAAACTGGGACGGTGTACGCTCCAGTGCTGATGATTTTATTGCCGATATCCGAAAAGAGTTCTTAAAGGATTCCATCTACGTATTTACCCCTGAAGGACACATTGTTGAACTTCCCAAGAAATCTACAGCGATCGATTTTGCCTATCAAATTCATACAGAGATAGGAGACCATTGTCTCGGAGCTCTCGCTGACGGCAGCATCATCCCCCTTAACCGTCCTTTAAAAAATACCCAGGTTGTGGAAATACGGACATCCCGGACAGCCAGCCCCCATGTAAACTGGCTGAGATTTGTGCAGACGACAAAAGCCAGAAATAAAATACGGCACTGGCTCAACAAACACGATGACAGCATTATTATAGATAAAAATATTATTGCGAAGAAGAAAAATGCACAAAATGAAACTTCCGGGAATCAGCCTCCCCCTGCAGCGGATAAAGAAAAGGAAGAAGAGGAAGGGACTTTTGTAAAACAGGTCCTCGACCGGGCTAAAATTGCTTTTAAAATCGGTAATGAAAAAAATATGCTTATCAGTATCGCCAACTGCTGCAAACCGACAACAAGTGACGATATTGTCGGTTATATTTCCCGTGGCCGCGGTATAATTGTGCATAAACGGGACTGCCCCAATCTTGCCCATATCAATGATATAGAAAACAGATGTATCGATGTTGAGTGGGAGGCGGTTTCTCCCCGTTCAACAAGACAATTTAAAATTACGTCCCGCATGACTTACGACCTTTTTTCCGAAATTGAGGGTGCGGTAAGAAAATACAAAGGGCACCTTATTGAAGGGAAACTTGAAGAAGATGAACGGGGAAAATTGACCGGACGTTTTACCATGGAACTCGAACATGGTGATGATTTCAATAAAGTAATAAAATCGATAAAAACCATCCCGTCAATTCTTACCATTCAGTCACTGTAGATCAAGATCCGCGTATATCTGATCCCAGCACTCGTCGCTGTCAATGGATCCTTTCAGATAGAGGGTAATAACAGACCGTATTCCATCAGGCATCCGCTGCCAGTAGGTTCTCTGCCAGTCCGGAATCTGATTTTCAAGCTCCATCTGTTCTGAAGGTGACATTGAACCCGAACTGTAGGATAGGAATTGTTTAATCATGGTAAGCAGTACCTCTGGAGGGAGTTCCTGCTGTTCCCTTTTTTGCTGTCTGCCTCCATCAGGGATCCAGGCATCGGTAAGCTCTGCTATCTGTTCCTCATTTAATTCGGGAGCTTCCTTTCTTATAATATCAACAGCGAAATCCTGAATCATCTTACGGATATTGCCGATGGAATAACTCATCTGTTTACTGATCATTCCCGCGGACTCTTTTGCCAGCTTTTCAGGATTTATTCCCCGGAAAGTTCCGGTATTCCGCCCTTTTGCACGCCGTTTCAGGGCTTCAATTATCACCTCAACATCAGCATCAGTTGCATCATTCAGTATGGCATTGACAACAGAAAAAAGTTCTTCCCTATCCACCCTGATTTTCCATTTTTATATGTGTTTTCAGCTGTTCAAACCGCTGGAGAATGGGAAGATGCTGGGTACATGCCGCCTCACATTTCCGGCACTCGGTGCACCGGTCAAGAACTGAAATATCAGTACCCCAGTGCCACTTCAACCGGTCGGAAAGCTTTTCATCAGTATTGAAGAAGAGTCCGTTTGCCGTTTCAACAAACTTCCATACCGGTATATCAACAGGGCAGACATTGCAGTACATGCAGGTTGTGCACAGACTGTTAAAATCACTTTCAACATGTCCCCGGATACCGGCTAACTCGGCCTCACTGTAGGGCACAAAAGAATCAACAGCACTAACGGCGGTATCGATATCGTTCAAGTTCCGGAACCCGACAAGACGGACTGTTATCCGGGGGTCAAGGAGAAGGAAATGAAGGGCCCCTTCGAGAATGGTTTGATTCTCTTTAACCTTTAAAAAACTGAACGTCTCCTCATTCTGGATAATCGTCCCTCCGCCGAGAGGATTCATAACAACGACTCCCATATTATGTTCTGCCGCAGCCTTTATTCCGTCTTCACGGTAGGGAGAATTTATTGCCGAGTATCCCAGGGTAACCCCGCGGAAATACCCCTCTTCTATAACATTCCGTATTTCATTTCCCGGCAGGTGGGTTGAAAAGACAGGGAACCGTATAAGTCCTTCTTCCTGTGCCTTCAGTATTTCCGCGACTGCCCCTCCCCTCTTTCTTCCCTCCCAGTCATCCAGAGTAAGAACATACCAGCAGTTGTAAAAATCTATTCTTTCCAGATTAAGCCGTTTAAGGGAGTTTTCCAGATCCCGGCGCAGATCAGATCCCTTCGGCTTGTTCGATTTTGTGGAAACATAAAAAGGGATCCCTGTTTTTTTCATTTCCTTTATAGCTTTTCCGAATATAATTTCAGAATTATCGCCGCAGTATCCGGGAGCAGTATCAAAATAGGTAATGCCTTTCTTTAAGGCGTGAAGCAGCATTTCCGCAGATGTGTCATGATCCTCAGGATCACCAAACCTCATACCGCCGAAACCCAGCACAGAGACCTTCAGTCCTGTATTTCCATACTCTCTATAAACCATTGCACAGTGCTCCTTATCTTACATACTATACGTTAAACCGGAAGTGCATGACATCGCCATCCTGGACGAGGTATTCTTTGCCCTCTATTCGCAGTTTGCCCGATTCTTTTACCTTCTGTTCCGAACCAAGGGCAAAAAGATCAGAGCAGTGATACACCTCCGCCTTTATAAAACCCTTTTCAAAATCTGTATGAATTACCCCCGCCGCCTGGGGCGCTTTGTCCCCTTCATGGAACGTCCATGCTCTGTTTTCATCGGCACCGGCGGTAAAAAAGGTCCGTAAACCCAGCATCCTGTATCCCGCGTGGACAAGGGTATCCATTCCGGATACCTTCAGACCAGAAGCTTCCATAAACTCCTGTTTTTCTTCGGGGGTTTCCAGAGCTGCAATTTCCGATTCAAGTTTCCCGCAGATAACAACAACTTCAGCTCCTTCTTCACCGGCGATACGCTGTACTGTATCCACATACGGGTTCCCGGCTTCAATGGAATCTTCATCAATATTACACACGTACAGCTGTTTTTTCAGGGTAATAAGCTGAAGATCGTAGATAAGATTCAGTTGTTCAGGGGTAAAATCCACCGAACGGGCCGGTTTCCCTTCGGAAAGCGTACTGCTGAGGGTTTCCAGCAGCGGGAGAACAGCATTAAGTTTTTTAACCGCCTCCTTGTTGCCGGCACGGAGGTTTTTCAGAGTTTTTTCCCTGCGTTTTTCAACAGTCTCCAAATCCGCAAGAGCGAGCTCTATATTGATTGTTTCAATATCAGAGGCCGGATTTACCGTGTTGGCTACATGGACAACATCATCGTCATCAAAACACCGGACCACATGGACAATAACACCGACATTCCGAATATGGGAAAGGAACTTGTTTCCAAGCCCTTCCCCCTTTGACGCACCTTCAACGAGTCCCGCAATATCAACAAACTCAACAACAGCAGGTATTACTTTCTTCGTTGGAATGATTTCCGTTATTTTTTTAAGCCGTTCATCCGGCACACTTACGATTCCGACATTCGGCTCTATCGTACAGAACGGATAATTTGCCGCTTCAGCCGGTGCTGCTGTCATGGCAGAGAAAATTGTTGACTTACCTACATTGGGGAGTCCTACTATTCCGCAATTCAATCCCATTTTATGTACCTTTTATGTTTCTTTTTTTTCACGTTTTAGTATATCATAGAACCATGACACAGACAATCTACTGGTATGACCTGGAAACCTTCGGCTTGAACCCGCAGCTTGACCGGATAGCTCAGTTTGCGGGGATTCGGACAAACGATAAATTTGAAGTAATCGGAGAACCTCTCGTTATATACAACAGAATAACAGCTGATTATGTTCCGGATCCCAAGGCATGTCTTGTAACAGGTATCACTCCGGAAGATACCCTTAAAAAGGGAATAAGTGAATACGAATTCGCTAAAAAAATACAGAAGGAGTTTTCGGTTCCCGGGACGTGTGTAACGGGGTACAACAACCTTAATTTTGATGATGAGTTTATCCGCAATCTTTTTTACCGCAACTTTATCGATCCCTATGAACGGGAATGGGCCAACGGAGGGTCACGGTGGGATATTATAGATCTTGTACGGGCTGCCCATGACCTCCGGCCGGAAGGGATCACGTGGGTCACAAAAGAGAACGGTACCCCCTCTTTCAAACTTGAAGAGCTGACAAAAGCGAACAACATCAGTCATACACATGCACATGATGCACTGTCAGACGTATACGCAACCATAGATATGGCCCGTCTTGTTCATGAAAAACAGCCGCGGCTTTTCAGTTACATTTTTCACCACCGGTCAAAATCAAGTGTCAGATCCCTCATTAGTCTCCACACGAAGGATCCTGTACTTTACACATCAGCTGTTTTTACCTCTAAAAAAGGATGTACCTCCATCGTGGCTCCCCTTGCAACAGATCCGGGAAACCCCAATTTGGTCTATTGCTTCGATCTGCGGAAAAATCCGGAAAATATCCTTACGCTTTCACCGGAGGAGATACGGAAAAGAGTTTTTACACCGAGGGCCGAATTAACACCGGAAGATCAAATCCCCATAGTAAAGCTTCACACCAATAAATGTCCGGTTCTTTCACCTCTGCCTACCCTGGATGACCGGACTGCAGACAGGCTGGGAATTGACAGAAAAGAATGCCTGCATCACAGCAGCATTCTGAATAAAGAACCTCTCTTAACCCAGAAGATTCTCAAAGTTTTTCAGAGAGATGAAAACCGGAGGACAGCTGAAACAGATCCGGAGCTTCAAATTTACTCTGGAGGGTTTTTCAGTGACAAAGATAAAAAATCCTTTGCAGTAATTCACACCACCCCTCCCGATAAACTCTTTTCCCTTAACCTTTCATTTCAGGACCAGAGAATACCGGAGATGTTCTGGCGATTCAGGTGCAGGAATTTCCCCGAACAGATGGACAAAGAAACAGAAAAACAGTGGAAAAGTTTCTGTGCCGGGAGAATTCTTTTCCCTCCGGGCAATATGATAAATGATTTTGACTTCTTCAGGCGGAAAATACGGGAAAATATGACAAACCGTGACATTGGGAGCAGGGAGAAGGTACTTTTAAAACAGCTGGACGTGTATGCTGATTTTCTTCAGAAAGAAATTTTAAGCTTTGATGGAAAAGAAACAATCAATCCCTGATTCGGGGAGACCTTTTAAACGAGGGGCAATGGCTGCCGGTAGCCTGGAAAACGGCAATTGACGGCAGGGTTCTTGATTTTACACCGAACAGTTTGCAGCTTCTCGGGAAACGGGCATCCCAGGTAACGGAAAAGTGAATACATTTTAAACAATCAGGAGCACGGGCAGGATTGTTCATACCGGCTCTTCTGTGTAAAAAGGTGGACACAGGATCATCATGAGGAGTATTTTAAGGGTATGAATAATTTTTTTCAATATGATGAGGATAGTATACATCCTGATAAAGCATTACTCGTAACAATCAAATACCCTGACATCCGGGATAAGGAAGCTGCCTCTCATCTTGAAGAACTTGGACGGCTTGCTGATACCATGGAAGTGGAAACCGTTGCATCCCTCATCGTCCCTTTAAAGGCTCCAAAACAGAAGTATCTGACAGGGGAAGGGAAAGCACAGGAAATACGTATTCTTGCTGAAAATAAAGAGGCGGATATTATTATTTTTGATGATGATCTTACCCCCGCACAGCAGCGTAACTGGGAGCGCATGACCAAATTGTGCGTTATAGACCGCAGAGAGGTTATTCTGGAAATATTTGCAAAGCGGGCATCCACCCGGGAAGCGGTTCTTCAGGTAGCCCTGGCACGGATGGTGTATTCCCTGCCCCGATTAACGAGAGCATGGACCCATCTTTCCCGGCAGAAAGGGGGAGCAAAAGGAACAAGAGGAGAGGGGGAAACCCAGCTTGAGGTAGACAGGAGGCTTGTCCTCCAAAAAATTACCCGCTTGAAAAAAGAGCTTAAAAAGGTTAAAAGCCATCGGGATACCATGCGTAAAAAGAGAAGAGAGATCCCTCTCCCTACCGGAGCCCTTGTGGGTTATACCAACGCCGGTAAATCCTCGTTGCTGAACATCCTTACCCGGGCAGAGACATACGTGGAAGATAAACTTTTTGCGACCCTTGACCCCACGACCCGGAAAGTCATCCTTCCAGGAGGGAAAGAAGTACTGCTGACCGATACTGTCGGGTTCATCCGGAAACTGCCTCACAATCTTATTGATGCGTTCAAATCGACCCTTGAAGAAGCGGTTCTTGCAAATTTTCTTCTTCATGTTGTTGATACATCCGATCCGGAGTTCAGACAGCAGATAAAAACAACCCGGTCCGTCCTGAACGAGCTTGAAGCATCAGGGAAACCGGTTATTTTTGTTTTTAATAAAATTGATCTTGTCTCGGATACTTTTCTTGTGGAGGGGTTAAAAGAGGAATATCACGGTGCTGTTTTTATCTCATCCAGAACCGGAGAAGGGACCGAAGAACTGTACAGAGCCGTTGAAAAGGTCTTCAATGAATCAGGAATAACGGAAATCTTCACCATTCCCCATGACAGATACGATCTTGTCGCTCTCCTGCACCGGAAAGGGCAGATTATTGAACAAAAATGGGTGGAATCTTCCATAGAGATACGTGCCCACGTCTCTCTGCAGACAAGCAGCAGACTTCATAAAATTCTCGAAGGGGGTATGATATGAAACCGGGTAATCTTGCTGATATTGTTGTTTTTATTCACCTCTTGTACGTACTCTTCACCGTTGGAGGTGAATTACTCATACTTCTAGGGGGTGTCTTCAAGTGGCAGTGGATACGTAATATGCCCTTCAGGATAGTTCACCTGGCAGCCTCTTTTTTCGTTGCTTTTGAGGTATTCATCGGCATGATATGTCCCTTAACATCCCTGGAGTACACCCTGCGTACAGAAGCAGGCCAGTACGTAAACACACAGATATCGTTTATCGGACAACTGATACGTAAAATTATCTTCTACGATTTTCCGCCTATCTTCTTTACACTTCTCTATGCGGGATTTGCCCTGCTCGTCATCCTGTCTTTTCTATTTATTCCTCCCCGTAGAAAAAACCGGAGAAAAAAGCAGCGGCAAACGAAAACATAGCATAAATACTATTTTTTTAGATCTTCAGAAAACCCGTCATATTCAAAGAGTTCCGACTGAATCCATATAAAGTTTTTGTTTTCTGAAGGAACCAGAAACCGTGCCGATTCAACCTCTGCCCCATCCTTTGTAAAGACCGTGACCTTTTCGATAGCAAGAACGGGATACCGCTTGTCCTTATCAAAAAGCTTTGCCATTTTTATATAGTTTGACGACATATGTGGGAAAAAATCACGGAACGCCTTTCCGAGATCATTTTTAACTTTCACATAGAAATGAGCAACCTGTGTAATCATAAGTAGATCCTCCTGCCGGTATAGTAGAGTGTTACACCATTTTTTTCAAGTAGACCAAGAAAAGCTCAAAATGCTCTGTTGACTATATACCAGGACAGGTATATAATTGATCTAAATTGTTTCTTTTTGATCTTTTTAGTATATTATATGTTGAGGTAGACAAATGAAATCATATGACTATTGTATTATCGGGGGAGGGCCCGCAGGGATTGGCGTTCTTGACAGGCTTTTACATGAGGGGCAAAAGAATGTCATGCTGTTTGAGGGGAGAGACGAGCTGCTCTACACAGTATCGTTTATGCCTTTTATAAAACAGACGTCAGCCATGTTCCGTTCCGCTGTCAGCGGAACCGGGTTTAAAACGCATCTTCTTGAGACTAAACGCCCTGAGTCTGTTATCTCTTTAGGCAGCCGCCTTATAGGAACCGATTTCGAAAATCACCGAATCATTATTAATGATAACGGTAGAGAAAATCTTACCGTCTCATATCGTAACCTGGTTATAGCTACCGGAGGAGTACAAGCCGTTTACGGCCGCCGGCTGCTTCCGGGTTTCAGGGGTGCGGGAACATTTTCCACCTATCAGACAGCGGAGATGCTTACCAGATATGATTTTATACCGGGAGAGAAGCTCGCAATTATTGGAGAGTCCAGCTATGCTGAAGAAACCCGCCGCATTGCACAGGAAAAAGGGATAGAAACAATCCTCTTTTCCAACAGCAGCTTTGAATCTGCTGTTCCCTATGCTGAAGTTACCGGTCTTGAAGGGGACGAGCACATAAGCGGTATAAGAATCCGTACTCCGGAAAACAAAAATCAGTACTTTGCCATAGATTCACTTGCAACGGATGGTGAGTTTATTATGGAACACAAGATGAGGGAGCTCCTTGGTATTGAATGGGATATAGATAGATGGCAGGCTGGAACTGATACCACCCAGCGGCATCCTGATTTTACAGATGTATATATTGCCGGGGATGCGTGGAAACCCAATTTTAATTTTCTTAACCAGTATGAAAACGGTTATAACCTGGCAGGGAGGATTCTATGAACTATGATATTGCGGTAATTGGAGCCGGTATTACCGGTGCAGGTATAGCCTATGAACTCAGCAAATATAATCTGAGCGTTGCGCTTATAGATAAATACAATGCCCCTTCCCAGGGTGCTACCAAGGCAAACTCCGGTATTCTACATGCCGGATACGACGACAGAGAGGATCAGCTCAGAGGAAAACTGGTTGTACGGGGTAACAAGCTTTACGACCGGTGGCATGAAGAAATAGGGTTCCGGATGAAACGTGAGGGTTCTCTCGTTGTTGCGTTTAATGAAGAGCAGGTAAAAACAATTAAGGAAGAGAAAGCCCGTGGTGATAAACGGGGCATTCCCGGCCTGGTGATATGGGGTCAGGATGAGCTGCGGAAAAACGAACCGAATCTCAGTAAAGACGCTGTTGCAGCACTCTTTGCACCGACAGCCGGCGTTGTCTGCCCCATGGAGGTTTCAAACTTTCTTTTCCGAAATGCAGTTATGAACGGTGTAACCCCCTTTCTGGATCAGGAAGTTACGGATTTTGAAAAAACCGGTTCCGAGATTACCACCATTGTAACAACGAAAGAGAAAATTTCCGCCAAGCTCATTGTCAATGCGGCAGGGGTTTTCGGTGATGTTATTTCCAGGAAGGCCGGTATTGATACCTACCACATTACACCGAGGAAGGGAGAATATATCCTCCTCGAACCGAATAAATTGTACAATGTCAACCGGGTTATTTTCCCCACTCCGACGAAAACATCCAAGGGTGTTCTTGTTTCCAAAACCATAACCGGAGATATACTCCTTGGCCCTACCGCTGTCAACATGGCTGATACTGAACGGGACAATATTTTTACCACTCCCGAAGGGCTACAGGAAATAATTGAAAAAACAAAGATTCTTGTTCCAACATTACGGACCGATCTTACGGTCAAAACCTTTGCCGGTGTCCGTGCCCAGCCTGATACCAACGACTTTATTATTGAAGACTACAGTGATCCTTCCAATTTCATCAATGCCATCGGTATCCGCTCTCCGGGATTAACTTCAGCTCCTGCTGTGGCCGAGTATGTTCTTGCTATCATTGAGAAGAAAACAGGAACGCTTGTTAAAAAGGAACAGTACAACACTACAAAGCGGGTGCAGTTTCATTCGCTTGAGCTTGCCAAAGATGATCCAGCCTGGGGGAAAACACTTACTCCCCAGCTTGACTCACCTCCTCTGCCGCTTCTTGATGCTGCATGGAACTTCGGGGTGCAGGATCAGCTGTACAACTATACCTGTTTTACCGACCTCGGTCTTGGTATGGATCTTTCCAGTACCTTTCAAAACGCACTCATTCAATGGGTTAAAGAAAAGGGAGTAAACACAAACGATATTCTGTACCGCCATTCAGGATCGTGGCAGATTAAAGACAGCCCTAAATAGACGCCCTAAAACGACGCAAGTATTGACGTGGCAGTTTTTCCCACTTCATTTGATACACCGAGAGAAACTGCCATTTTCAGCTTGTTCCGTGCTTCATCTTTCTTACCGAGAGCACTGTAGGCTTTCGCGGAAAGAAACGCTACAAGCTGTGCAGTTTCAGAAGTGTTATCCTGCTTCAAGTACCTGTCAAAAAGTATTAACGCGTCATTATAGGCAAAGGAATCGAGGAAAAGATTTCCTTTAAGAACAACAAGATCTGGATAGTAATCCGCGGAGGGATCTCCCGCTACCTTTGACAGATACGAAAGGGCCTTACCCGGTTCTCCAAGGAGATAGTAGCTTTTCCCAATGTAGAAATCATATTCAGGAAGTTCTTCATCAAAGGCATCATCAATACTATCGTTAAGGATATCAATAGCCTTTTCATACTTACCTGAACCGATAAGATCCTTCGCGTCGGACAAGGCCATGTTATCTTCCGTAAGCCATTCTACACTGCTGCCGCTGTCAGCCTGAGCTCCCCGGACACCCATTACAGCAGTCTTTGTGACCCCACGGTCAGGACCCGTAATAAATTTCTTTAAATTTACAGGATTCCCGAAGGAAGCTGCTTTCCGGGAAGCTGAAACAAGCTCCGCCATTTTATAAGTCCCGGGTTTATTGAGAATAATCTTGCTCCCTGCTATCTCAAATTCTGCCACACTGCCCGGTCCAACCTTTACCGTGCTGTTTCCTTCCAGTACATCACCTGAAAAAACATCATACCAGGAGTTATTTTCCTGGACAGTCATATCACCATCCACATAGGTTACCGTTATGTCCTGACCGAAAACAGGAATAAAAATCATCACCAGCAAAATAACCAATACAACGGTCTTTTTCATACTATTCCTCCGTAAATAGTTCTAGTGGACGAGGACCTTTATCTGCGGATTTGCATCATTATCACCAGTCCATATTTTTAAAATCTTCCAGCCGCCGAGAATTCCCTCATTTACCATTTCAAAATGAATAGGAGTAGAAGTTCCTGAGTATTTCATGGTTCCATAGGCATTTGGACTGTCTGTGGACGAAATAACAATAGCAAAGGGTTTATTACCTACTGCCCAAGTAGAGTTATCATTCCAATAACTTGAAGTATTTATCTGATTATAGTCTTCACATTTCGATGAAAAATTGTCAATGATATCCGTCCTTTCAGTAGTATTCAAATCTGTTTGAAACTGGGCAACCCTCATTTCAATGGACATCCCTGCAATGAGACTGCATGATCCAAGCACAAGAACAGCCAGCACAATCCCGGCCAGTAAAACTATCTTCATCTTCTTATTCATCAATACTTTCTCCCCTTAAAAATCATTCCTATCCAAAAAAGGTACCACATCTTTCTCAAACTTTCCAATTAATAGCCGGTAATTGTCAATAAACTTCCTGTACTGCTCATTTTTCCGGTCAATAATGTAACGGGCTTTCATATCAACATACACCTTTCCCAGTATAAATCTGCGGAAAGAGAGGGCCGAAAGGCTGTAGTAGCGGATATTAAGGAAAACCGGACCCAGCTTTTGATCAATCGGCATAATGTTCTTGTTGTAAAACTCCCGGGCCTTGTCCTTTTCCCCCTTATCCAGCATACTCTGCCACGACGCTTTGAGTTTCACTTTATCAGCCTTCATTTTTTTAAGCACCGTATCATATTCCTGTATATCAGCAATGAATCCGTCAAGCTGTTTCCCCAGCTGCCGGAGCCCTGTCACGGGATTGGCCATCAATGCGTCATATTTCTTTTTGTTCCAGGTGGAAAAATCAAGCTCTCTGCCTTTCAGTTTAAACTTTTCTCCGGGAGCTTCTCCGGATTTAACTTCAACCCCTTCATCCTGATGCAGATCCACCGATTTACCCTCTGCACTTACCGTTACAAGGCCGCTGGTAACAGCAACGAGAGAAGATCCGTCTTCTCCCGCGTAAACGGTAAACTCAGTCCCCCGGATACCGGCAACCATACTCGGCGTAGCTATGGCGGGCTCTTTTCCCAGGAGCTTACCGAACTTGAAAGAAACTTCCCCTACTGTGGTCGAAAGGACCGTCTCCCTGCCGCCTGCACCTTCCTTCTCCTGGATCATGAAAATAGAATTGGGCTGCACGGTAATGGTACTGAGGTTCTGCTGTTCCAGTTCAGCAAAACTGTCATCCCGGGTAATAACAGAATCGCCGCTGTGGAGGACATCCCCTTCCTGTGCTTCTGTCAGGGCACCCTTAGATATTACATCAACCCATCCATCGATATAGGTTATATCCGCACTTTGCGCGTATAATCCAACAACCAAACCGGTAAATACTATCAGTGCACATAATTTTTTCATCATTGTACAGGCCCCGTAAATCCGAACAGATAAGGATACTTTCCGTTTCTGCCTGAAAGAAGAAATACGTACTTCCCGCCTGTTCCCTCTATTTCAGCGGTTACCGCAGTTTTTGGTACGTACTTTGAGAAAAATGTTTTTACTTCCATGGTATCTCCAAAAAGAAGGTAGGTATCTGAATCTACCGGCTGTATCCGGATATCTTTCCCGGTTTGAATACGGAAACCCGCTTTGTTTACCTGTGCCCAGAAAGAAGTTACTTCCTGGTCTCTGTTTACCATCTCTCCATCCACCAGCATGGGGGTATTAGTGATATTTACTATCATCTCCGTATTCCCGCTGTTTATCAGTTCCATAAGATTTTCCACAGCACCCTCCCGCGGGACACCTCTTGTCGTAGCACAGCCGGAAAACAGAAATACTGCGTAGAAAACAAGTACTCCGAATATAATCAAGATCTGCTTATTTTTCATTATCCACCCCTTCTACGTTCATCCCTTAACGTTTTTTTCAGATACTACTGTACTAAAACAGATTGCAGACGTTCTATAACTTTTTGACGGTTCAATGGTTTTACAATATAATTTTTAGCGCCTATGACAAATGACTTTTTCACAAGGTCCTGCTTCCCCAGAGCACTTACCATAATGACCTTTGCTTCAGGATCAAACGCAATAATCCGCTCAAGAGCCGTCACACCGTCCATTCCCGGCATGGTTATGTCCATCGTTACAAGATCAATCTTGTCCTTAAGAGCTTTATATTTCTCTACGCCGTCAGCACCGTGAGATGCCGTTTCAACAACTTCAAATCCCTCTGAGTTGAGTATCTGCGTGAGCTGTTTCTTAACAAACATCGAGTCATCAACAATAAGAACACCGTACGGTGTCCCATCCGCCTTTATCCCGATAGGCTGCCGGTTGTTTATGGCAGGGAAATCACTGTTCGCTTTCAATCTATCCTCCACTTTAGAAACTGTTTACTCTATTCTAATAGGAACCTGAATAAATGCAACACATATTGTAAAAATATTTTCATGCTGATACCATACCGCTTATCATGAAAACATACACGGAAATAAACGAAAAAATAGCCTCAAAAAAGGCAGTGGTTCTTACAGCGGCGGAAATTATCGATTACGTAGACAAAAAGGGCCTTGAAAAAGCTGCAAAGGAGGTTGATGTTGTAACAACCGCAACATTCGGCCCCATGTGTTCTTCCGGCTGTTTTATCAACTTCGGCCACAGCACTCCCAAAATCCGGATAACCGAGGCATGGATAGACGATGTCCTCGCCTATTCGGGTATTGCCGCTGTTGACCTTTTTATGGGAGCAACCCAGCTCAGGCATAACGATCCCGCCAACCTTGATTATCCAGGAGAGTTCAGGTTTGGGGGAGGACACGTTATTGAAAAACTGATAGCCGGTAAAGAACTGCAACTTTTTGCCCTCTCCTACGGTACCGATGAGTACCCGAGAAGAGAGATACGGACCACCTTTACCATACATGATCTCAACCAGGCTATCATGGTAAATCCGAGGAACTGTTATCAGAACTACAACGTTGCAGTAAATAGATCAAACAGACCGCTGTACACCTACATGGGGATGCTTAAACCAAATATGGGGAATGTGTCATATTCTTCCGCGGGGCAGCTGTCTCCGCTGTTGAACGATCCTCTCTATAAAACAATCGGTATTGGTACATCCGTGTGGCTTGCCGGTGCCAGGGGTCATGTGTATGCCGAAGGGACACAGCATACATCTGATGTCCTGAGAAGCATCAACGGTGTTCCGGAAGAGGGGGCGGGAACCCTTGCCCTCACAGGTGACATGAAAGAAATGGATGCCGAGTTTATCCGAGGGGTCAGCCTGAAAGGGTACGGCGTTTCCATGGCGGTGGGAGTAGGGATACCCATCCCTGTATTAAATGAGGAGATATTAAAGTATACAACAATACGGGACAGGGATATTAAAGCGCAGATTATAGATTACTCCTACGATTATCCCAACAAAACAGGAAAAACTCTCGGGTCAGTAACCTATGAAGCGTTAAAATCCGGCAAGATTTCCCTCATGGGAAAAGAACGGGAAACATCATCCATGTCCTCCTATGAAAAAGCCCTGAAAATAGCAAATTTACTTAAAGGCGAGATTGAGGACGGGACCTTTCTCCTCACCGAACCCTTTAAAAAACTCCCTGTAAATCAGAAAATGAAATCTCTTTTTGTTAAGGACGGCCGTTCATGAAAACACAAAAACTGCTGCTGACATTTCTCAAAGACAGTGTTGACAAACCTATCGTATACCATCTGGTAAAGGATTTCGACCTCATCACCAACATCTACCGCGCACGGATAACAGCTGAAGAGAAGGGATCACTTATTCTTGATATAACAGGCAGTGAAGAAAATATAGACAAAGGAATTGCCTTTATAAAAGAGCAGGGTGTAACCGTTGATGATGCACAGAAATCTTTCCGCTGGGATGAAGCAGTCTGTACTTCCTGCGGAAACTGCCTGACCCACTGCCCGGTAAATGCCCTCCATATTCAGGATACTGCAACCATGAAGGTAATCTTCGATTCCGAGCTCTGTATCGACTGCCTCGGCTGCATCGACAACTGCCCCTACGGCGCATGCCAGTCCATCTTCCAGGAATGAAAGGTATCAATACCCCAGGGCAGAGCCCTGGACCCAGGCCGCTATGGCGGACTATTCCGCGGCAGAGCCGCGGGGTATTGACACCTTTCGTTCTCTGCACCCGCTTCAAGAAACGGAACCACCAAGTTGTCCCGCTCCACTCACTCGTTTGAGAATAACATGAGGGAATTCCGCAGGTTTTCCTACAAACAGGCTCACTACCGGATACTTTCCTGCGGATTCGATGACGCTGTCCGGGAAATTACCGCCATGAGGAATGAACTGGAACGGTTTATTGACAGCAGCAGACAGTTTGCTGCAGCACTGGAACCCCTCGACAGCCTGGCAGAGGATGCACCCGGTACAGCCAGGGAAATGCACACAGCATCTTGTACTGTAGGAGTCGGCCCCATGGCAGCAGTAGCGGGAACCTTTGCCGAAAGAGCAGCCGCGGCGGCTGTACAGTCCGGCTGCGAAGAAGCCATTGTGGAAAACGGCGGGGATCTCTTTTTACGGCTTTCAAAGGAATTGACCCTCGGGATATACGCCGGCGGAACCCCATTCAAGGACACCCTGGCCTTTAGAATCAAGCCGGACCAGACACCCATGGCGGTATGCTCCTCCTCCAGCACCATGGGTCATTCGCTAAGCTTCGGAAAATGCAGTTTAACTACCGTTTTTTCTCTCTCCGGGGCCCTGGCCGATGCAGCGGCAACCCTTGCCTGCAATCTTGTAAAGAAAGAAAGCGATATCAACCCGGCCCTTGACCGTATAATGAAGATACCGGGTATTTCCGGTCTTATGATACTGAAAAACGACAAGATGGGGCTGGCGGGAGATATTCCCGAGCTTGTCCGGAGTACCGACCCCGACCTGAAAAGCAAAGTAACGAGGGATCAAAGAAGCAACTTTCGAATCTAATCTTGACCAGATTACAGTAAGAGTCCGCTGCATAGTGTTAACAACCGGCCTCTTTAATGAACGGTCAAAGTGGGATATCGATTCCTGTAAAACTGTCCTTTGTATTTCCGCAGCAAATAATCTATAACAAGCTCATCTTCTTTCTCAATCATAAACGCTTTTACTATAGATTCACTGCCATAGTCTTTAATCATTCTTTTTACAAATTTGGGACTAAGATTGTATGCTTTTACAAAACCGGCAATACTTTCAGTTTCATCCTCAGTCAAATTGTTACCTTTTTTCTTAAAGGCACTTAAAATATAATCAAAGAAGACTGCTATCTCTATCCCTTCATCCACATCGTAAAAGAGAGCTACTCCCTTATCTTCATTAAGTAATTTTTCCGGATACCTGTAATAAGGAAACCCGTCTTCCGGATTATGCTTCTGGATAAAAGCCTTTTGTTCTTTCTTTGACAAATATTTCTCGAAAATATACCGGCTCCTTTTCTTCTCAGAGGCAGCCAGTTCCCGGCCATTCGGAAACACAGCAATATCATCACCATAATAATCTATAAATCTCTCATATTGAATTCTGTTTACCGCTACTGCTTTTTGAAGAAGGTCCTTGCGGTACCGATACAGTATTGTGGGTTTATCTAAATAGATCCTTTTTATATCTTCAATTTCTTCATCAGGGAGATCTCTATATATCTGTTGGGATCCTGACCAATACCAATCCCCTCTCCAGGGGATCAAGCTTCCCAGGACCACATTGGATTCCTTAAACTGGCTTGTAAACGCACCGGTATGTATACTGTATTCCTGATCAGTAACAATATTTAACGCTGTAATATCTCTCTCCCCGGATTTTATTATTTTGTATGCGGATAGGTGCCTTTCATACCAGCTTTTCAGCTCCCCCCTCTCTTCTGCTGTAATATCAATACAGTCAGCCAGAATATCTACCACCCCAAGACCTGACAAAGTTGTACTCCGGGCACAGAGAAAGTCGTCAATGGTATTGATCTCTATGTCGTCATAAGGAATTCCTTCCGAATATTCAGCAAAACTCAACCGAAACAAATAGGAATGCACTCCAAGCCAAAGAAGCTTTCTTTTAACATCCCCGGCCTCTGCATTTGCTCCTGCAAGTAATGCAGCTATACCGGAAGTTTCAGGAATTCTGTTAAATGAACCGGTAAGAAATTCTGATACCTTCTCTGCCAGCTCAATAAGTTCACTATGACAATATCCTATTAGTATTTCCGGTTCCATCTTTTCATAAACATGCTGAAGGAGGAACTGGATTCTTTTGCTGCTGAACATAGTTTCAATCGTTTCTCCCGGCTCCAGAACAACAGGCAGGGGTGTATTAAAAAATTCACTGTTGTACTTCTCAAATGCTTGCCAAAACCCTAAACCACAGTAAAGATCCTCTGCAAATTCTATCAAAATAACTGATAGCTCCTTAACCTGTTCAGGCGGTAAAACAAAAGTTTTATCTTGAAACGAGGCCATGGCCTTTTGAAGCACCTTGTGTAATTTCTTTATTCTTACCGGCAGGGCTATTTCTATCTTCCCGGACTCCCCTTCAGGCCGATTTTTCAGGAATAATTCTTGCAGTGTCACCGTTTGTTTCCTCCCGTCCTGACATACTATGGTGAAATAACAAGAAAATCAACTTCTAAAACCCTGGGCGTTCCCCTTCGGGTCATGCTTTCCGGGGGTTCCGTCCGGTAAACCGGACCGCTTCGCGCCCCTCCAATCATTAACGCATAGGCTAAAAATTTAACGTAAAAAAAATTCTAGATACGTTTTAAGACATACCGGAGATCGCTTCATATCTGCAGCAGCTTGTAGAGATAGCACTTTCCTGCATAAAAAAACCGCCTGCTCTTAAAAAAAACAGACGGTTCATATATTGTCATTCACCGGTATAAATACCGAGTGATGTTCTAAAAAGGAATTATCTTCTTCTACCGAATATCCTTAAGAGAAAGAGAAATATGTTTATAAAATCAAGATACAATTTTAAAGCTCCCATGATGGAAAGCCTGACATAGTCAGCTTCTCCGACGGAACCGCTCATCTGGTTGCTCATCTGCAGGATCCGCTGAGTATCAAAGGCTGTCAACCCCATAAAAACAGCAACACCGATATACGAAATAAGATAGTACACCGCCGGACTCTTTAGAAAGATATTTATCACTGAAACAATGATAATACCAATAACACCCATCATAAGGTAGTGTCCAAACCCGGAAAGATCACGCTTCGTTGTCATGGCATACAAACTCATGGCTCCGAAGGTTGCCGCGGTTGTAAAAAACGCAAGGGAAATAGTTGCTCCTGTATAAGCCAGAAAGATAACAGACATGGTAACTCCGTTAAGAGCTGAGTAAAGGGCAAAAGCAAAGGTTGCACCCTGAACGCTCATCTGCATAATCCGGGCGGAAAGGTACATAACAAGACCGAGTTCAGCAATCATTGCACCAAAGAAAAGAATCGGGTTTGTGATGATGCTGCGCATCAAAGAAGGATTACTGGACAGACCGTATGCTACAACACCAGTCAGCAAAAGACCCGCAGTCATCCAGAGATAGACATTTTTTATAATACTCCGGTCACGGACAGCAGAAGAGTTGTACGCATATTCATTTGTAAAACCCATATACATCTCCTTTTATCAGTTTCTATAGATAATTTCGCATTATAATCTTTCATCGTCAAGACAAAAAGCTTTTTTAAACATTACAGTTTTGTAATCTTAAGCTACAGAGACAGTATTCTCTGTATTGATTTCTCATAGATCTTCCAGCCGGTTGTACTCTTTGCTTCAAGACAGGAATATCCGCAGGCCAAAGCACGTTTTCTGCGGTCAGCATCGATGGGGAGCCATTTTCTCATCCATTCTTCTTTCGTCTTCTCCGGATTGTCACACACGGCGAAAGCATCCTCCATCCAGATTGTAGATTCTCTGCCGTAGTAACAGGAACGAAGGAATTCTTCATCAGCAAAGAGGAAAAGAGCGGGAGCATCCGGAGTTACTGTTCTTATCATTTCCGGAACAGCATATACGCCCTCCACAATAACCGGTCCCTTTAACGGGAGCAGAGAAAGATCTTCAAAAATCATCTCCATACGTTCAAAACACAGAGCTTCCCAGAATATAAAAATCTCCTCCTCTGTAGAAGCAAAAAAATCCGCCCATACAATTTTGCGGCTTAACACTGGATGAAGTTCAGGATCTGCCCGTTCGTAATGAAGCTGTCTGTTCTCATCACAGCCGTACAGCGGTATTCCCGTGGTTTTTGAAATATGGCGGCTGCTGACCGTTTTCCCGCCGCAGGAGCCGCCGGCAATCCAGCGGATATCAGGAAGTGGTCTTACCGGAAGGGTGAACGGTCTTCCGGTAAGGGGATGCTTCAGGCTATCTACATGCAATCGATAATACTCCGGCCGAAGTCTTTCGTAGATACCGCCCGGGCATTTTCTAGAAAAGGAACCATATCAGACGTAACACGTTTTTCCTCCCTCCCTTTCAGTACAGCAGCGCTGAATCCCTTCTCTATTACTTCGGCTGCTTCATTCCATCCGAGATATTCAAACATCAGCTTTCCTGAAAGGACAAGGCTGCCGGGATTCGCAATCCCCTTCCCCGCAATCTGGGGGGCAGTACCGTGAGTTGCTTCAAAAATGGCATGGCCGGTATTAAAATTGATATTTCCGCCGGGCGCTATACCAATCCCGCCTACCTGAGCCGCAAGAGCATCGGAGATGTAATCACCGTTTAAGTTCATGGTAGCTACAACATCAAACTGGTCCGGCGTAAGTATAATCTGCTGAAGAAACGCATCGACAATGACATTCTTCATTACAATCTTTCCTTCCGGGACTTCTCCGGAGATTTCTGACTCTGCAACAACCTGATCTCCGAATTCTCTCCGGGCAAGTTCATACCCCCACCTGAGAAATCCGCCCTCCGTATGCTTCATGATATTACCTTTATGAACAAGAGTAACACTCCGCCTTCCGTGTTTTATGGCGTACCGTATTGCTTCCCGGACAAGACGTTCGGAACCTGAAATACTGATCGGTTTAAGTCCCAGGGCGGAATCAGGTTTAATTACCCAGCCGAATTCCTTTTTAAAATAATCAATAACCATCCCTGTTTTACCGTCTTCCGCCGGAAGTTCCAGCCCGGCGTACAGGTCCTCCGTATTCTCACGGAAAATAACCATATCCACCCGTTCAGGATGCCGGACAGGTGACGGTACTCCCGGATAATACTTCACCGGCCGAAGACAGACAAACAGGTCCAGCCCCTGCCGCAGCGTAACATTTATACTCCTAAAACCCTCGCCCACAGGAGTTGTCAGGGGTCCTTTTATGGCAACCAGATACTCACGTATCGCATCAAACGTTTCAGAAGGAAGCCACTCTCCCGTTTTTTCATGGGCTTTCCCTCCCGCATAGACTTCTTTCCATTCTACAGATCGTTTACTGCCGTACGCCTTTTCTACAGCATGATCAAAAATATCAACGGCCACAGGCCATATATCACAGCCGACACCGTCTCCTTCAATAAAGGGGATCACAGGATGATCCGGGACACGGAGTCCTTTGTCTGTCATGGTAATTTTCATACTATATTTCCTCCGATTAACAGGAACCAATGGTAGGGAAAGTGAAATGTAATGTCAAGAGATCCCGCCCAGCCTTGATTATAGGGCAAATAATCCCTATGATTCACAGATGGACCTTTTCGAATCTTCCAAGGACAGCGGACAGCAGCCTCTGGCTTACCGCATGCGACCCCGTACCCTGGATGAATACGCGGGTCAGGACCATATAGTCGGCGAAGGCAGACTGCTGAGACGGATGATCCAGGCGGATCAATTATCTTCGCTTATCTTTTACGGTCCGCCGGGAACGGGCAAAACCACCCTTGCCCGGGTCATCGCCCATACAACAAAGAGTATCTTTACAACGGTGAACGCCGTCCTCTCGGGAGTAAAAACCCTGCGTGAAGAAATAGAAAAGGCAAAAGAGCGCTCTGTTCTTCATCAGAAGAGAACCATACTTTTTGTGGATGAAATACACCGGTGGAACAAAGCCCAGCAGGACGCACTGCTCCCATGGGTAGAAAACGGTACGATAATTCTTATAGGTGCAACAACGGAAAATCCCTATTTTGAAGTAAACTCAGCCCTTGTAAGCCGCAGCAGAATATTTCAGTTAAAAACACTTTCAAAGACCGATCTGATGAAGATAGCGCGTGCCGCCCTTACTGACCCGGTAAGAGGATACGGCAGATTTTCCCTTTCCTTTGAAGCGGGGGCACTGGAACATCTTGTGGATATTGCCAACGGTGACGCCAGATCTCTCCTGAATGCCATACAGCTGGCAGTGGAAACTACCCCCGGCCGTTTCCCGCCCCCGGCAGGGGAGCAGATAACCATCTCTCTTGAAACGGCGGAAGAAAGCATTCAGAAGAAAGTAGTCCTGTACGACAAGGAAGGGGATTATCATTTTGACATTATAAGCGCTTTTATCAAATCGATTCGGGGAAGCGATCCCGACGCGTCTCTTTACTGGCTTGCGAAAATGGTACGGGCGGGGGAAGATCCCCGGTTTATTTTCCGGAGGATGCTTATCAGTGCATCCGAGGATATCGGACTTGCTGATCCCGCTGCCCTCGGCATTGTAACAGCAGCGGCGGCGGCATTTGACAGAGTCGGCATGCCGGAAGGGAGATTCCATCTTACCCAGGCAGCCTTATATCTCTCCACTGCTCCGAAATCAAACTCTTCCCTCGGATTTTTTGATGCGCTTAAGGCTGTAGAAGCGGAAGAATCAGGCGAAATACCAAATCATCTAAAAGACGGCGGAAGGGACAAGGAGGGATTCGGCCACGGAAAGGGATACCTCTACCCCCATGCGTACCATGACCATTGGGTTGCTCAGCAGTACCTTCCCGATACACTGAAAGGAGAAGTATTCTATCATCCGGGAAATCTCGGGTATGAAGGATCCGTTAAAACGGAAGTACTGGAAAAGCGGGAACTTAATATGGAAGCCTCGGCACCTCTTTTCCCTGAAATCCTCACAACTGCACCCCGGAACAGCGCTAAAGAGCGGTGGCTGCAGAAACTGGCGGAACAACGGAACGCTATCTTAAGCAGCATCAAGGAGGATATTTTTAAAAAAGCACTGCTCAGTCCTCACCATCGGGTTCTTGTGCTTACTGCCGGATCAGGATTCCTTCTCTGGGAAGCATGCAGACAAACTCCGGAAGGTATAGTGTACGCGCTTCCCGTTGGTAAACCCTTTCCGGAACATGAATATGATACCCTCCGGGGCTATGCTGATGGTTTCGACCCCGTTGAACGGCCGCGGATCATCAACACGCCGCTGAATCAGTACTCTTTTCCAGAAACCATCACCTTTGAGTGTATCATCGGAAGAAATACCCTGACCCGCTGCGATATACCCCGGGTCAAACATCTTGAAAATATTAAAAAAAATCTGAACCCGGAAGGTCTCGCTGTACTATCAGAGATAATACCTGCCCATGCTCCCCGGCTCTCATCCTTTGTACACAGGGAGCAGTTTTCCGCAGAAGATTACGAAATACTCATACACGCGGAAGACAGGATATACGGGTCAAAGGACAATCCAGTTACCGGATGGGATGAACATACACTAACCCTTGAAATAAAGGAAGCGGGGTTTACAAAAGTGTCAATGGATACGAGAGTGTATACTGAAACCCGGACCATCAGAACTGAAGATATAAAAAGATGGTTTAATCCCGCGAAAGCCCCTTACGGATACGGAAAGGCAATGATGCAGTTAGTGGATAAAGAAACCCTGCAAAGAATAACACACACCGTTCTGACAGAACTGGGCGGGGCGGAAGTGAAATGGGAGTCATCAGTCTGCACACTGACAGCTCAATAGAAAGAACCGGTTTTGAATCCTTTTACACTGCATGGATCTTGACAAAACATAAAATAATGGACATATTACGAACACGCTTTTGCCAGTCAAAAGTGACAATTGAAAAGATGGTGGATATAGTTCAATTGGTAGAGCGCCAGATTGTGGTTCTGGATGTTGCGGGTTCAAGTCCCGTTATCCACCCTGAACGCATGAAGACGTTTTAAGTTTTGCGCCTGTAGCTCAGCTGGATAGAGCGCCGGACTTCGAATCCGTAGGTCGCAGGTTCGAATCCTGCCAGGCGTAAATTGGAAGGATTCGAATCAAGCGAGCGCCGAGCGTTAAGCGAGGACAAGCGGACAGGATGTCCGCGGCAGCGAGCGAAGCGTCTGCAGGGAGTATTCACGATGAATACGACCGGAAGACGAATCCTGCCAGGCGTAGAGAAAAGTTTTATGCTTCATCTTGGGCCGTTAGCTCAGCTGGGAGAGCAGCAGACTCTTAATCTGCGGGTCGAAGGTTCGATCCCTTCACGGCTCATTCACATAAACTCACTGCGAGAGTGGTGAAATTGGCAGACACGCTAGATTTAGGATCTAGTGCCATACGGCGTAAGGGTTCAAGTCCCTTCTCTCGCATTTAAAGAGCAGGGGAAAAAGGCTGGACCTTTATTTCTTGCGAGAGTAGCTCAGTGGTAGAGCTCCACCTTGCCAAGGTGGATGTCGCGGGTTCAAATCCCGTCTCTCGCTCTTTATTTAAAGCGATCTGTTGACACAGATCGCTTTTTTGTTGATTAGACGTTATATATTTTATATATTAACTAAATAATTCAAGAAAGAGGTTTTTCATGATAATCAAAAAGGAATTGGAATCCAGAGACAACTCTTCGGCAAAACTCACCGTTACCATATCAAAAGAAGCAACGAAGAAAGAGTATGAGAAGTTACTGAAGGATTACGCAAAAAAAGTTCAGATAAAAGGCTTTCGGAAAGGGAAAGTCCCTTCCGCCATTCTGGAAAAGAAGTATGGAGACGGAATAAAAGAAGAAGCGGGAATGAACATGATAGAAGAGAGCCTGAAACTGGCACTTGAAGAGGTAGAAAAAAAACCTCTTCCCTACTCTATTCCGGAGCTTCAGGAAAATGATACAAAACTGGATTTTAACAACGATTACACGTACTCCGTTGTGTATGATGTTTTCCCTGAGATTAAAGTAGGTACATACACCGACCTTGAAATTGAAGTACCGGACGCAAAAGTTCTAAAAAAGGACGAAGACAGGGAACTAGAAAAACTCCGGGATCAGAATTCAACCGTTATTGAAAAAGAGAATGGAAAAGCAGCCAAAGAAGATATCGTAACCATCAACTACGTGGAACTTGATGAAGAAGGAAACGAAAAAGAGGGGACCGCACGGGAAGATTATGTCTTCACTATCGGCACCGGATATAACATCTATAAACTTGATGATGACATCATTGGAATGGGAAAGGGAGAAGAAAAAATTCTTGAAAAGGAACTTGATGGAAAGAAGGTAAAGGTTAAAGTTACCGTGACAGCCATCAAGGAAAAACAGCTTCCGGAACTTGATGATGAGCTTGCCCAGGATATTTCAGACAAGTATGAAACCATAAAAGATCTCCGGGCGGATCTTAAAAAGACCCTGAAAAAAGAACTTGATGAAAAGATGAAGGAGATTAAAACGGACAGGCTGCTTTCCAAAATTGCAGAAACATCCGAGATTCCGCTTCCTGAATCCATGATTAAAGCAGAACTTGAGAATTCCTGGCACAATTTTATCATGCAGTCACAGATGCAGGAAGATCAGCTCCTTCAGATTCTGGCAATGCAGGGAAAAACCAAGGAAGCACTTCTTGAAGAATGGAGAGAAAGTGCAAAAAAGACACTGCGTTACCAGCTTATAATGAACAAAATTATAGAAGAAGAAAAAATTGAAGCTTCTGAAAAAGAGATCGACGATGAAATAAAACACCAGGCGGAATCTTCAAGTCAGAAATATGAAGATTTTAAGGAAATAATTGAAAAAAACAACTATTCCGATCATATTGCTGCCGATGTTAAAAACAGGAAGCTTGTTGATTTTCTTCTTTCAAAGAATAAATTTACAAAGGGCGATAAAGTAGATTTTATTGACCTGGTACAGAATAAATTTTAAGGTAGCACGAGGCAAGGGCATGAATGAACAGATGAATACTCTCGTTCCCATTGTAGTTGAAAGGACCGGCTCCGGCGAGCGGTCCTATGATATATATTCCCGGTTACTGAAAGACAGAATCGTTTTTATTGACGGTGAAATTATTGATGTTACCGCTGATCTTGTGGTTGCACAGCTGCTCTTTCTTGAATCCCAGGACCCCGAAAGAGATATCAGCATCTATATAAACTCTCCTGGCGGCAGTGTTACCGCGGGATTGGCAATATACGATACAATGCAATACATAAAACCTGACGTCCAGACAATCTGTATGGGGCAGGCCGCGTCCATGGCAGCACTCCTTCTTACCGGCGGAACTCCTAAAAAGCGTTTTGCACTCCCCTCTTCCCGAATACTTATACATCAGCCATGGGGTGGGGCCCAGGGGCAGGCAGTTGATATAGGTATTCAGGCCAAAGAGATCGTCAGGATGAAAAAACTTATCATCACCTATTTTGCTGAGCATACCGGAAAACCGGCGGAGCAGATAACTGATGATATGGAAAGAGACTATTATATGTCCGCTTCCGAGGGAGCGGTTTACGGCCTTATTGATGAGGTATTAACAAGGGATAAAAATGGCAAAGAATAAAGGTGAAAAAGCGAAAGTATGTTCATTTTGTGGTAAAAGCGCGGACACTGCACGCAGACTTATAGCAGGACCGGGGGTCTTTATATGTGATGAATGTATTGATGTTTGTAAACGTATACTTGACGATGAAGACCGCATGATTACCGCTGATCTTACCGAAGAACTTCCAACTCCGAAAGAAATTAAAGAGTTTCTTGATCAGTATGTCATTGGGCAAAGTCAAGCAAAGAAGGTTCTTTCCGTAGCAGTATACAACCATTACAAGCGTATAAGTCAGCGGAACATGATTACTGATGATGTTGAAATCGAAAAGGCAAATGTTCTCATGACCGGACCGACAGGAACGGGAAAAACTCTCCTTGCAAAAACCCTGGCCAAGAAGCTAAACGTACCCTTTGCAATTGCGGATGCCACAACCCTGACAGAAGCAGGATATGTAGGAGAAGATGTTGAAAATATTCTCTTAAAACTTATACAGGATGCCGGAAACAATATTTCTGCTGCCGAAAAAGGGATTATTTATATAGACGAGATTGATAAAATATCACGGAAAACTGAAAATGTTTCCATAACACGAGATGTGTCCGGTGAAGGAGTACAGCAGGCGCTCCTTAAAATCATTGAAGGGACAATAGCTTCTGTTCCTCCTCAGGGAGGACGGAAACATCCCAATCAGGAAATGCTGAAAATTGATACAAGCAACATACTTTTTATCTGCGGCGGTGCCTTCGTCGGCCTTGACAAAGTAATTGAAGAACGGATCAGTTCTCATCCCATGGGTTTCGGTGCTGATATCCGCTCAATTGAAGAAAAAGATATAGTAGAACTTTATTCGCACATGCATCCCGATGATCTTATTCATTTCGGGTTAATTCCCGAATTTATCGGACGGCTTCCTATCAATGTTACGCTATCAGAACTGACAATAGAAGATCTTAGGCGGATTATTACTGAACCGAAAAACTCAATTATCAAGCAGTATAAAAGCTCACTGCAGATTGATGATGTTGATTTAATCTTTGATGAAGATGCTATTGATGCCATTGCCCAGGAGGCAATTGACAGGAAAACAGGAGCACGGGGTCTTCGTTCCATCGTTGAAAAGATAATGCTCGATGTTATGTATGAAATTCCGTCTCTCAAAGGGGCAAAAGAGGTACGGATAACCAAGGAAGTTGTTGAAGGAACAAAGAAATCGGAAATAGTGTATAAAAAGATATCTGCATGAAACTGAAGCACATACTTACCGGAAATGGTAAAAAAGAGCTCCCTCTCGTACCATTGAGGGAGCTTGTTGTTTTCCCCCATATGCTTGCTCCTTTTTTCGCCGGCAGGCCGGCGACGATAAAGGCAATTGAAGAAGCAATGGCCGATGACAGATATATCTTTCTCGTCTGCCAGAAGAACAACACCGACATACCGCTGGAACAGGATTTTTACCGCGCCGGTACTATCGGAAAAATTGTACAGATGCTCAAACTTCCCGATGGAACATTACGTGTTCTTGTGGAAGGAGAACAGCGGGGAATTGTTCAAAAATTCGTTCATAAAAAAGACTCAACCCGTATTGTTTTTTCAGTTATAGAAGAAGATCATAGTTTGAATCCCCGCACTACCGCTTTAATGGCAGCTGCAAGGAAAGCATACAAACGGTATGCCGGCTTTCAGAAAAAGGTAGCTCAGGATATTCTGGAATCTATAGAAAAAGCGGAGTACCCTGACAAACTTGTAGATTTAATAGCTGCAAATATAGCTGTTTCTGTCAGTAAAAAGATAGAAATTCTTGAAAAAACTACCATTCTCGACCGGCTTGAATCCCTGACCATCATAATAGAATCGGAAAATGAGGTTTTGGAGCTGCAGAACAGAATACATACGAAAGTCCAGAAAAAACTCGAAAAAAACCAGAAAGAATATTTCCTGAATGAACAGATCCGCCAGATTAATAAGGAATTGGGAAATGATGACAACGATCCCACCGGCTCAAAGGACCTGGAAAAGCGGATCACTGAATCCAATCCGCCTGAGGAAGTAAAGGAAAAGGCTTTAAAAGAGTTAAAACGTCTTTCCCGTCTTCAACCTATGTCTCCGGAATCAGGAGTACTGAGGACTTATCTGGAATGGATTGCGGATCTTCCATGGAGTAAAAAGAGCATTGATAACAAAGATATAGACAAGGCTGCTGAAATTCTTGATGAAGATCATTACAATATGAAAAAGCCGAAAGAACGGATTCTTGATTTTATTGCTGTCAGACAGCTTAAGGATTCAATGAAGGGTCCTATTCTCTGCCTGGCAGGACCTCCCGGTACCGGGAAGACTTCTCTTGGACGGTCAGTTGCCCGGGCCCTTAACCGTGAGTTTATCAGAATCTCGCTAGGCGGTATTAAGGATGAAGCAGAGATCAGAGGTCACAGGAAAACCTACGTAGGAGCACTTCCGGGTAAAATAATTCAATCCATGAAAAAGGCAGGAACACTTAACCCTGTATTTCTGCTGGATGAAATTGATAAAATGAATTCTGACTTCAGAGGAGATCCCTCATCAGCACTGCTTGAAGTCCTTGATCCGGAACAGAATAATACCTTTGTTGATCATTATCTTGAAGTACCTTACGATCTTTCCAAAGTCATGTTTATAACAACAGCCAATTCAATTCATACCATTCCTCCACCTCTCCGTGACAGAATGGAAATTATTGAAATCCCCGGATATACCGATTTTGAAAAAGAAAGAATAGCTTCTGAGTTTATCATACCAAAACAGTTAAAGGAAAACGGGCTAGACTGGGCAGATATTACATTCCAGAAGTCAGCAGTACTGAATATTATCCGCCACTATACGATGGAATCCGGAGTCCGTAATCTGGAACGTGAAATCGCTGCCATTGTCCGTAAAATCGCGCGAAAGGCTGTTTCTGAAGGTTTTACAGGAAAGGTCACCTTACCGGAAAATGGTGAAAAGGCTTTCAGAGTAACCGTCGGATCCAAAAGTTTAAAAAAGTATCTTGGTAACCGTAAAGTTGATGATGATATTATCTATAAGAAACCACGCAAAGGGCTCGCTTACGGCCTGGCCTGGACTGAAATGGGGGGGAGACTGCTTCCTGTTGAAGTATCCCTTCTTAAAGGAAAGGGAGATCTTATTTTAACAGGATCTCTTGGGGATGTCATGAAAGAGAGCGCTCAGATTGCACTTTCTTTTATCCGGGAGCATTTTCAAACCTTTGATCTGGAACCCGATTTCCATGAAACAATTGATATCCACCTCCATGTTCCCCAGGGAGCAATCCCAAAAGACGGCCCTTCAGCAGGGATTACCCTGACAGCCGCTCTTATTTCTGCTTTAACGGGAAAATTGGTACGCAGCCAGATAGCAATGACTGGAGAAATCACCCTGACAGGACGGGTACTTCCCATCGGCGGTGTAAAAGAGAAAGTTCTTGCAGCGTACAGAAACAAGATGACTGCGGTCCTTCTTCCTGAAGATAACAGGAGAGACACGGAAGAACTGCCTAAAGAAGTTTTGAACAACCTTTCCTTCTATTTTACCGATTCAGTTCAGAACGCCCTAGATATTCTCTTTGAATCAGAAGATTAAGATTTTTTTACTTGATTTTGAATAAGGGAAACTCTATAATTGAGTACACGGTTGAGGAGGAATACCTTGAAAAAGATACTATTATTTTTTGCTGTTCTTATTTTCACTGCTGGAGCAACATTTTCTGAAGGCACCAATACACCCGATATTTATGTTAAATCGGTATCCATTAGTAAGATATATAATCTTAAGCTTGGTTACCGGATTGTGTATATGAAGGCAAATTCACAGATGCAGGTGTTTTATATACCGAATACGTGGTTTGAAACTGCTGCAGTAACCGGTTCAGCTCCCAAGGCCGAAATACTGTACGGACAGGAAAGCGCGTATCCGTATTTTTCAATATTCTGGGTAAACGGCAAGTTTGATCATATACGGCTCTATGTTAAAAGTGACCTGAACGACCCAAGCTGGGGAGAAAACAACCCTGCCTGGGGTAATATTGATGACAAATTCAAAGTGGATACCCTAAAACTGGAATTCTAATACTGCGTCCTCTTAAAAGGGAATCATGAAAAACACTTCATTGAACAGGCTTCTTTCCTCTTTGGATCAGTATGAATTCTTTATAATCATTGGCCATGAAGAACCGGATGGGGATGCTCTTAACTCCCAGCTTGCACTGGGGAGCTTTTTAAAACGGAAGGGGAAACAGATCTCTCTTGTATCAACAGGTCCCTTTGTACGACCTGAAATTAATCATCTGGAGAAAAAGTTTTTAAAACACGTTCCGGCTCATCTACCGAAAAGTTCGACCCTTGCCGTCATACTTGATTGTTCTACCCTGGACCGCATAGGATACCTGGCAGATGAAATACAGGGCTTTACAACAGCCGTTATTGATCATCACGCTTCAGGGAAAAGTTTCGGCGATATTACATTTATTGACAGTAAAGCACCCTCAGTTACCTTTTTGATCCAGCTCATTATAGAAGCATCAGGTGAAACCCCAACACCTGAAGAAGCAAAACTTCTCTTTTTCGGTCTGGTTACCGATACCGGATTTTTCCGGCATCTTGAATCTGATTCCGGCAGAGTATGTAAGGCAGCGGGAAGATTAGTAGACGCAGGTGCATCCCCGAAAGAAGCACACTACCGTATGTACGGCGACAGGACGATGGAATCAAGGATCCTCCTGGGAAAGCTTCTCTCTAGAGCTGAATCTTTCTGCGGAGGCAGACTTATCATTATCAAAGAGACGAAAGAAGATGTTGCCTTTTTTGGTAAAAATAACCGGGATTCCGATATGCTCTATCAGCTTCTTTTTTCTGTCAGGAGAGTTGAAATTATTCTGCTTCTCAGATTTGAAACTGAAAATGAAATTTCTGTAGGGCTGCGGTCTATCAGAGATATTGATGTTGGTGCTGTAGCAAAAGAGTTCGGAGGCGGCGGCCATGCAAAAGCTGCCGGTTTTACGTGGAATCAGTCTTTTCATGCGGTTGAGGACTCACTTATTCATATATTCTGTACTATGCTGAATCAACCCGGGGAGAAGCATTGACAACTGAAACACGGTGTCATACTATTTTATCATGAGTAAGAAAAAGTTATCAGATTCCTACCCTTCAACTTTAGAAGACTATAAACGTGAATACGATGAAAATCAGAAGTTTGAAAAGCTTATTGCTTCTCTATCTTCTGATCTGGCTTCTGATCTGGCTTCTGATCTGGCCGCTGATATGGGTACGGTTGAGTCTGAAAATCAGGAAAAGGTAATTCACCGCTGGATGGTACAGATAGGGCAGACCCTGGAAGCGGAAATATCAGTCATTTTCCGGCGGGATACTCCCGGCAGCCTCTACATCAGTGATTACTGGAGAAAAAACGATACGACGACACCGAAACTTTACGATCCCACCAGAGTTTTCCCATATCTTACTTCAATGGTGCTCAAAGGACAGATTATTTCCGTTTCTTCAATTGATGACCTTCCCGCGGAAGCTGAAACAGACAAAGAAAATCTTAAAAAATTCGGTACAAAATCTTTTCTCTTTTTCCCTCTTGGAATGGGAACCAATATATTAGGAGCGTTTCTCTTTGCGTACAAAACAAGAAGCGTCTCGTGGAAAAGTGCTTTTGTTAACAAACTCGGATTTGTTGTTCATATCTTCTCAGCGGTTATTCGCAGGGAGTATGACCTTGAAAACCTGAAAGAGAGAATAAGGTATGAAAGGCTCCTCTCTGATCTGTCCAGAGACTTTGCCACAGCCAGGGTGAACAGTATAGGAGATAAAATAACCTACTGGCTTCATGAATCCGCTGCTATCCTCGGTGCTGACCGCGCTCTCATATTCAAAGTCGACAACAACAACAAACTTTCTTTGACAACTGCCTGGCGGTCCAAAGAGGGAAAAGCAATTATGCCGTACGATCCCGAAGAACTGTTTCCCTGGATGAGTACACAGTTACGAAACAACAAGCCGGTTATTATACCGTATCTGTCCGCTTTCCCGGAAGAAGGCGCGAAAGACAGAAACAGCATGAGCATTATCGGAGCTCTTTCCGTCCTTGTTCTTCCCCTCTTCTTAAAAGATACTATAGCCGGAGCCATCGCTTTTTCCAGCACCCAGCCGCAGTTTCACCTTACCGAAGATCTCGTTCAGCGTTTCTGGATCATATCACAGGTATTCGCAAATGCTCTGCTCCGGGAGAAAACCGAAGGGATTCTTGAAGAGGAACGGGAACGTCTGGCCGTAACTTTAAAAAGTATCGGTGACGGTGTTATTACAACCGATACCTCGGGAAAAATAACCCTCCTAAACACCGCGGCGGAAGAACTTACCGGCTGGCCTCTTAAAGAAGCAAAGGGGCAGCCTATTGATAAGATTTTCCATATTATTGATGAAAACACAGGAAAGGAACGACCCTCTCCGGTTGAAAAAGTACTGAAAACAGAATCAGTTGTAAACCTTGCCAATCACACGCTTTTAATCGACAAAAAAGGCATCCGTAGAGTAATTGCCGACAGCGGAGCTCCAATCAAGGATTCTAAAGGCAGCATCATCGGAGTTGTTCTTGTTTTTCGGGATATCACGATGGAAAGTGAACGTGAAGCTGATATTTTAAAATTAAAGAAACTGGAAAGTATAGGAATACTTGCAGGAGGCATTGCGCATGACTTCAACAATATTCTTACCGGTATTATGGGCAATATAAATCTTGCCATTATGAGCCGGGAAGGCAGTGATGAAGAACACAATTATCTTGTAAAATCATTGAAAGGATGCGAACGCGCGGCATCCCTTACCAACAAACTGCTTACCTTTTCAAAGGGAGGATCACCGGTTAAGGAAAATGCTTCAATCGATGAAATCGTAACAGAATCCATCGAGTTCATTCTTCACGGAAGTCAAATTAAAACGGATACCTTTATTCAGGATGGATTATGGACTCCTGAAGTGGACAGAAATCAGATAAGCCAGGTTATTCAGAATCTCATTCTGAACAGTGTGGAATCCATGCCCCAAGGTGGAATTATTTCTGTTGCATGTATAAATAAAACATTTGAGAAAACGCATCCGAGACACGGTAACTATGTTCAAATTACCATAGAGGATACGGGGACAGGTATCAGTGAGAAAAACCTTGAGAAAATTTTTGATCCCTATTTTTCAACTAAAAAAACCGGCAGCGGTCTTGGTCTTGCGGTAACTCATTCCATCATTCACAAACACGGTGGGTTTATTGATGTCCGCTCCCGGGAAGGAGAAGGAACAATTTTTACAATCTTCCTCCCTGTATTTGATATACAAAAAAGCATTAATACTCAACCAAAGCAGACGAACCCGGCAAAAGGAATAAAGAATCTTTCAATCCTTGTTATGGATGATGAAGAAGCGATTCGGATGCTCTTAAAAAATATGCTGAAAAAGATAGGACACACCGCTACCCTGGTGGAAAATGGCGAACAGGCAATTGCAGCTTACAGGAAAGAAAAGTTTGATCTTGTTATTCTGGATGTAACCATTCCTGGAGGTATGGGCGGTATTGAAACAGTGAAAGCACTAAAGACACTTGATCCTCATGTTAAAGCACTTGTCTCAAGCGGTTATGCCAACAGCCCCATACTATCAGATTTTGGTGCATACGGGTTTTCCGCCGCTCTCGAAAAACCTTATCTACTTAATGAGCTCAAAACAGCAATAGAAAAGCTTTTCTGCTAACATTAATCCGCGATACACGAAGATCTGAAGCGTTGTGAATTATCCTTTTTGTAAATAATTGTAAATATTTCTTTAAAATATGAAAAAAAGACTGACTTTCCCGGTATACTTTTTGCTTATCTTCTTATAATCACTAAGGGAGGTAGTATGATGACAAAAAGTAAATTAACAGAAAAAGTACTGTCTTTTCAGCAATCCGGAAGAGGAAGAGAATTACTTATCCATGAAATTGCACTGTTGGTGTACTCTTCATTTCTTCTAAAAACATCTCTATCAGAAGATCAAACAGGAGAATTCCTCTGTTTTTTTTATCGTGATATGGATCACCTCATCAACCGTTTTTCTTACCAGGGGAAGCCTTTTGAGGCATATTTAAACATAATTTTGAAATGGAGATTAAAATCGTTCCTTTCCAGAACATCCAGAAAGAAGGAGACCGTTAGTATCGTTAATGATGCAAGGTTTATAAATATTATTCAGCAGGAATACCCTGTTCTGGAAAAAGAAATGATCAAAGTTGACCCTGAAACAGCAGGTATGGTGCAGAGCATAACCGATAAAAAAAGAATCCTTATTCTTTTTATGAAGGAGTATGTCATTTCCGATCCGGAATATCTTCCACACGTAGCACTTATAACAGGCTTCCCTGAGAAGTGGATCGAAGTAAGAGCCGAGATGCTTAAAAGAATGGTGTACAGAAGAATCAGACGGTACAGAACCCTTTCAGAAAAAAGGAACCGGACATTCTTCAAGCTCTACCTTACAGAAAAAAAACTATCAGAAGCGTACACCGCGGAAGATATCAGCATCTATACATCTGAGATAACCACACTGAACAACAGGCTCCGCCTAACAAACAAGGAATTGTCCAGAGTGTCATTTCATCCAACAAACCGTGAAATCTCCATGGTAACCGGTATCCCAAAAGGGACGATTGATTCCGGTATGTTTTATTTACGAAAGCTGCTCCATGATACCAGTGATAGGTATGGAAAAGCTGCATAGAAGATATGGACTTATTACAATGAATGCGGTATCTTCAGATCTATGGAAATACTCGCAGCAACACAAAATAAACATAAACTTGAAGAACTTCAGCAGATATTACCGGAACACCGCATTCTTTCGCCTGCTGATTTGAATATTGATTTTGATTTTGAAGAAACAGGATCCACTTTCCTTGAAAACTCCATGGGCAAAGCCTTCGCCCTTTACAAGCTTACAGGACAGCCTGTACTGGCAGATGATTCAGGACTAAGTATTCCGGCACTTCATGGTGAACCGGGGATCTACTCTGCCCGATACGGATCAGCACCGGGCGGTAAAATTCTGGAGGCAGAGGATAGAAACGCGTATCTCTTAAAAAAAATGGAAGGGATATCTGATAGGCAGGCTTTCTTCACCTGCTGTATGACACTCGTTTTACATACAAACCGCTTTTTTACAGTTCAGGAAATTATGGAAGGATCCATTACATACAAACCTGTTGGAGAACATGGGTTCGGATATGATCCGTTATTTTACCTGGGAAAATACGGGAAAACGGCGTCTGAATTATCCGAAAGTGAAAAGAACAAGATCTCGCATAGGGGAATGGCCGGAAAACGAATGGCGGCACTTATCAAAAGCCTGGAGGAAAAGTAGTGAACAAAAATGATAAAACAACAATACCTGAGAGAAAAGATGTTAATCCGGATTATACGTGGGATCTCAGCAAACTTTTTACATCGGAAGAAGAATGGGACAAAACCCTTGCACAGCTCGAAAAGGACATAGATAAAATAGAAGAATACAAGGGAACACTTCATACGTCACCGGAACACTTAAAAGAATTCCTTGAATTAACAAACGGACTGGAAATGCAAAGTGAAAGTCTTGGGAACTATGCATTTCTAAGGACAGCTGAAGACGCGGGAAACAGTAAAAATCAGGATCGAATGGCCCGGTACATGCGGGTTGCTTCTCTGCTTAATTCCCGTTTAAGTTTTTTCAATCCTGAAATTCTCACTATTGACCCGCAAAAGATGAATACCTTCATCCAGAGTGAAATTCTCAAACCCTACAGAATAGTACTTGCAAAAATACTTCGTTTTAAGCCCCATGTCCTCTCTGCAAATGAGGAAAATCTCCTTGCAATGCAGACAGAATCCAATGAAACACCCCATAAGGCATTTTCAGCTCTTACTGATGTCGACCTTGAATTCGGGTATATCAAAACTCCGGAGGGAACCGTCCCTTTAAGCCAGTCTACCTTTGGAATGCTGCTCATTAATCAGGACCGGACAGTACGGGAAAAAGCATACAAACAATTCTACTCTGTTTTTGAAAACCACAAAAATACTCTTGCTGCTCTCTATGCCGGCAGTGTACAGCTTGATGTGTATAAGGTCAGAGCCCGTAAATATAATTCAACGAGAGAAATGCGCTTGTTTCCGGATAACGTGCCGGAATCAGTATACGATAATCTTGTTAACACCATTCATAAAAATCTTCCAGCCCTTCATTCCTACTATACGTACAGGAAAGAGGCCCTAGGTATTGACCAGCTGAAACACTGGGATGTATACGTACCCCTTGTATCCTCCGTTAATACCAGATACCGTTATGAAGAAGCTGTTTCCATTGTAATTAAAGCACTTAAACCGCTTGGTAATGAGTATACGGAAACCCTTGAAAAAGGACTTCTTGGCAGATGGGTTGACAGATATGAAAACAAAGGGAAACGTTCAGGCGCATTCTCCTCCGGAGGATACAGAGGAGATCCGTACATACTCATGAACTACAAGGAAACTGTTCTCCGCGATCTTTTTACCCTTGCCCATGAGGGGGGACATTCCATGCACAGCTGGTACTCTGTCCGGAACAATCCTTTCCAGCATTATAACTATACCATTTTTGAGGCGGAGGTTGCCTCCACGTTTAATGAGCAGCTTGTGGCCAGATACCTCCTTAAAAACGCCGACAATAATAAAGTAAAAGCCTATATAATAGGCAAACAGCTTGATGATATTATTGCAACCATCTTCAGACAGACAATGTTCGCCGAGTTCGAGCACAAAGCCCACCGTATGGTGGAGACAGGGACTCCCCTCACCGTAGATTCCATACGCACACTCTACAGACAGCTTCTTGAAGAATATTTTGGGAAAGAACTGAGTCTCGAAAAGGAAAGTGATCTTGAGGGGCTCCGGATACCCCATTTCTACCGCTCGTACTACGTGTATAAGTACGCTACCGGCCTGTCCGCAGCAATAGCTCTTTCGAAAAGAGTTCTGGATGGAGGAGAAAAAGAACGGGATGACTACCTTGGATTTCTGAAATCAGGCGGTTCAAAATACCCTCTTGAATCTCTCAAAACAGCAGGTGTTGACATGAGTTCCCCGGAGCCCGTACAGGATGCAATCGATGTATTTAAAAACCTGCTGACGGAATTCAAAGCCCTGCATTCCTCCGCAGGATGATACGTCAGGACTTCCAGGTAAGGTCCCACGGCGGTAACATCAGGGAGGCAGCCGAGCGGCTCTCCCGAAGTAAAGACAGCATCATCGACTTTAGTGCAAACATAAATCCTGCAGGATTCCCCCCCTGGCTCCGGGAAGAAATTAGCAGGAATATAGGGTCCCTGGTACACTATCCCGATATCAGACAGAAAGAATTCAGAGCGGCAGCAGCGGCCTGTACCGGAACAGAGGAGAAAACAGTATGGGGGACCAACGGTGCAGGAGAGACCATAAACATTATCCCGCAAATCATACAGCCTGACCATATAATCATCCCTGTCCCATCTTACGGGGAATATATGGAAAGTTCCCGGGATTTCCCTGTAACTTTAATCAAACTTCCAGAAGAAAAAAACTTTTCCCTTGACCTCGGTATACTCAATAACACAATACGCTCCCTGAAAGGAAGGAAACTTGTCTTCCTGGGGCAGCCTAATAATCCTACCGGTACCCTCACCGATTCTTTAGAACTCTACAAACTTACCAAAAGGCACAAGGATACCGTATTCTGCATTGATGAATCGTTTGCAGCATTTGTAGAGGGGTACGTTTCTCCCCTGTCTTTTGCAGGGGAAAACCCCTTGGATAATCTTGTTGTCCTCCGGTCAATGACAAAGTTCTATGCTGTCCCGGGGCTGCGCATAGGATACATCACCGCTGCTCCCCGGTTTATTCAGAAACTGAAAACCCGGCTCCAGCCATGGCCGGTAAACTCCCTTGCCCTTGAGGCAGGAAAGCGGGCTTTGCAGGATACTGACTTTCAGGCTTTTTCCCGTACGCTTGTTACACAGCTGCGGACTTCACTCATTAAAAGTCTTATGTTCTTTTCCTGGCTTTCCGTTTTTCCCGGAAAAGCCAATTTTCTCCTGATAAAGATTGTTCATCCATCTATAACTGCCCGGGACCTTGACAGATTTATGGCAAAGGAGGGGATCCTTATCCGCAACTGCGCCAGTTTTGAAGGACTTGATGATCAGTTTTTCAGACTTGCGGTACGTACTGAGGCGGAAAACAGTAGGCTTCTTGAGGCTTTGACTGTTTTTAGTCAGAAGCATAACCTGCAGAAAGGGGACCAAATACCTGTACTCCCGCAGAGGGGGCAAAGATCCAGGACACCTGCTCTGATGATCCTTGGTACCGCTTCCAACGCCGGAAAAAGCCTTATTACCGCAGGGCTCTGCAGGATTCTTTCCCGGAGAGGGATTCATACCGCACCTTTCAAAGCGCAGAACATGGCTCTTAATTCTGCAGTTACACAGGAGGGGCTTGAGATCGGCAGGGCGCAGGCTCTGCAGGCTGCTGCGGCAGGTATTAAGCCGGATGTACGAATGAATCCGCTGCTGCTGAAACCTACATCGGACAGAGGATCAGAGATCATTCTCATGGGAAAACCCGCAGGGTTTATCAATTCCAAAAACTGGCTTTCTGTGAAAGAAAGGACACGATCAGTAATAGAAAGGAGCTATGACTCTCTTGCTGCAGAGTACGATGCAGTCATTCTGGAGGGAGCAGGCAGTCCAGCAGAAATCAACCTGAAAGCCGGGGATATTGTAAACACTGCCATGGCACGGTACGCCGGGGCATCGGCCATTCTTGTCGGTGATATAGACCTGGGTGGGGTGTATGCATCATTTGTCGGAACCATGGAGCTTTTCGAAGAGTGGGAACGTGACATGATACAGGGGTATCTTGTTAACAAGTTTCGCGGAGATGCTGCTCTTTTACATAACGCTCATAATTATCTGCTGCAGAGAACAGGGAAACCGGTCATTGGTGTTATTCCGTATATGCCGGATCTTGATCTGCCGGAAGAAGATTCGGTATCCTTTAAGAAACAGGATTTTCTCGGCCCCCGGGAACCAGTGGAAAAAGGACTGGTAATCGGTATCGTTGATCTTCCCTCTATCTCAAACTTTACCGATTACGATCCCTTCCTGAGAGATGCCGGAGTTACCCTTATCAAAGTAAGGAAACGGGAAGAGGTCACCGCTTCTCTCGATGCCGTTATTCTTCCAGGAAGTAAAAATGTGATCAGTGATCTCCTCTTCCTGAAAGAAAAGGGTATTACCGATGCAATCAGAAATCTCCGGGAAACAAAGAAAACCATGATTATAGGGATTTGCGGCGGGTTTCAAATGATAGGGAAAGAGATTCTTGATCCTCATCACGTTGAGTCCGATATTCCCCTGGCCCGGGGGATAGATCTACTGGATTGCAGGACATCCTTCCTACCCTCAAAGCACCTTAAAGAGGTTACCACCATGCATCTTCCTTCCGGAATCAACGTAAAGGGTTATGAGATCCATCATGGTATTACCACCCCTGGAAATGAAAATATTATTATGGGGTCAGCAGATAACCTTCTTGGAGCATCCAGCCATGACGGGTCAGTATGGGGAACATACCTTCATGGTATTTTTGATTCTGATTCTTTCCGGTTATGGTTTTTGAATACTCTCCGCCGGAGGAAGGGGATTGCAGAAGAGAAATCAATACAGCACCGCTATAATATTAGCAGGGAACTTGACCGTTTTGCAGATATTCTGGAGGAAAGCATTGACATCGATTATATCCTTGGTGTCATGAGACTCTAGATGACAATAGTGCAGCAGTATCTGATATACAATCTTGCTCTTATTACCGCAGCATTTCTTTTGGACCTCATTATCGGAGATCCGTCTGTCCCGTTTCACCCGGTTAGGATTCTCGGCCGTTTTATTCGCAGAACCGAAAAAGTCCTGAGGAACTCCCCTCCTTTCAAAACCCTCCCCCTGGAACGGACAGGATTTCTTGGAGTTTTGATACTAACTGCTGTTCCAACGGCTGTTTTTTTTGGGCTGCAGACAGCTGCAAGTCTTTTTTCAGGGGGAAAGGAGATTCTGGGAGTTTTCACGATCTATATAACCATTGCTCTGAAGGATCTGAGTACCCATGGTAGAAAAGTGGAAAAAGCTCTCGACAGCGGCACAATAACAGAAGCCCGAATCCGGACATCCTATCTTGTCACCAGAGACACTGATGATCTTGATGAGACAGCCCTTATCCGCTGTACTATTGAGAGCATCAGTGAAAACGCCTCGGATTCCGTCCTGGCACCCCTTTTCTGGGCTTTTATCTTCGGCCCTGCCGGTTCTCTTCTCTACCGGGTGATAAACACATTAGATGCCATGTGGGGATATAAAAATGAGAGCTACCTTTATTTTGGAAGAACTGCAGCTCTTCTGGATGACATCGCTGGATGGATCCCTGCAAGAATTACCGGCCTTCTTATCTGTCTTTCTGCACCTGCTGCCGGAGGCAGTATAAAAAGGGGCTGGTACACCATGCTCCGTGACCACGGCAAAACAGAAAGCCCCAATGCCGGTTATCCTGAGGCAGCCGCTGCGGGAGTACTGGGGATAAAACTTGCGGGAAACGGAAAGTATTTTGGGAAAGTAAAAATAAAACCAACCCTTGGGGAAGACCTTGTTCCAACATGTCCCGGACATATACGGCTGACCATACGGCTTCTCTACGGAGCGTCAGTACTTTTACTCTTTGCCTTTATTTTAACAGCCCTTTTGGCCGGAATAAGCTTGTAATTTGCCAAGGTTACCTTTTTTGGTTTTTGCCCGAAACCGGCCAATGGTTCCGCCATGCCTTCCATGCATATTCTTAAGGAAAAGCCATGAAATCTGTTGACTAAACTGCAACTTTCATGTAATTTACCTCTGTATCTACTGCTGCAGTGGTGGAATTGGTAGACACGCTAGCTTGAGGGGCTAGTGGTCGTTAGACCGTGGAAGTTCAAGTCTTCTCTGCAGCACACTCTAAAGTGTTAAACCGTAAGGATTTACGTTCTTACGGTTTTTTTCTACCTACTTCGAAAAGTTTATTTCTGTCCTACTTACACCAAAACTTACACCAAAAAAATCTTGATTTTGAACCATTTTAGGTATAGTGTGTATCTTAATGAGATCCGAATATCTATTATTCAAACGAAGTACAGGCGCCCATAAAGGTAAGATCTATTACGTTAAGTTCTGGGATTTTAATCTCAAAAAATACACACCATATTCAGTTAAATCTTTACAGTCACAACTCGGAGACAAGGCACGGCATTTGAGCCCCACATCGAAAGCCGGAGCAAATACGATTGTAAAGCTTTGGCTAAAGGAAGGGAGGCCTATCAATAGATCTAAAGATACCTTTGTCTCCTATCTCTCCTCGTTCTGGGAAAAGGACTCTGCATATACCAAAGCAAAAGAATTAAGGGGCCAAAAGCTATCGGAGCTTTATCGCAGCAATAATCATGGTGCTATTTTAAAACACGTTATCCCATATCTCGAAAAGACGAAACAGGACAAAATTTCGTTATCTCAAGTTACATCAGCTCTCCTCGAAAACCTCCTTATGTACCTGAGTGATAATACATCTTTATCAAATCGTCGGATTAATTCAATATACCAGGCTGTCACTGTCCCGCTATCAGAAGCAAAGCGTCTCGGTAAAATAGCAATTAACCCCGCAAATAGCGTCCGTAAACTTGCCGAGAAGAAACCAGAAAGAAAGATTCTCACACCCGATGAAGTGCGGAAATTCTTCTCTGTTCCCCCGGATGATCTCCGGCTATATGGAATTAACCTTCTTGCCGCTACTACCGGTATGAGACTCGGAGAATGCAGAGGGCTGCAGACTAAAGACTTCCATAATGACTGGATTGATATAAAATGGAACTGGCAGGATGAAGAAGGGTTAAAGTCTCCAAAGTGGGGATCTGCCAGAGCGGTTCCAGTACCATCGAGAACAGCGGAAGTGCTGCAAGAGGTGATCAACATAAACCCGTGGGGGAACAATTTTGTATTCTACGGTCATGATAGAAGCCGACCAATAGGAAAACGTTCCATTGAGAACCACTTCAGAAGAACTCTTGAAATAATCGGAATAGATAACAATACCCGGAAAGAAAGGAATTTAAGTTTCCATGCATGGCGACACTTTTACAATACTATGCTCCGAGGGAGAATACCGGATCACGCACTCCGGAAATTAACGGGGCATAAATCAGAAAAAATGTCTGATAGATATACCGAGATAACCGACGACCAAATTAAAGATGTCGGCAAGTTGGCAGAGGAATTGTTTTAGAGTAATTTGAGAAATGTATAAGGTTGTATAATGTTACTGAAACTGCTTGAGCCGTTTCTTTGCATGTTTCTTAAACTGCACCTGGAGGAACTGAGATGTCCCATATTTCTTGAGTGAATCTGAAAACCAGTGATTTGGTTTTATTTTGACTTTTCCTGATTCAATATTCCTGATCATGGTCAATCTTTTATTATTATGGTGTCTCTCATAGATTCCTGCTCTACGATTTCCACCACGCGGTTTCCCCATGAAAAACTTTCCATATGATTGACTCTCCCCTATGTCTATTCGATTCATTGCATACCTGCGAGCGATCCTCCGCTGTTTACTTCGTGATGTCCTTGCTTGTAAAGTTGGGATCGGGATTTTCTTACTTTTCGCTTTGATTGTTCCACCCTCGTCATGAATAGCGAGATATGGTGAGGCAGAACCCACACGGGAGAACATCCGGGAAATATCTGTACCCCGTGCATGGCGGTCTTGCCGGATACTGTTTGTTGTAAATTTTGTCCGGACAATCATACGTTTTTCAACGTTCTTTTTCATCTGCTTTGCATTTGCCGCAGCGACTCCGTTGAGTGTATCAGCCATGACAGACGGCAGGACTCGTTTACCAAGTATCCGCATGGCTGTCATATATGATCTTGTATCAACGTTTGCCGACCAGCTCTTACTCATTTAATGCCTCATACTTCTGCCGGACCGCATCAACTTCAATCGCATAATCTGTAATCAGGAGCCAGTAATCCAAAGGCATGGAGACAATACCATTGGTCATTGAGACCTGCCCTTTCGGGTCCGGGAATACCGGAAATTCAAGGTTTATCTTTATCGGCTCTGGCTTTGGCTCCGGTTTTTGATAGGTCTGACATGATATCAAGAGAAGCGCTAAACTTATCAGAATCACTGCCAGTGTGAATCTTTTTTTTCTTTTCTCCTTCCTCACGATATACCTCCTCCAGTGCTTTTATCGCACGGTCTCGCTCCTTAATAGACTGTTTATATTCGCTAACAAGATCTTTTTCTTTCTTGGGGGCCTTCCGGGCTTGTTTATATAGATAACCGAGTCCGCCTGCAAGAAAAACCAGAATGATGAGAATTAACAACATTGTCATGTCTCATCTACCTTGGAAACGTCCTGTATCTGCCATTCGTCATCTGGAAAATCTCTATTATGCAATTCAACTGTCAGCCTTGCACGTTTCATTGTGTCGGCATATTCCGCATCTTCACACTCGACGACTTTCACATCGTCAAGAACTCCAACCTCGTCTACAAATTCACCCGTTGGATGTACGATTTTTAACGTTTTCATATAGCCTCCTTTATGCTACGTAATTTCTTCCCCACATGTACATGTGTCCACCAAGAGATTTTGGACGCGTTTCGTTGGATGTTCGAGGTGTACCATTTACACCATCTGAACCTATCGACAGACCTGGAGCACCTATATTTACAGTATTTCCAGAAACATTAACTCTATTAGTATAATCTGTAGCATTAGGTCCTACAGTATTATTAGTGGTTGCCTGTATTTTGAATCTGTGTCCCTGAAATGTATCTCTCATCCTTAAACCTGCAATATGTGCTCCATCTGCATCATTGGCAGAGACAAGCGTTCTTGCGGATGCTTCGAAAATACGGGCCGTTGTTGTTGATCCTTCAATTCTGTGAGTGTAAAAACTGGCAACCGAGTTGACCGCACCCGAGTTATCAGCTGCGGTAAATGCAAAGCTGACAGTCCTGGCAAGAGAATCAATTGCTGTAATTGCATAATCACCAGCAGCAATGTCACCGATGGCTGTTGGTAGGGTAATTGTTCTCCATCCGGTATATGAGCCATGTACAAGATTATCCTCTGCCAATGCCGCAAGGATTGCAAGTTCCGCTGTCGTATTAGCAAAAGTTAACGTAGCAACATTGGAAGCAATCGCCCAATCTGTTACATCGAACTCATTTTTCGCTCCCGTTTTCCCCTCGTTGTATTCTGCTCTGATAGCCCTGAGTTCCGGTACAAGATCAGGCCAGTTTGCAACATCTAAATCTTGGTCTCCGATATCGAGACAAACTGCCGGAAAAAAATCATCTGGATTATCCTTGTCAAACGCTGCTGGAGCTTTGTGTTTATGCAAGAAAAACAATTCTCCGATCTGTTTTGAGTGCTGGATTGCAACTCCTTTGATCGCCGAGAGAATATATTTGTTCGATCCGTCAGCTTCTGCTATTGAGAGTTCATCCTGAATTCCGATTAATTCTCTCTGGACATCATTCGCCCAGTCAGCCATGATATATGTTCCCGTTGGATTAGTAACGGGATCATAATCCTTGAATTCCCCCGAGACACTTCCGGGTCCTGCTATTTTTCTCATGTTCTACCCCTTCCTACTTGTGCAAGTCCGACCATTGCGAGACCGACTTCACTAGTAGCTGTTTGATTTCTAATTGTGATTTCATAGACTGGTTCGTGCGTTAATGGAGCGATTCTATTGAGTAGGTTTTTCAATCCGTACAAATCGCTTATGTCATCCACCTCTCCGATTACTCGGTAATAATGGACAGGAAAACTCCCATCCGTTGGTGTTACCGGTAGCCATGACGGATAACCCTGTACCTGCATATCTCCGACCATTGCGAGACCGACCATGTTTTCAGGATTCGTAAAATATTCTTCAATGACAACATCTGGATATGATATTTGTATCTGATCCTGTATATAATTTTTATTCTGTCCGCCGGTGGAACTATATACCTGTTTTGCTCTGCTCTGCCGGGTTGTAAGTGTTTTTGTTTCGTCGTAACTCAAGCCGAGTTCAGCATACCATTCTGGGAGTAAGTCCGTTGCTGTCCCCGGGTTTGCTTCGAGCAGAATACCTCGCAAGAATATTTTTACTCTGTCGAGAGATAAAGAGAGCGCTTCAATTACAGACTTGAATTTTTCCGGGAATTGCCACGGGTGTCCCTTCGGGAATAATCCAAGCAAGACCGATTTCATTATACCCATGTCAACGTCCTTAATACTGAGAGTTCGCTATCTTGGAGCGTATAGAATGTTATCGCTGTTCCCCCTGCGTTTTTCAGCGTGACTGTACATATATCAGCTCCGGCCGTAATTGCACGGGCTGTAATTTCTCCGGCTGATATAATATTTTTCGGATTCGCCTCATCGTCATACTGCTGCGGTCGTCTCTCATATAGATAGTCTTTTATTGCCGTCTCAATATTGGATTTCGTTGTCGCATCATTCGGTGAGAGGTTTGCAATATCAATATCGAAATCAAGCTCCTTGAATGCGAGTGCGGATACTGTTGCATTCAACGGTCGGCGTTTCGTATCCTGTAGATAGTCCTGTACTTCTGTCAGTTTCGCTGCATCAGGTATCCTGTTTACCGGATCGGGATCGTCTGTCAGAGGATACACGTTTACAAATCCGGGGATGGGACGGAAAGCGAACGCCTCTTTAATCCCTGCAATCTCGAGGGACCAGCTTACATAATCAGGAGCTGCGCCGCCCTGGGGTTTATTCTGCTGCCGGGCTAAAATCCGGGTTCGGAAATCAGCAATAGATTCCTGATCTTCTCCTGCCTGAGTTGTACTTGTAACGGTCGCTGTACTGTCGAGACCCGCCTGTGGAGATACGAGATTTATTATTGTAGCATTGTCGAGATTGAGAGCGTCCCCGGATTCAAGGGATTTCAGCGTCATTGCTGCCTGGCCGCCGGAGACAGTGACAGCTGTCTGCACTTCATAAACATAATTATTATACGACCAGAGTGTGCCTGCCGTGATAACTGTATCGTCGTCACCGGTTGCTGTTGCAGTTCCAATCCACTGTACTGCTGGAGTCCGTGTCATTCCGTATTCAACGGCTTTGTTGTATAGCCCCTCGTCATCTGCTGTGAGCGTGAATATCTGCCGATACGCCCATGCGCCGAAACGATAGAGTAGAACCAGTGCTCCTGCAAGAGCTGTTGCGAGTACACGCCAAACTGCTTTAGGTAAAAGTGGCGCTGTCTGTCCGGTAGCTGATTCTATGTCAGAAAGAATCTGATCTCTAATCTCTGTTAATGTTGGTATTGTTATCATCTCAATGATACCTCCTGAGCTGCCCAATTGAGAGCATATCTATAATCAACTCCATCCGCCGATTCCGGTTCATAGATCGTAACGGCAAGATACAGTGTTCCTGCCTGGGGGATCTCTGCTCTTACTTCTATCCGGTCGGCTATACCGTCGTCTATCATCCATGCAAGGGCGTTTTTTACAGCTTCAATAACATCGAGTTTTACCTGTAACGTGAGTATTCCCGCGTTCATAATTTCGGGTATTGACGAGATGTATTTTTCGCTCTGTTCTGATACTGCATTCCCCCACCATGGAGCCGTAAAAAGTGATAGATATACGGCGTTTTCCAGTCCCGATATCATCTGAGGTTTTCCGTTCTCAATTATCAGGTTCCCTCCATCCTTTGTGGGGTTAAGATATAAATCACTCATCCGCCCGTCCTTACTGTCTGTGTTTCTGCTGCTGAGATATCAATACTCAATGTTCCGGGAGCCCCAGCAGCATCTTGTTTTGTAGCAAAATTTGCATTGATTGCTGCAACAAGAGATTGTAGAGCCGTGTTCAACTCTGCATGGGTAACAAGTTTTTTATTGTTGCCATTCAGATCGATATTCCCGGATCCGTCAAGTTTGATCTGAGCTTTGACGGTATTCCCGTCTGAGTCGGTCGAGTAGATAATTGTCTCTCCGGAGAGCGGTTCAACTTCGATTTTATAATTATGTGTTGCAACAGCGACCCGCACACCGGCACCGAGTGGTATTTCAATTACCCTGTCGCCCTTGGTCGGGGCGGATGATATTCCCGGGGGATGATACAACTCTGTTGTTCGGTCAATATCCCCTGCCTTCGTCTGGATAATTACACATTTACCGGGCGCGGTCGTTCGTTTATCAAATAATGATTTTACAGCTTCAACTAATCTTCCCATGGAAACTCCTCCGGATATCCGCCTGAGTATGCTTCTGGTAATCCCAATTCAAGAGTTGATATCTGCCCGCCGTTTTCATCTAGCGAGAATGTTACTCGTTTGATTATCAGCTTTGTAAATTTAAGGATGAACGCTCCAGGAGCATATATTCTGACAACATCGCCGGCCTGCCAGAATTTACCAGTACTGCCGTGTGTCTTGTATGTGAATCCCGAAACAGTAACCGTTGCGCTGTAAGAATCAATCAACGCTCTGGACCGTGCAAGGTTCGCAGCTTTCTGATAATCTACTGACTGCTGAGACGGCTGAATAATCTTTATCCCCCGGATTGCAGGAGAAAGTTTTGTGTCCTTCGCCTCCGCTTCAACATTCGGCTGACCAGTTGAACTTGCAACAATCTTGTATTTCCAGAATCGCTTTGTAACATCGTGATTTGTGTTGATTGATAGTACCGGTGATTCCCCTTCAACAAGATCACATACCGGCGGTGTCTTGCCTAAATCGTTACGATATTCAAGACCACCTGTTGTCAATGCCCGTCCGAAATAGCCGTTTGCTGCAGCAAGTTTCGAGAGGAAATCAAAAAGCGTTTGCCCAGGTTCGATTGAAACCTCGTTGATAGGCGCCGTATCAGGAACTGCTTTAACAACGTGGGCAGCTGCCAACTTTCGTGCTATCTTATTGAAAGTAAGTCCCTGTAATTCAAAAACTGTTTCTGAGGAAAAAGCCTGTGCGCTTCTATCCCAAATACTACCGGCTGACCAGTCGAGTAGTCCTCCGGATGCAGAGCGTCCTTGCAGATTGATAACTCGCTGTCCGGATGCGGATGAGACAGATACAACCTCAATATATCCGAGTAAAAACTGTTCTGAGCCCCCGAATATTTTTATCACCCCGGGGCTATAGGGTAAAAAGCGTTTTCTATTTTCGGGGGTCGGGTCCCAGGGCAAAGAAAAGGCGAACGCATCCGCGCAAGCATCTATTGCCCTGACTACCTGGAAACCTGTCCATCCGGTCAACTTCTCATTTGTATTGTTAATATGAATCGTAATTTCAGGAGCTTTGTTTATCGAGACCGGAGCATCAGGCATACCAGCGCACCTCCGTCTCCCGTGGAATTAGCAGGATGTTTTCTCCCTGTAAATTATTGTATTCAATCAACTCATCAAGTCGTTCAAGGTCCCCATAGAGCTCCCATGCGAGCTGTATCGGGGTTATGTTCCGATCAAGGGTTAAAATCCTCTCTGTCGGGAGTGATAATGCTCTGTCTATCAGGTTCCCAACTGATCGGAAAACTGTCTGCAATGTAAGCCTTGTTGTTTCATAATCGACTGTGAAATCCCCTGCTGTTTCAATCTCTTCAATCGTTGCTACAACATCCGAATATAGACCAGTCAGGCCGTCAACAACCTCCCCTGCCTGTGTCCGAGTCGGGATACGACCAGTTAAGGTGCTTTCCGCTGATGCTATTGCAATCCCCTGTAATTGCGCCGAGGCTATAATACCGAACATCTCTCCGTACTCTTTTGTCGTTTCCACGAATCCGGTTGCAAGCCCTGTATAGATTGTTTTGTAGGCTTTAACTTTTTCCGTTACATCGGTAACGATTCGTGCAGGAATCCTATATAATTTCAACAGTGATTCCATGAGTAATGCCGGGGATGCTATAAGTGTATCAATTTCTCTGGTGATCTCATTAACTGTTCCATCAACAGTTTCTCTGAGGTCATCCGAAAAAGCGGTTACTGTTCCGATTATGCCTGTAACCGTGGCGAGAGTAGAAAGTACGTTCTCTTTCAAACCCGCTTTCTCTCGCACATCTGTAATTGTTTCACCCTCAAGAGCCGAGGTTATTCCGTCCGCTGCTGCATCTGCGTCGGCTGTAATCTGATCATCTGCAACAATGGAGGATTTTGGATAGTCGAAAACTGTGTCATCTGTCCTAATAAAGGTAATTGTAAATACTGCCCGGCCTGCGCCATCAACAAATTGTTCTGACTGTTCCCGGGTTGAGGGAAGAACATTGATTGTTCCCCACCGTGGATGATCAAGTTTTCCTGCACCTGATTCCGCAAGAGCATTCCAGAAACGATCTGCTTCGGTGTCGTAATCGAGCCCGGCAATATAACATGTGATCGGGAAGGTTCCTGTCAATTCGCCGAGGTCTTGAACTGCTCCCTGATTCTGGCCGGGGAATTCCGATACCGGAGCTTTTTTCCCACCGGTTCGGGAGAGTTCGTCAAACAGTAAGGTAAACTTCTTTCCAGAGGGGGAAGTATATTTAAGTTCTCTGAGGCGTTCGGTGTACATTAAAATCCCCTCGCTGCATAGCCTGTTTCCATAGTGGCAACAATCCCGGTTCCGCTCTGTTTAAATGTACTCCCTGCAGGTACTCCTTTGATATTTAAATTCCCTTGCCAGTTATGAGTAACCGTGCTGTTGGATTGAATGACATTAGCATTTGGAGACATTGGTATACCGAGGGCTGCATTTGCTTGAACCTGCCCTGAATTTACATCTATATTAGCTTTGTTTTCCTTCGTGAAAAAGCCTTTAATTGCATTGAAAGGAGCCTTTATTTTTTCCCAAACATTTAAGATCGTATCTTTAACTTTTCCCCAATTCTTAGCAATGAGAATCGGAATAGTTATAAATGGAGCAAAGAGCATACCTATACCCTGAACTATAGGATTATCAAATGCTTTGAATATCCAGTCTCTAACCGTTTTGAAAGTATCTACCGCAACACGCTTGACTGTATCCCAATGCTTTACAAGGAGAACTATCCCCGCAATCAAGAGTGTTACACCGGTAATGATTAGGCCGATAGGGTTTGCTTTGAATGCCGCATTCAGTGACCATGTTGCAACTGTTGTTCCTTCCGTAGCTGCAGTCAAAGCAGTTTGAATTCCTTTATAAGTTATTATCGCCAATGTAATCGTTTTATATGCTGCAAGTCCTCCCAGAACTGCAGGAAGCAGTCCGCTTTCCCAGAGAGAAACAGTTATTCCAATTGTTTTATTTATGGCTGAAAAAACATTATTTATTTTCAACCCGATCAATTCTTTATTCTTACTGATCCATTTTGTTGTTCTGTCAATCAATGGTTGTAATTGATTCATCAACGGGATGAGAGCATTATTTTTCAGCCCATTTAAACTAGCTTTCATATTTGTAAGTGAATCAACAAATTTTTCACTCTTCTTAGCAGCATCGTTAGAGATAACACCACCATATGCCCGAGCTTCTTTTCTAAGGGCTTCGATCCCATCGACTCCATTTTCGGTCATAATAATAAGATCTTGTCCTGATCGTCCGAACGCCGCCTGGGCAAGTGCAGCCCTATCCATGGGATTCTTTATTTTTGAGAGCGCATCAGTTAAAAGGTTAAAAGCCTCCTCGTTTGATTTTGCATTTTTAAGCTGTTCTTTGAGTTTAGGGTTTGATTTGTTAAGATATGTTGTTAGCATACCTGTTCCAGCCCTGAGATCACCAACATTTTTATTGAGCTTTTTCATTGCATCGCTGAATTTTTCCGATGATACACCAGAACGATCTGCTGCAAATCTTAATTCCTGTAAAGCTTCTGCGGAGAGACCAATCTGCCTGGCTGTTTTTGCAATCTCATCACCAGATTTCGCAAAAGAGGTTATACCTTTTGCTATTGCACCTGAAGTAAAAATTGTCAGCGCCCCCGTTAATAATCCACGCATATTACCGATTGAAGCACCAACACCCCTGAATGATTTCTTTGTATTCCTAGAAAACCCGGAAACACTTTTATTCATTCTTTTTATTACACCGGTCATTTTGTCAACAACATTAAATGATGTATAAATTGCTGGTTTTGCCATTTATTTTCCTTCTATCGCTTTTTTTTCTTCTTTAAGGATTTTGCTATGCCCATCAAACCAAAACATCAACTCCTTTATTGACATCCCCCAAAGTGATTCCTGGCTAAAATGGAACCGGGCGGCGACAGACCAGAGGATATGCTGTAAATCCTCCCGCCCGATTATCCGAAAAAAGAAAGCACCGCTGCAATTATCAAAATATCCCGTTGCTTTATTCTGCCTATAACACTGATAGGTTGCCCTGAGATACTCGAAACAATTGAGATCATCTGTTCGAATTCACCACCTTTACGGGATGCTCTTTCAATCTGCGCAACAGTGGCCTGTTCGAGCTTGAGGGAGCTTATCTCATCGCCATTATCGAGCTTTATCGAGCTTTTCAAAATGATGTAAAAAATCTCTGTATCTTCATCAAAGCTTAATCGTCCGGCAATAATAGCTTTTAAGATTCGGCTTCTGTTTTCTTTATCGAGTTTCGTTTCAAAATACTCCTCAATTTCCATGAGTTTTATTTCTGCATCTTCCGCCGAAACAACATGATCCATAGGGTACTCCTTATATCTTTTCGAACTTAGCGCCGTAGGCTGTTATCTCGACCTGACCGTCTCCGGTGTTCGGGTCGATCTCATTCTGGATTGTCAGATTACCCGCATAAGCTGTCCCGCTAATCAATGTCATTGAACACGGCCCGGGTTCTCCTGCATCCGCTTTCTCCTGGAGAAATTCTACATCACCCCGGGAGGGGTCGACGGAGATTGGGAGAGATTCGAACCCGCCAAGTTTGAGTTTCTGGATCGTATGCACCCCGCCGTTACCGGTCGGTTTACTTTCGTTTGTCCGTCCTGATAAACGGTATGTAACATTTGCCTCTGTAACCGGTTCGAATTCCCGACCAAAGAGCATCACCTGTAATATGTCGCCGCCTCTAACTGTTGCCATAGTTTTCTACCTCCTTATACCAGAAAAGCCCATTCGAGCTTTGCAGCAAGGATTCTTAATCCTGCGCTTGGAACATCAGGAATCAATAAATTGATCCTGCCGGGATTACTGGCGTCGATTTCTGAAACGATTCCATCAACAATTGTTTTTCTGCTTGTTGAGAGCCCACGTTCTACCCAGTCGTTTACAAGACTGATAGCATATGCTTTGACGGTTGATGGTCTTACTGCGTATGTGGGGCCCACCCCTCCGCCATCTGCAAGAACAACTGCTTTGTCAAAAGGTGATGCAAGAAATGTGTTTTCCAGAGCATAGATTTTGAACTGCAGGTTCGGGATAATAATTGTGAACCGCCAATCATCTGTATCTGCTCCGGCATCTGTCTGAGTCCTGGTTGTTACCAGGTCTCCGATAGTAACACTCCCGTCTTCCTGATTGTATGTATGGGAGCCACCGGCTTTAACAATAGTGTCTCGGTCGGTATAAGTCAGAATATTACCGGATCCTGCAAGCACACCGGGTATGGTCTGATTCTTGACCGGTCTTCCGGGAGTTGCCTCCTGAACTTTTGCAAATATACCGGCTGTTGCAGCCGCAATTTCGAATCCGGGGATAGAACTTCCATGTACCGGAACAATTGTTATCCATTCGGTGTTAAGGCTTCCGAGTTTGGAAATGAGATTTGCTTTTGTATCGGTGTATCCGACAAGTCCAACAAACGGTCTTTTTACTCCCGGATCAACTCTTGCTACACCTGCGGTTTTGATTGCCGCCAGAGAAGTTGCATCGAGATACGGACAAACAATTTCTGTATACCATGTGTCGCCGAGATTACCGAGTGCAGTGTCGAGTACCGGGTTAGTTGCACCACCGGCCAGATCAACAATGGCAATGGTCAATCCTGCCGGGGTCTCGTCTGTTTCAAGCATATTTACTTCAAGCTTGATCTGATTTCCAGATTCCCCTTTCCATCTGACAGTGACATCTACCTCGTTGAGGGTAGCCCCGTTGACCACTGCGGTAACAGGTACGTCAAGATCGGCCGTAATTGCTGCCGCTATTGCTGTTGCAATATCATTTTGAACATCGCCGTTTGATACTGCTACAGTTACCCGTTTCCCTCCGATATATATTGCCAATGTCCCATCTGCCGTAGCTGTTCCGGTTACCGTAATTGTTCCGGCTGCCTGTACTCCTGCCGCATCGTCAGCGACTGGAAGCGCATATACAGGAACGGATCCACGACCTTTAAAGACAGACTCCAGAAGCCTTGAAAGAAGAGAGCCTCTCCCGTATCGGGTCCAAGCATCGTCAAGGTCAAGAACAAGCTGTGGTGTATCCACAACAGGGCTTTTCCCCGAGTCATACTGTCCTATTACTAAAATTTTATGCGGAATTACCGGAGAGCTGTTCCCTCGAGATACCGCTTCCTGTTCAACGAACACCTGCGATGCTGCTGCAGTTGTCGGAACAAGGTTGAAAGTTATTGACATATCATATCCTCCTTATGGATTGATAAGAGCTGACCATTTGTCAGCCGTTACATAAATATCAGTTAGATCTTCACCGGTAAGCGCATCAGGCTCCCATGCCAGTCCGAGAGAAAGAGTAAGCCGTGCACCGACAATAGGACGCTCACCCATTTGCATCTCAGGAGGCAAGGGGTCAATCCTCAGCATTGGTTTTTTGCTCACTGTTCCTGCAGGCAGATTCAAGTTCCTGTTATCAGCTTGAAAGAGAGCAACAAGAACCTGCTGTATTAGATACCTGAGACGTATTCCTGCGGCTTTATCTGCCCTGGAATATGAGACTCCTTGGGTCCCTTTCCCCAGAGCAACAAGATCAAGGTTGAAATCCACGTCATAGGCAAAATAAGCTTGCCCCACCTGCGATGTGGGAGAAATAGTCCCCATATACAGAAACACGAATGCCCCTGTTTTATTAGCCGGGAAATTCCGGTAATAGTCCGGATAGACAGTAAATCGTTCAGCTTCCGGCTGTGCAGCGGAGTATGTTTCCAGGATTGAAATGATATTATCAAAAGCAATATCAAAACCGCCACGTACACCCATTACTCTACCGCCTCCAGCCTGAATGTTACAAAGTTGAGGGTCCTGTCAAACAATGGCATACTTACCTGCCCGGATAAAACATTACCCATTCCATCTGTAACAGTAACACTCCAGTCCTCAGATATTTCTTCTGATAGATCAAGCAAGCTGACAGTAATCATTGTCTCTGGTTCCTGAATCTGGACTCCAGTATCAGGATCAACAGTGATGTCCGTACGAACAACCTTTCCTTTGACTGAATGTTCTGTACCGGTACTATCTGTTAAAACAATATCCTCAAAATCGTTATTAAGATTTGTCTGGATATCTTTCGCCGCCTGATCTCTTAAGCTCATTTATTGCTATCTGCCTTTTTATTTACCGGAGTAGACTTTGATTTTGTTTTCAGCCCAATCTTCTCGGCAAGTTTATCCGGGATATCTTCGGTAAATTTATTTCTACCGCTGTATACGGTTACCCCTTTTGCGAGTTTCATTATTTACCCCCGGAACTTTTCTTTTTCTCGCTTTCCTTACCATCCCCGAGGATCTTGACCTTTTTTTTCTTCTCGTAGATTACGGCGACCTTGTCGTCCATTACGGTTTCACATCCGTTTCTCAAGAACTTTACTCTTTTCATATTCTTCAACTCCTTACAATTCCCGGGGAAAGATTCCCCGGGTTAAAAGCTCTATGTATTGGTTACCTTGATTCCAAGATGTGGAATCCCGTAACCACCATTACCGCGATAGTCCGCGCCGAACACCCACTGTTTTGTAAGATTGGCTTTTTCCATACTTGGACGTGCTTTCTGTCTGAGCTGATAAACAAAAGGTTTTACTATTTCGTTTGTTGCAAACAGATACCAATCGTTTATGTCATCAGCATCAAGACGAGCATCGCCAATTACTACAAACTTTCCGTTAAACGGATTGTAGGTATTAACCCCTCCGGAAGCTGTTGGATCTGCAGTACTGAAAACAAGACTCTCAAAGTCAGGCTTAAGGTTGATCGGGCAATAAATAACATTACCCTGTATATTCATTATCTCGCCATTGTCGTCAGTGAACTTTGCCATTGCCCCGAGTGCCGAAATAAGATCAGCTTTTAGATTGGCAAGAGCAGTTCCGGTACCGGTAAGAAGGTTTGTAATTGTTCTTACCCCGGTTGCCGCGGAAAAAAACGGTACGCCATCATAAGCAAGTTCAGAATCGCCATTGATCACGAGTTCTGAAACAAGCTTTTCAGGGTGCGACATTATTCTCTTTGCCAGCATCGCCGGAACCACACTGAAAGAACCAGTCTGATCATCGTCCCAATCGTTTTCATTTATGATTACAGACGCCTCCCAGTCCTTGTTCTTTATCGTGTAATCATAATCCTTTAACTCTTTGGCGTTTCTTTCACCAAGCCACTGCTGAACCCCGGGTAGAGACCCCAACCATCCGAGCTTCTCATAAGCTCCGGTTGACGGGACCTCTAATGCAGTCTGCATCAATCCGGGCGCTATCTCCCTTGCAGCATAGAACTGCTGCATAGCCTGCGCAAACCTTGCCTGCAGGCCTTTTTCTATTACAACAGGATTAAACATGTTTCCTCCTCCTTATGCTGTTACTCTAAGATCAAACAGCAAATACCCCGGCTTGAAATCGAGTGCCACAATGGCAACTGTTTTTGTACCAGCAGTCTTCGTTAATGTCTGATCATCTGCGATATAAAACTTTTTACCGACATCCGTCTGTGCCGCCCCTGCAAAAGGAAGCCATACTTTACCCCGGAAAATCCTTGCCCTTACGGTTGTTGTTGCAGCTTTTTCATCAACCCTGTCACCGTCTTCATACTGACCGGTTATTATTCCAGCAGGATATAAATCAGGTGCATCTGTAGGCTGAGCTGCAAGTCCATTTGCATCATAAACAAGCAAAGCTCCTTTGAAATAACTTGCCCCACTTGCTACCCTGGGAGATAGCTCTTCCTGATGTCCGACAAACTCCAGATACCTTGCGTCTGTTAGTGCTGCCATTATTCACTCTCCTTCATCGCTTTGCGATATTCCTCAAGAGTCATTCCTGCCAGTTTTGCTGCCTCTATATCTTCCTGTGAAAGATCTTCAACGGCTGCCGCAGTCTGAACATCCGGGGGATTCTCACCCGACGTCTTCCCTCCATCCCGTATGGCTACCTGCAGTTTTGCATTTACCTCCTCTACGGTCTGTCCTCCTGCAATTGCAGTATTAACGACCTCGGCAAGTTTCATGTTGTCGGGATCGGCCTCGATATATGAACGCAATGCCATTACTCTTTTGCGTTCCTGCTCTACTCCGATGTTTACCGCCTCGGCATATACACCGGAGAATTCCTGTTTGAGTTCATCAAGAGTCATTGTCTTGACCTCCTCTTTTTTTGGTTCCGCCATAGCGGCGGTATTATCCCCGGCAACGCCGGACTTCCCTCTATCAACGATAGAGTTCTTTTTCATTATTTCGCCGAGCATCGCTGCGGCTTTCTCAAGCTGATTCTTTTCCTGTTTTTCTTCCATGGTTTTCTTGCATTTATTCATTGCAATCTGTGCCATGGTTATAGCAGAATCTTTATCCTCTGCTCCGTCTCCTGCAGGAACAACCTCGTCAACGAATCCGGCATCGAGAATCTCGTCTCCAAAAAGATATGTTTCTTCATCCATCATGTTCCGAATCTCTTCTTCGGTTTTCCCGGTTTTTCTGATATAAGCTTTTGATAAAAGCCGTGTCATTCCCTCTTGAACATCTGCGGACTTTCTTAATTCCCGATGATCTCCAACAGCAAACCCCCACACATTATGGACCATAAAAATGGCATTATCCTCTGCAACAACCTTGTCTCCAGCAAGCACAATGTAAGACGCCATTGATGCAGCCATCCCCATCAGGAGAGTTGTTTTATTACCTTTATAATTTTTTATCAGGTTAAATATTTCTAAACCGTCGGTTACGAATCCACCAGGGGATGAAACCTCAACGGTTATATCTTCACCTCCCGCCTCTTCCAGCTTGGCTCTAATATCATCAGGGATAACATCCCATCCAATAACACCAGAGATTGCGATAGTCTTCATTTACTGCCTCCGAATTTTTCAACTACACCAATACCAAGCAACCCTGCTCCGGCGTAGAGCATGGTTTTCCCCACCGAAATTGCTGTTGTAGGGTCCGATACTGTTTTGTATAGTGCAAATATTCCGGTAATCAGCAGGAACAAACCTCCGACAGCCATAAAGATAACTCCCAAGAGCCTCTTGCTGGACTTATTCCCCTGAGAATCCTGTAGATATCCATTAGGAGCAGTCAAAACCTCACCTTTAATCTCATCACTCATGATTCCCCCCTGTAAATGATTACAAATGGTTTTGTATTTTCTTCATATTCAGCCCTCGTCATACGACGGTTAAATCCGTTGTTATCTGAAAATCTTTCCGGCCATGGATCGTTAAAGATTATCTCTTCTGTATCTTCATCGTATGCCACCGCTGCTATATAATGACCGGGAGACACAAGACAAAGCTGCACAGCAAATCCTTCACAGATAAGCTCTGCAACGCTTTCAAAATCTTTTAGAAATTTGAATTCAGCCTCAACATTAAAAACCTCATGGACGGCAAGCGGGTAATACTGCGGAACTCTGTTCCCGGGATATTTATCCGGATCCAGATTTCTGCGGATATCCTTCAGCTTCCTGTAGTTCCTGGGATCGTTGAAATAATTTGTAAGCACATCTTCCGGTTGAGGCCGGTATTGCCCTGGGCAAAAAACGGCAACATCATGACCCATTGCAGCAAGACAGTTAACTGCTGCGGTGGATCCGCACGTCTCCAGCCATTTTTTGACGCCGACTTTCCTGAGTATGGCTTCTGTTGAGTTATTCACCTGCGAATAATATTTGGATCTACTATTCCAGTGCTTTACCCCTTTTATCATCTTGAACTCCGTGGCAACCTGATTTCATCAAGAGTCTTGACAATATGATCCAGCTTTGTATTGATCTCTGTAATTGCCTTTTCCGTTTCTATCTGTGAATGAGTCTGCTCATCATGCTGTTGCTCCAGTTTCTTTATAGCTGCCTGCAGTATCTCAATTTTCATATTTTGCCTCGTCTGCATCTGAAAGAAAGCAATAATTGCGCCCCCTACTGTCATGACTCCAACGGTTAAAGCTATTACCGTCCTTAGATCAATCATCTTCTTTTCTCCCTGGATCAATATATTGAGCGGGATCAAGTACTTTATTTGTTTCTGCCAATAATTCGTTTTCTGTCTTTAATCGCTTTATATTCTCCCTGAAATCAGATCCGTTATACGCTTTTGCTTCCCGCTCTCCTGTTGTATGACCGAGGCGCTGCCTTTTTTCAACAGCATTTACCTCTTTAACAGGGTCAACAACAGGTCTAGAAATTCCATTCCAAGTGCCATATAACCATGCACGCTGGACAACGGGTAATTGTTTGAATCCCGGGGCCTCAATATTTCCGGCATTAACATGCTCTGTGAACCATGCTTCATAGAAGGGATTCAGAAACCCTGAAATAAAATCATCCCTCCGTCGAAAGATGCTATTCCAGAAGAAGAGTATTTCCGCCCGTGCAGCAGAATATGAAGTTTGAAACTTCTGCCTGAAGACAGATAATGGCATACCAAGTGAACCGGCAATCCGGTTCTCAAAAACTTCTTCAAAAGCGGCAAAATTAGAATTGGGCCTGTTTGGTTGAAATCCTTTTAACTTTTGTCCGGGCGCAAGATTCTGGATAAGCAATGCTTTATTTTTTATATTTACTTCCTTGACTCCGGAATTTGCATCAGTATTCGCCTGCTGAGAAGAGCTGTCAGCTACTTTAATTATTGGCCCTTTTGACTGGGCTCCTCTTTCTGTTTCAATTGCAGCGAAGAACATTGCACCTGTTACAGTAGCTTCAAGTTCATTGATATCGTATTCTGTAAGCCTGTCGAGTTCATAAATAAACGCTGCAAGTTCGGGAAATCCCCTATATTGCTCAGCAGTCTCAAAATTTGCATCATGGATAATAAACCGACGCCCGGATCTTGGACCAAAAACAGGAATACGTTTGTTTTTCCCCCTGAAGCTTTCAAGATCCTCTACAACATGAATGGCAATCATCTTTCCGGTAGAATCATATTCAACACCTTCATTGACAGTTGCGCCTCTGGCTTTAATATCCTGTAAAGTTTTTGCGTCAGTTGGCTGTTGTATCTGATCATTATTCAAAATCTGAATTGCAACAGGGGAGGTTCTTTTTGTGCTGTTCAAATATCTTAATACACAAAAGTATTCGCCCTCTTTAACACGCAAAAGATAAAGAAGCCGCTGTATTTGCTTGAACGTTAATCTTCCCTTGATATCTGCTTCTTTGCTCTCCGCATACAGAGTAAAATAATTCTCAACCTGTTCAGTCCATATATATTTCTCTTCCTCGGACTTCTTCTTCCATTCAGGTATCATGGACCAAAGCGGAGAGGATTCCCACGTTAAACCGGTATTTATAACATTATCAATAAGCCGGTTTACAATCCCTCTGGCTATAAGGGAATCATAATATATTCCCCTTGCATTTTCTCTCTGTTGAGCATAATCGGTATATCCGGAATCGTGATATTTTATATTGCCGTATTTCGTTTTACCACGGAAAGAAAGTTTTCTTGACCCTGATTTATTATCTGAATCATGAACACGCTCTCTTATTATTACCGTTTCTTTTCTCCGGAAATAGTTCAATAAACCCATCAGCGGCTACTCCCCAGAGAAATGATTCCAGAATTGCTATCCGATATTTCGTTATATTTTGAGACCCAATAATTAAGAGCATTTTGTAAATTCGGCAAAGATTCCCGGGTAACCTGAACATCACCCTGTGTATCGTTTAATCGATATGATTTACCGCCAGACAAGACAACGTCGATGGCGGATGAAATAGTTTCTATTTTTTGTTTTATCTGTTCTTCAGTAAAGTATCCCACATAAATTTAAATCATACTTTTTAAAAAAAAGCTACTCGTTTTGAGAAAAAAAATAATTTTTTTTCATCAAGACAAATAATTCCAGAAATCTTCCCAAGTGAGATTATAATCTTCATCGATTTGCTGATCATTTTTGAGTTCGGTTTCAATAGATAATCTATATCCATAAACCATCGCCAAAGCATACACGCGACAGTCTAACTGTTCATTTCTTCTCTTGCCAGCGTCCCACTTATAAACTTCCTTACCACTATGATTAACCTCAACAATTCTTCTCTCTGCAGTAAGTCTGTTAAAGTGTTCTCTTGAATATTCAATAGGAAAGTGACAATATCCGCGTGGATATTCTCCCGACTCATAACGTCCTTTGGATAGGTAACGATAGATTTCCTGTTTTAATAAATCTGTGTTTATATCGATCCGGGCATGGAAGTGTCCTGGAACATTAAACAATTTTATGTAGGCATTTTTCAACTTCTCAACACCCATAACAGGATGTACCCCTCCGTCAAATTGATCACAGAAAGAATAAACAACATCTGTTTGATATCCGGAATCAATTCCTGTAAGAATGGCTTTCATCCCTGCATGTTCACGCTGAATAATTGTTTTCATTGCCTCCCATGCTTCTGATTCAAGTACCGAAGTATTACCATGGAAAACATAATAATTTATCGACCAACTTTCAGCATTTTTACCCCAGGCAACAACTTCACATTCAATACGATCCTTTTGAATATCTGCTCCAATAGTGACAAATAGCGGGCTTGCATCTTCCGGCAGGCTATTTGTATGATATGTCCTTTCGCGTGTTAATAATGTTTCTATCTTTGGACTTTCTCCTCTATCCTCAAAAGTTTCACCGAGGAAAGTATTTATAAAGTTCTGATATTTCAGTCTAGGAAACCCCTCGTGTTTTATCTGCAAAAAATCAATAACAGCATCGTCCCATGAACGAAAACCTACCGGAGATAATAGTCCGGGAACATGATAACTACGCATTCCTGGGCGTCTGGGTTCTGCAGTCGGTCTCCATTCTCCACGGGGAAGGAACCAGTCCTTGTCAGAATTCTTCCACTCGCCACCGCACACCTCGCACTCATAATGAACTGTTGAAGATTTTATCTTTCCATCTTTCCCTATTTTACAATCAAGCCTTCCATCTTCTAAATACTTGAATTTCAGCTGGGACCATTTTAAATACTGCATATGTCCGCAATGCTTACAGGGAACAAAATATTTTCTCTGATCACCTTCTCGAAAAAGTGCAAGAATCTTTGAATTGTGTTCAAAGAGCGGAGTACTTGTCCAGAGTATTTTATAAGTTTCTGAGAACGCGTCAACGCGACGCCGTATTAAATATATCGGATCACCTTCTTTACCAGTCGAGTCGGGGAATGAATCTATTTCATCTACATAGATATCCTGAAAACTCATACTCCTGAGTTTTGCTCCAGAATTAGGACCGGCTGCGACAAGAAACCCACCGGGAAATTCTTTCCGGGTTTTAATATCCCCTGATTTCCTTTGAGTTTTTCTTTTATGCTGACTCGCAATTTTGTGAGCAATCCCGGCAGAATTTATCATCGCATCAATGCGGAGTTCCATTTGAGTTTCTGCCATGGTCGCATCGCCGGAAACATAGAGCATTGGAGCCGGAGCTGAATCAATGACATACCCGATCCAGTTTTCACCAAGCCCTACTGTAGCCATGACCTGTGTACCTTTCATGACGGCGACCTCATGGACAGGAGAACTCTCTGAGAGACAATCTACAATTTCACGCATATACGGGTTTACATCAAAAGAATACGAACCCGGATAAGGAGATAAACCCTCTGGAATAACTCTGTTGCTTTCCGCCCACTGAGAAACAAGAATCCTGTTTATCTCAATCGGAATAATTTCATAAGATTTTTCTACAAGCTCTTCGGTCGCGGTTAAATAGTCAGACGGCGTTAAAAGATCAGTTGTCACTTTACATTCCCCTTACCCTTTGTTTTCTTCTTACCGGTTTTCTTGGTTTGCTGCTTTTCAGGGACCGGCTTTTCTTCACCATCAACTTGCATCATCTCTATTATTTTTTCAGTCTCCTGTCGTAGTTGTGCTGCTGCAGTATCCAGCGTTTTCTTAATCGCTTTTGAAATTTCTTTTTCAATCCGGTTTCTTAACTTGATATCGCCCCTTGCAACCCGGTTTCCAATCTGTAAAAAATTATTTCTTATCCCGTTAGAGAAAGCGCCAACCCATATACCGACAACGTCTGAAGGAATCAAATGTTTCTTATCAATCTCAAATTGAAGATCAAGCTTTCTGGACTGTTTGTTTTTATATTTTATATCCGCTTTTAGCTTTTCAGCTTCAAGGCTTTCAATTGTGCTCTTACCAAGGTAATCATATTCGTCATGGTAGATACCCCTTTGCACCTGGCTTTGTTTCGACCCTTGAATATATTCCCAGTTAACCGGATCGGTAGTATCAATTTTCCCGCCATCGGTTAAACGGATTTTACCCTCCCGCTTTGCCTTATAGATTGCCGATGTAGATAGATTCATATGTCTTGCTAATTCGGCCATTGATTCAAGTATCACTTACCAACCTCGTTAAAAAAAATCCAGTGTGGTGGTGACTTCCGAGGTGTCGGAAAATACCCATTAACCGGCGCCCCCCTGTCACAGTACCTTTTACTTTTTTGGAGATAATTGACATATTTCACGCAATAACGCCCTTCTTATGCCTTGATTTAAGCCTTTTGAACAAATCTCTAAGGAATTTCTGCGCTTCTTCAGGAGGAGCAATCTCTTCCGTCTCCGAGGCAATTGCCTTCCGTTCTAAATCCTGCTGTACCTCAAGCTCATGGGCCTGCATGTCTTCATAAGCATCATTCTTCAACTCTTCAAAAATTGCTATATCCGGCAATGTCTTGTACTGCCCAGAAAACCCACTCACTGTTGTCTCGAACAGGAAATCCAGAAACCGATCTGATCTCTTTGACAGGTAAGTAAAAACCATGTTTGCCTGTCTTCCCTTTCGATATTTGAGCCCATAATACTCTTGAATGTCTATAATAAATTTTTTTGCTGTCAAAACATCATCCCCTCGATAATATGAAATTCATCTTCATGAACCTCTGAATCCTGCAGCCGTTTAAGCACTCGGTCAAAAATACCGGAAGCATTGAGAGCAGAAGGCAGGAAGGGTTGATCTTTCCAGAACTTCTCATTACTGCAAGTCATCTCGTAAAAGCCCTCAATTACCCGCTGAATGAATCCTCCCGGATCCTCTCTGAATCTCTTTTCAGCCTTCTGGATGAGCCCATTGATAGCTTTACCCTCCTTGCCGTAGTCCGTAAACACTCCGCCGTTCTTCGACAGGAATGATTCCTGTATTGGCTGGTAAAGCGGGTGGACCGGTTGCTTTTGCCTTTTCTTTCTTGCAGGGGGTTTTGGTTTAAACTCAATAATTGCTGCTTCTTGCTTTTGAGGCTTTGCCTCCGCCGTAGGCGTTTCTACAGGTTCCGTTATTATTTCCTGGTTGATTTCCGATTCTTGTGCGCTATTATTAATATCTCTATCTCTATCTCTATCTCTATCTCTTATCGGACATTGTCCTTTTTTGTCCTCGCTTTGTCCTTCTGCTGTCCTCGTTTTGTCCTCGTTTTGTCCTTTATTTGTCTCTGTGTTGACCTGAGACTGTCCTTTGTTTTCTCTATATTCCCTTTTTTTTCTGCTCCACTCTGTTTCCGAACCTAACATTTTGCCTGCCTGGCTCATGATAATTGTCCCGTCTTCAGCCATTTCAACCATTGAGAACTCTTTTAAAATCTCTAAGGCACCGGAAACAATATCGATATCTGTGTTTGTAATTGTTGCCAGCATTTTGTCTGTGTAGGGAAGAGCCTCTGAGAATCTTAACGAACCCCCATGATCTGTTGATTCCCGCGCCCAAATTAAATAAAGAGAGATAATTTCCCGAAAAGAATTCTTGTAGAAGAATTTGAAAAGGGAGGATAAACCGGGAAAAAGGTACGAGTTAGAGCTCTGCTTATTCCCGGCTTACCCAAAATAATACTACTCAAT